>JBGPFE010000088.1:0-5964 GCA_041483135.1 Gammaproteobacteria bacterium | reverse complement strand
TGGAGCTGATCAACGAAATCCTCGATCTCGCGCTGATCGAATCCGGGAAGCTTTCGATTTCGCTGGAACCGGTGTCGCTGGACAACATCATGCTCGAATGCCAGTCCATGATCGAGCCGCAGGCGAAAAAGCGTAACATCCGTATGAGCTTTCCCCCCTTCGACCATCCTTGCTTTGTCAGTGCCGACCGGACCCGGGTGAAACAGGTGCTCATCAACCTTCTGTCCAATGCGATCAAATACAACCAGACGGGGGGATCCGTGGTCGTGGAGTACGCCGCGAGCCTCCCGGACAACATTCGCGTCAGCATCAGGGACACCGGCGCAGGATTGCCGCCGGAAAAGCTCACGCAGCTGTTCCAGCCGTTCAATCGTCTCGGACAGGAGGCCAGCGCCGAGGAAGGCACTGGCATCGGCCTGGTCGTGACCAAGCGGCTGGTCGAACTGATGGGCGGTGCAATCGGCGTGGCAAGCACCGTCGGCGAGGGCAGCGTGTTCTGGATCGAATTGGTCGTGGCCGCTGCGCCGCAACTCGCCGTTAACGAAGCTGAACACACAGCTCCTGCCCCGCCGCAAGCCCGGAACGGCGCCGCGCCGCGCACCCTGCTCTATGTCGAGGACAACCCGGCCAATCTGCAGCTGGTCGAGCAGATCATCGCGCGCCGCCGTCCCGATATGCGCCTGCTGAGCGCGAGGAACGGAACTCTCGGCATCGAGCTTGCCCGCGCCGCGCGGCCGGACGTGATACTGATGGACATTAATCTGCCCGGCATGAGCGGCACCGAGGCCATGCAAATCCTGCGCGCCGACACGGCGACGGCGCACATCCCCGTCGTTGCCCTCAGTGCCAATGCGATACCCCGCGACATCGAGCGTGGCCTGGAGGCGGGATTTATCAGCTATCTCACCAAGCCCATCAAGGTCAACGAGTTCATGGACACGCTGGACGTGGCGCTGGAGTTTGCGGAAAAAGCCGAGCAAGTTGCGTCGCAGCGTTCATAGCACCAGGGATCAGAATCGCGTGCCCTTGAGAGACGCCCGGTAATGCGCGAGCTCGTTGCTCAGCCAGAGGCTGCTCGGCATCGGTAAATCGCCGCCACATTTGATTTCATACGGTTCACCAGAGAGGTAGCTTTTCGTGGCCGCCTTGTCGATGAAGTCTTTGGTCGACTCTATCAGGCCTATCTTTGCCAGAAAATCGTACTTGCCGCGCACGTGAGCTTCGGCGGCTTTCGCGTCGTTCCAGGAGCCGTTGCGTTTGAATTCACAGCCGGAATCCCCGATGGACCGGATCAGGTGGTTGATCTCCTGCTGCACGATTGCCGGCGGTTCCGCGCGTGCACCCGGCGCAATAACCAGTCCCAGCCACAACGCCAGCGCATGCAACGATCGAATTGTCAAAGCTCGGCATCGAGCGGCAGGAGCGACAGGAGTTTTACTTTTCGTCTTTGCCCGTCGCTGCGCTCGGGTTCCGTGTCGTATTCAACGGCTTTACCGTCTTCCTCGGTACGCCAGACCAAACGCGGCGATCTTCCCCCGTCGCGCGGGAGCAACGCCAATCCGTAGCTGTTGGGCGGACTCGCCATCGCTTCAAAGCGCGCCGCGGTTTGCCGTGCGAGCTCGGGGCTGTCGATGATCAGGCCGATCTCGGTGTTGAGATGCATCGAACGCTGATCGAAGTTCATCGAGCCTATGAACAGCCGCTGGCGGTCGAACACGAATAGTTTCGCGTGCAATGAATAGGTTCCGTAACGCGTCATCTTTGTCGTCTGGCCGCTGCCTCTGGCATTACCCAGCAGCGAGCGCACTTCGTGAATTTCGACGCCATCTTCGAGCAGGGGCAGGCGATAGCGCATGTAACCGGACTGAGCTAACAATACGGTGGACGATTCGAGCGAGTTGGTCAGCACGCGAACGCGCACGTTGCGTTTGCGCAGGTCGCCGAACAACTGCATCCCTTCGTCGCCCGGTATGAAGTACGGTGTGACCATCAGCAACTCGGACTGCACCGCCGCTACGGCCTTGGCCACGGGCCGGTGCATCAGCCGGCCCACCATCTGGTCTTTTTCCACGCGCTTCTTTTCCGGGCTGTCGTAGACCAGTTGCGCATGCGCCCAGACGAGCGGCAACCTGCCGGAGATCATTCCGGCCAGCGGCTCACCGGTCACAACGCGACTCGCATAATCCGTCCCGTCCGCCTTCACCTGCTGGCGATGTTCGCTCAGGACCTTGCGATACTCGGCCAAGGCTGCATCCGAAGTTTTCCCCTTTGCAAGTGCACGCACCGGGATCGCGAAGGCGCAGTTCCAGAAATCGTCGAAAGTGACCGAGAGTTCTTTGGCGATCGGACCCGCAGCAAAGACATCGTCATCGGCGACCTGGGATTCCGGATCGACCTGAAAATACTCATCGCCGACATTGCGTCCGCCAATAAGCGCGATTGCGTTGTCCACGACCATCAGCTTGTTGTGCATCCGGTAGTCGAGCCGCGAATTACTGAACATGAATTCGAGGGCACGAAAAAGCACGGAATGACCGCGATACGCGAACGGGTTGAATATTCGAACTTCAATCTGCGGGTGTGCGTCGAGTGCCACGAGCTGTTCATCGCCTGCAATCGTTTCTCCATCGTCGATCAGCACGCGCACGCGCACGCCGCGGTCGGCCGCCCGCAGCACGGCGTCGGTCAGCAACTGACCGGTCTCGTCCGCGCGAAAAATGAAGTATTGAAGATCGAGGGTGCGCTCGGCCGTATTGACCATTTGCACCCGGGTCAGGAACCCGTCGACGCCTACCGCCAGCATGCGAAACCCGGAATTGCCTGCGTGTTCACGCGCGGCGACTGCAAACTGCCGGCCGAAGCGGGTCTCTTCAGGGTGAGCGAGTGCCGAGGAGGCGGTCTTGGGAAAATCGGAACCGGGCGGCAGCGATGCGCATCCGCTCAGGAATGCGGCGACAAGAAAGGCCAGCAGAAAACGAGAAGCCATTTTGCAACCCTTCAATGAATCACGGACAAGCAAACCGGTCATTCAAATTGTGCCGGTGCGTCGCCCGCAATTGCGCGCCGCGATGGCCGCGCAATTGTTTCCAGCATCCGGTAGCGCTCATGATCTCGGGCGCCAGGCGGGTCGGCGCCGAAGATATCCCTAGCGTATTTCTATGGGGAAGAAGAAGGTGATGCCCGGCGACGGCTGCGGGGCATAGTAGACCGGCGGCGGCGCATAGACCGGTTGCGAGTAATAATAGGGCTCCCGATACACAGGCCGGTACTCGTACACGTACGCAGGCCGGTCGCCTTTCCACTCGCCCTTGTGCCAGCCTTTGTCCTGGTGCCCCTGGTGATGGTCGCCGAGCGCCGGCGTCATGGCCATACCGCCCATCACCGAAGCAGCAACGGCGAGCGTCGTCACGATCCTGCCGATCGTCGGCCTGGAATTCCTGGCCTGCGTTATCGAGGTTTTCATTGTGGCCTTCCGTTCTTGGAATGTGAGAGGGATCCCTGCCGCGAGGCAGGGTTTTCTGTTTTTGGCGTTCTACTTGCGGTCATTTAGTTTCGGACTTTGACGCCTTCTGGCCGGCATGGCGGAACATGGCATCAGCATCCTTCTTCTGCGCGTCCGACATGCTGCCATAGAGAGTCGCGAAGACCGGGGTGAATTTCTTGATCCCGTCCGCATGGGCATCGGTGATCTCGCCATAGGATTTGAGATCGTCGACAGCGGTCATGGTCTTGGCCTTTTCAAACCTTGTCTGCGTGAGTGCGTCCATCGTTTTCGCGTTGTCGCGCATCACCTGGGCGACCTTGGCCCACTGGTCTTCCTGTGCCTTTGTGATCTTGAGCCTGGCATGCATATCCTTGATGCGTGCTTCGACGCGGTCCTCGCTGGAGGCTTTAGCCGCGACAGCTTTAGCCGCGATTACCGGGCCTGGAGCGAAAGCGATAGTCGCAACGAGCGCCGCCGCCGCAAGGGCGCGTGCAGCCGCATATGTGAATTGATGGCTATTTCGTTCCATGATCCGTCTCCTTGTGGGGGCAATCTCTGGCGCCCGAACCGATTATCAGGCGCCTTCATCTGCGCGACTATTATTTCCGTTCCTCCCGAGGTAATCTGTTCGGTAGCGCACATACGGCCGAACAATCGACCCGTTGTTGCGCCAGGCTCGGCCCGAGAACCGGTCGCCTTTGTTATTTTGTATTCCTGGCTGAGGGAAACACCTCGGCCCATCGGCACGGAGCGGCACGCCAGTCCCTCGTGAGCGCGGCGGCCCTGGCGCGGTCTTTGTCCGTGGCTTGCGCCATGATCTCATCGCGCAATTCGACCGCGTCGCCGCCGCCTCCGTGGGTGGCCGCGACCCTCGCCCACATCAGGGCAACGCCAAGATCGGTCTCGACGGTGTCGACCAGCGCACTGGCTCGTAAGGCGACGTGAAGGCCGTGAATGGGATGTCCTGAATAGACTTGCGCAAGGCGCAACTGCGCCGGTCCGTAGCCCTGCCGCGCCGACTTGCAATACCAGTAGGTTGCCTTAGGGTTGTCGTAGACCGACACCTTGTCCATGGGGCCCCCGCCGTGGCAGCAATAGGTGTCGCCGAGCTTGTACTCGGCGACGGGATCGCCGGATGCCGTCTCAGCCTGGAGCGAGTCCCGCCTGATAACATCGTAACCTTGCTGCGCGCCTTCGATGAGCGGCGTGTAGCAACCATCGAGCAGCAACGGTGAGGCGAATATCGCGAGCAGAAAGAGGTTTTTCATAAGGAACGAAGCAATATCCGGTGGAATCGCCGCTAAACTACACCAAGAATGTCTTGCTGTATGTACGCTGACGTACAGAGTGCCCATGTTGCGGGGGGGACAATAACGACGCGGGATAGACGTTGTACCAGAACCATCAATTCTCAACATAGAAGGTAAGGACCAACCATGAACACCAAACTTGTGACAAGCTGCCTCTTGGCCAGCGCGCTGATGCTGCCGATTGCTGGCTATACCGCCGATCGCTCCGCCGATAGCGATAAAGACCGTTCGTCGCCCAAGGCATTTGTCAAGGACTCGGTAATAACCACCAAGATCAAGGCCGAGCTGTTCGAGGAGAGGATGGCGAGCCTGCTGAACATTAAGGTCGATACGGACAAGAAGGGCGTGGTGGTTCTGAGCGGTACCGCCGAGAGCCAAAATGCAGCGGACAAAGCCGTTTCGATTGCCCACAAGGTGAAAGGCGTTACTTCCGTGCAGAACAACATCCAGATCAAGGCCGGCAAGTAACCCGCTGAAATTTTACAAAATTTCCAATCAGGCGACTGCGAACAAGGTGCGGGTGGCCGGCGGTTCAAGCCACCGCATCTGTTTTCGCCTCAATCCGAAGCGGCGGCGATTCTCAAGGCGGCCGATGTCACGCTTTACCAGGGCAAACTACACTTGCCTGGGGAGAGGTGCTGTATATTCCAACTGTGCGAGGTCGCAATCTTCTGTTGCCGGCCTGATAAACGCAGTTCTCCTGCCGGATTGTTGTACGCTTTTCACGGAAATCAGCCATGACTGAAACAAAACGCGGTTTCACCCTTGCCGACGATGCCGGCAAGGTGGACGGCATGACCGAAGTGCGGCGCCAGGAAGCGTTGCTTAAAACCGGGGCCTTGCAGAACGCAATTCTCACCAGTGCCAATTTCTCGATTATCGCCACCGACGAGAAAGGAATCATTCAATTATTCAATGTCGGCGCCGAGCGCATGCTGGGCTATATGGCCGCCGAAGTCGTGAACAAGATCAATCCCAGCGACATTCATGATCCGCAGGAAGTGATGGCGCGCGCCCAGGCACTGAGCCTCGAGCTCGGAACCACGATTACGCCGGGCTTCGAGGCATTGGCCTTCAAGGCTTCGCGAGGAATCGAGGATAAATACGAACTGACATACATCCGGATCGAGAAGGGCCTGCAGGCGGAATTTTTCCGGTATCTCACCAAAC
>JBGPFE010000087.1:0-6031 GCA_041483135.1 Gammaproteobacteria bacterium | reverse complement strand
TCATCGGTTTCATCGGCGTCGGCATGATGGGCGGGCCGATGGCGCGGCGGCTCATCGCGAGCGGCCATCGCCTGCTCGTGCACGACACCAACCCCGCCGCGGTCAAGGCGCTGATGAAGCTCGGCGCGCGCGCGGCACGCAGCCCGCGCGAGGTGGCGGACCAGGCTGCGACGGTATTGGCAAGCCTGCCAACCCCGCAGGTCGTGCGCGAGGTCGCGCTCGGTAGCAACGGCGTCATCCGCGGCCGCGCGATCAAGACGTTCGTCGATCTTTCCACCACCGGCACGATCGTGGAAAAGGAAGTCGCAAGCGCGCTCGCCACGCGCCGCATCGATACTGTCGATGCGCCGGTCAGCGGCGGCGTGGCGGGCGCGGTCAAAGGCACGCTCGCGGTGATGGTGGCCGGCAGCCCGCGCGCGGTGTCCCGCGTGCGCGGCGCGCTCGCCGCGCTCGGCAAAATATTCGTGGTCGGCAAAGCGCCGGGCCAGGGCCAGATGCTGAAGCTCCTCAACAACCTGCTGTCGCTGACGTCGCTCGCCGTCACCTCGGAAGCGTTCGTCGCCGGCGTCAAGGCCGGGCTCGACCCCGACCTCATGCTCACGGTGATCAATGCCGGCACCGGCCGCAACAGCGCGACGCAGGAAAAATTCCCGCGCTCGGTGCTGCCGCGCACGTTCGATTTCGGTTTTCCGATTGCGGGCGCGTGCAAGGACGTGGGGCTCGCGATCGGGGAATGCCGGGCGCTGGGCCTGCCGATGCTGGTCGGCAGCGCCGCGCACCAGCTCTTCGAGTTCGCCTACGCGCGGGGCGGCGCCAGGCGCGACATGACGTCGCTCATCACCTATATCGAGCCGTGGGCGGGTGTAAAGGTCAAAGGCCGGTCGGCGCGAGCAGCACCGCAGAAATCACGCGCGCGGTAATCAACGCGCTCGCCGGCCGTGCGCCACGCGCCTGGCACGGAATGCGGGTGCATGAGTCGACGATTGTATCCATCGCCTGTTGAGAAGGAATGACATGAAACATTTGCTCACAACGCTCGTCCTCGCAGTCGCGTTTGCCGCCATGCCGGGCATTGCGGCGGATGGTTATCCCGCCCGGCCGGTTCGATTCATCGTGCCGTTCCCGCCGGGGGGCGGCACGGACGCTTTCGCGCGCGTGGTGGGCGCGAAGCTCACCGAGCTGTGGGGGCAGCAGGTGATCATCGACAACCGGAGCGGGGCTCAAGGCAACATCGGCACCGCAATGGGCGCGAAAGCAACGCCGGACGGCTACACGATCACGCTCGCGCACCAGGGAGCCCTCGTCATCAATCCGCATATTTACGGCAATCCCGGATTCGATACGCTGCGCGACTTTGCCGCCGTCTCGCGCGGCATGGAGGCGCCGTCGATACTCGTCGTGCACCCCTCGGTGCCGGCAAAGACGATGAAGGAACTCGCGGAACTGGCGAAACAAAATCCCGGCAAGCTGACTTTTGCGTCCACCGCTTCGCTGCAACAGGTCCTCGGCGAGCTCTTCAAGCTCACGACCCACACGGACATCGTGCACGTTCCTTACAAGGGAGCCGGACCGGCGGTGATCGACCTGCTCGCGGGCCATGTCACCATGATGTTCGCCAATCCGACCTCGACGGTGCCGAACGTCAAATCCGGCAAATTACGCGCGTTGGCCGTGCTGGGCGCCAGGCGCAATGAAGCGCTGCCGGACGTGCCGAGCGCAGCGGAGGCGGGATATCCGCAGTTCAGCGACGTCGTCGAGTGGTACGGCGTCATAGCGCCGGCTGCGACGCCGCGCGCGACGATCGCGAAGCTCAATGCGGGCGTGGTGCGCGCGCTGCGCTCCCCCGACGTAATCGAACGGCTGGGCGTCATCGGCCAGACCGCTGCGCCCAGCACGCCCGAAGAATTCGCCAAACAGATTCGGGCGGAATTCGGGCGCTGGGGAAAAGTGGTAAAAGCTTCCGGAGTCAAGGTGGATTAGCGGCTCCCTCCGCAGCCGGATGCAGCGGTGACACGCTGGCCGGCGCGAACGATTTTGCTTATAGTGGCGCCTGCCTTTTCCCATCACCCTCTGACCGGAACAACATGGAACTCAATCTCAAAGGACGCACCGCGCTCATCACCGGCGGCTCGCGCGGCATCGGCTTCGGCGTGGCACAAGCACTCGCCGCCGAAGGCTGCAACCTGCATCTCGCCTCGCGCAGCGCCGAAAGCCTCGAAGCAGCGCGCAAGACAATCACGGCCGCCCATCGCGTCAACGTCACGGTGCATGCGCTCGATCTGTCCAGGGGCGACAACGTCGTCAAGCTCGCCAAGGCGTGCGGGCCGGTCGATATTCTCATCAACAACGCGGGCGCGATCCCGCAGGGCACCGTCACCGGGCTCGACGACAAGACCTGGCGCGAGGCGTGGGACCTGAAAGTGTTCGGCTTCATCAACCTCACGCGCGAGGTCTACCGAGACATGTGCGCGAAAAAGCGCGGCGTGATCGTCAACGTCGTCGGCGTCGCCGGCGAACGCCCGAATGCGAATTACATCGCGGGCAGCATGGGCAACGCGGCCCTGATGGCGATGTCGCGCGCGCTCGGCGCCGAGAGCGTCGATCACGGCGTGCGCGTGATCGCGATCAATCCCGGCGCGATCGAAACCGACCGCCAGGTCGTGCGCTGGAAAGCGCGCGCGAAGAAAGAGCTCGGCGACGAGAGTCGCTGGCGCGAACTGACGAAGGGCTTTCCGTTCGGGCGGCTCGGCACGGTGGATGAAATCGCCAACACGATCGCGTTCCTGTGCTCCGACCGCTCGGGTTATACAACCGGCACGGTGATCACGATCGACGGCGGCGCGTCCGCGCGCAGGTAAAGCTTACGGCTTGGCCACAGAGGGCGCGGAGAACACAGCGCAGGAAGAATTAACGCGGCGCTCAGCGGCCGGGGGCGAACACCGCGCCCCGCCGATCCGCTGGAGCGCGGTGTTCGACGCCGGGTCGCCTGGGAGATGCTCGGTGTCCATCATTCGATGACGTGATCCGCCCGCTGCAGCAGCGCCGGCGGGATCGTCATGCCGAGCGCCCTGGCGGTCTTGAGGTTGATGCTCAGCTCGAATCGCGTCGGCTGCTGGACGGGCAGATTGGCCGGCTGCGCGCCCTTGAGGATTTTGTCGATTTGGCCCGCGACGAGTCTCGGCGTCTCCTCGGTGGACGGCCCGTAGCTGACCAGGCCGCCGCTCTCGACCCAGTATTGTCTGTCGTACATCGTCGGGATCCGGTGCCGGGCCGCGAGGCCCACGAAGGTGGGCCGGTTGCCGAGGAACATCGGCGACACCAGGACCAGAAGCGCCTCGGCGCGCGACTTGGCCGCTGCCTCGAATGCTGGCGCCAGTTCCTCCGGTGACTGGGCGCGGAGAATCTGAGCCTGGAGCCCGAGCGTGCGGGCGGCCGCCTCCACTGCCTTCGGCTGGCGCTCGTGGGTCACCGGATCCCAGAGTACGGCCACACGGCGCAGCCTGGGCAGGAGTTCCTTCAGCAGCGCGAGCCGCTTCATCGACAGTTCGTCTGCGAGCACGGCGACCCCGGTGATGTTGCCGCCGGGACGCGCGAGGCTCTTGACGAAGCCGGATTCCACCGGGAAGCCGACCGAGGCCACGATAGGGATCGTCGGCGTCGCCTGCCGGGCGGCATGGGTTGAGAGGTCCCCGTTTGTGGTGATGACGTCGACTTTCATCCGGACGAGCTCGGCCGCGAACGCCGCCAGACGGTCAGCCTGGCTCCCGCCGTACCGGTACTCGATGACGACGTTCTTGCCGTCTTCCCATCCCAGCTCTTTCAAGCCCTGGAGCAGGGCGGTCATTTGCGGGTGAACGGGCGGCGGCGGCGCCGTCTGCCACAGGACACCGATCCGCGGGAGTTTCGCGACTGGCTGAGAGTGGACGGCGAGCGGTAGAGCGAATGCGACGAGGACAAGGGCGAGAACACCCAGACGCACTGCCGGCCTTTCAATTTTTGGTATCAGTCGGCCCATCGCGCATTGCTCCCGTCGGTGCCAGGTAAACGGCCCCTGACATACGGCTACGCCGCGACTGCGCCTGTGCGGCGAACGTAAATCAGGTGAAAAGATAGATGACGAATCAGATGACATATCAGGTGCCAATTCAGTTGACGGATTTCCCCGCGTGCGATGCTTCATTTTGCGCCTGCCATCGGCGTGACTCAACCGTGGCGCCTGCTCCTGCTTTTCTCTCTGTGCCCTCTGTGACCTCTGTGGCTATCCAGTTTTTCTGCTGAAGCGCCACTGCGCGTCGACTAGCGCTTGGTTGCCGCCAGCAAGCGGCGGATGGTGTCGTCAAACAGGCTGAACAGATCCTTTGCCTGCTCGGTGCCGCCTATCGTGGTTGGCAGAACCACGACCGGAAGTTTGGTGCGCTCAGCTAACCAGTTTGCGGCGCGCGGATCGTGATAAGGCGCGGGAATAATCACTTGCGCGGACTCGCGCTGCAAGATCGCAAGCACATCCTGCAAGTGAGAGACGGTCGGCTCTATGCCGGGCTTGGGTTCGAGCGTAGCGATCTCGCGCATGCCGAGCCAGTGGCATAGATAGGTCCATGCCTTGTGATGTTCCACGATCCCCACCCCTCTGAGCGGGGCGGCTAGCTGTTCCCACTGTTTTATCGCTTTATTCCAGCGCGTTGAGAACGCCTGGTGCCGCGCCTCGAAGTACGCAGCGTTCGGCGGGTTGATCTCGGCAAGGCGCTTGGCAAGGGCATCGGCAATCCGCAGGATGTTATGCGGGTCGTTCTGAATATGATGGTTGCCGAGCGCGTGCACATCACCCTGCGCGCGGTCGAGACTGGTGGGCACATCCAGCTTTTGCACATAGTCGCCGGCCTCGAAGTATCCAGGCTGGCCGCGTTGAATTTTAGGGTTGCCCGAATTAGCCAATAGTATCGGCAGCCATCCGCCCTCAACTCCCAAACCGGTGCAAATGAGCAGGTCGGCATTGCGCGCCATCGCGATCAGGCTCGGCCGCGCCTCGATATGATGCGGATCCTGCAGCCCGGTCGTTGCGCTTTGCACAGTGTTCATCTCGCCGCCGAGTTCCCTGGCGAGCGCCGCCCATTCCGGCTCGCAGGCAACGATCCGGTGCGCAGATGCGCTTTGCGAAAAGGCGAGTGACAGGATACCGCAGACTAGCGTCAGCAGATTCTTGTACATCGTGAAAAACGGGATCAGGTTTTTCTGCTGTAACGCCGCAGCACGAGGCGCAGCCGGTCGCTGGTCTGCGGACGGATTTTCATTGTCCACGGCGTATTCACCGCGTTCTCCCACGCCTTGGATTCCGTGACTTCCGGTCCGGTCAGGTGGTAGAGCGCGACGTACTTGTGCGATCCGCCACTCGCTTTGAAGCGCCGCGCGCACAGACACCCCGGCACCGTGGCAAGCGCGGGCAGGTGCTCATCGTTGTACCACGCGTTGAAATCGGCTTCCGCTTCCGGCTTGACGTTCATTGCGAACAGCAGCGCGCCGCCCGCATCGAGCGGCGCGGCCTTGCGCCCCGGCACGATCTGCTCGGCGACGAGCCGGCAGAGGCGCTCGGCCTTGCCGGTCATGCGCTTCGACCACGGCGACATGTTCGCGCCCGCGATCGCCTTGTACGCGGGGCTGTCCAGCACATCGACGCCGTCGAGATCGTAGGTCGCGATCGAGATCTTCGGATCGTCGGCGCCGAGCCAGCGCTGGATGGTGCCGAAGCCCTTGATGCGCGCGCGTTCGGGGATGTGCTCGGTGTCGTACCAGTCGTTCCACTCGTCCGCCGCGACATTCGAGTAGTTAAGACCCGCCACCATCAGCCCCATCGGTTTCGCCACAAGCTCCTCCTGATCGTCAAATCAAATACCGGTAGCCACAGAGCAACTGCGTTGACTGTCAAGCATTCTGTGATTGTTTCCAAGGCTGATTAGACCTGATCATGGCGTTGAGGATGACCAGCATTTTTCGCATACAAGCGGTGATGGCCACATAGTGATGTTTACCCGCTTGG
>JBGPFE010000086.1:0-6231 GCA_041483135.1 Gammaproteobacteria bacterium | reverse complement strand
CAAGCGGGTAAACATCACTATGTGGCCATCACCGCTTGTATGCGAAAAATGCTGGTCATCCTCAACGCCATGATCAGGTCTAATCAGCCTTGGAAACAATCACAGAATGCTTGACAGTCAACGCAGTTGCTCTGTGGCTGACGTTCTTACTTCGGCTCGAAACCCGGATCGTAATGCGGCCCCGCCATGGTGCCGTCGGCGGCCATGCCGTGGATGCCGTGCGTCAAATCCTTGACCGTAAAGAACATCGCGTCTTCTTCGGGCGTCGCGACCGTCGAGTGCACCGTGTTCGCCGGAAAGTACAGCAGCGTGCCCGGCCCGCACAATTGCTCGGGCTGATCGGCGATCTTCACGCGCAGCGTGCCTTTCACGATGTAGTTCCACTGCTCGTTCGGATGAGTATGCGGACGCGCGCCGGTGCCCCTGGTCTTCGTGATCAAACCGACCTGCATGCGCTCGCCCTCGATCACCGGCCCGAACGCAGTCGAATAACCGCGGCCGGCGTCCATGCCGGCCATCTTGGTCAGCGGGAAAATGAATTTTCCGTTGCCCGCCTTGACCGCACCTTCGTTCTTGGTGTTGTCGGTCGGTTTTTGAACTGCGCTCATAAGAATCCTTTCTTTGATCCGCTGTAGGCTTTACACCTTCCGCCTCACGCCTCACGCCTCTCGGCCTTTCACGCCGAGGCGTCGGCCTTGAGGCCCGCCTTCTCGATGCCGTGGGCGCAACAGGCTTCATCTTCGTCGCCCGTGCCGCCGCTCGCGCCGGCCGCGCCGAGGATGTTGCCCTGCGCGTCCTTGATCAGCGCGGCGCCGGTCTGCGGCAGGAATTTGCCCTTGGCCGTCGCGGCGAGCGTAAGAAAGAAATTCGGATTGTCCTTGGCGCGTTTGCCGAGCGCGCGGCTCGAGCAGCCCATCGCCACCGCGCCCCACGTCTTGCCGAGCGCGACGTCGAAGCGGAACATGCTCGCGTTGTCCTCGCGCTGCGCCGAGACGATGTTGCCGCTCGCGTCGAGCACGACGATCGCGAGCGGCTTGATCTTCATTTCGCGCGCCTTGGCGATCGCGGCTTCGATGATGGTGTTGGCTTGTTTCAACGTCAGTATCGACATGCTGTTTCTCCGTATTAAACTTCAGGTTGCGTGCGCGCTCTGCAACGCGCTGTCGCGTTAGCGGGATATGCGATGAATTCGTACTATGAATTCGTTACACCGTCAGTTTAACACGATGTAAAATCGCATGCCGCCCGTCACAATGCTCATGTCGGCAGAACACAAACCATGGACGATCTTTCCTTCCTCACCATCGCCGAAGCGGCGCTACTGATCCGCGAGCGCAAGCTGTCGCCGGTCGAGTACACCGATGCGCTCCTCAAACGCATCGAAGCTCTCGAACCGCAGCTCAACGCGTTCATCACCGTCACCGCCGATCTCGCGCGCCAGCAGGCACGGCAGGCGGAAGTCGACATCATGTCGGGCCGCTACCGCGGCCCGCTGCACGGCATCCCGTTCGCGCTGAAGGACATCTACAACACCGCGGGCATCCTGACCTCGGGCGGCTCCAAGGTCTGCATCGACAACGTTCCGGCCGACGACGCCACCGCTACGCGCATGCTCGCCAACGCCGGCGCGGTGCTGCTCGGCAAGCTGCAGACGCACGAGTTTGCGCATGGCGGGCCGTCGTTCGACTTGCCGTGGCCGCCGTCGCGCAACCCGTGGCACCTCGAGCATTTCACCGGCGGATCATCGAGCGGCTCGGGGGCCGCGCTCGCGGCGGGACTGATACCGGCCTCGCTCGGCTCCGATACCGGCGGCTCGATCCGCGGCCCGGCTTCGTACTGCGGGCTCGCGGGACTCATGCCGACCTCGGGACTCGTCAGCCGCGCAGGCGTGATCCCGAACTCGTTCACGTTCGACCATTGCGGGCCGATGGCGCGCACGGTCGAGGACTGCGCGATCCTGCTGCAGGCGATCGCCGGCTACGACCCCGCGGACGCCGGCAGCATCGAGGTCGAAATCCCGAATTACCACGGCACGCTCAGTCCCGACATCAAGGGCGTGCGCATCGGAGTGCTCCGCCATTACTGGGAGAAGGACATGCCCGCGCATCCCGATCTTGCGCGCGCAATGGATGCGGCAATCGAGGTCTTCAAAAAGCTCGGCGCGCGCATCGAGGACTGCCGCGCGCGGCCGATGCAGGACTCGTTCGACACCAAGGTCGTGATCGCGGAAAGCGAGATCTATTCGATCCACTACGACAACCTCAAGTCGCGCCCCGGCGATTTCGGCCGCGATTTTCTCGGCCGCGTGCTGCCCGCGTGCCTGTTCCAGTCGTCGGATTACGTGCAGGCGTCGCGCGAGCACCGCCGCATCATCGCCGAAATGCAGCCGCTGTATCAGAAGTACGACGTGCTGCTCGCCGCCGGCTTCGGCCCCGCGCCGCGGCTCGACGCGCACAAGACCGCCAACTTCTGGCAGAAAACTAACGTCTTCACGCCGTCGAACGTGACCGGCGGGCCCTCGCTCGAACTGCCCAATGGTTTCAGCGGCGGGCTGCAAGGAGGAACGAACGGCGATTTGCCGTTGGGCATGCAGGTGATCGGCCGGCCGTTCGGCGAAGCGACCGTGCTGCGCGTCGGCCACGCGTACCAGATGGCGACCGACTGGCACACGCGCCATCCGCAGCTCAAGCCGGGCGCGCCGCAGCCGAAGCTCGCGCCCAAAGGCAACGAGCCGGTCGCGGCGGACATGCCGGCCGCGACGCGCGACTTCGTGCTGCGCACGGCCGCTCGCGCGGGGCTCAAGCTCAACGATCGTCAGACAGCGATCCTGCTCGAAACGGCGCCGTTTGCGCTGGCGATGGCCGAGCGCGTGCGCAAGCCGCGCGACCGCTCGGAAGAGCCGGCGCTGGTGTTTCGCTTTACGAATTGAACGAGTGAAGGGGTGAAAGGGTGAAAGGGTGAACGAGTAAGAGATTCCCTCTCCCTCGTCACCGGGGGAGAGGTGCGCCGGAGCGTGGAGCAGGGACCCGTTTACGGGATGCGACCGTGAAGGCGCACAATAGCACGCGGATATCCGGCGCTTTGCATCCCGCTCCGGGGTCACATCCATCGGCAAGCCGATGGAACCTGTTCCGCCCTCCGCGGGCGCAGGGTGAGGGGGCTCACTCATTCACTCATTCACTCGTTCACCCTGATGATCTGCGGTCATCGGCGGTTCCATCAGTATTAGTTGATTTTTGAAAGAACCTGTAATGACGAGTGCAATCGCCCCGCTGTGGGCGAAACAGACCGAAGGCCGCTGGTTCACGCGGCTGCCGGTGACGACGATGCTGAACGGCGCGCAGCTCACGCTGCCGCTGCATGTCGTCACGGGGAAAGCTGCCGGGCCGACGCTCGGCATCATCACCAACGTGCACGGCGACGAGTTCCTGCCGACGACCGCGATCCGAAAGTTCATCGCCGATCTCGACACATCGAAACTGAAAGGCAGGCTCGCGATCATCTCGGTCGCCAATCCGATGGCGACCGCAGGGTTCGGTCGCCTGACGCCCGAGCAGCACGGCCACACCGATCTGTTCGAGGTTTTCCCGGGCAACGCGCGAGGCAACACGACGCAGATGATCGCGGCGGCGATCACCGCGAACGTGCTCGACCACGCCGACGCGTTCATCGACTTCCATTCGGGCGGCAGCGGCGGCCGGCTGCAGGCGCGCGTCGATTACAACGCGAAAGCGCCGGACGGCGTCAAACAACAAAGCCTCGCGCTTGCGCGCGCGTTCGGCATGCCTTTCGTGCACGAGAACGACCTGACCGGCACCGCGTCGCATTACGTCAACACGAAACGCAATCTGCCGGCCGCGAACCCGGAGATGGGCGGCTCGTACCTGGGTCCCGAGAACACCGCGCTATATACGAAGCAGGCGATCGCCGGCTTGCGCGGCATCATGGCGCATCTCGGCATGCTCGAAGGGAAAACGAAACCGCCGCGCCAGCTCGACTTCGATCAGAAGGCGCGCCACGAAATCCGGCCGAAGAACAGCGGCTACCTGGTGTCTAACTACGAGCACCCCGGCGACCTCGGCAAGCTGATCAAGAAGGGTGCGAAGCTAGGCGAAGTGGTCGATATCTACAGCTATGAAGTGCTCGAGGAATTGCTCGCGCCGGTCGACGGCTATCTGTTCTTTTCGCGCTACTCGGGTGTGGTCGGCGCCGGCACGCAGGCGTTCGCGCTCGCCGAACAGGCCGCTTCGCACTGGCTCGCGTAAACGCAAAAGCTGTTGTCCCGAGGCTCCCGCGTTTTACAACCAGCGCATCTATCGCTCAAGCGCGCGTGCCGCGCGGCTGATTTTGCGATTGCATCGGTCGTAGAGTGCCGCGAGAGCCAGCGCCGATGTAATAGGCACCAAAACTCCCATCAGCCAGATGATTCTCACGAGATAACCATCGTTCAGTGAAGTTGTCGCCTTCCACGCCACAATACCGGCGAAAACCATCGTCAGGGGCACAAAAATCACGTCAATAACGAAGCTCTCTTCTTCGCGCTGCATGCCTACAGCGACCATCGCGGAAAGAAATAGAATGATTGACGTCAAGAGGAGCGTTTTCTCAAGGCGCAAAGCACCGCCATCAGATGTCTCTTGCTCTCTCATATCAGCCCGACGCAGCGGTTTTGGGCACGATCAGCCCTTCCTTTACCACCAGCGGATAAATCCTGACCGACGCGGAATCAAGCGAGAAGAATTCCCGCCCGCTGCGCGGCCGCGGTCAACGGAGCGTCCTTTGCGGCCAGCGGCAATCCCAGCCGCTGCGCGAGTTCGAGGTAGGACGCGTCATACGACGAGAGCGTGAACTGCCGGGCCAAACCGAGCAATGACGCGAGACCGACCGGCTCGCCATGCACCGTAACGCCCAGCCGCACGGCCCTGTCGATGATTTCGTCCACCTGATGCGGGCGCAGCAGCCGGCGCCGCTGCAAACCCCAAAGCGTATTGACGAATTCAAGGGGCCACACCGCCGGCGCGTGCAATGCTTCACGCCGCGCACGTTCTCGCAGGCGGTTCGTGTAGGCGGTGGCCTGGCTGCCGACAAACCATGCGATCACGACCGAGTTATCAACGACAAACGCCACTCAGTCGCGCCCTTCGGAAGCGAACTTCCGCAGATTCACCCGTCGCTTCAACTTGCAAGTTCTGCTGAACGCGATGATCTCGTCAATCAGCGCCGAGCGATTGGGCCCTTTCGCCTCCCGCGCCGGCACGAGCTTCGCCACCGGCTTGCCGTGCCTGGTAATAGTAACCTCTCTCCCGGTTTCGGCCCGCTCGACGAGCTCGGAAAGCCGCGATTTCGCTTCGTAGATCCCAATGCGTTCCATATAGCGTCCTCGAGATTCTGGTTAGCTAGATTTTAACGTAGTTTGGGTTGCGAAGTCACCTGCACGTGCCGCGCCGACGATTTGTCTCGCCTAGTATCCCGGGGCTTGCGCCCCGGCTAGCCCGACGTCGCGGTCTTGGGCCCGATCGACCCTTCTTTTTCCAGCAGCGGGTAAATCCCGCCGGCCTTGAGCAGGTCGAGGAGTTTCGGCGGCAGCGCGACCGCCGTGAGTGACTTGCCGCTCGTTGCGTTGCGCACGGTGGCCGCATCGAAATCAACTTCCGCGATGTCGCCTTCGTTGAATGCATCGAACGCGTTCGGGCATTCGAGCGCGGGAAAAGCGAAGTTGACACAGTTGCGGAAGAAGAGCCCGTTGATCGAATGCGCGACGAGGCAGCCCAGTCCCAGGTTTTTCAGCGAACGAGCGGCGGGACGGCTGGAGCCCATGCCGAAGTTCTTGCCGCCGACGATGATGTCGCCCGGCTTGACCTCGTCGACCCACCCGGGGCGATTCGCCTTGAATACGTAGCGCGCCTGCTCGTCCGGCGACAGGTAGAACGCCGTGACCGGCAGGATGAGGTCCGTATTTATGTTGTCGCCGAACTTCCAGACTCTGGCTTTGAATTTCATTTAAACCTCAAAACATTGCCACAGAGGGCACAGAGAACACAGAGAAATGCAAAAAAACAGGAACCATTCGTCTAGTTCTGGTTTGTTTTTCCTCTGTGAACTCTGTGTCCTTGTATGTTCGTTTTGTAGGTGTATGTTGGTAGTGTTCTCGAGTCTGGCCGGACTTGGGGACGGGGAAACGGTAGATCGATTGTGCCCAGGTTCAAATCGACACAGAGCAAGGTCGCCGTT
>JBGPFE010000085.1:0-6474 GCA_041483135.1 Gammaproteobacteria bacterium | reverse complement strand
GTACGTCGCGCGGCCCTGCGACAGCGAACGCAGCGTGGTCGAATAGCCGAACATCTCGGCCAGCGGCACTTCCGCCTTGATCACCTTGCCGGTGGGCATGTCGTCCATGCCCTGGATCATCCCGCGCCGCGACGACAGATCGCCGACGACGTTGCCCATGAAGTCCTCGGGCGTTTCGACTTCGACGGCCATCATCGGCTCGAGCAGTGCGGGGCTGGCCTGGCGCATGCCGTCCTTGAACGCCATCGACGCCGCCATCTTGAACGCGTTTTCATTCGAATCGACTTCATGGTACGAGCCGTCGAACAGCGTGACTTTGACGTCGACCACCGGGAAGCCGGCGAGCACGCCGGCGGGCAGCGTGCCCTCGATCCCCTTCTCGACCGCCGGAATGTATTCGCGCGGCACCGAACCGCCCTTGATTGCGTCGACGAACTCGAAGCCCTTGCCGGGTGCCTGCGGTTCGACCCTGAGCACGACGTGGCCGTACTGGCCGCGGCCGCCCGACTGCTTGATGAATTTGCCCTCGACCTTGTCGCATGTCTTCTTGATCGTCTCGCGGTACGCGACCTGCGGCTTGCCGACCGAGGCCTCGACCCCGAATTCGCGCTTCATGCGATCGACGATGATCTCGAGATGCAGTTCGCCCATGCCGGAGATAATGGTCTGGCCCGATTCCTCGTCGGTACGCACGCGGAACGACGGGTCTTCCTGCGCGAGGCGGTTCAGCGCGATGCCCATCTTTTCCTGGTCGGCCTTGGTTTTCGGCTCGACCGCCTGTGAAATCACCGGCTCGGGAAATATCATCTTCTCGAGAATGATGATTTTCTGCGGATCGCACAGTGTCTCGCCGGTGGTCGCTTCCTTCAAGCCGACCGCCGCCGCGATGTCGCCCGCGTACACTTCCTTGATTTCCTCGCGCGCGTTGGCATGCATCTGCAACAGCCGGCCGATGCGCTCTTTGCGGCCTTTGACGGGATTGTAAATCGTGTCGCCCGATTTCACGACGCCGGAATAAACGCGGAAGAAAATCAGCTGGCCGACATAAGGGTCCGTCGCGATCTTGAACGCGAGGCCGGCGAAAGGCTCGTCATCGCTCGCTTTGCGCTCCGCGGGCTTGTCGTAGTCGTCGTGACCCGTGACCGGCGGAATGTCGATCGGCGCCGGCAAATAGTCGATGACCGCATCGAGCATCGCCTGTACGCCCTTGTTCTTGAAAGCCGAGCCACACAGCATCGGCACGATCTCGTTGTGGATCGTGCGCGTGCGCAGGCCGAACTTGATTTCCTCGATCGATAACGCGCCAGATTCGAGGTATTTGTTCATCAGTTCTTCGTTCGCCTCGGCCGCGCTTTCGATCATTTTCTCGCGCCATTCCTGCGCCTCATCCTGGCAGTTGGCCGGGATGGCTCTCAACTCGAACTTCATGCCCTGGGTCGAGTCATCCCAGTAGATCGCCTGCATGCGCACCAGGTCGATCACGCCTTCGAATTTCTCTTCCGCGCCGATCGGAATCTGGATCGGCACCGGATTCGCCTTGAGGCGCGACTTCATCTGCTCATAGACTTTGATGAAATTCGCGCCCTGGCGGTCCATTTTGTTGACGAACGCGAGCCGCGGCACGCGGTACTTGACGGCCTGGCGCCATACCGTCTCTGACTGCGGCTGCACGCCGCCGACCGCGCAATAGACCATGCACGCGCCGTCGAGCACGCGCAAGCTGCGCTCGACCTCGATCGTGAAGTCGACGTGGCCCGGCGTATCGATGATGTTGATGCGGTGCTCGGGATAATTGCCGTCCATCCCCTTCCAGAAGCACGTCGTCGCGGCCGAAGTGATCGTAATCCCGCGCTCCTGCTCCTGCTCCATCCAGTCCATCACCGCGGTGCCGTCATGCACTTCGCCCATTTTGTGCGAAACGCCGGTGTAGAACAGCACGCGCTCGGTAGTCGTGGTTTTACCGGCATCAATGTGGGCACTGATGCCGATATTGCGATAGCGCTCGATGGGGGTTTTGCGTGGCACTTTTTGCTCGTTGGCTGAATGCTGATAGCTGACCGCTGATTAAAACCGGTAATGCGAGAACGCTTTGTTGGCTTCCGCCATCCGGTGCACTTCCTCGCGTTTCTTCATCGCGCCGCCGCGGCCTTCCGCCGCTTCGGCGATTTCACCTGCAAGCCGCGCGTCCATCGACTTTTCGCCGCGACCACGCGCCGCGTCGCGCAACCAGCGCATCGCGAGCGCAGTGCGCCGGACCGGGCGCACTTCGACCGGCACCTGGTAGTTGGCGCCGCCGACGCGGCGGCTTTTGACTTCCACCATCGGCTTGACGTTATTCACCGCCTGGGTGAACACTTCGAGCGGGTCCTTGCTGGTCTTTTTCTTGATCTGCTCGAGCGCGCTGTAAATAATGCCCTCGGCAATCGACTTTTTGCCGGCCTGCATCAATACGTTGACGAACTTGGCGATTTCAACGCTCGAATATTTCGGATCCGGCAGGATCTCGCGCTTGGGTATTTCTCTGCGACGTGGCATATTAAATTCGGTGAAGGGCGAAGGGTGAAGAGTGAAGAGATAAATCCATAACTCTTTAACCAGACACAACCTTTAATTCGCCTTCGGTCTCCTCTAAAAAATTAAGCGGCTTTGGGACCAAGCCGCTTTGCGGCTTCGTTAATCCGGCGCCTTGGGCGCTAAGCGGCCTTTGGCCGTTTAGCGCCGTACTTCGAGCGGCTCTGCTTGCGATCCTTGACGCCTGCGGTGTCGAGGCTGCCGCGAACGATGTGGTAGCGCACGCCCGGCAGGTCCTTGACGCGGCCGCCGCGGATCAGCACGACCGAGTGCTCCTGCAGGTTGTGACCTTCGCCGCCGATGTAGCTCGTCACCTCGAAGCCGTTGGTGAGCCGCACGCGCGCGACCTTGCGCAGCGCCGAGTTCGGTTTCTTCGGCGTCGTGGTATAGACGCGCGTGCATACCCCGCGTTTTTGCGGCGAATTGCGCAGCGCCGGCACCTTGCTCTTGACGCGCCGGGTGACGCGCGGCTTGCGCACTAACTGGTTGATCGTCGGCATACTCAGCCTTATAAAATTCCCGTTAAAAAACCGCGGTTTGCGCCGTTTTTCCGTGCCCTAAAAAGGAGAGGACGGCCTAAGAGCCGTCCTGTCCCGAGGGGATTACGCAATTGACCCGCCCGTCCGGGCAGGTTTTGAAGCTAAAAAGACTGTAAATTTTAAGGGGTTACAGCATCCCTGTCAAGCAACCTGCTCGCGGTTTTCAGTTGCCGGCGCCTCTTCGGCAAGCGCTGCCTCGGCCGGCAGCAGCTCGCCGGCCGCTACTTGCCGCTTGCGCGTGTTGTGATAGGCAAGTCCGGTGCCTGCCGGAATCAGCCGGCCGACGATCACGTTCTCCTTCAGCCCGCGCAGTTCGTCGCGCTTGCCCATGATCGCCGCCTCGGTCAGCACGCGCGTGGTTTCCTGGAACGATGCCGCCGAAATGAACGAATCGGTCGACAGCGACGCCTTGGTGATGCCGAGCAGCATGTAATCGTAGGTTGCCGGTTTCTTGCCTTCGGCCACCACGCGATCGTTCTCGTCCAGCACCTCGGCGCGTTCGAGCTGTTCGCCCACGATAAAGCGCGTATCGCCGGCATCGACGATCGTTACGCGGCGCAGCATCTGGCGCACGATCACTTCGATGTGTTTGTCGTTGATCTTCACGCCCTGCAAGCGGTAGACGTCCTGCACCTCGTTGCAGATGTAGCGCGCCAGCGCCTCGACACCGAGCAGCCGCAGGATATCGTGCGGGTCGGCCGGGCCGTCGACGATCACCTCGCCCCGGTTCACCACCTGGCCGTCGTGCGCCATCACGTGCTTGTCCTTCGGGATCAGGTACTCGTGCGCGACGCCTTCGAGATCGGTGATCACCAGGCGCTGCTTGCCCTTGGTGTCCTTGCCGAACGACACCGTGCCGGTGACTTCGGCGAGCAGCCCCGCATCCTTTGGCGAACGCGCCTCGAACAATTCCGCCACCCGCGGGAGCCCCCCGGTAATGTCGCGCGTCTTCGAGGTTTCCTGCGGAATGCGCGCCAGCACCTCGCCGACCGACACTTCCTGGCCGTCTTTCACGGTGATGATCGAGCCGATCTGGAAAGTAATGTTGACCGGCTGGTCCGAGCCCGCGATTTTTACTTCGTGATTGCGCTCGTCGAGCAGCTTGACCTGCGGCCGCAGACCCTTGACCTGCTGGCTCCCGCGGCGTTTGGGATCGACCACAACGAGGGTGGACAAACCCGTGACCTCGTCGGTCTGCCTGGCGACGGTGACGCCTTCTTCGACGTTCTCGAAGCGCACGCGTCCCGCGTACTCGGTGATGATCGGACGCGTATGCGGATCCCACATCGCGAGCACGTGGCCGGCTTTCACCGACTCACCGTCGCGCGCGAGCAGCGTCGCGCCATACGGCACTTTGTGGCGCTCACGCTCGCGGCCGTGCTCGTCGTGTATCAGCACTTCGCCGCTGCGCGCAATCGTGATCAGCTCGCTGCGCGCGTTGGTCACGTAGCGCATACCCGGTGAATAACGCACCACGCCGGCCGACTTGCTTTCGACCTGGCTCACCACCGCGGTACGCGAAGCCGCGCCGCCGATGTGGAAAGTACGCATGGTCAGCTGCGTGCCGGGCTCGCCGATCGACTGCGCGGCGATCACGCCGACTGCTTCGCCGACATTTACGATCGAGCCGCGGCCGAGATCGCGGCCGTAGCAGTTGGCACACAACCCGTAACGCGTTTCGCAAGTGAGAGGCGTGCGCACCTTGATTTCGTCGAGGCCGACCGCTTCGATCGCCTCCACCGCGTCTTCGTCGAGCAGAGTGTTGACCGGGAACATGGCCTGGCCGCTTTCCGGATTGATGATGTCGGTGGTGCAAACACGGCCGAGGATGCGCTCGCGCAGGCTTTCGACCACCTCACCGCCTTCGATCAGCGCTTTCATCGCGACGCCTTGCGAGGTGCCGCAATCGTCCTCGGTCACCACGAGGTCCTGCGTCACGTCGACCAGCCGGCGCGTGAGATATCCCGAGTTGGCGGTCTTCAGCGCGGTATCGGCGAGGCCCTTGCGCGCGCCGTGCGTCGAAATGAAGTACTGCAGCACGTTCAAGCCTTCGCGGAAGTTCGCGGTGATCGGCGTTTCGATGATTGAGCCGTCGGGTTTCGCCATGAGCCCCCGCATTCCGGCGAGCTGCCGGATCTGGGCGGCGGAACCGCGCGCGCCGGAGTCGGCCATCATGTAAATCGAATTGAACGATTCCTGGGTAACCAGGTTGCCCTTTTTGTCCTTGAGCGGCACGTAATCGCTCTTCTTGTAGTCCCACGCTCCGACGTCTTCGGTGCCGAGCTGGTCCATCATCGCTTTTGCCACGACGTCGCCGGCGCGGCCCCAGATGTCGACCACCTTGTTGTAACGCTCGCCCTGCGTGACGAGGCCCGAGGTGTATTGCGACTCGATCTCCTGCACCTCCTTCTCGGCAGCGGAGATGATTTCGTCCTTCTGCTGCGGCACCAGCATATCGCCGACCGCGATCGAGATGCCGGCGCGCGTCGCCATGCTGAAGCCGCCGTACATCAGCTTGTCGGCGAAAATCACCGTTTCGCGCAGGCCGCAGCGGCGGAATGAGTGATTGATCAGCTTTGAGATCTCTTTCTTCTTGAGCGGCTTGTTGATGAGCTCGAACGGCAGGCCCGCCGGCAGGATTTCCGACAGCAGCGCGCGGCCGACGGTAGTCTGATAACGCGTCACTTTCTCGCGTTTCTCGCCAGCGTCATCGACTTCGTACTCCTTGATGCGCACCATGATCTTGGCGTTGACCTCGATCTGGCGGGTTTCGTAGGCGCGCGACACCTCACCCACGTTGATGAACGCCATGCCTTCGCCGCGCGCGCCCATTTTCTCGCGCGTGATGTAGTAGAGCCCGAGCACGATGTCCTGCGAAGGCACGATGATCGGCTCGCCGTTGGCGGGCGACAGGATGTTGTTCGACGACAGCATCAGCGTGCGCGCTTCGAGCTGCGCTTCGAGCGACAGCGGTATGTGCACCGCCATCTGGTCGCCGTCGAAGTCGGCATTGAATGCCGCGCACACCAGCGGATGCAGCTGGATCGCCTTGCCCTCGATCAGCACCGGCTCGAACGCCTGGATGCCGAGACGATGCAGCGTCGGCGCGCGGTTCAGCATCACCGGGTGCTCGCGGATCACTTCTTCCAGGATGTCCCAGACTTCGGGCACTTCCTGCTCGACCAGGCGCTTGGCGGCCTTGATGGTCGTGGCAAGACCGAGTATCTCGAGCTTGTTGAAGATAAACGGCTTGAACAGTTCAAGCGCCATTTTCTTCGGCAGGCCGCACTGGTTCATGTTAATGTTCGGTACTTCAAAGTTCAGATATCGAGTTTATTATTAGAATCTTTTATGCAGTATGTTT
>JBGPFE010000084.1:0-6717 GCA_041483135.1 Gammaproteobacteria bacterium | reverse complement strand
CCATCGACGGCGGCACTGGTCACGTCTACGCCGGCGAAGTGCCGACCGTGAAAGCCGAATTTTCGTCGGAAATGGCCACGCTGTTGGCCTGGGCCGACGAGGTTGCCGAACTCAAGGTAATGGCCAACGCCGACACCCCGGATGATGCGACCCGTGCGCGGGAGTTCGGCGCAATGGGCATCGGCCTGGTCCGCACCGAGCGCATGTTCAACAGCACCGATCGCCTGCCCATCATGCAGGAGATGATCCTGGCGGAGACGCCGGAGGAGCGCCAGGCTGCGCTCGACCGCCTGCTGCCGATCCAGCGCGCGGACTTCAAGGGCATCTTCAAGGCGATGAAGGGGCTGCCGGTGACGGTGCGCCTGCTCGACCCGCCGATGCACGAATTCCTGCCCACCGCGGCGCAGTTGGAGCTGGAGATCGCCCACCTGCACCAGCTGCGCGACAGCATCAGGGCCCTGAAGGAGCTGCCGGACACCCTGAAACTGCTCAATCCCAGGCTCTACCAGCAGTATGCCGACGGCCTGGCGAAACTCGTGGGCGGCCTGCACACCTTCGAGGAATCACATCTGGAAGACGACGTGATCCACCGGAAGGAAACGATTCTGAAAAAGGTGCGCTCGCTGGAGGAGGTCAACCCGATGCTTGGGCACCGCGGCGTGCGGCTGGGCATCAGCTACCCGGAAATCTACTCCATGCAGATTCAGGCGATTCTCGAGGCCGCCGCCCTGTGCGCGAGGGATGGCGTCGAAATCTATCCCGAGATCATGGTGCCGCAGGTCGCCACGGTGGAAGAGCTCAAGCGCATCCACGGCTATGTCCAGCGCATCCACAAGGTGGTGGAGTTGACCCACGGCATCAACGTGAAGTTCAAGTTCGGCACCATGCTGGAAGTGGTGCGTGCCTGCGTGCGCGCGGGCCGCATGGCGCAGGACGCGGAGTTCTTCTCCTTCGGCACGAATGACCTCACGCAGGCCACGTTCTCGTTCAGCCGGGAGGACGCGGAAAACAAATTCCTGCCGGCCTACAACGCAACCGGCATCCTGCAGGACAACCCGTTCGAAGTGCTGGACATCAAGGGCGTGGGAGAGCTGATGAAAATGGCCGTCGAGGACGGCCGCAAGACGCGGCCGGATCTCAAGATCGGCATCTGCGGCGAGCACGGCGGCGATCCCGTCTCGATCCGCTTCTGCCATCAAATCGGCATCAACTACGTTTCCTGCTCCGGCCCGCGCGTGCCGGTCGCGCGGCTTGCCGCCGCCCAGGCGAAGCTGCTCGAGGCAAATTACCAGGACCCCAGCTGAATGGGCTGACTCGCCGTACCCGCGCGGCTCTACGACTTCAAGTAGGCGCGCCGCGGCGCGCGGACGGGAGCCATCTTAAGAACATGATGGAACCGCCGATGAACGCAGATGAACGCGGATGGAATCAAAAATAAGTTTCGGTTTCGGGTTTGAGGTTCGGTTTAGTCAACTCGAAACTTGAAACTCGCAACTCGAAACTGCATTCACTCCTCACTCAACTTTAATGTTCGCGTCCTTCACCACTTTGGTCCAGCGCGCGAAGTCTTCCTTGATGTAGGCCGCGAACTCGGCCGGGGTGCTGCCCACCGCCTCCACGCCGATACCGGCAAAGCGCTCCTTGACCACGCTCTGGTTCGCCGCCTTGGCGACCGCCGCGTGCAGCTTGGCGATTATCTCGGCGGGCGTGCCGGCGGGCGCGAGCACACCGGTAATGTTGGTCGCTTCGAGGTTCGGCACACCGGACTCGAGCATTGTGGGCACAGCGGGAATGACCGCGGCGCGCGCTTTCGAGGTCACCGCCAACGCGCGCAGCTTGCCGGACTTGATGTAGTTCGCCGACGACGCAAGCTGGTCGAACAGCAGGTCGACCTGGCCCGCCATCAGATCGACGCCCGCTGGCCCCGCGCCCTTGTACGGCACGTGCGTGAATTTGGCGCTGGTCAGCGACTGGAAAAGTTCGCCCACCAGGTGATTCGAGCTGCCGGTACCGCCGGACGCCATCGACAGGCGGCCGGGCTTCGCCTTGGCAAGCGCGATGAGTTCCTTCACGGACTTGGCCGGCACCGAGGGATGCACGTCGAGTACGAACGGCATCGTAGCGACAAGCGAGATCGGCGCGAAATCGCGGATCGGGTGATACGGGTTCTTAGGATACAGGCTCGGCGCGACGCTGACCGTGCTGTTCGAGCCCATCAACAGCGTATAGCCGTCAGGCGCGGCTTTGGCGACCAGGTCCGCGCCGATGATGCCGCCCGCGCCGCCACGGTTGTCGACGACAAAACTCTGCCCGAGCTGCTCGGTGAGGCCCGGCGCAATCGCGCGCGCAGTGATATCGACCGCCCCGCCGGGTGCGAACGGCACGATGATGCGAACCGGCTTCGACGGGTACTGTTGCGCCCATGCCGGCGCGATCAGGACAAGCAGCGTAATCAAAGCGTGGACTGTTTTCATTGCTGGCACCTCACATTATCGGCGTTTATCGGCGGTTGCAGGGAACTGCGCGCCGCATCAGCGCAGGAGGCCGATTTCACGCAGGTAGCGCTGCACGCCGGGATGAATCAAATCGAGCCGCGGCGCGGCGGCGACGGTGTTTTCCATGGTCGATTCGCGCGCCTGCGCCAAGCGCTTGCCTATCGCGGCCTCGCCTTTGTGCAGCGCCCGCACCATGCGATACGCAACGTCATCCGGCAACGTCGGCCGCACCAGCACGAACGTCCATGACCCAACGGTGTTGACCGGCGCGCCCTGTCCGGAATAGCTGGCGGCGGGCAGGGTGATTGGTTTGATGAACGTGTGCTTGGCCGTGATGCGCTTGATTTCGTCCGCGTCGGGCGCGATGAACCGCGCGCCCGCCGGCCCGTTCGAGACCGCGACGAACCCCGGCCAGCCCACGCCGCCGCCCCACAGCGCCGCGACGCGGCCGTCGAGCACCATCGCCGGTCCGTCCGCTGCCTTTTCGAGATAGATCGCCTGGAAATCCTTGTTCATGTCGAGCCCGAGGCCATCCATCACGTAGCGCGCGAGCACGACGAAGCCCGAGCCGCCCGCGCCCCACGCGATCGGTTTGCCCTTCAGGTCGGCGAGGGTGCGGTACGGGCTGTCGGCGCGCACGATGAACATGCCTGAATTGGAATACATCGCGCTCAATATGCGCAGGTTTGCCGGCGGCCGGCCGATGCCGGCGATCGCTTCGTACGTGACCTCGCCCGTGACTTGGCCCGTGTCGAGGCTTCCCGCCTCGAGCAGCGGCACGTTCTCGGTGCTGCCCTTGGTGTTCTTCGGCTGCACCGAGAGCGATGCGTCGGTTTCGTTGATGGTGTCGGCAAACGCTGCGCCATACAGGGGAAAACCGCCGCCCGGCGTGGCGGTGCCGTGTATCACTACCGTTTTTTCCTGGGCAGATGCGGTGCTGCTGGCCATCAATATCCCTCCCCCTATCACGATCGACCACAACGCCATCCGCTTCGTTAATTTGGCGAACATGAGCCGCGCCTCCATCACTGGACGGATCAATTCAAGTATTATGCCAAAACATGCTGGCACTGACGCGAAGAAATCCGGCTGCGCCTGCTTTTAAAGCGGCAGGAATCTGCGGCATTATCGCCGCCGGGCTGCTGCTCGACCAGAAGTTTCCGTTCTGGGGCCAGATTGTCACCAACGTCGCGGTGTGGCTCATTTTCATTGCCGTCCTCGCGCGCGTTTCGCGCCTGCAGCAAGCAAGTCTCGTCGCGTGCGTAGTCTATGCCTCGCTCGGCGAAATCTTCCTGTCGCTGGTGTGGGGGCTCTACGAGTACCGGCTCGGCAACATTCCTTTGTTCGTCCCTCCCGGACACGCGCTGCTGTTCCTGCTCGGCACCGTGCTCGCGCCGCGCCTGACCGACCGCCTGGCGTGGGCAGTGCCGCTGCTGGCGGCGCCGTTCGTCGTGCTGCTCGGCGCGACCGGCATCGACACCTTCGGCGCACCGCTGTTTGCGCTGTTCCTCTTGTGCATGGTGTTCGGGCCGGCGAAGAAACTGTATGCAACCATGTTCCTGCTGTCGCTGGCGATGGAAATCTACGGCACCTGGCTCGGCAACTGGACGTGGTCGCCGCAGGTGGCATGGCTCGGCGCTACGACGCTCAATCCGCCGCTCGCCGCCGGGGCGTTTTATTGCGTGCTCGATCTGCTGGTGACGGCGACCAACGCCGCGCTCGAACGCCGGCACGCGGCTCCCGCAGGGGAACTTGCCGCCGGTGCCGCGGGTCAACCCTGATAGATGTCAAGCGTTGCTGAATTATGGGGCTGACTCGCGAGGATCTCGAACACGACCTCCTGCGTAAATCCTATGAGCACGTGAGGCACGGTGTCCCACTCGTGCCCGAGGATGAATTCCATGCCTCGCTCGAGCGCACGCTCGGGAACTGGAATCCCGCGCACGACCTGTGGATATTCGGCTACGGTTCGTTGATCTGGAACCCGCTGTTCAAATTCGTCGAGCGCAGGCGCGCCGGCATTCACGGTTATCACCGCTGTTTCTGCCTGCGCTCGCGCCTGGGCCGCGGCTCGATCGACAATCCGGGGCTGATGCTCGGGCTGGATTTCGGCGGCTGCTGCAACGGCGTTGCGTCCCGCATCGCGGCAAGCGACGTGCGCCATGAACTGACGCTGATCTGGCGGCGCGAAATGGTATTGGGCTCTTATGCGCCGCGCTGGATCACGGCGCGCTCAGGCGATCAAAAAATCCGCGCCATCGCATTCGTCGTCAACCACGGCCACCCGCACTACGCAGGCAAGCTGCCGCTCGAGACCATCATCAAGACGCTCGCCACCGCGCACGGCAAGTTCGGCTCGGGCGCCGACTACTTGTACCAGACGGTCGACTGCCTCGCCAATCACGGCATCAACGACGCTTACCTGTCGAAGCTGCGCGCCGAGGTAATGATCGCGACGAAAGGCGTGCACCACGCGATCGAATGCCCCGAGATCGGGGCTTAGTTAGCTCAGCCGCTTGATTCCCTGCTGCAGATCCTGCAACGGCTGCAACGTCTGAGACGAGGTCCCGAACGACGCATTCGACATGATCGATACCGCTGGGTCGAACCCGATACCGGCAAGCGTGCCATTGCGGCCGTACTGATAGGCAAGATCGCCGCCCAACGCCTCCGTATCGCTCCCGCTCAGGTGCTTGTTGAGCAGCTCGTTGGTAAGCGCCCAGTTTGCCGGATCGCCGGCCGCGTCGAAGGCAGTGACCAAACCCTGGAAGTCGAAGTTCTGAACTTTCTTGTTGAGCAGCGGGTCGGACGAATTCGCATCGAAATCCGCCATCGCCTCGGCAATCACCTGCAGATTGAGCACGCTCTTGTTGCTAGTTCCGTTATACCAATTTTGCAGCGTCAATTGCTCGCTCGAACCGCCGACACCCAAGACAAGGTTGTTCCCACTCTTGGTAAATGTTAGGTCGGAATAGCGAATGCCGCCGCCGAGGTTGATCGTATTGTCGGTTCCGGTGCTTGCTACGATCGTATCCTGACCGTCACCACGGTTGAACGCGATGATGTCCGCGCCAATGTTTGTGGTGATGGTATCGTTGCCCACGCCGCCAATAAAAAGTTCGTTGCCGGTATTGCCGGTCAGGGTATCTGCGCCCGTGCCGCCATTGAACAGATTGTTGCCCGCGGTATCTGAGAGCGTATCGCCTCCGTCCATCCCCTCGAGCACATCGTTGCCGGCGCCGCCGTTCAAGGTATCGAGATCGTTGCCATTGCCCCCGTTAAGCAGATCGTTGCCTGTACCGCCATTTAACGTGTTCCAACCAGCATTGCCGACAATATAGTCGTCACCGCTCGTCCCAGTGCCAGTACTGCCGTATGTGCCGGTGAAAACAAGTTTCTCGACGTTCGCCGACATCGTCCAATCTGAAGAAGATAGTACCGTGTCGAAACCCTCGTTCGCATTCTCGGTCACGGTATCGTACATGGTGCCTACCACGTAGGTATCATCGCCCGTGCCACCGATCATGATGTCATTACCCCAGCCTCCATCAATCATATCGTTACCAGCACCGCCAGTGAGCGTGTTATTTTGAATATTTCCGACAATGATATTGTCGAGCGCGTTCCCAGTACCGTTAATCGTGTTGAAATCGCCTGTCAAAGTAAGATTTTCGACATTGGCGGAAAGCGTGTAAGTAACGGAGCTCTGGACTGCATCGATACCCTCGTTCGCGTTTTCCGTCACGATGTCGCTTGTGTTATCCACCACGTAAGCATCGTTGCCGGTTCCACCAATCAGCGTGTCAGCACCGGCACCACCATCCAGCGTGTCGTTACCGGCACCGCCAGTGAGCGTATTAACCGCACTATTGCCGGTAAGAATGTTGTCGGACGCGTTGCCCGTGCCGTTGATCGCACTCGCGCCCGTCAGCGTCAGATTTTCCAGATTGGCACCCAACGTGTAGGTAATCGAACTACGGACCGTGTCGATGCCTTCGTTGGCGTTCTCAACCACTACATCGCCAGCGTTATCCACACCGTAAGTGTCGTTACCAAGACCCCCAGTCAACGTGTTGTTCGTGCTGTTGCCAAGCAGCACGTTATCCAACGCATTGCCCGTGCCATTGATCGCAGAGGTGCCGGTCAGCGTGAGGTTCTCCAGATTGGCACTCAACGTATACGTGATCGAACTCTGCACCGTGTCGATACCTTCGTTGGCGTT
>JBGPFE010000083.1:0-7811 GCA_041483135.1 Gammaproteobacteria bacterium | reverse complement strand
TCCAATGACGCGCGGGCAGGAGCATCGGCTTGCCGCCGATCTTGCCCGAGAGCTTGCCAAAGGCGATCACCGAGCCGGAGAAGGTCACGGCACCGATCAGGATGCCGATGTAGATTTCGATCTCATGGATGGCCTTCTCCGCCCCCGTGGCATGGGCCGACGCTGCGGGGTCGATGTAATTCGCGAATCCGACCAGCATGGCCGCGACACCGACCAGGCTGTGCATCAGCGCAACCAGTTCCGGCATCTGGGTCATTTTCACGATGCGGGAGGCGTAAAGCCCGATGCTGCCGCCCACCATCATGCAGCCGATGATCCACGGAATGCCGGCCGCCGTGACGCGGGGCCCGGAGACCGTCGCCAGCACGGCGATGGTCATGCCGATCATGCCGTAGAGATTGCCGCGGCGCGAACTCTCCGGATTGGAGAGGCCGCCCAAGCTGAGGATGAAAAGAATCGTCGCTCCGATATAGGAGACGGTTGCCAGACTTTCAGACATGAATCGTCTCCCTTATTTGCGGAACATCGCCAGCATGCGCTGGGTTACGGCGAAGCCGCCGATCATGTTGATCGCGGTGAGCGCGATCCCCGCCACCGCCAGCCAGTGTATCCAGTCCTCCGGCCGGGTGAGGCCCGTCTCGATCGGCGGCGCAATCTGCACCAGCGCGCCGATGGCGATGATGCTGCTGATCGCATTGGTGACGCTCATCAGCGGCGTATGCAGGGCGGGGGTGACGTTCCAGACCACCATGTAACCTACGAAACAGGCCAGCACGAAAACTGTGAAGTGGCCGAGGAATGCTCCGGGCGCACTGTTGCCGATGAACCAGAACGCAAGTGCCGCCACGCCGAAAATAATCGCCGTGCTGCGACCCGAGGCGGGCGCGCTGCTCTTGCCATGCCCGCCCTGCGCCTTCGCCGGCACGGCGGCCGCGGATTTGGCAGATGCAGCTGCTGCCGGCGGTGCAGCTGAAAGTTTTGGCGGCGGTGGCGGCCAGGTGATGTTGCCCTCCTTCACCACCGTGGTGCCGCGCAATACCTCGTCCTCCATGTTGACATTGATGATGCCGTCCTTGGTCTTGCACAACTCCTCGGTCAGCCGGAACAGGTTGGTCGCATACAGCGTGCTCGACTGTTTGGACAGGCGGCTCGGCAGATCGCTGTAACCGATGATCGTTACACCGTGCTTTACAACTGCTTTGCCGGGCTCGGTCAATTCGCAATTGCCGCCCTGCTCCGCAGCCATGTCGACGATGACGCTGCCCGGTTTCATCGACTTCACCATTTCCGCGGTGATCAGCTTCGGCGCCGGCCTGCCCGGAATGAGCGCGGTGGTGATGATGATGTCCACTTCCTTCGCCTGCTTGGCAAACACCGCGGCCTGGGCTTGCAGAAAACCTTCGCTCATCACCTTGGCATAACCGCCGACGCCGGAACCTTCTTCCTGATAGTCCACAGTGACGAACTCGCCGCCCATGGATTTGACCTGATCGCCCACCTCGGGGCGCGTGTCGTTGGCGCGCACGATCGCCCCCAGGCCCGAGGCCGTTCCGATTGCAGCGAGACCCGCTACACCTGCGCCGATGATGAAAACCTTGGCCGGCGGCACCTTGCCCGCAGCCGTGATCTGGCCGGTGAAGAAACGGCCGAAGTGATGGGCCGCCTCGATGACGGCGCGGTAGCCGGCAATGTTGGCCATGGAGGAGAGCGCGTCCAGCTTCTGCGCGCGCGAGATGCGCGGCACGCTGTCCATAGCCAGCACCGTGGCCTTCTTCGCCGCGAGTTGTTTCAGCAGGTCGGGATTCTGCGCCGGCCAGATGAAGCTGACCAGCGTGCCGCCTTCGCGCATCAGGCCGATTTCTTCCGCGGTCGGACCACGCACCTTGAAGACGATGTCGGACGCGGCCCACAGCTTGGCAGCGCTGTCCATGACCTCGGCGCCGGCGGCGCGGTAGACGTCGTCGCTGAAATTCGCCGCATCCCCGGCGCCGGATTGCACGGCGACCTTGAAACCCAGCTTGATGAGTTTTTCAACGACTTCGGGCACGGTGGCAACGCGCTTTTCGCCGGCCGTAGTCTCTTTTGGTACGCCTATGACCTGAGGCATGAATCCCCCTTGTTTATTACCACTGGATGTTGACAATCGATTATACCAACGCGACCGCGAAACCCGTGCAGCCTTGACATGAGCCCGCTGAGCATGAAAACTCTCCCCGCGCTGGCAGGTCTGGCGGCTCGGAATACGGTACCGAAACTGATGGGACTGCGGGTCAGGACGTGCGCACTGTACCGACACCAGCCAGGCTGGCGGTTGATGTAAATCAAACTCCGGTCGGGCCGTGTTCAGTTTTTTCCGCCCCTTTTGCGCCGCAGTCTTTTTGTGACTCGCTCACGTGTAGCCAGGGTGGGGCATAAATTCAGGGACTCACCAGCAAATCAAGTGGGTAATTCCGGAGGGAAATGTGGCTGGAAACCGCATGGATTCAAGTTATAATTTTCCATGGCTGCAATTCACGTCCTGCCCGATCTGCTGATCAATCAGATCGCCGCCGGTGAAGTCGTCGAGCGACCGGCTGCGGCGCTCAAGGAACTGCTCGAAAACAGCCTGGATGCCGGCGCGCACGACATCAGCGTGCAGCTTGCAAGCGGCGGCGCCAAACTGCTCAAAGTCAGCGACGACGGCTCCGGCATCGGCAAGGCGGAACTGCTGCTGGCACTGGCGCGCCATGCCACGAGCAAGATTGCGACGCTGGAAGACCTCGAACGCATCGCGAGCCTCGGCTTCCGTGGCGAAGCGCTGGCGAGCATAGCCGCCGTCTCCAGCCTGACCCTGACCAGCCGCACGCGCGACTCCAAGCACGCGTGGTCGATCGCAGCCGAGGGTGGCGCGGTAGCGGAACCCAAACCGGCGGCGCACGATCCGGGCACCAGCGTAGAAGTGCACGATCTTTATTTCAACACCCCGGCGCGCCGCAAGTTCCTGAAATCGGAATCCACTGAATACGCGCATTGCGACGAAGTCTTCAAGCGCATCGCGCTGGCGCGACCTGAAATCGCGTTCAAGCTGCAGCACAACGGCCGCGCACAATGGCACCTCAAGGCGCAGGAGACCGGCGAGCGCATCAGCGCCGTGCTCGGCGACGAGTTCGCCACCGCCGCGATCGCGGTCGATGCGCACAGCACGGGGCTGCGTCTAACCGGTCTGGTGGGCTTGCCCGCGGCAGCGCGCGGCGCACGCGATGCCCAGTATTGCTTCGTCAACGGCCGTTTCGTGCGCGACAAAGTCCTCGCCCACGCGCTGCGCCAGGCGTATCAGGACGTGCTGCACCACGACCGGCACCCGGCATTTGTGCTGTTTCTCGAGCTCGATCCGGCGCGCGTCGATGTCAATGTGCACCCGGCCAAGAGCGAAGTGCGTTTCCGCGATTCACAGGCTATCCACCAGTTCGTGTTCCACGCAGTGAGCCGCGCGCTTGCAGGCACGGTAGCGGGTGGCACCACGGATGTCCTCCCTGAACCGGCGCTGTGGCCCTCGACGGCAGGTTTCATCGCGACACAGCATCGCATGCCGCTCGGTATCGCCCAATCCTCAGCCGTCTATGAAACACTATTCGGGCGCGAACGCGCAGCGCAAGCGGCGATCGCAGCCGAACCTGCAACGGAACTGCCGCCGCTCGGATTTGCACTGGCGCAACTGTCGGGCATCTATGTCCTGGCCCAGAACGAGCACGGCCTGATAATCGTCGACATGCACGCCGCGCACGAGCGCATCGTTTACGAGAAACTCAAAACCCAGCTCGACGCCGACCGCATCGCGATGCAACCGCTGCTGATCCCGGTGGTGTTCAACGCCGAGCGCATCGACGTCGCGACCGCCGAGGAGCATGCCGAAACACTCATCAAGTTAGGGTTCGAGATCGCGGTATTGTCGCCGGCCTCGCTGGCGGTGCGCGGCGTGCCGGTTGCGCTAAAGGACGCCGACGCCGGCGAGCTTGCGCGTGACGTGCTCGCCGAAATCCGCGAGTTCGGCGCGAGCCGCGTGCTGCTCGAGCGCCAGAACGAGCTACTGTCCACCATGGCATGCCACGCCGCGGTGCGCGCCAATCGCCTGCTGACTGTGCCGGAAATGAACGCGTTGCTACGCGAGATGGAAGCAACCGAGCGCTCCGGTCAGTGCAACCACGGCCGCCCGACCTGGCACCAGATCAGCATTGCCGAACTCGACAAGCTGTTCATGCGCGGGCGGTAAACCGCGAAGTTTCGGGTTTGAAGTTTCGAGTTTATAAAGCACTACTCGTTTGAAATCGCAGTTTACCGACTCGCAACTCGAAACCCGCAACTCGTAACTCGACAATATGCCGACTCGAAAACCCACAACTCGCAACTTGAAACCCGCAACTCGCAACTCACCAAAATACCCCCCGGCCATTTTGCTGATGGGCCCGACTGCAAGCGGCAAAACCGGTGTTGCCGTCGAACTGGTGCGCGAGCTGTCGTGCGAGATCATCAGCGTCGATTCGGCACAGGTCTACCGGCATATGGATATCGGCACCGCCAAGCCCGATGCCGAGACGCTGCAAGCGGCGCCACATCATCTGATCGACGTCATCGAGCCGGACGATAACTTTTCCGCGGCGCGATTCCGCGACGATGCGCTGGCGGTGATGCGCGAGGTCACCGAGCGCGGCAAGATACCGCTGCTGGTCGGCGGCACCATGCTTTACTTCAAGACGCTGCTCGAAGGACTGTCCGAGCTGCCGGAAGCCGATCCCGCGGTCCGAATGGTGATCGACACCATGGCGGACGAACGCGGCTGGCCGGCGCTGCACCAGGAATTGAGCCGCGTCGATCCGGAAACCGCGGCGCGTCTCAAACCCAACGATGCGCAGCGCATCCAGCGCGCGCTCGAGGTGTACTACGTCACCAACCGGCCGATGTCGGCTTTCCTGAAGAAACCGAAATACGTGTATTTCCCTTATGTGCCGCTCAAGCTCGCGCTGGTGCCGGGCGACCGCAGCGAGCTGCACGACCGCATCGCGACGCGCTTCGAAGCGATGCTCGAGCTCGGGCTGATCGGGGAGCTGCGCAAGCTGCGCGAGGACTATGCGCTCGACCTGTCGATGCCGTCGATGCGCTGCGTGGGCTACCGCCAGACGTGGCAGTACCTCGACGGCGAGATCGGTCTTGCCACTTTGCGCGAGCAAGGCATCGCCGCCACCCGCCAGCTCGCCAAGCGGCAGCTGACCTGGCTGCGCGCGATGAAGGACACTACTGAATTTGATTGTCTCGCCGAGGATCTGAGCGATCAGGTGCTGGCGCACCTGCGCCAACAGCTGCCTAAGACTAAAAACGAGTAACCGCCGATGAACGCCGATGAACGCCAATAAGGATTTTCTTCATCCTTCCGCCTTCATCCTTCAATATTCGCCACAGAGATCACAGAGATCACAGAGATCACAGAGAAAAAACAAAATCAAGATTTCATCAATTGCAGTAGTTGCGATTTGATCTGGCAGACAATATCCGATAATGGCCTATTCTGTTGTCACGAAAATACCCCTAATTGAAGAAGGTCAGCGCTCTGGGCTGTGCATCATTGCGACCACGGTTAGGGGTTGCACCTGAAAGGCCATTTGTAAATTCCCTTGTTTGCCACCAACCTGCTTTTGATTTACGAATAAGACCGTTCGAACCGTGTATTGGCCTTGAGGTGCCCCTTCTGGTAGCTTGAAAATAAAAGTATTCGAATATCTCCCACCTGTATCGCTGATTACGTTGGGCTTGCGCTTGAACTCTTTTCCTTCAGGATCCAGAAGAACTAAGTGCTCTTCAATCTTTGAAACTGGGTCACGCGCTCCGGATACCACCTCGACCCGTGAGGACACCGTAATCTCTTTCCCAATTTGAGCTACTGGGCTTGGTACCACATTTACGTCGTAGACCTTGACTATCGTCTGCTGAGGAAGGGAACCACCATTGTCGCTGGCGTACTCCCTGTTGACCAGCTCCGCTGATTTTTCTTTTACGGTTGTAGCTTTTACTATCATACACGCAGCGAGACCTACGAGCCCTCCGACGGCAGCACCTGAACCTCTCGAATTTCTACCTCCAATCAACGCACCAAGGACAGCACCCCCAACTGTCAGAGCAACGCATTTCGCTTCGTCCGATGACATCCCGCCTGAATTTTGGCCCGTTGATGCACACCCACCGATTAATACGGACGCCATACCAACGCATATAGTCTTGGCAAACAACCTGGCTGTCACGACGAATACTCCTCTTCTAGAACGGCTTTGATGTTACGGATATCTCCGTACCTTCCTTTAACAAACGGAACTGCTCCTCCTTAATTTTGTCAATCATAGCCTTCGCGTTTGGCCTTTCTCGATAAAGGGAGAGAACACTAAGCGCTTTGTTGTACTCTTTTGCTGCAAAAAGTTCCCCCGCCTTTTCAATTGCCTGCTGCTCCAACGTCTCTGCAGATGGTGCCGTTTCCGGAGGTGGCACCGAACGGCTCGCGGAATCCTGTCGCTGATCAGGCAGCGTAATACCTTTTTTCGAAGAGGTGTTGGTTAGTTCTGGTTGTGCCTGAGGAATAAAAGGCGGCTCTGCATCTTTCGACTTGCCAGCGTTTGTGCGAAGCGAAAGAGTTCTTTCGGCACCTTCGGCCTGAAGTCTCCTACCCTCTTTATTAAGTTCTGTTTGAATAGCCTCTAATGATCCGGGTCGATATTTAAAATGCGAGCAACGCTGATTGTATTGTGTAACGTAAGTATTAAATGTAGTGACCTCGATCCCGGAATCGGTCGATACAAATTCTTCCATAGCGTCAATGCGGGCCCTCTCATATACGCACCAGCGAATCTGTGGGCCGCTTAGAAGTAAGCCATCGCCGGCGGGCGGCATTTCTTCTATAGTGCCCAGGATCTCGGGATCTATAGTTGGCGCTGGCACTGGACTTGCGATTTGGACAGGCGGCGGATTCGGCACCGGTCTGTCACTTCTCCCCACGAATATCGACACGACAACGATTACCCCAAGTACTACCAGCGGTACGCCGAATCTGAAGGAAGTTGGCTGCTCCGCATCTGGCGCCTTCTGTGATGACGAAGTCGGTGGACTCTGCTCACTGGCAGCAGCAGCGCTCACCTTGCCCTCATCATTCACGCTTGAGGAATGCTCTGGTATCGGCTGAGTAGTGGAATCCTTTTTCAGGTCGCTCTCTATATTCGATACCAACGATTCGAAGCCGGCAAACCCGGTCGGCTCACTCGCTTTGGAATCGTCATCTTTCATCGCAGCCAACTTATACCTCAATATTCGCGCACAAACGCCATTCTTCCAACATCACGAATTCGCAAAACCCTCCGTATACGCACTCACTTCACGGCTAACACGATTACGTTTCTGGTCATTCGAAAGAAAAGGTGCCTTGCGCACAAAAAACTCTACTAGCCCTCGGCCGTCGTATATTCCATCTTTGCGTAGCCGATTTGCACAGGACTCGGCATACGAAACCGCATCTTGCAAATCACGATCAATGTCGATTTTAATTTTAGTCGTGTCCGGCCCAATACTTAGACTTAGACCCGGCATCTGCATCGGCGCGATCATCAATTCACCTGCCTTGACTCTCTGGGTAACAAGAGCTTGTCTCGTCTCCCCAAGTGTTACGTACCGCTCTAGTTTAGGCTGAGCATTCCGATCTGGATGAGGGCGAGAAGAGAGGCGTGTCTCGTGTAGGACGAGGGAGAACGCGCCTGCGGAAGAGATTGGGACAGCGGGTTAGAAATCGTCTGATTCCGATT
>JBGPFE010000082.1:0-8641 GCA_041483135.1 Gammaproteobacteria bacterium | reverse complement strand
TTCGTCAGCCGCACGGACGTGCAAAAGCAGTTCGAAGCGCTCGGCCTCACCGCAGCGACCGCGCAAGACCGCGTGAACGCGATGACGCAGGAAGAAATCAACCGCATCGCGGGTAATATCGACACGTTGCCGGCAGGTGCCAGCGATAACGGATGGTGGTGGGCCGCCGGCGTCATTGTCCTCGGGCTGATCATCTGGTACGTGTATAAGTAGCCATAGCAGCCGTCAGTAGCCCAAAAGAAAAGCCCGCTTGATCGCGGGCTTTCTTTTTTCAGGCGCGCATGAGTTGCGAGTTTTGGGTTTCGAGTTGCGGGTTGTGAGTTGCGGGTTGCGGGTTATCAGTGACGGCATTCGGCCGGCACGAACTTGTACGTCGACGTCGTGGCGCCGTTGCCGCATCGCCACCCGATACGGCCGCCGGGATTGAACGACGGCGTCAATATGATCGTCACGTCGGTGCCGATCGTCGTCGACGAGCCGATGATGGTGATTACCCCCGCGGTAGTAACGCTGCCGGTCAGAATCCGGCCGCCGCTCGTTACCGTCAGGCCGGCGCCGGCGCTGGCCAGCGTGCCGTCGGACTGCGCTTTCACCGCAATCGTGGTTTTGAAGCCGGCGGCCGCCAGCACCAGCTCGGTCACCTTCGCGCGAATGGTGTAATCCTGATACGCCGGCAGCGCGACCGCCGCCAGAATGCCGATGATCGCCACCACGATCATCAGTTCGATCAGGGTAAAGCCCCGTTGGATGCGCTTCATGAAAATCCCTTCAAGAGGACCGGCATCCGGAATCAGCGGCGCGCGCTTTCACGCGTCCCCCGAACATTCGGGACCGGAGCCGATTACCGGAAGAAAAATCAGGATGGCACGATCTCCCCGCCTCGTGGAACCTGATGACATTGTCACATTCTACGGCAAGTCGCGGGACAGGACTGTCGGGAAAAACCTGACAAAAGCCGGGATTGCGGGCGGTCCGGGTCACGCTGCGAGCGGCTGCCTTCTTTGCAGCATCACAAGAATGCTCAGGCAGCCCGTTGCCGACAGCAGATGCTTGACCGTATGGCCGCTGACGAGGCCCTGGCTCAGGACGAGGACCTCGCCGTCGCTGAGCTCCGCAACCTTCGCCAGCGCGTACCAGCCGAGGGCCGCGGGGAGCAGCCACTGATGCGTATATCTGGCGCGGTACAGGACCATTACGACCGCGACGGTCAGGAGGGGAAGCAGCTGAACCCACGCATAGAAGCGCAGATCGCCGGACCAGTGCCAGTAGGCCACGCTGGAGCAGCCCAGCAGTACCGCCGGCGCGAGCAGCAAGCCGCCGAGCCGGTCGCTGACATATTCTCCTAGCAGCGCCGCGAACAGCCCCATGAAGCCGATCGTCATGGGCAGCCTGTCCCAGACGAGCGTCGGGTCGCCCGGGTTCCAGTGATAATAAGCCGAGCCGGCACCGACCAGGGTCACGCCCGCGAACATGACAACCCAGGCGTTCCGGGCGCTCCCCAAATGGTTGCTCAGGCAGGTCCTCAGCCCCGCGATACCGACCGCGAGAAAGGCGAGATTGGACGCGACGTCGAAAAAATTGGGAATGCCGAAGAACGCGCGCCGATCGGCGAAATCATGATATTGCGGGTCTTGCCCGAACGGCGGCTGCGCCAGCATCAGCGCGAGGGACCCGACCACGACTGCCGCTGTCAGAAGATGCCGCCAGCGAGCGCCGGGCAGCGATGGAGTGATGGATTGTTTCATTGCTTGCCCGATGGCAGGGCCGCCTGAATTGATATTATCCGCCACACCACTGCGGATAACATCGCTGCGTCCGGATAATGGCCCGGATCATTCCTCGAACAAGGGCGCGTTCGTGCCGCGCAGGAATGTCCCATAATGCCAAGTTGTATGCCGTTACGACTGGTTCTGGACACCAACATCTGGCTCGACTGGCTGGTGTTCGACGATCCGGGCATCGCGCCGATCAAGGCGGCGGCCGGGTCGGGCAAAGCGGAAATTTTCATCGGCCCGGCCTGCGAGCAGGAACTCGTGCGGGTCCTGGCTTATCCGCTGGGGAAAAAGACCCTCGATGCCGCGATGCAGGCCGCATGCCTTGCGGAATGCCGGCGCATCGCCCGCACGGATGAAGGCGGCGGGACGGCGGACGAAGAAAATCCTTTGCCGGTCTGCCGCGACCCCAACGACCAGAAGTTTCTCGAGCTCGCGCGCGCCTGCCGCGCGGATTTTCTCGTCACCAAGGACCTCGCCCTGCTCGAGCTTGCGCGGCGGAAAATTCGACGCGCGCCGTTTCGCATCGTCACGCCGCAGCAAATCAGCGCCGCGCTCACCGCGCGCATGCTTGCATTAGCCACATGCGCTAGAACTTGATCCCCGCCTTCGCGACGAGGCCGCGCCACTTCGCGTACTCGGCTTTGACCTGCGCGGCGAATTCCTGCGGCGGGTTGACGACGACGTCGGTGCCTTCGGCCTCCATGCGGCGCGCGACTTCCGGCGTCGCGAGCGCGCGTTTCGCTTCCGCATTGAGCTGCGCGATCACCGCCGGCGGCGTGCCCGCGGGCGCGAACATGCCGAACCACGCGACCACGTCGTAGCCCGGCACGCTTTCCGCGACCGCCGGCAGCTCGGGCAGCGCGCGGCTGCGCGCCGGGCTCGAGACCGCGATGCCGCGCATGCGCCCGGCTTTCATCAGCGGCAGCGCGGAAATCGGGCTGCCGAGCATCCAGTCCACCTGCCCCGACACGACCGCGGGATACGCTTCCGCGACGCCCTTGTACGGCACGTGCGTCATGCCGGCGCCCGTCATCGCGGCGAGGAGCTCCGCGCCCATGTGCAGAATGCTGCCGGTGCCTGCCGACGCAAACGAGAGCCCGCCCGGCTTGGTTTTCGCGAGCGCGACGAGCTCGGGCACCGAGCGCACGGGAAGCGCCGGTGTGACGACGACGATGTACGGGTTCGCGGTGAGCTTGGTGACGGGCGCGAAATCGCGCACCGGGTCGTAGGCCTGCGCGCGCGTCGCCGCGTTGGTGACGACGGTCGCGCTCGACACGAGCAGCGTGTAGCCGTCCGGCGCCGCTTTCGCGACGAGCTCGGCGCCGATGTTGCCGCCCGCGCCGGCGCGGTTGTCGACCACGAACGGCTGGCCCCACACGGCGGCGTAGTGCTGTGCGGCGATCCGCGCGAGCGTGTCGACGCCGCCGCCCGCGGACACGTTCACGATCACGCGCACCGGCCGCTGCGGCCAGCCCTGCGCGTGCGCCGCCGCCGCGCAGGCGAGCGCGGCGGCACCGGCGATGGCGGATTTCATGCGCGTTTACTCGGCGCGGATGCCCGCGTCGCGGATCACCTTGCCGAGCCGCGCGGTGTCGTTCCTGATGAGCGCCGCGAACACTTCGGGCGAGCTGCCGACCACTTCGAAGCCTGCCGCCAGCAGGCGCTCGCGCGTGTCGGGCAGCTGGCTCACGCGCACGACTTCGGCGTGGATCTGCGCCACGATGTCGGCGGGCGTGCCCCTGGGCACGAGCACGCCGGTCCACGAATCGGCTTCGTAGCCCGGCAGGCCCTGTTCGGCGATGGTCGGAATTTCGGCTGTCGCGCTGGTGCGCCTGGTGCCGGTGGTGCCGAGTATGCGCAGCCGGCTGCTGCGGTGGTACGGCAGGGTTTGCGAGACCCCGGTAAACGCCATCGGCACCTGCCCGGCCAGCACGTCGTTGAACGCCGGCGTGACCCCTTTGTAGGCGACGTGCACGAGCCTGATGCCGGTCATCGACTCGAGCAGTGCCATCGGGATGTGCTGCGCGCTGCCGACGCCGCCCGAGGCGTAGTTCAACTCGCCGGGGTGCTTTTTGGCCAGGGCCACCAGTTCTTTCACCGATCTGACGGGAAACGACGGGTGCACCATCAGGCAATTGCCGATCGTCGCGGTGAGCGAAACCGGCACGAAGTCGCGCGACACGTCGAACGGCTGTTTGGGATAGAGGCTCGGGTTGACCGCGAGTGTCGCGATGTTGCCCATGCCGATGGTGTAGCCGTCGGGGGCCGCGCGCGCGATGAATTCCATGCCGATGATGCCGTTGGCGCCGGTGCGGTTGTCCACCACCACCTGCTGGCCCCAGCTCTCGGACATGCGCTGCGCATAAAGCCGCGCGAGCAGGTCCACCGCGCTGCCGGCCGCGAACGGCAGCACCAGGCGCACGGCTTTGAACGGATATTTCTGCTGCGCGTGCGCGCCCGGCGGAATCACGAGCGCCGCGGCAAGCACGGCCGGCAACAGGCTGCGTATTTTCATGGCCCTCCTCCCGGATAGACGCGTGCCGCACATGCTAGCAGGAATCGCGGGGGCGGTGAGGGCAATGAACCCGAGAGAGCGGGAGGACGTGAGATGGAAAAAATCCGCCTTACGCTCGCTCTCGCGACTTACGCCGGGGAGATGCGCGACCAACACTCATCCCCCGTTTCCCATTACCGGGACGGCTCTGCTCAGCGCTTGAAGCCGCCGAAAGGCGCCAGATAAACGGGACCGTACGGCGCCAGCGCCTGTTTTACCTCGGCGCCCGGCGCGCCGTAGACGACCATGCGCGTGATTTTCGCGAGCGCCATGAACCGGGCGGTGAACCGGGTGCCGAACACCGCCATGTGCGCCATGACGGCGGCCGGGTCCCGGTAGCGCACGTAAATGTGACACACCGTGCCGTCGCCGCCGATATTCCATTCATAGTTCAGCGTACCCGGCTCCTGGGTCCGGGCGGCTTCGACCATCTCCTGCATCAGGCCCCTGAATTCGTTCAACCGCCCCGGTTGCACGGCCAATTCGAGCACCCAGTACACGTTCTCGTTCATCCCGATCCGTCTTCTGAAAAAAGTCCCTGCGCCGGTAGCCGGCCAGCCGCGGCATGGCGTGGACGCCGGATTTTAGCCTGCCCTATACCCCATTTCCGGCTCCCTATCACCGACTGGAGCAGGCGCCCCGGATCAGGCACACTTACCCCGATGCCATCCGTCCGGGGAACTGCCGCTTGACCGAGCAACCGCAGCCTTTCCGCAGGCGCCTGGCGCGGGCCGGGCGGTTCCGCGTCGCGTTGTGGGACGACGCGGGCGACGCGACGCCGCTCGACCTGCCCGCGCAGCGGATGTGGCCGGCCGGCATTGCGTTCGCGGTTTTTTTCGCGATATTCGCGGGCGTGCTGTGGGTCCAGATCGTCAAGCTGCAGCGCGGGCAAGCGCTGCGCAGCGTGTCCGATCTGATGGGCATGCTGTTCGAGGGGTTCTGGATCATGGGCTGGTCGGTCGGCGTGCTCGTGTTGTTCGCGCTGACGGTTCTGTTCCTCTTCTACGGCGAGTCCGCGCGGCTCGCGGGTGGGCGCCTCGTCACCGTGTCGCGCCTTGGGCCGGTCAAATTCGTGAGCGAGTACGATCTCGCGCGCATCCGCAATCTGCGCCTCGATCCCGCCGGCGGCGACGAGGAACAAGTTCAGGTGCGCTTCGATTACGGCGACGGCACCCGCACGCTCGGCGGCGCGATGCCGCGCGAGGACGGCGCGCTACTCGTCGAGTCGATCCGCGGCGCCGCTCCCGCCTCGGTCACGCTGCCCGCGGAGCCCGCGCCTGGGGAAGAGCAAACCGTGCCGCCGCCGCGCGTTCTCCCGCCGGGCGCCGCCGCGACGGAGCCGGTCCCGCTCACCTCGCCCGCCGCGCTCGCGTTGCTCGCCGCCAACCTGGTCCCGCTCGCGGGCGTGCTGTTCGGCGGCTGGAGCCTTGCCACGGTGGTGGTGCTGTTCTGGAGCGAAAGCGCGATCATCGGCTTCTACACACTGCTCAAGATGGCGGTGGTCGGCAAGTGGGCGGTGCTGTTCGCCGGGCCGTTCTTCGTCGCGCATTTCGGCGCCTTTATGGCGGCGCACTTCCTGTTCATCTATGAATTCTTCGTGCGCGGCATCGATGCGCGCGGCCCGGGACCGCCCGCGCTCGACGCTCTGCGCGATCTTTTCGTGCCGCTGTGGCCCGCGCTCGCGGCGCTGTTCGTGAGCCACGGCGTGTCGTTCTGCGTGAATTTTCTGGGCCGCAGCGAGCACGACGGCCCGGAGCTGTCGGAGCTGGGCACCGCGCCTTACAAGCGCATCATGATAATGCAGCTGACGATCATTTTCGGCGGCTGGATCGTGATCGCGCTGAAGACCCCCGTGCTGGCGCTCGTCGTGCTCGTGCTGCTCAAAATCGCAGTCGACTTTCACGCCCACCGCCGCGAGCGCGAACGCGCGGCGACTCCAGTACTGCGGTGATTGAGTGATTAGGCGATTAAGTTACTCAACCACGCAAAAGAATGAAGTCGGAAGAATTCAGGAATGACGCTGTTGCACCCGGCCATCGAACGAACCTGGCCACGAGAGGAGACCCGCATGCCATACGCCACCGCACGCGACGGAACGCAGCTTTACTACGAGGAAACCGGGAGAGGCACGCCGCTCGTTTTCGTGCACGAGTTTTCCGGCGACCACCGCAGCTGGGAGGCGCAGATGCGCTACTTCGGCCGCCGCTACCGCTGCGTCGCGTTCAACGCGCGCGGCTACCCGCCGTCCGACGTGCCGCGCGCGCTGTCCAGGTACACGCAGGCGATCGTCGCCGACGACATCGCCGCCGTCATGCGCCATCTCAAAATGCGCAAGGCCCACGTCGCCGGCTGCTCGATGGGCGGCTTCTCGGTGCTCAACTTCGGCATCCGCCACGCGGCGCGCGCGCTGTCGGTGACGGCGGTCGGCGCCGGCGCAGGGTCCGATCCGAAGCGGCGCACCGCGTTCATGCGCGCCGCCGAAGCGAACGCGCGGCGCCTGCTCGCGCTCGGCATGCCCGCGGCCGCGCGCACCGCCGGCGTGAATCCCGGGCGCGTGTCGCAGATGCTCAAGGACCCGCGCGGCTTCGCCGAATTCCGCCGCGGGCAGGAAGCGCACTCGGCGCTCGGGCTCGCCAACATGCAGCGCGGCGTGCAGATGCGGCGCCAGACGATTTATCAACTCGGGAATTCCCTCCGCCGCCTGAAGGTGCCGCTGTTCGTGGTCGCGGGCGACGAGGACGACAACTGCGTGGCGCCCGCCGTGTTCATGAAGCAGGTGTGCCCGGCGGCGCGGCTGTGGATCTGCCCATCGACCGGCCACACGGTCAACACCGAGGAGCCGGATCTGTTCAACCAGATGCTCGGCGACTTTCTCGCGCTGGTCGACGCCGGCCGCTGGCGCGCGCGCGACCCGCGGTCGGTCGTCAGCTAGTCGCCCCCCGCCCTAACGATCTTCGAGTCTGCAAAGGCAGGCTCGCCCCCCTGCGCCGCGAGGGAGGGAATGCATCGGCCGGGTGCGCGGCGGAGCGTGACTTTTGCCCGTCTTTGCCGTCAGAATCTTCGGTGGTCTGTGGCGTGACGCACAGAGAGCCCTGGCTGCGAGGGGGACAATGGTATCAATTCGACGTGAGCGTCGATCCCGTAGGAGGGAACATGAAGACCACGATCCAATCGATACTTGTTGCAGCGGCGCTGGTGACAGCGTCCGCTTCGGTAATGGCCGCGGCTGAAGGTGTGGCGGCCAACAACGGCGCTACCAGCGTCGTCGAAATGATGCAGAGAAAGCAGGAACATCAATTGCGCGCCCGGCTCGTTGCGGAGGGCCGCTGGGACCAGGTGCGGCAGCTGGATGATGACCATGCAAAGCGCACAGGCGAAGAGCAGGAAACCCGGTATAAAAAGGTAAACGAGGGGCTCGGCCGCAGCGCTAACGTGGAAGGGCCTGACCAGAGCCCGCTGCTCAACGAATGCGACCCGGGCAAATTGCCCCGATAGAAATCGAGATCGGCATCGACGGATGCCGACGGCCTCGCGGCAATGTGGCCCGCGCGGGCCGCCGCGTGTCGATTCCGGAGCGAAGATCCGGGAGTCAGAGTCCCCCGCCCTGCCCCATCAGGGAGAATTTTCCCCGGCCGCGGGGGCAGGAAATTACGGCCCCGGCTTCAGTTTATCGATGAAGGGCTTGAGCAGGTCCATCGGCAGCGGGAACACGATGGTCGTGTTTTTGTCGGCGCCGATCACCGTCAGCGTTTCGAGGTAACGCAGCTGGATCGCCTGCGGCTCCTGCGCGAGTATTTTCGCCGCCTGGAAGAGCTTCTCCGAAGCCTGCAGTTCGCCCTCGGCGTGGATCACTTTGGCGCGCCGTTCGCGCTCGGCCTCGGCCTGGCGCGCGATCGCGCGGATCATCGATTCGTTGAGATCGACCTGCTTGATCTCGACGATGGAGACCTTGATGCCCCACGCGTTGGTCTGGGCGTCGAGTATCTTCTGGATGTCCGCGTTGAGTTTCTCGCGCTCGGCGAGCATCGCGTCGAGCCCGTGCTTGCCGAGCACCGCGCGCAACGTGGTCTGCGCGAGCTGGCTCGTCGCTTCCATGAAATTCGCCACCTGGATCACCGCGCGCTCGGGATCGACTACGCGGAAGTAAATCACCGCGTTGACCTTGACCGAGACGTTGTCGTGCGAGATCACGTCCTGGCTCGGCACATCGAGCACCACCGTGCGCAGGTCCATGCGCACCACCTGCTGGATAATAGGGACGATGATCACGAGCCCCGGCCCCTTGACCTTCCAGAAGCGCCCCAGCGTGAAG
>JBGPFE010000081.1:0-8862 GCA_041483135.1 Gammaproteobacteria bacterium | reverse complement strand
CCCCTCGCTCGGCCTAAATATCCGTAATGTTAAAATGCGCTCTTCGGAGAGATGGATGAGTGGTGTAGAGCGTCTAACGCAATGAAACGCGTGATACGCTGGCACGATTTTGGCTCAGGGCGCGAAGCAAGACACGCGGCTTAGTCATTCTAAGCAAGTGGCTTGCGACAATGCCATGGGCCAAAACTCGCGCCAGCCTCATTATTCATAGGTTTTCGCTTTTATCGTTTGTCTGGGTTGCGGCCAGAATCGGCGCTGTCGTCGTTACTCGTCTGGCGAATATTCCCGATATTCGCTGCACCGGGCGCCTAGCCATCACCAATTCTGGACCGCAACGCACGCGTGTTTCATTGCGTTAGAGGCTCTTCGTCGCACGCCTGGAAAGCGTGTGTACGGTGAAAGTCGTACCGTGGGTTCGACGACTGAATGTCCGGGGGACATTCAGTTGGACGTCGGCGCACCGTATCACGGAGGCAATTCGAAACGCTCACAATCCCACCCGTTCAGTCGGAATCCGCACCACTTTCGATGAGACGTATCGGACCTTCTGCTAAAATCCGCGGTTCCGGAGAGATGGATGAGTGGTTTAAGTCGCACGCCTGGAAAGCGTGTGTACGGTGAAAGCCGTACCGTGGGTTCGAATCCCACTCTCTCCGCCATCTAAAACTCCCCCAGAGGACGCATCCGTGGATCTTCAACTAAAAGGCAAAACCGCGCTCGTCACCGGCGCCAGCCAAGGCATCGGCCGCGCCATCGCCCTCGGGCTTGCGGCTGAAGGCGCGCGCATAGCGATCGCGGCACGCCGCGTCGCTTTGCTGCAGGATCTGGCGCAACAGATTGCCGGCAGCGGTGCGCCGGAGCCTGTGGTGATCGAAGCCGATCTCACCAACCCGGAAACTCCCGGCCGGCTGACCGCGATCGCGCGCGAAAAGCTGGGTGGCCGCATCGACATTCTGATCAACGCTGCCGGGGGCAGCCGGCCCATACCGTTCGAGGCGACGGTCGAGCAATGGCAGGAAGGCATGACCGTCAATTTCTTCCGCCTGCGTGAGCTGACGCACGCCGTGGTGCCCGGCATGATCGCGAACCGCTGGGGGCGCATCGTCAACATCACCGGCACTTCGGAACCGCGCGGCATCAATGCCGCAAACTCGGCGAAAGCCGCGGTGCACGCGTGGGCCAAGGGATTGTCGAGAGAGGTCGCGAAGCACGGGGTGACGATCAACTCGATCCAGCCCGGCCGCATCATCAGCGAACAGATCCTGCGCATGCACCCGACCGAGGAAAACCGCCGCGAGTTTTCGGCGCGCGAGATTCCGGTTGGACGTTTTGGTGAACCTGCGGAGCTTGCCGATCTGGCGATCTTCCTTGCTTCGGAGCGCGCGCGCTACATTACCGGGACGGTGATCCCGGTCGACGGCGGGATGAGCAAATTCGCTTTTTAGTTAGAAGAACAACGTTGGCCACAGAGGTCACAGAGAAAAGACCAAAATCAAGAACGCATCGGTGTTTCTGTTTTATTCGACCCTCTCTGTGTTCTCTGTGACCTCTGTGGCTATCTGTTTTTGACGTTATCGGCATGCATCGATTAGCGGTGTTTCAAGATTTAGAGGCAGGATCTAGGCGGTTGCATACTTCTGCACTTGCGGCGGCACGCAGATCGCCGCCACCAGCATCACGCTGGCCATTGCCGCCAGCACGAAAAACAGATATTTGAAATCGCCGGTCGTGCGGTAAACGTAGGCCACCAGCGGCACGCTGCACGCGCTCGCGCCGAACGACACCACGTAGCGCACCGCAAATGCGCGCGAACGCCATTTCTCGTCGGTATATGCCGCCACCATTGCATCGTTGATCGGTATCTGGCCGAACACGAAAAACATCATCGCCAGCGCCACCAGCAGCATCGCGTAGTTCTGCATCGAACCCGCCAGGAACAGCAAGGGCACTTGCAGCGCAACGACCGGCACAAACACGCTGCGGATCGAATGCCGGTCGATCAGGTGGCCGACGACGAGCTGCGCCATCGCCGCGAACGCATACACCAGCGACACCAGTACACCGATGCCGAGCGTGGTCCGGGTCAGTTCAGTCAGCCGCTCGTCGAATACCTTGGGCATGGCGATCGTCGTGGCGTTGAAGATGATGCCGCCGCAGATCGTCGCGACGGTGAGTATCGCGAACACGCGCACCAGCGTGTTGCGGCCGATAGCCAGCCCGCCGTCACGTTTCGGCTGTGCCGCGGTTTTGGCTGCCGGCGGCACCATCACCGCAAACGCGATGCCGATTGCGATTGAAAGCGCACCCGGTACCAGGAACGCGGCGCGCCAATCGATCCAGTACGCGAGGGCGCCCGCGATCAGCGCGGCGAACGCGACGCCCAGATTGCCATATACACCGTTGACGCCGAGTATGCGGCCAACCTTGTCGTGGCCGCTGACCAGCATCGAAATGCCGACCGGGTGGTAAATGGCGCCGAACACGCCGACCAGCGTCAGTCCGAGCCCGATCTGCACGGTCGAGCCCGCAAGCCCGGTCAGCATCGATGCGGCGCCAATGCCGGTGAAAAAAACTATCATCATGCCGCGCCGGCTCCAGCGGTCGGCAAGCCAGCCGGCCGGCAACGAGCATGCCCCGAACATGATGAACCCGCCCAGCGACAATGGCAGCATCTCGCCGTAGCTGCGCCCGAACTCGGGCGCCATCGCCAGCACCACCGTCGGGAAGATCAGCATGAACAAATGGTCGAAGGCGTGACCCAGATTGAGAAACAGCTGGGTAACTCGTTTTTTGTCCAAGGGAGTCTCTTTAGCCGGCAATGGCGTTAATTCGCGCGCATCGATGCGATTGCAGCGCGCACCTGCTCGATCCCGGTCGGGTCGTCGAGCGTCGTCAGATCGCCGGGATCGCGGCCTTCGGCGATCGCCTGGATGCTGCGGCGCAGGACTTTGCCCGAGCGCGTCTTCGGCAGGAGCGTGACGAAATGAACGCGCGCCGGCCGGCCGATCGCGCCGAGCGCTTTGTCGACGACGTCGAATACCTCTTTCTCCATCGCCTGCCGGCCTTCGGCAGTCGCGACTTTGGTTGCATCCTTCACCACCGCGAACGCCATCGGCACCTGGCCTTTGAGCTGATCGGCTACGCCGACCACCGCAACCTCGGCGATATTCGGGTGGCCGCTGACCGCTTCCTCGATCTCGCGCGTGCCGAGGCGGTGTCCGGCGACGTTGATCACGTCGTCGGTGCGGCCGAGGATGAAGTAGTAACCGTCATTATCGCGGATGCCCCAGTCGAACGTCGTGTAAATCTGCTTGCCCTTGAAGCTCGTAAAATACGTCTCCACGAAACGCTCGTCCTGGCCCCATACGGTCGACATGCAGCCCGGCGGCAAAGGTGGCACTATCGTCACCACGCCTTTTTCATTGGCGCCTATTTCCTGCCCGGTGCCCTCATGCAGCAGCTTCACGTTGTAGCCGTAGGCCGGGAAGCTCGGGCTGCCGAACTTGGCCGGCGTCGCCTCGACCCCCGGCACGCTCGACAGGATCGCCCACCCGGTTTCAGTCTGCCAGTAGTGATCGAGCACCGGCACCTTGAGCCCGTCAGCTATCCAGCGCGCAGTCGGCTCGTCGAGCGGCTCGCCGGCGAGAAACAGATAACGCAATGAGCTGACATCGTGTTTTCTGAGATAGGCGGGATCCTGTTTTTTGAGCACCCGGATCGCGGTCGGCGAAGAAAACATCACCGTCACCTTGTGGTCGGCAACGATCTTCCACCAGATACCCGGATCGGGGCGGATCGGCAGCCCCTCGTACATCACACTCGCCATGCCGTTGATCAACGGCCCGTAAACGATGTACGAATGCCCGACCACCCAGCCGATATCCGACGTGGTGAACATGGTCTCGCCCGGCTTGCCGCAATAGATGTGTTGCATCGACGCCGCGAGCGCGACTGCATGACCACCGGTATCGCGCTGCACGCCTTTCGGCTTGCCGGTGGTGCCCGAGGTATACAGGATGTAGGACGGCTCGTTCGATTCGAGCCAGGTCACCGGCACCTGCGCCGACAGGTGTTTTTCGCGGAGCCTGGCGTAGTCGAGATCGCGCCCCACCACGAGCTTGAGGTCCTGGTCGATGCCGCGGTTGACGATCACCACTTTCTGCGGCGGATGCTGCGACTTGCGGATCGCCTCGTCGACCAGCCCCTTGTAAGGTATCGGCTTGCCGCCGCGCATGCCGGCATCGGCCGTGAACATCAGCTTGGGGCGGGCATCGTCGATGCGCGAAGCCAGGCTATGCGAAGCGAAACCGCCGAACACCACCGAATGAATCGCGCCGAGCCGCACGCAGGCGAGCATCGCGAACGCCGCTTCCGGAATCATCGGCATGTAAATCAGGATGCGGTCGCCCTTGACTACACCCTGCTCTTTCAGCACTGCAGCGCATCGGTTGACCTCGGCATGCAGCTCGCGAAAAGTGTAAGTCTTGTTGTGGCCGGTTTCGGTCGAGATGAAGATCAGTGCATTTTGATCTGCACGGTCCTTAAGATGACGATCGACCGCGTTGTGGCAAAGATTGGTTGCACCGCCGACAAACCACCTGGCAAACGGTGGCCGGCTGTAATCGAGCACCTTGCCGAAAGGCTTGTGCCAATCGATCAGCTTGGCCTGCTCGCCCCAGAACGCCTCGGGCTGCTCGATCGAGCGGCGGTGGAATTCCCGATAAGTCGTCATCAGCTTCCTCCGGTGTCTCTTCCTTACCGCATATCAGCGCGTTGAACGGCGCGCCTTGGCGCGTCCGTTCGAACCTGCGCTCGCGCTATCGCCCGCCAATGGCGACGACAATTCTACCCTTCGACTGCTGCTTGAGCATTTTCTCGAACACCGCCGGCAACTGCTCCAGCGTCACCGTCTGCACGATGTCCTTGAGATGGCGCGGCTTGAGGTCGCTCGCCAGCCGCTGCCAGACCCGGCGCCGGATATCCATCGGCGTATATCCCGAATCGACGCCGATCAGCCGCACGCCGCGCAGGATAAAAGGCAGCACCGTGGTGTGCAGTTCGATGCCGCCGGCGTTGCCGAAGCTCGCGATCACGCCGTGCTGCTGCATGCAGCGCGTCAATGCCGACAACTGGTCGCCGCCGACCGAATCGAATGCCGCCGCCCACACGCCTTTTTCCAATGGCCGCGTCCCTAGCTGCAGCGCTTCGCGTCCGAGCACTTCGGCTGCGCCGATTTTCTTCAGGTAAGCGTGCTCGCCCGCCTTGCCCGTGACTGCCGTTACCTGGTAGCCGAGCTGCGCCAGCATATCGATGGCAATGCTCGCGCAGCCGCCGGTCGCGCCATTCACCACCACCTTGCCGTTGCCGGGCGCCATGCCGTTATGCTCGAGCAGATGCACCGCGAGCGCCGAGGTATATCCCGCGGTGCCGATTGCCATCGCATCGAACAACGTCAGGCCCTGCGGCAACGGCACCACCCAGTCGGCCGGCACCCGCGCATAGCTCGCGTAGCCGCCGTCGTGCGCCATCGCCAGGTCGTAGCTGGTGCAGATCACTTCATTGCCTGACTTGAAACGGCCGTCGCTCGAGGAGACAACCGTGCCGCTCAAATCGATGCCGCCGACGCACGGATAACGGCGCACGATCTTGCCGGCACCGGTGCCGGCGAGCGCGTCCTTGTAATTGACGCTCGAGTAAGCGGTCCTGATCGCGACCTCGCCGGCATCGAGCTCATCGAGCGTCATCTCGGTGAGACGCCCTTTGCCTTTGCCGTTTTCCTCGAATATCCGGTACGCCTTGAATTTTTCCATGAAGTTTCCTCAGTTAAGGCAAGTGCGGTTCACTTAAGTAGTCGCGCGTCTGCATTTCAGTCATGCGGCTGATCGTGCGCTCGAACTGGTCGCCGCCTTCCGCATATGGGTACAGATCCTCGGGCAATGCGGCGGCGGAGACGATCAGCTTGACGCGCCGGTCGTAGAATTCGTCGATGAGCCAGGTGAAGCGGCGCACGATATCGGCATCGTCAATGCCGAATACCGGAATCTTCGACATCATCACCGTATGATAGCGGCGCGCGAGCTCGATATAGTCGGCTTTTGCGCGCGGTCCCTCGCACAACTCGTTGAAATCGAACCACGCGACGCCTCGCGCGTGCCGCCGCGCGTTGATGATGCGCCCTTCGATCTCGAGCGCCGAGGCGTCGGCGGATTCGTGGCGTGCAATGCCGATGAACGCCTGCTCGAGACGTTCTTCGGCATTGCCGTCGACGTGATACACGCCGGCGCGCTCGAGTTCGCGCAGGCGGTAATCGGTGCCGCCCTCGACGTTGACGACTTCGAGGTTGCGCTTGATGAGCTCGATCGCCGGTACGAACTGGCTGCGCTGCAGGCCGTCGCGATAAAGCTCGTCGGGGTGCTGATTCGAGGTCGTGACCAGCACCACGCCGTGCTCGAACAGGCCTTCAAGCAGACGCCGCATCAGCATCGCATCGGTGATGTCGGTGACGTGGAACTCGTCGAGGCAGATCAGCCGCGTTTCCGTCGCCACTTCGCGCGCGATGATCGCCAGCGGATCTTCCTCGCCCTGATGCCGGTTGAGCGCATGGTGTATTTCCTGCATGAAACGGTGGAAGTGTATGCGCCGCTTGCACGCGACCGGTGCGCAGTTGAAAAAGCTGTCCATCAGGAAACTCTTGCCGCGGCCGACACCACCCCACACGTAAATGCCCTGCACGACCTGCTTGCGCGCGAGCAGGCGGATCAGCGAGGCTTCGAGACGCTCGAGTGCGATCAGGTCCTCGTAGAGACGCTGAAAATGCTGCAGCGCCCGGCTCTGCGAGGCATCGAGATCGAAGCCGTGCTCGAACCCATGCTGGCGCACCCAGCCGGCGACGTCGGAACTGTCCTCGGGAAGAGCGAAGTGGCCGTAGCGGTTGGCGTCGCCCGCGCGTGACTCGTCGTTCACTGCAGAAACGCGGGTGCGTTCAAAGATTCAGGGTGCGCCCGTGGACCGCGAGCGCCGCTTCCTTCATCGCCTCGGACAATGAAGGATGGGCGTGGCAGATCAGCGCAATATCTTCGGCCGATGCACCGAACTCCATCGCGACCACCGCCTCGGCGATCAGCTCCGAGGCCATCGGCCCGATGATGTGCACGCCCAGTACGCGGTCCGTCCCGGCGTCGGCCAGAAATTTGACCATGCCGGTGGTATCGCCGAGCGCCCGTGCGCGGCCGTTGGCCATGAACGGGAACGTGCCGGCACGGTAGGCGGCGGCGGTGGCCTTCAATTGCTGCTCGGTCTGGCCTACCCACGCGATTTCCGGCGAGGTGTAGATCACCCACGGCACGGTGTTGAAGTCGACGTGGCCGTGACGCCCGGCGATGCGCTCGGCGACCGCCACGCCCTCCTCCTCTGCCTTGTGCGCGAGCATCGGGCCGCGCACTACATCTCCGATCGCCCATACGTTCGGCAGATTGGTGCGGCAGTCGTCGTCGACCGCGACGAACCCGCGCTCGTCGAGCTTAAGCCCGACCGCTTCCGCATCGAGTCCGTTGGTGTTCGGCACGCGCCCGATCGAGACGATCAGCTTGTCGAAGGTCGCGCTCTGCGCAGCGCCTGCGCTATCGAGGTATTCGACGGTCACGGTCTTCTTGCACGTCACTTTGGTGATTTTGACGCCCGTATGGATGGCGAGGCCCTGCCTGGCGAATACTTTTGCCGCTTCTTTTGCGATCTGCTCGTCGACCGCGCCAAGAAATACCGGCAACGCTTCGAGAATGCTGACCTCGGCGCCGAGCCGGCGCCACACGCTGCCCATCTCGAGTCCAATCACGCCGGCGCCGACCACGCCTAGACGCTTGGGAACGTCCGGGATCGCCAACGCGCCCGTGTTCGAGAGAATCAGCTTCTCATCGATCTCCGCGCCAGGAAGCGCGCGCGGATTCGAGCCGCTTGCAACTATCACGTGTTTTCCGGTCAGCGTTTCGCCGCTCTTGCCGGCAACCTTGATCTCCCAGCCGTCGGCTCCGTTTTTCACAAAGCTGCCGCGGCCGTGGAAGAACTCGATCTTGTTCTTCTTGAACAGGAACGCGATGCCGTCGTTATTCTGCTTGACCACCTTGTCCTTGCGCGCGAGCATCTGCGCAAGGTCCAGCGCGAGTCCCTTGACCTGGATGCCATGCTCGGCGAACTGATGCCCCGCGTGCTCGAAGTTCTCCGACGACTGCAGCAGCGCTTTCGATGGGATGCAGCCGACGTTGGTGCAGGTGCCGCCAGGTGCCGGCTTGCCGTCGGGCGTGTTCCAGTCGTCGATGCACGCGGTCTTGAGCCCGAGCTGCGCGGCGCGGATCGCCGCGATGTAGCCGCCCGGCCCGCCGCCGATCACCATCACGTCAAATGTTTTTGCCATTTTTCTTGTGAAGGAGTGAAGGAGTGAAAGCGTGAAAGAGCCTGAAAACCACGGGGTGAAGTTCTTACTCCTTCACTCTTTCACTCCTTCACCCCTTCACTCAGATATCCAGCAACATGCGCGCGGGGTCTTCCAGCGCCTCCTTCATCGCCACCAGCGACAGCACCGCCTCGCGGCCGTCGATGATGCGATGGTCGTAGGACAGCGCGAGGTAATTCATCGGCCGGATCACGATCTGGCCGTTCTCGACCACCGGTCGCTCCTTCGTCACATGCACGCCGAGGATCGCGCTTTGCGGCGGGTTGATGATCGGCGTCGACAGCAGCGACCCGAACACGCCGCCGTTGGAAATCGAGAACGTGCCGCCGGTCAGCTCCTCGATCGTGAGCTTGCCGTCCTGCGCGCGTTTGCCGAAATCGGCGATCTGTTTCTCGATGTCGGCGAGCGACAGCTGG
>JBGPFE010000080.1:0-9445 GCA_041483135.1 Gammaproteobacteria bacterium | reverse complement strand
TCTGCTACAAACAGCACTCGTTCGTCCATAGGCTTCAGGTCCTTCCAAGGCATGGGCTTCTCCTTTGGTTGCCCATGCAGGATAAAAACTGTTACCTATGTCTTTGAACTCCTTTGTTACCTATGAGTGTGAGCCATACACTATGCGGTCCGACTCCCAGCACGCGACCAGGTGCCCCGCCGTTTTTTGTTCGAGCGGCGGATACTCGCGGCGGCAGCGTTCGGTCGCATACGTGCAACGCTGCGCGAAAATGCAGCCCGGAATTTCTTCGCGCAGCGACGGCACCATTCCCGGAATTTCCGCGAGGCGCTTGCGTCCTACAACCTCCGCCTCGCCGAGCCGCGGGATCGAATTGAGCAGTCCCTGCGTATAAGGATGCCGTGGGCGCGCGAACAGCGCCGCGACCGGCGCCTCCTCGACTTTGCGGCCCGCATACATGACGACCACGCGCTGCGCCATTTCCGCCACCACGCCGAGGTCGTGCGTGATCAGCACGATCGCGGCGCCGGTTTTTTCCTTGAGCTTGCGCATCAGATCGAGGATCTGCGCCTGGATCGTGACGTCGAGCGCGGTGGTCGGCTCGTCCGCGATCAGCAGACGCGGATTGCACGCGAGCGCCATTGCGATCATCACGCGCTGGCGCATACCGCCCGAGAGCTGGTGCGGGTACTGCGTCACGCGCCGCTCGGGTTCCGGCATGTTCACCAGCCGCAGCATTTCGACCGCGCGCGCCAATGCCTCGTCATGCGAGAGCCCGCGATGCAGCGTGAGCGTCTCGGCGATCTGGCGTCCGATCGTGAGCACCGGGTTAAGCGAAGTCATCGGCTCCTGGAAAATCATTGAGATCTCGTTGCCGCGCACCTGGCGCATTTCCGGTTCCGACAACCCCAGCAGATCTCGCCCCTCGAACATCAAGCGCCCGGCGACGGTGCGGCCCGGCGGTGATGCGATCAAACGCAGGATCGACAGCGAGGTCACGCTTTTGCCGCAACCCGACTCGCCGACCACCGCCAGCGTCTCGCCCGGATAGACCGTGAACGATATGCCGTCGACCGCGCGCACCACGCCGTCGCGCGTGTAGAAATAAGTCTTGAGCCCGTCGACTTCCAGCAAAGGGGCGGCGGCGACGTTCATCACATTCTCCGCGCGAGCCGCGGGTCGAGCGCGTCGCGCATGCCGTCGCCGAGCAGATTCACGGCCAGCACGGTCAGCGACAGGCAGATGCCCGGGAACAGGATCAGATAACCCGCGATCTGGAAGAGGCTCCTCGCCTCCGCCATGATGTTGCCCCAGCTCGGAATGTTGGGCGGCGTGCCGGCGCCGATGAAAGACAGGATGGACTCGGTGATCATCGCCGACGCGCAGACGTAAGTGCCCTGCACGAGCAGTGGCGCCAGCGTGTTCGGCAAAATGTGGCGCACCAGGATGCGCGGCAGGCTGGTGCCGGCGGCGATGGCCGCTTCGACATAAGGCTCCTCGCGCAATGAGAGCACCAGGCTGCGCACCAGCCGCACCACGCGCGGCACTTCGGCCAGCGTGATCGCGAGTATCACGTTTTCGATGCTGGCCCTGGTCAGCGCCATCAGCGCGATCGCGAGCAGCACCGGCGGAATCGACATCAGCCCGTCCATGATCCGCATCACGATCGCATCCAGCCAGCGGATAAAGCCCGTGACGAGCCCGATCGTCAGCCCGACCATCGTGCTAAATATCGCCACCGCGATGCCTATGGCGAGCGATACACGCGCACCGTAGATGACGCGGCTGTAAACGTCGCGCCCGAGCATGTCGCTGCCGAACCAGAATTCGGCGGACGGCGGTTGCAGACGCCGGATCGGAGAAACCGCCTGCGGATCGATGGTGCCGAGCCACGGCGCGAACACCGCGATCAAAATCATCGAGAGCAGCACCACGCCGCCGATAATCGCGGTCGGATGGCGCCGGAACGCGTCCTTGAAACGTTGCCAGGTCGGCGACACCGATTTCGCCTGGCTTCCGATGGCGATCGCGGTCATATATCAGTATCGAATGCGCGGGTCGAAGAACATGTAGCTCAAGTCGACCGCGAGATTGACCAGCACGTACGCGGCCGAGAAGATCAGGGTCACGCCCTGGATGATCGGATAATCGCGGCGCAGGATCGCATCGACCGTGAGCCGCCCTATGCCTGGAATCGCAAACACGGTTTCGGTGACGATGGCGCCGCCGATCAGGAGCGCGATGCCGATGCCGATGATGGTCACGATCGGCACCGCGGCGTTCTTCAGCGCGTGGCCCACCAATACCGCATTCGGCGCGAGGCCCTTTGCCTGCGCGGTGCGTATGTAATCCTGCGCGAGCACGTCGAGCATGCTCGCCCGCGTGATGCGCGCGATCAGCGCGATGTAGACCGTGCCCAGCGCGATGCTCGGCAGGATCAAGTGACGCAGCCAGTCCCAGAAGTTCTCGTGGATGCTGCGATAGCCCTGCACCGGCAGCCAGTCGAGCTGGATCGAAAACGTGAGGATCAGGATGTACGCGAGCACGAACACCGGCACCGAGAAGCCGAGCACCGAAAACGCCATGACCGCGCGGTCGACCCAGGTGCCGGCTTTGGCCGCCGCGATCACGCCGAGCGGCACCGCGACGAGCACCGCGACGGTGAGCGTGCAGACCAGGAGCGCAACCGAGGGCTCGATGCGTTGCCCGATCAGGTGAGTGACCGGCAGGTTGGTGAAGATGGACGTGCCGAGGTCGCCGTGCAGCAGCGCCCATACCCAGCCACCGAAGCGCACGAGAAAAGGCTCGTCGAGACCGAGCTTCTCGCGGATGCGCCGGATGTCGTCGTCGGTGGCGGCGTCACCGGCCAGGATCGCGGCCGGATCGCCTGGAGTCAGGTATAAGAGCGAGAAAACGACGAACGCGACCACCGCCATGACGACGATGGTCGCGAAGAGCCGCCGGATTACATAGGCGAACACCGATAAGGCTGCCTTTTACCCTGCTATTTTTTCTCCACGTTCCACAGCAGGTTGATCGGCGCGATGATCAGGCCGGAGATGTTCGAGCGGTACGCGGTGGGAAGAATGAATTGCCCGGTCGGTATGATGGGCACGAATTCGAACGCGCGCCGCTGCACCGCATCCGTGGCCTTCTTCGAGTCCGCGGCATTGGTCGCATTGAACCAGGCTTCGCGCAACTCCTCCATCTTGGCGTCCGTCGGCCAGCCGAACCACGCCTTGTCGCCGGTGCCGCGGATCGGAAAGTTGACCGCCGGATTGACCATGTCGGGGCCCACCAGCCAGGTATGGAATATCGACCAGCCGCCCTTCTCGATCGGCTCTTTCACCGCGCGGCGCGTGATCAGCGTGCCCCAGTCGCCTGCCTGCACTTCCGCGTTCAGCCCGAGTTTCTTCAGCATATCGAGGGTGAGCAGCGATTGCGAATGCACGATCGGCTGGTCGGTCGCGTCGATGATGACTATCTTCTCACCCTTGTAGCCGGCTTCCTTGATCAGCTGCTTCGCCTTCTCGAAATTGCGCTTGCCCTTGAGCGGATCGGCGCCTGTCTCGGACGACAGCGGCGTGCCGCAGGTGAAGTACGAGTAGCACGGATGCCCGTTCTTGGCGTTGCCGGCGATGCCGATCACATAGTCCTGCTGGTTGACCGCATACAGCAGCGCCTGCCGCATTTTCTCGTTGTTGAACGGCGGATACAGGAAATTGAAGCGGATCATTCCCATCGAGCCGAGCGGATCGATGTTCTTGACCGTGACGTCCTTGTTCTTGGCGAGCACCGGGATCAGGTCGGGCGGCAGTTGTTCCCAGATGTCCGCTTCACCTGCGTTGAGCGCGGCGGCGGCGGTCGCCGAGTCCGGAATGTAGATCCACTCGACGCGATCGACCTTCACGACCTTGCCGCCGGACGCCCACGACGGCGCTTCCTTGCGCGGCACGTAGTCTTTGTTCTTGACGTAAACCACTTTGCTGCCCGGCACCCACTCTTCCTTCACCATCTTGAACGGGCCGGAACCGGTCGGATCTTCGATGTTCTTGAACGGATCCGTCTTGGCGATGCGTTCGGGCATGATGAACGGCACGTTCGACGACGGCTTGGCGAGCGCATCGAGCGTGAGCGGGAACGGTTTCTTGAGCTTGAGCTTGAAGGTCGTGTCGTTGACCGCGCTCCACGCCTCGGTTGCTTCCGCGAGCTTCTGGCCGAGCGCGTCGCGCTTGGCCCAGCGATCGATGGAGGCGATGCAGTCCGCCGAGCGCACCGGCTGGCCGTCGTGGAACTTGAGCCCGTCGCGCAGCGTGAACGTGTAGGTGAGCCTGTCTTTCGACAGCTCCCATTTGCCCACCATCTGCGGCTTGACCTGGAATTTGGCGTCGATCGCGAACAACGTGTCGTACACCATGTAGCCGTGGTTGCGCGTGATGTACGCAGTGGTGGCGATGGGGTCGAGGATGCGCAGGTCGGCCTGCGGAATGAATTTCAGGACTTTCTGCTGCGCAACTGCGTCCGGCATCGGCAACGCCGCAAAAACAATCGCTGCAGCCACGCCCGCGACAGTACGGAATAGATGCTTCATGGAATACCCTCCCTCTTCGAACGAATATAACCTGGTAACCCGCGATGCCTAGCAAGTTGAATACCTGCCGGGCACGTGCGGCCTGAGCGACCAACCAAGTATGGCTGCCATTGTATTACAAGCGGCTGCGGCCGGTTGCAACCGGCGCCGTGTTTCTCCCTGCCGCAACGGCCGCACCGGCCGCGGGCATGCTGCGCTGCAATGGGGCCGACCGTGACATCCAGATTATCTCAATCGTCAAACGGATAGATCGGCCGCCGCACTTGGGCGTAATGGAACAGCGGGAAGTCGGACGAGGCAACGCCAACGCTCGCGCACTCGATGGTCGTGGCAGCGAGCGGCGCGAATACCGGCCGGTAGTACATGCGTGACTTGAGTATCAGGTAGCGCTTGCGCGCCGGGTTGAGCCCGACGCAGGTGAACACGCCGAGGTCCCATGGCTCCTGTGTTTGCTCGGTGACCACGATTTCGGCGGCGCCGGTGTCGAACAGGACCGTGCGGCCCATGTAACAGCGCGTGCCGGTATAGATCGGCCCGCTGATCGTGTATTCGCCGTTGCCGATCGCGCGCACCTGCCCGGTCAATCGCAACGGCGTGCGCGAGGCCAGGCCTATTTTCGGCATCGGCAGCTTGTTGCCGAGATCCACCGTCACCGTGCCGCCCACGCCCGCCGCCACGAGCCGCGCCACCGCCTGCGGGTCGCAGATCGGCCCGACCCCGATGCGATCGAGCCCCTGGCGCAGGCATTCGGCGAGCACGTCCATCGTGTCGCACGTGCCGCCCGACATGCAGTTATCGCCGTGGTCGATGAGCAGCACGACGCCGTGCTTGACCGCTTTCGCGTGTGTTATCGATTCGGCAAGCGGCTGCTGGTGAAATATGAATTCTCTCCTGCGCTCATGCAGCATCGCGCTGCAATCGTCGGCCCAGCGCGCCGCTTTCGCGGCATCACGGTCGGCCACGACCACGACGCTCATGCCGGCATCGAGAATATCCGCCAGATAAAACCCGCCAAAGACGGTAGCTGCGAGCGCGCCGTGCCACTCGAGCGAACGCGCGAATTCGACGCCATCGCGCATCGCGCCGGGGATTTCGGTGTTCTGGCACAGCGTCTGCGCGAGCACGCCGGGCCGCGCGATCGCGATCGTCGGCTGGATCTTGCCGTCGAGCATCTCGAACAGCAGGCGCGCGGCGTGCGCGCCGGTGTCGTACATGTCGACATGCGGATAGGTCTTGAAGCCGACGATGATGTCGGCATTGCGCACCATCTTGTCCGAAACGTTGCCGTGCAGGTCGAGCGCGAGCGCGAGCGGCACTCCCGGCGCAACAGCGCGCACGCGCTCGAGCAGGTCGCCTTCGCCATCTTCGCTGTTATCCACCACCATCGCGCCATGCAGATCGAGCATGATGCCATCGCACCCCTCGGCGATCGCGGCGACGATCGCATCGCACATCACGCGATAAGCCCCGGCATCCACCGGCCCGCTCGGATTCGCCATCGCGAAGAGCGGCGTCACGATGTCGCAACCGCGGCGCATCGCAAAGTCGATGAATGCACCCATCGCAGTCGCCGATCCCTTGCCGGCAGCAAAGGCATCGACGCCGAACGCCGGCCCGTGCGGGTCACCGCCGCCGAATGCCGCGAGCGGTGTCGGTACCGGCGAAAACGTGTTGGTCTCGTGGTTGAGACGCGCAATGACGACTCTCATGGCCGGATTCTAGCTCGAACCTCACAACCGCAATACATAGCCACAGAGATCACAGAGTCAGTCAGTCAAAAAGTGTATATTCTCTTTCTCTGTGAGCTCTGTGTCCTCTGTGGCTAAAGAATCAGCGTTTCAGCGGTACAAATGACCGAGATCGTCCACAGCGCCTGCCCGCACGACTGCCCGAGCACCTGCGCGCTCGAAGTCGAGAAACTCGACGCGCACCACATCGGCCGCATCCGCGGCGCCTCGGCCAACACTTACACCGCGGGAGTCATCTGCGAGAAAGTCACGCGTTACGCCGAGCGCGTGCACCATCCCGACCGGCTGGCAACGCCGCTCAAGCGCACGGGCGCGAAAGGCGGCGGCGGGTTCGCGCCGATTTCCTGGGATGCTGCGCTCGACGAAGTCGCCGGGCAATTCATTCGCGCGGCGCAACGCTACGGGCCGGAAACCGTGTGGCCGCTTTTCTACGCCGGCACCATGGGGCTCGTGCAGCGCGACGGCATCGAGCGCCTGCGCCACGTGATGCGCTATTCGCGCCAGCATTCGACCATCTGCGTGACGCTCGTCGATACGGGCTGGGTTGCCGGGGTCGGCGCCAAAATGGGCCCCGACCCGCGCGAAATGGGCGAGTCCGATCTGATTATCGCGTGGGGCACCAACCCGGCCTCGACCCAGGTCAACGTGATGACGCATATCGCGCGCGCGCGGCGCACGCGCGGCGCGAAGCTGATCGTCGTCGATCCCTACCGCTCGTCGACCGCAAAAGTCGCCGACATGCATCTCATGCTCAAGCCCGGCACCGACGGCGCGCTCGCTTGCGCGATCATGCATGTCATGTTCCGCGACGGTTACGCCGACCGCGATTACATGCGCAAATACGCCGACGTGCCGGACGAGCTGGAAAAACATCTCGTCTCGCTCACGCCGCAATGGGCATCCGACATCACCGGCCTGCCCCTCGCGCAAATCGAGGAGATCGCGAAACTCTACGGCACGATCGAGCGCGCGTTCATCCGGGTGGGCTTCGGCTTCTCGCGCTCGCGCAACGGCTCGGCCAACGTGCACGCGGTCGCATGTCTCGCCACGGTCGGCGGCAAATGGCCGCACCGGGGCGGCGGCACGTTTTACAGTAACAGCGACATCTACAAGATCAACGACACGCTGATCAAAGGCACCGACCGGCTTGACCCGTCGGTGCGGCTGCTCGACCAGTCGCGCGCGGGACCGATCCTGACCGGCGACAAGCGCGATTTAGGCTCCGGCCCGCCGGTCACCGCGATGCTGGTGCAGAACATGAATCCGGTCGTGGTCTGCCCGGAGGTGATGAAAACGCGCGCGGGCCTGCTGCGCGACGATCTGTTCCTGTGCGTGCACGAGCAGTTCATGACCGACACCGCGAAGCTCGCCGACATCGTGCTGCCGGCGACGACTTTTCTCGAGCACGACGACATGTATCGCGCCGGCGGGCATTCGTTTTTCCAGGTCACGCGCGCGGTGATCGAGCCCTACGCCGAATCGCGTGAAAACCATTTCGTGATCTGCGAGCTCGCGAAGCGCCTCGGCGCCAGGCACCGCGGCTTCGACATGACTACGTGGGAGATCATCGAAGAAACGCTCAAGCTCTCGGGCTATCCCGATGCCGACACGCTTCATCGCGAGCATTGGATCGACCGCCAGCCCGATTTCGACACATCGCACCTTATCAACGGCTTTCCGACTTGCGACCGCAAATTCCACTTCAAGCCCGACTGGTCGCTGCTCGGCAAGTACCATGCGCGGATGCCGGCGCTGCCCGATCATTTCGACATCATCGAGAACGCCGACGAGAAACACCCGTTCCGGCTGGTCGCCGCGCCGGCGCGCAGTTTCCTCAACACGTCGTTCAGCTTCACGCCGACTTCGCGCAAGCGCGAGCAGCGGCCGACCGCACTGATACACCCGGAAGATTGCGAGAAGCTCGGCATCGCGAGCGGCGACCGCGTAAAGATCGGCAACCAGCGCGGCGAAATCGTCGTGCACGCCAAAGCGTTCGACGGCTTGCAGCGCGGCGTGCTGGTGGTCGAATCGATCTGGCCGAATTCGGATTTCGAGACCGGCGTCGGCGTCAACGCGCTGGTCGGCGCCGATCCGGGGCCGCCGAACGGCGGCGCGGTGTTTCACGACAGCGCGGTGTGGGTGAAGAGATTTGAGTGAATGCGTGAAGGGTGAATGTGTGAACACCCCCACCCTATCCCTCCCCCTTGTCAAAGGGGGAGGGAATCTTTCACTCCTTCACTCCTTCACCATAACCTATAACCGTTCTTGAGCAATGACAATGACAAGCGCAGAATGGGCCTTTCGATGCAGGTGAGTGTGTCAATTAAATTGTTATCCAATTCGTCATCTATCATTTTCGCCTAATTCACGTTGGGCGGCAGAATAGACAGGGGCCGTGATTGCAGTTCGAATGGGACCCAGCGAAGGCCGCGGAGAATCTTGCGAAACACGGAGTCTCGTTCGAGGAAGCGGCAACAGTATTTCGCGACACGCTCTCGGCGACCGGCGCCGATCCCGATCACTCGGTTGGCGAAGAACGCTTCATCATATTCGGAATGTCAACGAGCAGCCGCCTTCTCGTTGTCGCTCATACCGAGCACGGCGATATAATCCGCATTATCAGTGCACGCCTCGCGACATCGGGTGAAAGGAAAATATATGAAGAAGGCTAGTCGGAAATCGGCGGACGAGCTTCGTCCGGAATACAAACGTTCGGACTTCGGCAATCTTGTTCGCGGGAAGTACGCAGCAAGAGTATCCGAATCCTCGAATATTGTGGTACTCAAACCACAAGTCGCACGTGCATTTCCGAATGATCACGCGGTAAACGAGGCTCTACTCGGGTTGCTGCAGAAGCGGAAAGGTTCCTCCCGCCCAACCACACGTTCAACACCGACACGCCAAAAGCGGCGTGCGGGTTAACGGAACGTTGGGCCTGTGGCGTGCAATCGGCGCAAATACATAGGATCAGTGTAACTTTACCGCCGCGCTCCTCAGAAATCTGACACTGATCTTGCCCACGAATGGTGGACACCTTAATCAAGGGTACATCGCTTCGAATGCCAGCGGGGTTTCATAGTTTAGAGTCGAATGCCGTCGCTGGCGGTTATAGAACACCTCCATGTAT
>JBGPFE010000079.1:0-10361 GCA_041483135.1 Gammaproteobacteria bacterium | reverse complement strand
TTCCTGCGCCAGCCTTACTGCCTCCGTCCTGAACTCCGCCGTATAGGCCCGATGCGGAATCTTCGCTCTGCTCATTTCCATTCCCTCCATACACCGTTAACATATCAATTTCTTGGTGTATGTGAAACTGGGGCAGGATCAGTGATTTTCGGTTAGTCCAGACTAACGAAGTTAATTGTCAACTAACGGCCCGTAAGCAGGCGCCCTCCAGCGCGGTTCCTGGGAACAAGGCGCAGCCTGCCGCCGGCAGCCCTGCCTGGAAACCGGGAATAACAAAGTTTTTACACGTGACATTAACATAGTTATACTACAACCCGAAAACAAAGTTATACACCAGGGTTTACCATGGCAAAACCCAACGTCAGACTGGCAGAATCGCTCAAGGTCCTGCGCCGTTTTCAGGACAAGCACGGCGGGGTGGTCGAATCGCTCGATCTGACCGAGACACACCGCGCGCGGCTGGTGGAGGCTGGATTCCTGCGGCCGGTCATCAAAGGATGGTACATCTGCGCCAACCCGGCCGACCAGCCCGGCGACACCACGGCGTGGTTTGCCTCGTACTGGTCGTTTCTCTCCGGCTATCTCGGCAAGCGTTTCAGCAAACGCTACTGCCTCAATGCCGAGGTCTCGCTCGCGTTGCACACCGGCATCACCACTGTGCCCAGGCAAATTACGGTCGTCGCCAAGGAAGGTGGCGTCTCCAAAATCGATTTGCCGCACAACACCTCGATCATGCTTTATACCGACCCGAAAAACGTCCCCGGCAATCGTATCGAAGTCAAAGGCCTGCAGGTGCAACCGCTGCCGGAGGCGCTGTGCCGCGCCGGCCCGAGCTTTTTTCGCAACCACCCGCGCGAAGCCGAAATCGCGCTCGCCATGGTCCGCGACCCGGGCGAGCTGCTGACCTTTTTGCTGTCTGGAGACGGCTACCCCGCCGCCGCCAGCCGTCTGGCAGGCGCCTGCCGTTTCCTCGGCAAGCCCGGGTTCGCCGAACGCATTGTGACCACGATGAAACGGGCCGGCCACGAGATCAGGGAAACCAACCCGTTCGATACTCCAGCGCCGACCCTGTTGCCCGGCGCCCGCGAGCGCTCGCCCTATGTATTGCGCCTGCGTTCGATGTGGGAGAGCTGGCGCGCGGATGTCATCAAAGCGTTTCCCCGCGCGCCGGGACTGCCGCGCGCGCCGCAGCGTTACCTCGACAATGTCACTGAACGCTATGTCGCCGACGCCTACAACTCGTTGTCGATCGAAGGCTACCAGGTCACGGAAGAGCTGATACAACGTGTCGCCCGTGGCCGCTGGAACCCGGATGCCCACGCCGCCGATAGCAAAGATCGCGAGGCGCTTGCCGCACGGGGTTACTACCAGGCCTTTAATCGGGTGAAAACCTCGATCAAACTCATCCTTGAAGGCAGGAATGCTGGCCAGGTTGCGCAAACGGACCATCACGAATGGTACGGAGAGCTTTTCGCGCCCGCGGTTACAGTCGGCATTGTCAAACGCCATGAGCTGGCCGGCTACCGTTCCGGGCCCGTCTACATCCGCAATTCACAGCACACCCCGCTGCCGCGAGAAGCGCTGCTGGATGCAATGGAAACGCTGTTCGATCTGCTGGCGCACGAGCCGGAAGCAGCGGTGCGGGCGGTCCTCGGCCACCACCTGGTTGTTTTCATCCATCCGTATTTCGATGGCAACGGCCGCATCGGTCGTTTCCTCATGAATGCGATGCTCGCCTCCGGCGGTTATCCGTGGACCGTCATCAGGCTCAAGCAACGAGCGCAGTACATGGCGGCGCTCGAAGCCGCAAGCGTGCAGGGCGAAATCAAGCCGCTCGTAAAATTCATCGCCCAGGAAATGCGCGCAAAAACACCTAGCGTAGCGGCGAAGCGTGGTCCGAAAAAATAAATACGTCGCGAGCGCGCAGCCATTCAGGTTGCCCGCCAATGCGGAATCGCGCAAAAGCCTCATGGACCTGAATCTCAAGTTCTATACGGATGGCACCCCGGTGCCGCCGTGCAAGTAGAAGTTCAGCGCGGCGAGATACGCGCGCGGCTGGTATTGCCTTATGTGATCCCGGATCAGACGCCACCATTCCCCATGCTAAGCGGGATATGATATAGCCATGCGCGTACTCACCTTCCTTTTGGCTGTCCTGTTCGCGGGCCAAGTCTACGCCGCCACCCTCACCGGCCGCGTTGTCGGCGTCATTAACGGCGACACCATTACCGTGCTCGACGCCAGCAAGGCACACAAAATCCGCCTGGCCGGCATCGATGCGCCCGAGCTCAAGCAGGCCTACGGCACGCGTTCAAAAGAAAACCTTTCTAATCTGATTTACCGCAAGCTAGTGACCGTCAAATGGGAAAAGCAGGATCGCAATGGGCAGATCATTGGAACGGTGCGATTCACTCCGGAAGTGTGCCTTACGCCGGCTTGCCTGAACCAGGCCGACGCCGGCTACGAGCAAATTGCGGCCGGCCTTGCCTGGCACTACAAGGAGCATGCGAAGGAGCAAGCACGCGACGACCGCGATCGCTACGCCGCGGCCGAAAGTCAGGCGCGCGCCGCCAAGCGCGGTCTATGGGCGGATCCGGCGCCGGTGCCGCCTTGGGAGTGGCGCAAGTCGAAGTGAATTGAGAACGGAAGCTCTGGGGTCGGAATCAGAATCCGGGCTCCGTCCCGATTTTTTTGCCCGGATTGAACATCTAATGCGTCTTGCAACTACGCAAGGCCACTGCGAATTCGCCGGCGTCCTGATAACGGTCTTGCGGTTCCTTTGCCAGCGCGCGCAAAACAATCTCATCAAAACCCGGGGGCACTTGAGGATTCAACTGCGACGGCTTCACGGCCGGCTCGCCGACGATTCGGCTCATCACCACCTGGTCCTCGGCCGGCGGCGATTCGAAGGGTGTTTGACGCGTCAGCATTTCAAACACGACAACGCCCAGAGAAAAAATATCGGTTCGGTGGTCGATGCGTTGTCCCTGGACCTGCTCGGGCGACATATATTTCGGCGTGCCGATCACCGTGCCGGACCGCGTCAAATCCGACATCGGCAGGTGCGCCAGACCGAAATCGCCGATTTTGGCGATGTTGTCGGACACGATTAATATGTTGGCGGGCTTTATGTCGCGGTGGAAGATTCCATTGTCATGCAAACACTTCAAACCATCGGCAATCTGAGCGCCGATGCTGCTGATGGTTTCCCACGGCAAGAGCGGGGTTTTATTGAGCACTTTCCGCAATGATTCTTTGGCCAGCTCCATGACAATGGCCACGCCCTCGCCGAAATTGCCCGCATCGTAAACCGTAATGATATTCGGATGAGTCAGGCGGGCAGCGGCGCGCGCGTCGACCAGGAACCTTTGCCGGGTCTCGGCGTAGATCTCGCCCGGGCCGAAACGTCTGAATATTTTGATTGCGACGTGGCGTCGCAGATTCCGGTCGAAGGCTGCAAATACTTCGCTCGCCGTCCCTTCGCCAAGCTTGTCGCGAAGCTCAAAGCGCGCTTTGAGCGTCATCTGATAACTCTCCTGAGATAAGCAACTAGGGGTCGCTCGCGCGCTTAGCGGCGCATTTTCAGCGGCGGAATCGCCGCTTTACCAATTGCCGGAACCGGAGCGACTCTCGGCTATGCAATACGATGAGTCGCCAGGCGCGGTCAAGCATGGACGGTTTCGCGCTTGACCTTCAGTTCCACACGCCGCCCCGCCAAGGCGAGCATGTCCACAAGCGTATCGAGACTAAACAAGTCCACCTTGCCGCGCATGAGATCGGAAACACGCGGCTGTGTTACTCCCAGCCGCCTCGCCGCTTCGGATTGCGTCAATCCTTGCTTCTTTACAAGCTCTATGATCGAGTTCATGAGTTCCGCACGGGCCTTCATGCTGGCAGCTTCGGCCGGAGTATTTTCAATCGCGTCCCATACGCTTGCGAATCGCCGCTTGCTCATTTCTTAAGCTCCTTTACCAATTCCTTGTAGCGCTTTTTTGCCACGTCGATGTCCGCCTGCGATGTTTGCCGCGCCTTTTTCTGAAAGCAATGCAATACGTAAATTGCGTCATCGAACTTGGCGACGTACATGGCGCGAAACTCGCCTTCCGCATCCTTGACCCGTATTTCCTTCACGCCGGGCCCGACCGTCTTGAAAGGTTTCCAGTCCAGCGGATCCAGCCCGCGTTGCACGCGGTCTATCTGAAACCCGCATTCACGTCGCGCCGTGGAAGGGAAAGCCCGAAGATCATCAAGAGAACTACCGCGGAATTCCACCGGCTTCATGATCGACCGCCATGCTATACAAGTTTTTGTATAGCGTCAAGTCGCTTGGATTTCGGAACGCTACTCGATTTTCACGCCCGCCGCGCGCGCGACCTTGCCCCACTTGGCGATGTCGGCCTTGATGCGCTCGGCGAGCAGCTCCGGCGGTCCGCCGGCGGGAACGCCGCCCTGCGAAAGCAGCCGCTCCTTCACGTCCTGCGTGGCGAGGACTTTCTGCGCCTCGGCGTTGAACTTCACGATGATCTCGCGCGGCGTGCCGGCGGGCATCATGATCCCGAACCAGCTGTCGGCCTCGAACCCCTTGAGCGACTCGCTGATCGTGGGCACCTCCGGCAGCACCGGCGAGCGCTTGCTCGACGCGACGCCGATCGCGCGCAGCCGCCCGCTCCTCACGTGCGGCAGCGAGGACGGGATGCTGTCGAAAAAGAGCTGCACGAAGCCCGGGATCAATTCCGCAAGCCCCGGCGCGCTGCCCTTATACGGCACGTGCAACGCGGTGAAGCCGCCCATCTGCTTCAGCATCTCCTGCTCCAGATGCGAGAGCGTGCCCAGGCCCTGCGAGGCAAACACGAGCTGGCCGGGGCGCGCCTTGCCGAGCGCGATGACTTCCTTCACGTTTTTTGCCGGCAGCGACGGATGGATGACCAGGATGTGCGGCACGTTGCCGGCGAGCACGACCGGCGCGAGGTCGCGCTCGAGGTCGTAGCCGAGCTTGGTGTAGGTGCTCATGCCGATGGCGTTGGTCGTCACCGCCGCCATCACGGCCGTGTAGCCGTCGGGCGCGGCTTTGGCCGCGAGTTCGACGCCGAAATTGCCGCCCACGCCGGGGCGGTTGTCCACGATGATCGCCTGGCCCCACGCCTCGGTGAGCTTCTGGCCGATCGTGCGCGTGAGCAGATCCGCCGCGCCCACCGGCGGGAACGGCACGATGATGCGAATGGGTTTGGTTGGATAGCCCTGTGCGGCAGCGCCGGCGGCGGCGAGTGCGAAACCGATCGCGACGATTTGTACGAACCTGTTGCTCATAGTCAGCTCCCTCGGCGGTGATTCAAGACGCGATGTGACGACGGTCGTTACAATATCCCATCGCCCTCGCCCGTGCCAGATGCGCCCCTAAAACAAACTGCACGGCTCCGAAACAGTGCGGCTGACGTAAACTGACGGTACGAAGGAGTCTAACAGTGGCTTTTGATCTTGTTCTGCGCAACGCGCGGCTCGCCAATAGCGATGGTGCAACCGTCGATATCGCGGTTGCCAACGGACGCATCGCCGCCATCGCGCCGCGCATCCCGGGCGGCGGCGAAGGCGTGGACGCCGGTGGGCGTTTCATGTCCCCGGGGCTTGTGGAGTGCCATTTCCATCTGGACAAGTCCCGCATCCTCGACCGCGTCGCGCCGCTCGCGGACCGGCGCGCGACCGACTACATGAAGCGCACTGCTGCGGTAAAGCACACGTTCACAGTCGAGGACGTCTACGCGCGCGCCCGCGCGACGATCGAGCAGTGCCTGTTGAACGGCGTCGGCCACATGCGCACCCACGTCGAGGTGGACCCCAACGTCGGCCTGCGCGGTTTCGACGCCATCGAGCGCCTCGCGAAAGATTATGCGTGGGGAATCGACCTGCAACTGTGCGTCTTTCTCCAGGAAGGCTGGACGAACGTCCCGGGCGCCGAGGACAACGTGAGGACAGCGCTCAAGCGCGGGGCGCAGGCCGTCGGCGGCGCGCCGCGCTACGACGCCGATGGCCCCGCCCAGATCCGGCGCATCTTCGCGCTCGCCAGGGAGTACGACGTCGACGTCGACATCCATCTCGACGGCGGCTACACGACCCACGACATGAACATCTATCAGGTGTGCGACCTCGCGGATGAGATCGGCTGGGGCGGGCGAGTCGCGATCGGCCACGGCAACAAGTATTCGTGCCTGCCGGCGGCGGAGCTGGAGGCGCTCGGGCGGCGGCTCGCAAGCTCCGGCGTCGCCGTGGCGGTGCTACCGTCGACGGACCTCTTCACCAGCGGGCGCCATCTGGAGCACAGCGTCATCCGCGGCGTCGCGGACGCCAACGCGCTCGTTGCGCAAGGGGCAAACTGCGCGATCTCGACCAACAACGTGCTCAACCCGTTCACGCCGTACGGCGACTGCTCGCTGGTGCGCATCGCGAACCTCTACGCGAACGTCGTGCAGCGCGGGACCGCGCAAGATCTCGCCGAATGCTTCGCGATGGTGTCCGACCGGCCCGCGCGCATCATGCGCCGCAGCGACTACGGCATCGCGGTCGGCAATCCCGCGGACCTCGTGGTGTGGAACGCGCAAACGCCGGGCGAAGTCATCGCGACTGTCGCGCCGCCGCTGACCGGCTACAAGCGCGGCCGGCGCGTGTTCACGCGCGAGATGCCGGTGCTGCACCGACCGGCAATGGCCTGAACGCAGGCGTCGTTCCGCTTTGGCGTCCCCACGGGGCTTGTTCATCGTTCGCATTGCCTCCGTATTCAGCCCCCAAGACCTCCCCATGCTGCTGGCTTGCTCCTATATTCCTATTTAGGTATAATCGCACGATGGCTGAAGGGGCGCCCGCCAAACCGAAGTTGCTGGATGAGTAGACGAAAGGCAATTGAACGGACCGAAATCCACGAAGGTAGCGGAAACGTGTACCGCGATCTCGGCTTTCCGGACGCGGGGGAAATGCTGATTAAAGCGCAGCTCGTTTACAAGATCAGCGAGATCATCCGCAGCAAGGGTTTGACGCAGGTAGCAGCAGCCAGGATTCTTGGTCTTACGCAACCAAAGTTGTCTGGCGTCCTGCGCGGACAATTCCGGGGAATCTCGGAACGGAAACTGATTGACTGTCTGATCAGCCTGGGACGGGACGTTGAAATAGTCGTGAAGGATATCCCCCGGCGCCGGGCCGGCGGCAAGCTAACCGTGGTCTTCGCGTAAGCGCTCATGCGCGCAATTCACAGCGAAAGCGCCCAGACGTAGAATGCCCCACGGGGCTTGTTCATCGTTCGCATTGCCTCTGCGACCGATGGATCGGGATCTGCGTCGGATTATCCCGACCCCCGGAATCTCCAAAGCATTGCGTCGCGGGATCAATGCGTTGCGTGGGTCCGACCCGGATTGTTACCCCTAAAACTTGTAACCCAACATCACCTTGAAGGACAGCGTTGATGGTTTTATCGATTGGGTTTGCGTCACTGTGATCTCATCAACGGCGCTGGTCAGGCTGGGAGCAAGGACTGTTTCTGGGCGGTATTTCACCCATTCGAGATTGGATTCAAAAAACCAGCTTTTGTCGAGCAAGTATTTCCCACCCAAGCCAAGCCCGATGCCAGAAAAACTGGCGCCCGAGCTGGGATTGTTCAAGATACGGCCGGCATCGACACCGGATGCGACGCTGCTTGTCGTGGTGATGTCGGCCCTCATCTGGTGATATGAAAGCGTCACATAGCCCAGTAGATTTTTGTTGACGACATATCCAGGCGCAATGCCCACCGACCAGTGGTTTTTGGATTTGAGCGTAGTGGTCATCCGATACCCGGTCGGATTGTCGGGGACGCCGGTCGGGTTGGCTGAAGTAATCGATTCCGAAGAGAGCTGCTGCGTGGTGCGCGTCAGATCCAGCGAGGTAGTAATGCCAAACGTCATAACGTTCGTGCGTGCGAACGTGTAATCGGCACCGATCACTGCGCCATTATTCGGGTTGTTTTCGCGATTCAGGGGATAGGAGCCGGGAACATTGGCAAAACCGGGCGCTGCTGGACTGCCACCGAACAGATTGGTGTATTGATAGCTGGTATCCGCATTGGTGAGATCCTAGTAAAGTCCCGCACCGAGCTTGCCGGAAAAGCCGGCGAAACTACCCGAATCCGCACATGCAAAAAGGGAAAGCGTCGCCAAGACGATCCCCAGACTGATCGATTTCATTTTGCACCCCCCCCGTTGAACAAAATAAGGAGTTACAAATTTCGATGCTCTAGCTGCCTTGATTCTGCTGTGATTATTTTTCCAAGCGTATTGTTTTTTAAGTTTGCGCTTGGCAGAGGAATGCGGAGGGATGTTATCACTACTGTGATTGAAAGGGAATAAAGTAATAGGAAAATCAATGCGCCCATCGCCGTTTGCTTAGATTCCGGGTCGGACCATCCCAACCCCCGGAATCTCCGAGAGTTTGCGTCTACGAAGATGGCGCTATTCGGCCTTAACGCATCAGTTTGCCTGCACGAAACCGCAGCGTAGGCCGCATCGTTTCGTTTCTTTTCTTATCTCCCCGGGGGCAGCCCGGGAGCTGGTCACTTTCCCTTGCGCGGCCAAGCGAAAGTAACCAAAGGCAAGGCCGCCCCGGTTCACCGCCACTTACGTGGTGTCCCTGTGCTGCTCGCCAAGGCCGGCGGCTGTGGAACTCGCGCGATTGCGTCGGGATCGATATGCCGTGGGCGTGAACTGTCAGTGAAATGGAGATGGTCGCGCGGCTCGCCCAGTGAACGGGGTCAGGCTTGCATAGTTGCATATTGGCTATCAACCAACTCCCGCGCCATTTTTGTTTATGCAATTGGCCAAGCCTGACCCCATAGTTCTCCGCTTGGTGTAAAAGGCAAGCGGTTAACGTACCGGACAGTTGCTTGATGAAGAAATCTGGCGCAAAAGGAAAATTAGTGCCAAGAAGTCGAAAGCGAAAGCCTCGGCCCAAACTCAGCCCGGAAGTTCAGTCCAAGTTGTTCATCGAAACGGCTCGAAAGCTTGGTATAGAAGAAAGCGGAAAGGAATTTGAGCGGGCAATTAGCGTAATCGTCGCGTCAAAAGTGCGAAGCAAAACCTCGCGCTAACTACACGCGAATTGATTTTTTAGTTTGGATTTGCTAGAGTGGGGCCTCGGCAGATGGTAACGATCTGCCGAGGATGGCCAAGTTCTATGTCATCTCCGGTCGTTGGGGCTTATTGACCCCCCGCACGACCGCAGCGGTAGCTGCTAGGTGATACATGGTGCTTACCTCCTTCCTGCCCAGAGCTTCCCGCTCAGGCGTGGGTCCCCCGCTAAGGGAATTCGTTACAACGAAGGCCCGTTTGCAGCGGGCCTTCTCTATTTCGGGACGCCACATCACAGTCCCTTGAGTACCGTCCATCTAATGCCCTCATCATCCTTGCGGTATCTGAGATAGTCCTTAATTCTGTAGCCAGCTTTGTCAAGGCGCTTTCCAGTCCAGTTCAGTTTTGAACCTGCGCCCGCTGGGCCCTCCGCACCGATAAGCGGAGCGATTGCTTTCGCATCTAGCTCCTTCCCGACGTGCGGAGTCAGCTTCCGAAGGAAGTCTAAATCTTCGTCTTTAGCCGCGTTACGAAGGGGAATGCGGGGAGCTGCCGCGATCTGCGGAGCCGTCCCAGAAAGGATAGCCGCCTGGAGTTCTAGCGCCTCCTTGGCGGTATCGCACTGGATTGAGCCATCCGGCTTAACGGTGAACATGACGGGCCTCGCAATAACGAAAGCCAGATTCTACACCCGTTCTTTTGGTTATTGCAAGTCGATAGCCGTACTAGCCGTTCTCGTCCTTGATAACCCCCTGTTTAGTGCAAAATAGGGGTTAAATTTACAACCTATTGTGGTTCGGGGGTCGAATAGCGCTCCCTGTCGCGGGTATGCCAAAGATAATATCGCCCTTTTTTGACCACCAAAAATTCTGTTGTAAATGAGCGGTTAGGCTTGCTCTCCTAGCACTGCAAAAGCCGCCTCCACAAAAACGACCGTTAATTGTTGCTTGAATTAAACAGGGTCTGAGTAAATATTCAAGAAAGCGTCCGCCTCCCCCACCCCGCCGTCAAGCGCCGTATGACGCCGTCACACTTTACGGCAGGTCATAGGAGAAATCTGTCAGGAAAAGCCTGACACGGCCGCAATGCGGCCGGGGAATGGGTAATGGGCAAAAGGCAGTTGCACCCATCGCTCATCACTCAGTAGCGTCCGGTTAAAACCTGAATAGATTTAGCTGATTAGCGTGTTCGTGCGGATCTGGCTCAGGTGGTGCAAGCATAAGTAGCTGATGCAATGGAGTACGCTCGAACATGGTGAGACTCAAGATTTGTAGAAGT
>JBGPFE010000078.1:0-10665 GCA_041483135.1 Gammaproteobacteria bacterium | reverse complement strand
GTTGAACTGCTCAATGGCGCGCCCAATAATTTCGCGTTCCACCTCGGCGAGGACCTCAACGGGGATTTGATCCATCTGGTCCCAAAAGTGCTGACTCGTCAGGCAGTCAAGATCGAGGCGTGCGAGTTCGCCGAGGGTTGTGGTGTGCGCCCATTCTGCGAAGCCGCGTTTGCTAGTCGCATGGCAAGTTCGTCCGATGCTCACCAATTCCAGGGAGCGCCCGGCACTCATGCCGTCGTGACGCACGGGAATCCTGCGGGGGTCTGCCACGTGAACGGTTTGCTGTCGATCTCGCCGGCCCGAGGCGGCAAGGTGACGATCGATTGTTCCGGATATATCAAGTTCGCGGGCGAGGGCGTACACCGCGGCGACCGCGCCGTGGGACCGAGAACGCACGCGCAGCGAATCGGCCGATTTCAGGCGCGCCAGGAGATCGTCAGCTTTGCCGAGGTACGCGATGACGATGGGGCGGGGCTTGCCGTTGACACGACGGGATTCGACGATGCGCCAATAACTATAGCCACGAACGCGGACGCGCTGGAGACTCGCCATAATGTTAGTGTATACATAATCCTATTGGCAAGTCAATAGACAGATCCGACAAGAACCAGCGGTTAATACATAGGAGAAGGTTGCTTCGATGGGCAGCCGGGGCGACCACCTCGTATCTTTGTGTTAGTATATACAATGCGCGGAAAGACGCCGGAAACCGTTCTACGACGAGAAATCACCCGGTGGGAAGGCAGAAACCCAGGCAAATGCGCCCTCCAGCGGTAAACTCACGCTAGACGGAAACAGCTATTGCCTTGCTTAAACATTTTTCAGGAGATCAGGATGAAAAGATTTTTGGAGGTTGTAATGGCGATTGTTTTAACCGCCGCAATGTCGCTGGTTTTCGGCGAGCAAACGACGCATTCAGGCGTAGGCACGGTTCAGAGCATGGATCGGACAAAAGGCGAGGTCACCTTGAAGCACGGACCGATCAGCGATCTCAATTGGCCCGCCATGACCATGACCTTTCAGGTCAAGGACAGTCGGCTCTTCGACCGCCTGCAGCCCGGTAAACAAGTCGCGTTTGAGTTCGTTGCCGACGGCACCCATTATGTTGTCACTTCGGTAATTCCGCTCGCCAAGCAGTCGGCAGCGACACCGCCGTCGGAATACGCTCATCATCAAGGAATGGAAATGATGGGCCCGGGTGCCATGCAAGGGATGATGGACGGTTGCGTGGCAATGATGAAGCAGTAACGCAAATAGGAGGCAGATCATGAAGACGATTACAGTTATTTTTCTGGTCGGTATGGCGTTTGTCGCGGGTAGTCCTGCTTTTGCAGGCCGTGATCAGTCGCAGATCATGGAACAGGAACGCGTGATGAAAGCAAAGCAGGCGGAGCAGCTTGCGCGAGCAAATCAAAAACAGCAGGGGTTAGCCGGAGCGACTGGTATACCGGGCAAAGTTGGACCCGCAGGGCAACCGACAAAACCTAGGAGGGATCCTTCCACTCATCCGTGAACCACAGTAGCACCCTGAATGGAAACAGCCTGGGAACCCGGGCTGTTTTTTTTGCTGCCTGGCCCAGCCCCGAGACCGGTATCAGTATAAGAGGCTGCCCGAAGCGGCCAAGGCTATACTTGTTCGACCGTTACGGTCGCGGCCCTCGAAGAGCGCGATTACCCGGCTTACGAAATCCCTGTTTCCTTCCGGGCAGCAGCTATACCAGGATTCGAGATACGCTTCGAAGCTTTTATTGATAGATGGTTTTTCGAGATTCAGATACCCGATCGCCCGCAAACTGCCAGGCGTGTTTTCGAGCAACGACAGCAGCCGCGTTGCAAGGAGGTCGTTTTTCTCTCTGAGATACGGGTTACCCTGGAGTGCTTCCCGATTCTCCTGGTACCATTCTCCTATCGATCTGTTCGGCGGCAAACGCCGGTGTTTTTCGCTTAACAGGCGCTCCGCATATTCGCGGAACGCGGGGGCGTATTCCTTCCACTGCGGATACGGCGGCGCATGCTCCCAGCTTGACGTCATCCGGTGCAACGTAAATATCGATACCGCTTCACACAACGTTTCTTCAAACCATTGGTGATCCCGGGTCACGTCGTCGCGGCTGATCTCCCGGTGCTCGTAATTAGTAAAAATGTGACAAAGCTCGTGCGAAAACTGATACGTGAACTGATCCCAGCGCCTGTCCTGGACGTTCAAAAAGACGCGGTACGCTCCGTCGGGAGACTTATCGAGAAGAACTTGCGGGCCTTGCCTGCTGGAGGACGCGACCGATACTCTATCCGATGCGTGCTGCGGAAAATAGGGCAGCAGAACATCCGCCACAGACGCGAGAACCGTTTCTATATCCTGCGTCCGCGCGCTCCCCCAATCGCCGTGCTTGACGTGGATCGCCATCCGCAGGGACGATGGCATCAAACCCGCTGCCAGCGTCGATGAACTGATCAACAACGCTGCTGTGACACTGGCCAAGATTAAAAGTACCCGCATGCGTGCTTAAGTTGCCCCAAATGGATGAAGCTCAGCTGAGCAACTAGCAGGCCATGCTGAATCTAATTTATAAGCCGTTGATCAAAATAACAAAGTGTTGAGCGCTTTCAAAGCTGGCCCCACTTCGGTCGCCCTGAACTTGTGCGCTCAAGAGATGATTGCACCATGCGAGTGCGAATGCCCGGGTTCGCTGACTTGAGCGGAAATGACGACAATCCGAAAACGCCCAGGCTTTTTGCCGTATTACCGATAGCGGTACCTCTTGACTCTATACTCCGGTACAAGGTTTATAGTACCCGCCATTGAAGGAATGCTGACATGCGAAATTCAGCGTCGCTCACGATCGGCAAGGCCGCCGAACAAGGCGGGGTGAACGTCCAAACGATCCGTTACTACGAGCGGCGCGGTTTGCTGCCGCGGCCCGAGCGCGCGCCTTCCGGTTACCGGAAATACTCGGAGGACGCGATCCGCAGGCTCCGGTTTATCAAACAGGCGCAAGCCCTGGGTTTTTCCCTGAGCGAGATTGAAGAGTTGCTGTCGTTGCGGCTGCAAGCCGGCGCGACCTGCGGCGATATTCGCAAGCGCGCCCGCCATAAAATCGCGACCGTGAACAGGAAAATAAGCGAGTTGCAGCGGATCAAAAATGCGTTGAGTGCGCTCGCCAAAGCCTGCCGGGGCAAAGGACCGACCAGCGAGTGCCCGATCCTGGAGGCGCTTGAGCGTGAGGGGAACCAAGAATGAACGTCGAACTGATCTATGACGCCGACTGCCCGAACGTCGCCGCAGCGCGCTCGCTGCTGATCAAAGCGTTCACTCAAACCGGCGTTTCCGCGAGATGGAAAGAATGGGAACGCGCCTCGCCCGGGAGTCCCGCATATGTCCAGGGCTTCGGTTCCCCAACGATCCTCGTTGACGGCAACGATATCGCCGGCATCAGCCCGACGCCCGGGACACGCGCGTGCCGCGTCTACAGCGGCGGCAGCGGCAATTTGCAGTCAGTGCCGCCAGTCGAGATGATTTCGGCGGCGTTGCTGGAGGGCGCTCCGGCTAATCCGGGTCGCGCGACCGGCAAAAGCCGCTGGCAGGCGGTATTCGCTTCATTCCCGGCGATCGGCACGGCATTACTCCCCAAGCTGACATGCCCATTGTGCTTTCCGGCCTATGCGGCACTCTTGAGCGCGATGGGTTTGGAGTTCATCGACTACACGCCCTACTTGCTGCCGCTCACGATCGTTTTTCTCGCGATCGCGCTCGGTACTCTAGTGGCACAGGCGAAACGCACAGGGCGATGGGGCGCCCTGCTGACCGGGGTCACGGCGTCAGCCATCGTAGTGCTCGGTAAATTCGCGTTCGAGCTCGATTGGCTCACCACCGCCGGCATCGGTTTGCTCATCGTCGCGATCCTCTTTAGCATGCGCAAGAAAGCAGCAACGGTAATTTCATGCCCCGCATGCGTCGAACCAAGGAGCGAAGCAAAGGCGGAGACACCCTAAGGAGAAATCCATGGCTGCAACCCGGAAAATCGAAGTATTCAGCGCGGGATGCGCGGTGTGCGAAGACACCATCGCGCTCATCAACCGCATCGCCTGCCCGTCGTGCGAAGTCCAAATCCTCGATATGCACCAGCCTGAAGTCGCGATGAAAGCGAAGCGATACGGCATCCGCAGCGTTCCCGCTGTCGCCGTCAATGGAAAGCTTGCGGATTGCTGTGCCGGCCGCGGGCCGGACGAAGGCGCGTTGCGCGCTGCCGGGATCGGCACGCCGATTTAGCGAAGTCCGGGGATTCTTACCGCAAGTTTCTGCAGCCGGTTTCCCCGGCCGGAGCGGAACTCGCGGCTCTGCGCGCTGTCTTGCCAGAAGAGTTGCCAAGGGAATCGTTTTTGCTTTAGCATGCGGACCGTAATGCTTATTTTCTGTCGAAAACTCGCTGTATTGATGCTGATGTGCGGCCTGCCGTTGCAGGGTCTGCATGCGGCCACCATGCCGCTATGCAAACAGGACGAGCAGACAACCGCGGCGCACCACCAGCATGCGCACCATGATGACGCCGTCGAGCACCAGCATGATGACGGCGCCTCGGACAGCAAGCTCGTCTGCGATGGCTGCAATCTTTGTCAGGCCTGTTCGGCGCCCGCGATTGCATCGGTCGCAATCGACCTGTCGCTCGACACGGTTGAGACGCCGCCAGCAACGCCGCTGAGTCATATCTCGCTGTTCGTTCCTGAACAGCCGCAGCGCCCCCCTCGCGCCTAGTCCCGTCACGCGGCACCAGCGTCGCAGTTCGTTGAGCTGTGCGCGCTAGCCGTCTTGCGTGCGTAGTCCAGACCCTGCGTCTGATTGCTGCGCACGCCGCCTTGATGTTTCACGACACCGATGAGGACGCCATGCGTAGAAGTGTTTGCATCATCATGCTGCTGCTCGCGCTGCCGGTGTACGCCGAGGGCACGCTGCGCGATGCAGTCGAGCGCGCCTGGGGACGGCAGCCCACGGCCCGCGCCCAGCCGGCACGCAGCGAAGAATTCGCCGCCAAACGCGAGGCGGCGGAAGCGCCGTTTCCCGAACCCCCGAGCCTCAGTGTCAGCAACCGCGATGACCGCTTTCACCAAGACGAAGGGGCGCGCGAGATGGAAGCTGCAATCGCGCTGCCGCTTTGGCTGCCGGGCGAAAAAGCGCGGCAGACCTCGATCGTCAATGCCGAACGGGACCAGTACGACACCGGCCTGACGGCGGCGAAGCTGAAAATCGCCGGCGAGGTGCGGGACGCCTATTGGCAGGTGCGGCTCGCCGAGAACGAACTGGCGCTGGCGCGGCGCAAGGCGCAGGAAGCGGCGGCGCTCGCCGCCGACGTCGAGCGCCGCGTCAAGGCCGGCGACCTGGCGCGCGTCGATCTCAACCAGGCGCAGGCGGCGGAACGGCTGGCGCGCGCGACCGTGGCTGAAGCCGAGGTCAAGGCATTCCGGGCGCGGCAGGCGTTTGACGTTCTCACCGGCATGAGCGCGTTGCCAAGCGACGAAGAGATGAGCGCGCCGGCGGGCGCTTCGCTTGACGACCACCCGCTGCTGGCGCCCGCGCAGCGAGCCGTCGTCACGACGCAAGCCAAGCTCAGGCAGGCGACGCAAAGCCTGCGCAACAACCCCGAACTCGAGCTCGGCATACGGCGCGAACGCGGTCTATCCGACGAGCCCTATGCGCATTCCTTCCAGATGCGTTTAAGGCTGCCGTTTGCGACCGACGCGCGCAACAAGCCCCGCATCGCGGCTGCCAACGCCGAGATAATCGAAGCGCAGGCCGCTTACGGCATCGAGCGCGCCAAGGTCACCGCCGAGATTGAAGCGGCACGGCGCGAACTGGAGCAAGCGCGCACCGTAGTGCAACTGACCGAAGCACGCTTCACGCTCGCCGCCGACACGCAGCGCCTGCTGGCCAAAGCCTTTGCGCTCGGAGAACTCGATTTAATTGCGCGACTGCGCGCTGAAAACGAACGCTTCGAGGCGGAACTCAATTTCACGCGCGCCAGGCTCGAAGCGACGCGCGCCATCTCGCGCCTGAATCAGGCTTTAGGAGTATTGCCATGAAGTGGTTATTCGGATTGTTGCTGGTGCTGTCGCCAGTCACTGTTTTTGCTGACGAAGGTCACGGAGATCACGGCGCGGCACCATCGGCGCTGCCCACCGCGCTTGCGCCGCGCATCGAGGCGCAATCGGAGACCTTCGAGCTGGTGGCAATCCTCGAGGGCGGCAAGCTCACGCTCTACCTCGACCGTTTCGCCACTAATGAGCCGGTGTCCAACGCCCGTATCGAAATCGAAAGCGGCACATTCAATGCCGTCGCCCAGCCCGGCGCAGACAACGTCTACACCGCGCCGGGAGCAGCGTTCGCCAATCCGGGACAATATCCGCTGGTGTTCACGGTCCAAGCCGATGATGCCTCGGATTTGCTGAACGGCACGCTCACCGTTCCGCAACCTGCCGGTCAGTCAGCTCACGGGCATACCTGGACTGAATGGCTGGTGTGGCTCACGAGCGCATTTGTCGTCGTCGCTGGCATGGTGTGGTTGTGGCGGCGGCGCTATGGAGTGGCGCGCAAGGCGCCGGCATTGGCGATCATTGCAGTTGCCGTCGTCCCGGTTTTGCTTGCGGTCGCAACTTCGGTGCACGCGGACGAAGGCCACGGCGCAGACAAGCAAGGCACAGCAGCCCACGCACCGGCTGGTGCAGGCGAGAATGCCGCCTCGCAGCGCCTCGCCGACGGCGGCGTGTTCATGCCAAAGGCAGTGCAGCGCCAGCTCGGCATCCGCACGATGGTGGCGGAAATGCGCGATCTCGCCCGCAGCATTGAACTGAACGGCCGCGTGATCGCAGACCCCAACGCCGGCGGCCGCGTCCAATCGAGCCAGTCCGGCCGCATCGAGCCCGGCCCGCGCGGCCTGCCCACGCTCGGACAGAAGGTCAGCAAAGGCGAGGTGCTGGCGTATATCAAGCCGGTCGCCAACGCGATCGAGCTCGGCAACCAGCGCGCACAACTGGCGGAAATCACCTCGCAGCATGCGCTCACCGGGAAAAAGGTGACGCGCCTCGAAGCACTCGAAGGCAGCGTGCCACAGAAAGAGATCGATGCCGCGCGCGCGGAGTTCGCCAGCCTCGCCGAGAGAAAAGCCGCCGTCGGCGGCAGCCTCAGCAATCGCGAAGCGCTGATCGCTCCCGTTTCCGGCGTGATCAGCGCAGCGACCGCGATCACCGGGCAGGTGGTTGAAGCGCGCGAAGTAATGTTCGAGATCGTCGACCCGCAACGCCTGATGGTCGAGGCGCTCGCCTATGACGCCGTCATCGTTGCCGACATCGCCGGCGCGAGCGGCGTGCCGCCCGGCGGCGCGGCGCTGCCGCTTGTTTTCGTCGGCGGCGCGCAGCAGTTGCGCGAACAGGCGCTGCCGCTGCTGTTTCGCATCAAGCCGCCGCTGCCGCCGCTGGCGGTCGGGCAACCGCTCAAAGTGGTCGCCCAGACCCGGCAGACGATCAAGGGCGTGGCGGTGCCGCTTGCGGCGCTCACCAGGAATGGCGCCGGCGAAACCGTGACATGGGTGCACGTGGGCGCCGAAACATTCGTCGCCAGGAAGGTGCGCTTTCAGGCGCTGGACGGCGCCAACGCGGCGCTGACCGAAGGCATCGCCGCCGGTGAGCGGATCGTCACCACCGGCACGGCGGCGCTGGCGCAGGTCCGTTAACGGAGCCGCCATGTTTAATCTCCTCATCAATGCGAGCATCAAGCAGCGGCTGCTGGTGCTGGCGTTGTCGCTGGTACTCGTCTTTTACGGCGGTCTCACCATCAGGCAGATGCCGGTGGACATATTCCCCGATCTCAATAAGCCGACCGTCACGCTGCTCACCGAGGCCGGCGGCATGGCGCCGGAAGAGGTCGAGCAACTGGTCACCTTCCCGGTCGAAACCGCGATGAACGGCATGCCTGGGGTGACGCGCGTGCGTTCGGTGTCGGGCATAGGGCTCTCGATCGTGTTCGTGGAATTCGACTGGGGCACCGATATCTTCCGCAATCGCCAGCAGGTCGCCGAGCGCTTATCGCTGGTAAAGGAGCAGCTGCCCGAAGGCATCACGCCGCAGATGGGCCCGATCGCCTCGATCATGGGCGAGATCATGTTGATCGCGCTACCTGCCGATCCGGCGCGTACCAGTCCGATGCAGGTACGCGAGTACGCCGACTGGGTGATGCGTCCGCGGCTGCTCACCATTCCCGGCGTGGCGCAGGTAATCGCGATCGGCGGAGAGGTCAAGCAGTACCGCGTCGAGCCCAACCCGGCGCAGATGCAGGTGCTCGGCGTGACCCTCGAGCAGCTCGAGTCCGCGCTCAAGAATTACGCCGCCAACACCAGCGGCGGCTTTCTCGAGAGCAGCGCACGCGAATACCTGATCCGCAACATCGGCCGCACCGCGCGCCTGACCGACCTGCAGAACCTCGCCATTACCGCAAAAAACAACCAGCCGATCCTGCTCAAGCAGATGGCGCAGGTGAAGTTGGCCGCGGCGGCGAAGCGCGGCGACGCCAGCTACAACGCGAAGCCCGCAGTGATTCTCTCGGTGCAGAAGCAGCCCACTGCCGACACCGTGAAACTTACGCACCAGATCGAAGCCGCGCTGGCTGAGCTCGCGAAAGCGTTGCCCGCCGGGATGGCTGCCCCGGAGATCGTTTTCAAGCAAGCCAACTTCATCGAGGCTTCGATCACCAACGTTGAGGAAGCGCTGCGCGACGGCGCGATCATGGTGGTAGTGGTGCTGTTCCTGTTTCTGCTTAACATCCGCACCACGCTGATTTCGCTCACCGCAATCCCGATGTCGATCCTCATCACCGCGCTGGTATTCAAGCTGATGGGGCTTTCGATCAACACCATGACGCTCGGGGGCCTCGCGATTGCGATCGGCGTGCTGGTAGACAACGCGATCGTCGGTCTGGAGAACATCCTGCGCCGCTTGAAGCGCAACGTCGCCGACGGCACGCTCAAGCCGGCGCTGGAAGTGATCGCCGCCGCAACCAAGGAAGTCCTGTCGGGGATTGTCTACGCCACCGTGATCATCGTGCTCGTAGTCGTGCCACTGTTCGCGCTGTCGGGCATCGAAGGCCGCCTGTTCGCGCCGCTGGGCGTGGCGTTTATCGTTTCCATCCTCGCCAGCATGCTGGTGTCGGTCACGCTCACGCCGGTACTGTGCTACTACCTGCTCGCCGCAGGTACAGGCACGGCGCAGAGCGACGCCAGAATCCCATGGTGGTCGCTGCGTTTCAACCTGCGCGCGAAAGAGGAGTACAGCCCGCTGGTGAGAAAGCTCAAGGAGTGGGACACGCACATTCTGCACTGGTCGTTCGACCACGCCAGGCTGCTGCTCGCGGCCGCCGTTGCGGCGGTGCTGCTAGCTGCCGCAGCGGGATCATTCTTTCCGCGCGCGTTCCTACCGTCGTTCAACGAGGGCACGCTCACCATCAACCTGCTGCTCAACCCCGGCACCTCGATGTCCGAGTCGAATCGCACCGGCACCCAGGCCGAGCAACTCATCACGCAGGTGCCGGAAGTCATACACGTCGGGCGCCGCACCGGGCGCGCGGAAATGGACGAGCATGCAGAAGGCGTGCACTACACCGAGATTGACGTCGATCTCAAGCATTCCAAGCGCGATCGCGAGACCATCCTGCAGGACATCCGCAATCGGCTCGCCGTGCTGCCGGCGGTGGTCAACGTCGGGCAGCCTATTTCGCACCGACTCGACCACATCCTGTCGGGGGTGCGCGCGCAAATCGCACTCAAGATCTACGGCGACGACCTCGACACGCTGCGGGGCCTCGCGGCACAATTGCGCGACCGGCTGGGTACGGTCCCCGGCATCACCGACCTGCAGATCGAGAAAGCGGTGCTGATCCCGCAGGTCAAGGTGCGCGTGGATTACGAAAAGGCGGCTGCCTACGGCGTGGCGCCGGCGGCGGTGCTGAAAGCGCTCGAGACGCTGGTCGGCGGCGAGAAGCTGGCGCAGGTGATCGAGGGCAGCCGCCGCTTCGATCTGGTGGTGCGTCTGCCCGACTCCGCGCGCGGACCGCACGCACTGGAACAGCTTCTGATCGAAACACCGGGCGGCAGAGTGACGCTGGCCCAGATCGCCGCGATCGAGGACAGCGACGGCCCGAACCAGATCTCGCGCGACAACACGCGCCGGCGCATCGCGATGTCGGCCAATTCCGACGGTACCGATCTGGGGCAAATCATCGCGCGCATCCGCGCCGAGCTTACAGCCAACCCTTTGCCCGCCGGCTACTTTACCAGCCTCGAAGGCCAGTTCCAGGCGCAGGAAGAAGCCACGCGCCTGATCGCGCTGCTGTCAATCATGTTGGCGCTGCTGATTTTCATCGTGCTCTACACCCGCTACCGCTCGACTGCGCTCTCGCTCATGATCATGGGCAACATCCCGCTCGCGCTGGTGGGCAGCGTGGCGGCGCTCGCGATTTCCGGCCAGCCGCTGTCGGTTGCCTCGACGATCGGCTTCATCACGGTCGCCGGCATCAGCACGCGCAACGGCATCCTGAAGGTCAGCCATTACATCCACCTGGGCGCGTTCGAGGGCGAAAAATTCGGCAAGGAGATGCTCGTACGCGGCTCGCTCGAGCGGTTGACACCG
>JBGPFE010000077.1:0-11204 GCA_041483135.1 Gammaproteobacteria bacterium | reverse complement strand
CGGTCGTGAAAAAAGAGTTCGACCGCTTGCTGCCCTATAAAATCCCCGGCGTGCCAACTACATAGCCGTTACCTGCCAGTCGATGACGGCCGGTGGCTACCGAACGGAAACTCTAACGCCGTTTCCCGCCTTGACCCTGGTGCTGACCTGGAAGACCGCCCGCGGCCCAGGATCCCGGGACAGTTCGGTCTTTACCGATTCGTGACGCCCCAGTTGCGGTTGCGATCGAGGAAATCCTTGAGTTGACGCGCGGCCTGTTCTTTCGAGACCCCATACCGCTCCTGGATTCTGCCGGCGAGTTGATCACGAGTTCCAGCGGTTACAACGAGCGGATTATTGATCAGTTCGCCCCAGCGTCCCTTCACCTTCCCACTGAACTGCTTCCAGATGCCGGCGAAACGATCCTGATTCATCCCGATCTCCTGTTGTTGACCATCGTTACGTCAAAGAAACACGCTTGCCTTGCGCACCGGTTCGCGCATTCGTTCTCGATACGCCGTCCCACCAGGGACATTCGACTTGGGCCATCCATCGATTTGGCATGGTCTTCCTTGCCCAATGCGCGGTCTGTACGTTAACGCACACACGGCACCCGCCTGCAATGACTGATCGCGCCGTCCCATGGCGGCGGCATGGAGTATGGCTCTGGCAGTAGAACCGCTATTGAGCCCGGAATAATTATTCGTTATGTGCGCCACCGTACAGCGCAGCTTGCGGCGGGGGACTATTGTCCGGCAGATGGCGCTCAAGACGAATTGGGTGCCGTAGATTGGATGCACGGTAGTACGTACGTTAATGGCGGGGCGGCCCGGGTTTCCCGATCATGGTCTGTGCCCATGCCATGCTGAATAACAGGAGTAACAGTCATGATAGCAACTAGAACACTGATCTTTGTCGGCGTCGCCGCCGCTTTTTTGTCCGGCCTATCGCTCGCGGCGGATACGCGGAACCAGGGTTACCTCGTCGATACCAACGGAACCATCGTGCCCACCGCGACCACGGACATGTGCTGGCGCGACAGCGACTGGACGCCAGCGCGCTCGGTCGAGCCGTGCGATCCCGTCAAGAGGGTCGAAGCGCCTGCGCCCAGGCTGGCGGCCGTAACACCGCCGCAGCCCGCGCCGCAACCTGCGCCGGCGAAAATGCTGCCGCAGAAAATAAATTTCTCGGCTGACGCGTTGTTCGATTTCGATAAGGCGGTGCTGAAGCCCGAAGGCAAGGCGATGCTGGATAACCTCGCGCGCGATCTTAATGGTGCGCAGTACGAAGTCATCGTCGCGACCGGCCATACCGACCGCTTCGGCAGCAATGAATACAACCAGAAACTGTCGGAACGCCGTTCGCAAACGGTGAAGGATTACCTCGTGAGCAGGGATATCCCGGCCAATCGCATTGATGCGGAAGCCAAGGGCGAAACACAGCCCGTCACCAAGGCCGACGACTGCCTGGGCGCAAAGAGCGCCAAGGTCATAGCCTGCCTGCAGCCTGACCGCCGGGTCGATGTCGAAGTGACCGGCACCAAAGGGCCGACCACCGGTTCACGCTAAGCAATGTCGACACCGCCGCGCGATCGCACCGGTCCGCGGCGGGTTATCGCCGATTTTTCCGTTTCATACACAGAGGGTTCCGCTATGAAACGGCGTAAATGCATTGCCACGTAGTTATTCGCCGCGTTGTTGATGTCTGTGGCGGGTTGCGCGTCCACGCCCAAGTACGAAGGCACCGGGGGATACGTCAACGACACCGTTATCACGACCAAGGTTAAGGCGGCGATATTCAACGAGCCCACCCTGAAATCCGCCGAAATCAACGTTGAAACCTTCAAAGGCGTCGTTCAACTGAGCGGCTTTGTAAGCACCCAGGCCAATATATACAAAGCAGCCGGGGTGGCGCGCGACGTCAATGGAGTGACGAACGTCGAAAACGACGCGCGGCCCAAGTAACGACAGACCGGGAGATAACCGGAAGCAGTGGCGATACGTCCACTGGTGATATGAAGGGGGCACTGTGAAGACCCTATGGATCTGTGGGCTGTTGTCTTTGTTGTCGATAGGCGCTTATAGCCGGATTCCGATCGCCCTGAGCCGTGCCGCGGAGCCGTTATCTGAAACGCGGGCATCGCCATCCATGGCGGCGCCGCCGTCTCCAAATACACCGGTGGGAGTCATTGCCCGCGATGCGTCCTCCGGCGGGTTAAGGAATCCAACCCGATCAACCACCGTCACGCCGGCGCCGGGATCAACGAACACCGACAACAACGTGGCGATACATCTCTCGGAATATGTGTTTTTGCACGAGACACGCAACGCGAGCATTTCCCTTCAAATCGCAGCGCGCACGAACGTCTGCCCGGAATAATCGGCAGCGTTCGCAGCTGGTTTCCGGGGCAACTCCGGATCCATTCAAACGGCATGCCCGCTCGGCGGGCCCTGAAAGTCATGGCATCCTTCCGGCTTATGTACGCTACCGTACAGAGAAATCGGATACGTAGGCGAATAATCTGGCTTCCTCCCTCCGCCAATAATCGTTCCTCTCCCTGATCGATTGGCGGGTTCCGGCCTTCGGTTATGCTCATTTCCGGGGGCTGTTTTTTTGCGACTTACACCCCATCGCATGACTTGTTCCTCCTTACGTGCGCCAACGCACAGCGCATCCTGGAGACAGGGCCATAATCGACGTAACGATAAATGGCCTTCAGGGACCGCAAATCTCCGCTGTCGAGCGAAACTTAATCGGATCGGCTTCAAATGCGCAAAATATTGATTATGGTTCTTGCCGCGTGTATCGGGCTGGCCGGCTCGCCGACTGTGGCGGGTGAAGGGTTGTTTTCAGCGACGCGTGTGGTCATTGCGATACTGGCCGACGACCTGTTCGTGGGTGAGGCCGAAGGCCATCTCAGCGGGGCGGGAACGCTCGCCATTCATTCGCAAGAGGACCCCGCTCTCACATGCCTCGGGCAGTTCACTTCCAGCGCCGCACTGGGTGGTTCAGGGCAGTTGCATTGCAGTGATGGCACCAGCGCGACATTTCATTTTCAGCGTTTGAGCGTGTTCCGCGGCTACGGTGTCGGCAGCTTCAGCCGGGGCGCGATGAGTTTTGCGTACGGGTTCACCCATGAAGAAGCCGGGCCTTACCTGAAGCTGCCCGAGGGCAAGAAGCTCATGCACAACGGAACAGAGCTGGCGCTGATCGACCTATAGGAAGGACGAAGGGGTAGTTGATGGTATTCAATATTAAAGGAAACAGCATGCAAAAAATCATTCTTAAATCCGCGCTGGTGCTGATATCGGCACTTGCAGCGCCGTTTGCTCTCGCCCAGGACGTCGCGCCGGACGTGCTGCTGAAGGCGGTCACTCTGGAGGTGATCGCCATCATCAAGCAGGACAAGGACATTCAGGCGGGTAACCCGGCGAAGGTCGCCGATCTGGTCGAAACGAGGATCCTCCCGCTCTTCGACCTCACTCGCATGACGCAGCTCGCCATGGCGCGCAATTGGCGCCTGGCCACACCCGAGCAGCAGACAGCGCTTACCACGGAGTTCAGCACATTGCTGGTGCGCACTTATTCGATCGCGCTGTCGAGTTACCGTGATCAGGTAATCGAGTTCAAGCAGCTGCGTGCGGCGTCCGGCGACACCGAGGTCACGGTTAAATCCGTGATGAAGCAGCCCGGGATAGAGCCGCTGACCATGGACTACGACATGGAAAAGCTAGCGGCGGGGTGGAAAGTCTACGACATCAAGATCGACGGCGTAAGCCTGATCACGAATTATCGTGAAACTTTTGCCGGCAAAGTCCGCGAAGGCGGAGTGGCCGGCCTCATCAAGTCGCTCTCGGACAAGAACCGGCAGGGCGACGCCCGCGTACGATTGCACCAGACGAAGAATTTTAATTTTCCAGCGATCGTGCAGATCGTTTTGTAGGGCGGCACATAACACACGTTCGTTGCAGTTGTCGCTCAAGTCAGCGCCGGTTTAGCGGCCGAAGGGAAGCATAGCTTGCCGTATCCACAAAACAACTGCGCTATGAGCGCTGGCGTACGGAGCTGGCAGGATATTCGGCGTAGCTTGCCAGTGAGAATCGTACCTCGCACACACGATTACGATGCAAAGGAATTCGATAAGTGCGCAGTTTTCTTACCCACATACTATTAGAGGAGCTCTCGTGAAACATTCGATGCTGTTAAAGAACATGATGAAACGCCCGTTGTTGCTTGCCATTATTGCGACGTTCGCTGTGGTGGGATGCAGTCACACGCCGCCCGCCCAGCAGGTCTCGTACGAACGCAGCTGGGTCGGTCCCGCCGGTCCCGCCGGTCCTACCGGCGCCACTGGTGAGAAAGGTGCAACCGGAGCTACAGGCGCGCCCGGCACGGCGATCGCCGGTCCTGTCGGCCGCGACGGTCCCGCCGGCCCCGCAGGCATACAAGGCCCGGCTGGAGCGAGGGGCGTCGCGGGCGAGATGGTGGTCGGTCGTGCCGGCGAAGCGGGGCCGGCAGGCGCGCAAGGCGCGCAAGGCGCTACCGGGAACACGGGTGCTCAAGGTTCCAGCATCGCAGGTCCTGCTGGCGCAACGGGACGTGCCGGTCCCGCGGGCATACAAGGCGTAACCGGTAGCACGGGTGCTCAAGGACCGACTACCGTCGGTCCGACCGGCCCGGTTGGTCCTGCCGGTGTTGCGGGCGCGCAAGGCGCAACCGGATTTACGGGCGCGCAAGGCAGCACTCAGTTGACTGGCATCACCGGCCCGACTGGCGCTATGGGCGCTGTTGGTCCGCAAGGGTCGATCGGTCCGGTCGGCGCTCAGGGCCCGATGGCTGGGGCGGGTGGCGGCTGGAGCCTGTACCGGGACTTTACGTTCGAAGGCCGCAGCGACGACATCATACGTGCCGACAGCAACAAGGCGCGGGAGATCGCGGACTACATGAATCGAAATCCATCCTCCAGAATCGCCATCGACGGTTCGAACCAGCGTTATGTCCATAGCGTCGTTGACGCGTTGAAGGATGCCGGCGTGCCGGCTTCCAAGATGCAGACGGGAACATTCGGCGACCCGCAGCTCAAGAGTGACCGCCGAGTCGCAGTGCTGGTCAGCAGTAACTAAGCAAACCGCAGCAGTCTGAGTAGCCGGACGGCACGATCGCGAGATCGTGCCGTTCTGTATGTACGGAGCGTTGCCGGCTGGATGGATGCTTAAACCCGCGGAGCGCCTTCCGCCCACATGACATCACACCCCTGCCGGGCCGCAGCGGATAGCAGCTGAATCAGCGGATAAGCGCGCAGCCGTATCCCCACTGGTGGCGGAGTGTCCGCGTCTTCGGCACCCGGTCGAACGCTTTGTTTGCTTTCTTCTTCAGGGCCAGCGGCGGCAAGTTCTTGCTTGAGACGTGCAAGCGCTGAAGGGATGTCGCGCGCGAGCAGGGCGCTCGGCATTGTGCCGCTATGCCCCGCCATTTTCAGCAGTGTCACTGCAACATCGCCGACCATGGTGATGCTGCTCCACGCTTTGCTATGAAATGTCACCAGCATCGGTGGGCTGCTGTTGGAATCCGGGCAGATGATCCGCCCTTAACAGGTCAATTATGGAACCGGGACGAGGCCATGTTCAAGGCGCTCTTCAGCGCGTCCCAGGATGCGTCCATTTCAGTCCGCATATGCCGCCACGCCGATTCATTGGCCGTGCGCATTTTCTGCAATCTCGCGTACGTCGCATCGCGGTTGACACGCATCGCCTTGAGCTGCTCGTCGTACATGGCGCGGACGTAGGAATTCATTTCCACGGTTTTGTTGTTCAGTTTCTCGAGCTTTGCATCCCATTTCTTCAGCTGCAGTTCTATTATCGAGAAGTAATCATTTTTTGCGCCCATGTTGACCCCGCGAGTTCGGCCGTAATCACGGCATTGCACTGGTACGTCCTGCCATGCGTTCGGCTTATTCCCGCCGCCAGTTTCATCAAAAGTGATAGTTACCGGCCCCGAAGAGTCCAATCAGCCCGATGACGATCAAATAAAGGGCGACGATATAGTTCAGCAGCCGGGGCACGATAAGAATGAGAATCCCGGCGATCAGCGATACGAGGGGAGTAAGACCCAGGGTGATATTCATGCAGGCATCCTTACTTTTCAGTTTTTCTTTGACAGTGCGCCGAAAGCAAGCACGCCCGCGCCGCCGCCGATCAGCAGCCAGCCGAGGATCGGCGGAAACGATACCGTATGCTCCCGTTCGGCGGTCGCCGTGATCGGCCCGATTTGGAGAACTGTCTCCTCCGTTGTGTAGGTGTAGTGGTAGCCGAGAACGGATACGCCTATGACAATCAGTGCGACTCCGAGGATGAGGATGTTTTTCATGATGCGTCAGCTCCTGGGCCTGCGCCCGGTGATGAGAGAAATGTTGCCATGCATCGCACAACATTTACGCCGATAACGATGCCGGCTCCGTACGGTTCCGCACATAAGGCCATTAATTTCGCGGTATGTACGACAACGCACGGAGCGGCTCGACTCGCGGGACGATAATCGCCCTGTCGATGGATGGCTCACAGCGGCGGTCTGCCGTGCCTGCAGGTTGAATGACGAAACAAGGAGAGCGCAATGACATTGGGAACGGTACTTTTGGTCGTGTTGGTTCTGGCGTTGCTGGGCGCGATTCCCGCCTGGCCGCACAGCAGGAGCTGGGGTTACGCGCCCAGCGGTGGAGTCGGACTGCTGGTGGTGATCTTGGTCGTGCTGCTGGTGACGGGCAATATTTGACGCGATCTGTTTGCAGGGAGGCGTAATGCCCGGGCGCAGCGGCGATGTGAAGAGGGGTGCGGTGAAAACCGCCAGGTTTTGTGTGCTGTCGTTGTTATTGACGACGGTGGCCAGTGGGGTTTCGGCGGCCCCGGGCGCATCCGGACAGCCGCTATCCGCAACGCCGGCGTCGCCATCCAGCGCGGCGATCCCGCCGTTGCTGGATATTCCTGCCGGAGGAACTGTCCCCGATGCGCCCACCGGCAGTCCACGGAATCCGAACTCGATGCCTATGCCGGCGCCGGCGCCAACGGACCACTACGCCGACTCGGCGGGCTATTCTTCCAGACCGGTGTTTTTGCCTTAGACGCGGAGTGAATGCATTCCCTCCCGTGCTGAAGCCGCGCGTCGACGCGCGCATCATGACGCTGCGCACGACAAGCATTACGCATTCGACAACGGGGCCGCACCTGATCCCCGTATATCTCCAGGATTGACAGTCGTTTTCGTTGTTGTGTGCGCTGACGCACAGAGCGTTTCGAGACGGCGGGGTATAACTTCCTGACTATGCGCGAATTAACAGCGGGTTAGAGGTCAGCCTGCACGGAGATAGCCCGGCAGCAACGACGTAAGAGCAGCGACGCTGTCCTGACCCGCCGCAGGACCATTTCACGATTTAAACGGAGGTTATGCCATGCCCGCGAATAAACTTGCTTCCGCCGCTCTCGACAAGGCCACCGGCAAGGAGGCTGCCAACATCGAGGTGCAGCGCAAAGAGGCTCTGCTTAAAACGGGGGGCTTGCAGAGCGCCGTTCTCAACAGCGCCAACTTCTCGATTATCGCCACCGACGAGAAGGGCATCATTCAATTATTCAATATCGGCGCCGAGCGCATGCTGGGCTACGCGGCCGCCGAAATGGTGAATAAGATAACCCCGGCCCACATTTCCGATCCACAGGAAGTGATAGCGCGCGCCGTGGTATTAAGCCGCGAGCTGTCAACCACGATTGCACCGGGGTTCGAGGCACTGGTCTTCAAAGCTTCGCGCGGGATCGAAGACAAGTACGAATTGACCTACATCCGCAAGGACGGCAGCCGCTTTCCGGCGATCGTGTCGGTCACGGCGCTGCGCGACGCCGGCAGCAAAATCATCGGCTATCTCCTGATCGGCACCGATAATTCCGCACGCAAGCAGGTTGAAGAGGAACTGCGGTGGACCGAGGAGAGCTTCCGCCTGATGGTGGAGAGCGTGACCGACTACGCCATTGTCATGCTGGATCCGGAGGGGCGCGTGGTGAGCTGGAACAGCGGAGCGCAGCGGATCAAGGGCTACAGTGCGGAGGAAATCGTCGGCCAGCACTTGTCCCGGTTTTATCCGCGTGAAGACATCGAGCGCGGCGCGCCGCAGCGGGACCTAGACGTCGTGACCGCCAAGGGGCGGTTCGAAGACGAGGGCTGGCGGGTGCGCAAGGACGGGTCGACCTTCTGGGCGAACGTGGTCACCACGGCGATCCGGGACCAGGCCGGAAACCTGCGCGGTTTCGCCCAGCTGACCCGGGATCTGACCGAGCGCAAAAAAGTGGAAGCGGAACTCACAAACGCCAAGTCGGTGGCGGACAAAACCAGCCTTGCGAATGCGGAATTCCTGTCCGGCATGAGCCATGAGCTGCGCAGCTCGCTCAATGGGATCCTCGGTTTCGCTCAGCTCATGGAGTCCGATTCGCCGCTGCCGACGCCCTCGCAGAAGGAAAGCATCGCCAAGATTCTGCAGGCGGGATGGTATCTGATGGAGTTGATTAACGAAATCCTCGATCTGGCGATGATCGAGTCCGGGCGGCTGTCGTGGTCGCTCGAACCGATGTCGCTGGCCGACGTCATGCTCGAATGCCAGACCACTATCGAACCGCAGGCGCAAAAGAGCGGCATCCGCATGACCTTTCCCCGGGTCGACAGTCATTGCTTTATCAAGGCCGATCGGACCCGGGTGAAACAGGTGCTCATCAACCTTCTGTCCAACGCGATCAAGTACAACCAGGCGGGGGGATCCGTCGTCGTGGAATGCAGCGCGAGCGCCCCGCAACGCATACGCGTCAGCGTCATGGACACCGGCGCGGGATTGTCGCCGGAGAAGCTCGCGCAGCTGTTCCGGCCGTTCAGTCGTGTCGGGCAGGAGACCAGCGCCGAGGCGGGCGCGGGAATCGGCCTGGTAGTGACCAAGCGGCTGGTCGAACTGATGGGCGGTGCAATCGGCGTGAGGAGCACCGTTGGAAAGGGCAGCGTGTTCTGGATCGAATTGGTCGTGGCCGCTGCGCCGCAACTCGCCGCTGACGACGCTGAGCACACAACCCCGGCCCAGCCGCAAGCCCGGAACGGCGCCGCGCCGCGCACCCTGCTCTATGTCGAGGACAATCCGGCCAACCTGCAACTGGTCGAGCAGATCATCGCGCGCCACCCCGATATGCGCCTGCTGAGCGCGAGGAACGGAACTCTCGGCATCGAGCTTGCCCGCGCCGCGCGGCCGGACGTGATACTGATGGACATCAATCTGCCGGGCATGAGCGGGATCAAAGCCATGCAAATCCTGCACAAAGACCCGGCGACGGCGCACATCCCCGTCGTTGCCCTCAGCGCCAATGCGATACCCCGCGACATCGAGCGCGGCCTGGAGGCGGGATTCTTCCGCTATCTCACCAAGCCCATCAAGGTCAATGAGTTCATGGACACGCTGGACGTGGCACTGAAATTTGCGGAACAAGAAGTCAGTCAGAGCCGGTAAAGCCGAGATGAAACTCCCTGACGAAATTGGCAATCTGGCCGCGGACTTTGGCAGCATGGCCGCCGACCTGAAGGATAATCAGGACAAGCTGGTGTCCTATGGGCGCGAGCTCGAATCTATCATCTCGGAGCGGACCGCCGAATTGGCGCATGAAAAAGCCTATCTGGAAATCAGCGTAGCAGAACGAACCGCCCAACTGAACGCGGCCAATGAGGAGCTCAGAAACCAGGCGACGGAACTCTCCAAGCGCAATCAGGAGATCACGCTATTCAGCAAGATGAACGACTTTCTGCAGACCAGCACTACCGAAGCCGAGGCCTATTCGATCATTTCTGAAACCGTGACGCAGCTGTTTCCCGAAGACTCCGGCGCAGTGTTCGTGCTCAGCGCCTCGCGCGATATGCTGGAAGCCGCCGCGGTGTGGGGCCCGCTGCCGCCGGCCAATGTGATCTTTCCGCCGAACGAGTGTTGGGCGCATCGACGCGGACAGGTTCATCTCGCTATCGGTCATGAGCGGCGGTGTGCCCATGTTGGCGACGACGGACACATGTATGTCTGCCTGCCGCTGCTCGCGCAGGGTGAGATGCTGGGTATTCTGCATCTACGTGACGGCGCGGTTAAAAACGACAATGCCGACCAAGCGCGCATGGCGGAAAAGTGCAAGTTGGCAAAAATTCTCGCCGATAACATCGGGCTGGGCATCGCCAACCTGAAATTACGCGAATCGATGCGCAACCTGTCGATCCGGGATCAGTTGACGGGGCTTTTCAACCGCCGTTACATGGAAGAGGCCCTGGCGCAGGAACAGCACCGGACCAAGCGCAACGATGCGCAGCTGGCCGTCATCATGATCGATATCGACCACTTCAAGCAGTTCAACGACAACTTCGGTCACGACGGGGGCGATGCCATACTGCGTGCATTGGGGGCATTTTTCAACAAACACGTGCGGGGAAGCGATATTGCCTGTCGCTACGGCGGCGAGGAATTCATTCTGATCCTGTCCCCCTCGACCGCGGAAGGAGCGCGGCAGCGCGCGGAGAAAATTCGGCAGGACGCCGGGCTTCTGAGCGTAAGTCATGCCAACCGGGACCTGGGCGCCATTACACTGTCGTTGGGGGTGGCCATTTTCCCCGACCATGCGTCCGAGGCGGCGGCGCTTGTCAAGGCGGCCGACGTCGCGCTTTACCAGGCCAAATGCGGCGGGCGCAATCGGGTTGTCATGTCCATCCCAAAGGCGCCGCAGCCGGGCTGACCCAGAGATTCTTTAATCCTAGAAAAAGCAGTTAGCCACAGAAATCACAGAGATCACAGAGGTAAATCATGCCATTAACGTTCTTTTGCCTTTCACCCACTGGGTGAAAAAACTACCTTTCTCTGTGTCCTCTGTGGCAAATGATTTGTCATTTTTAGGTTAACTGGTTATTTTGTGCTATCCACGCGGCTCTGAATGCGTGTTGTGGTCTGAAGATCATTGCAGCAATTGCACAAAGGTACGCGATGTCCGCTCATGTATTGGATTCTGACGTGCTCGACGACGATGTTACGGTGGAAGTCATCGCCGAGGTCCGGCGCGAAGCGGCGCTGCTCAAGACAGGGGCGCTGCAGAACGCGATTCTGAACAGCGCCAACTTCTCGAGCATCGCCACCGACGAGAAGGGCGTCATTCAATTGTTCAACGTCGGCGCCGAGCGCATGCTGG
>JBGPFE010000076.1:0-11396 GCA_041483135.1 Gammaproteobacteria bacterium | reverse complement strand
TTTTTTTCCTTCTGGAGATCGATCATCTCGCTCATCCACGGGAAGGGGTTGGTCGCGCCCGGATAAAGCATATCCAGCCCGATCTGCTGGCAGCGGCGGTTGGCGATAAACCGCAGGTATTCCTTGAACATCGGCGCATTGAGCCCCAGCACGCCGCGCGGCATGGTGTCCTCGGCGTAGCGGTACTCGAGGTCGACGGCTTTGTGCATGATCGCGCGGATTTCCTCGCGGAATTCGGGCGTCCACAAGTGCGGGTTTTCCATCTTGATCTGGTTGATGACGTCGATGCCGAAATTGCAGTGCATCGACTCGTCGCGCAGGATGTACTGGTACTGCTCGGCGGCGCCGGTCATCTTGTTCTGGCGGCCGAGCGCGAGGATCTGCGTGAAGCCGACGTAGAAGAACAATCCTTCCATGATGCAGGCGAACACGATCAGGCTCTTCAGGAGATCCTGGTCGCTTTGCGGGGTGCCGGTCTTGAAGTGCGGGTTGGTCAGCGTGTCGATGAACGGAATCAGAAACTCGTCCTTCTCGCGGATCGAGGCAATCTCGTGGTAGGCGTTGAACACCTCGCCTTCATCGAGGCCCAGGCTCTCGACGATGTACTGGTAGGCGTGGGTGTGGATCGCCTCCTCGAACGCCTGGCGCAGCAGGTACTGCCGGCACTCCGGCGCCGTGATATGGCGATAGGTGCCGAGCACGATATTGTTCGCCGCCAGCGAATCGGCGGTGACGAAGAAACCGAGGTTGCGCTTGATCAGCCGGCGCTCGTCTTCGGTCAGCCCATGCGGGTCCTTCCACAGCGCGATGTCGCGGCTCATCTGGATTTCCTGCGGCATCCAGTGATTGGCGCACGCGGAGAGATATTTCTCCCACGCCCATTTGTACTTGAACGGCACCAGCTGGTTGACGTCGGTCTGGCCGTTGATGATGCGCTTGTCGGCGACGTTGACGCGGCGCAATTCCGCCGCGGGCTGTGCCGGTGCCGACGCAGGCGCCAGCGCGGCCAATGCCGCGGCAGGATCCCGCGGCAGCCTGCCGGTTTCTGACGCTGCGCCCGCCACCGACTGCAGGCCAGCCGCGGCAAGACCGCCGCCGTGAGTTACGTTTTCTTCGATTTGCAGCATGATAAAGCTCCTTTATTGATGTTGTGGGTGGACGACGATCAACAGCCGACGTTCCCTTTATCAGTGTTGTAGGTGGGATACCGTCTTGGTTGCTCTGTGTCTGACCTCTTTACTGAATCCTGAGTTTTGGTTCCTCGCTTTTGAATCCTGCATTACTGGCACGCTTCGCATTCGGGATCGATGATCGAGCACGCTTTCGGCTGCTCCCCCTCGCCCGCTGCAAGCGCGCCGCCGTCGGCGGGCACCGCGTTCAAAGCGCCGGCCTTGACGGTCGACTTCTCTGCGTGGGTCGCGCCGAGCGTGCGCAGGTAGTAAGTCGTCTTCAACCCGCGCAGCCAGGCAAGCTTGTAGGTTTCGTCGAGCTTCTTGCCCGAGGCGCCCGCCATATAGATGTTGAGCGACTGCGACTGGTCGATCCACTTCTGGCGCCGCGCCGCGCACTCGACCAGCCACTTCGCATCGACCTCGAACGCGGTGGCGTAAAGGTTGCGGACCTCGGGCGGGATGCGGTCGATCTTGGCGAGCGTGCCATCGAAATACTTGAGGTCGGCGATCATCACCTCGTCCCACAGGTTCAACTTCTTCAGGTCCTCGACCAGATACTCGTTCGCGACGGTGAATTCGCCCGACAGGTTCGATTTCACGTAGAGGTTCTGATAGGTCGGCTCGATGCACTGCGAGAGCCCCGTGATGTTGGCAATGGTCGCGGTCGGCGCGATCGCGATGCAGTTGGAGTTGCGCATGCCGACCTGCTTGATGCGGGCGCGCAGCCGCTCCCAGTCGAGCGTCGACGACAGATCGGCCTCGACGTAACCGCCGCGCTCTTCGGCGAGCAGCTTCAGCGACTCGTGCGGGAAGACGCCCTTGTCCCACAGCGAGCCCTTGAACGTCGAATACGGCCCGCGCTCCTCGGCAAGATCGGTCGACGCCGAGTACGCGGTGTAGGCAATCGCCTCCATCGAGCGGTCGGAGAAATCGACCGCCGCCTGCGAGCCGTACGGGATGCGCAGCATGTGCAGGCAGTCCTGGAAGCCCATGATGCCGAGGCCCACCGGGCGGTGCTTGAAGTTGGAGTTGCGCGCCTTGTTGACCGAGTAGTAGTTGAGGTCGATCACGTTGTCGAGCATGCGCATCGCGGTGCCGACCGTGCGCTTGAGCTTCTCGAGGTCAAACTTGCCGCTCGCGGCGTCGAGGTGCGCCGGCATGTTGACCGAGCCCAGGTTGCAGACCGCGATCTCGTCCTCGTTGGTGTTCAACGTGATCTCGGTGCACAGGTTGGAGCTGTGCACGACGCCGACGTGGCTCTGCGGGCTGCGGATGTTGCACGGATCCTTGAACGTGAGCCACGGGTGCCCCGTCTCGAACAGCATGGTCAGCATCTTGCGCCACAGCTGCGCCGCCGGCAGCTTCTTGAAGAGCTTCAACTCGCCTTTTGCCGCCTTCTCCTCATAGCCGAGGTAGGCCTGCTCGAACGCTCTTCCGAACTTGTCATGCAGGTCGAGCACGTCGGAAGGCGAAAACAGCGTCCACTCGCCGTCTTCCATCACCCGCTTCATGAAGAGATCCGGGACCCAGTTGGCGGTGTTCATGTCGTGGGTGCGGCGGCGGTCGTCGCCGGTGTTCTTCCGCAACTCCAGGAATTCCTCGATGTCCAGGTGCCAGGTCTCGAGGTACGAGCACACCGCGCCCTTCCGCTTGCCGCCCTGGTTGACCGCGACCGCGGTATCGTTGACGACTTTGAGGAACGGCACCACGCCCTGCGACTTGCCGTTGGTGCCCTTGATGTGGGCGCCGAGCGCGCGCACCGGCGTCCAGTCATTGCCGATGCCGCCTGCGTACTTCTGCAGCATCGCATTTTCCTTGATCGCCTCGTAAATGCCGTCGAGATCGTCCGCCACGGTGGTCAGATAGCAGCTCGCGAGCTGCGAGCGGCGAGTCGCGGCATTGAACAACGTCGGCGTCGAACTCATGAAGTCGAATGACGACAGCACGTTGTAAAACTCGATCGCGCGCGCTTCGCGCTGGTCTTCGGGTTCGTTCAACGCGAGCCCCATCGCGACGCGCATGAAGAACGTCTGCGGCAGCTCGATGCGGCTCCCGCGCACGTGCAGGAAATAACGGTCGTAGAGTATCTGCAGCCCGAGATAGCCGAATTTGAGGTCGCGTTTGGCGTCGAGCGCGGCACCGAGGCTTTTCAGGTCGTAGTTGGCGATACGCTCGTCGAGCAGCTCGGCCTCGACGCCCTTCTTGATCAGCAGCGGGAATACTTCCGCATAGCGCGCCTTCATCTCCGCCTGCATGACTTCCTCGCCGATGGTCTCGAGGCGCAGCGAGTGCAGCAGCAGACGCGCGGTGACGTAGCTGTACGCCGGGTCCTTCTCGATCAGCGCGCGCGCCGACAGGATCAACGACTTGCGCACCTCGCCGATCGGCACGCCCTCGTAGAGGTCTTTCAACGTGCCTTGCAGGATCAATTCGGGATCGACCGCACGGCCAAGTCCTTCGCATGCATCCTGCACCAGCGTCGTGAGTCTGGCCATGTCGAGCGGGAGCGATTTGCCTTTTTCGGTGACGTTGATCACCAGCTGCGCGGCGGCGTCCTGCGCCTGCGTTTCACGCTGCTTGGCGCGCTCCTGCGCGCGCCGCTCGCGATAAAGCACGTAGGCACGCGCGACTTCGTGCTCGCCCGATCGCATCAACGCGAGCTCGGCCTGGTCCTGGATGTCCTCGATATGGAACGTGCCGCCGTTCGGCTGCCGCCGCATGAGCGCGCCGACCACGGCTTCCGTGAGCTTCGCAACGACCTCGCGCACGCGCGCCGAGGCCGCACCCTGGCCGCCGTTGACGGCGATAAACGCCTTGGTCATCGCGATAGAAATCTTGGACGGCTCGAAACCGACCACCGCGCCGTTGCGGCGGATGATCTTGTATTCGCTATAGCGGGATTGCGCCGTTTCCGGAGCTTCTTCAGGGACAAATTTCGCTGCCGGCGCAGCGCTAGGGGTGTCGGTGGCTAACTGCATGGGTGGTCTCTCCTTAATCCTTCATTTCGTTGTGTTTTTTTGCCGTACGGCTTATCGCCAGGCGGCAACCCCCGGAACCACTATATATTGTGTTCGACTTGGGAGGTTGAACTAATTCTAGTGGCTAGATTTGGAGAGTGCAATAGCTTTATTAAACTTTTTTTGCCCCCTAGTAATTACTTGCAGAAAAGCTCGGATTTACTTGTTGCAACAGGGAAAAATCTGCTTAAAAAATGCACAGCTAAAACGCTAAAAATGGCGTCAAATCGGGCTTTGGTGGACGTTGTGTTGCAGCGCAACAGACAGTATCAGAAGAACAATCCTTAACCGCCAGGGACGCAAAGGTAAGCCCAAAAATCGTAACAACCCATCGCTGCAACGGGAGCTCCGTCCGGTACGACGGGACAAAGGAATTCATGAAAGGTCTCTTCGATTTTCCTTGGCGTCTTTCGCGTCCTTGGCGGTTAAGGGTTTTTTAGCAGTCCCCGGTAGCGCTGCCAGTCGAAACAAGGCCCCGGGTCGGTCTTGCGCCCGGGCGCAATATCGGAGTGGCCGACTATGTCGGTGACTGGATACTTCGCCTGGAGCGCGCGCGTAAGCTCGGCAAGACGCGCGTACTGCGCGTCAGTGAACGGCTGATCGTCGCTGCCCTCAAGCTCGATGCCGATCGAAAAATCGTTGCTGTGGCTCTTCCCGCGCCAGTTCGATTCGCCGGCGTGCCATGCGCGCCGGTCACACGGCACGAACTGAATCAATTCGCCGTCGCGCCGGATCAGGAAATGCGCCGAAACCTTGAGGTGAACGAGCCCGCGATAATAGGGATGTGCGCCAAGATCGAGCTTGTTGGTGAAAAAATCAATGATGCCCGGGCCGCCGAATTCGCCAGGCGGCAGGCTGATGTTGTGAACCACCAGCAGTTCGATCGCGCTGTCGGCAGGGCGCTCGTCGTGGTTGGGGGACGCGATGAAGCGCGTGCCCGCAATAACACCGGATGAGTCGATTCTCATTGGCGCGCACCAGATTTCGAGTTTCCGGTATCAAATTTCGAGTTAAGAGCAAAGCGGAGCCCAGCAACGCCAATACGCAACTCGAAACCCGAAACTAATTGATTCCCAGCCGCTCCATGCGATACCGGAGTGCCCGGAAAGTAATACCGAGAAGTTTTGCCGCTGCCGTGCGATTGTAGCGCGTCTTCTCGAGCGCCTGCAGAATGGCATCCTTCTCGACGCGGTCGAGTTGCTCCTGCAGCGGCAGGGCAGAGAGGTCGCCGGCCGCCACTTCGCCGGTTGCGTGGGGCGCCAGTTGCAGGTCATCTTGTTCGATCTGGTCGCCTGAGCACAACGCGAGCGAGCGCTCGAGGATATTCTCGAGCTCTCGCACATTGCCGGGAAATTGATACTCCTGCAGCGCGGCGAGCGCAGCCGGCGACAGCTTCGGCATCTTGCCGCCCTCTTTACCGGGACTGCTTTTGCGGAGCACCTCGCGCGCAAGCACCGGAATATCGTCGTGCATTTCGCGTAATGCCGGCATTCTGAGCTCGATTACATTGAGCCGGTAATACAGGTCCTGGCGGAATTTGCCGTCCTTGACCGCATCGGCAAGGTGGTGGTGGGTCGCGCTGATGATACGCACGTCGACGTTTTCCTCGCCGGTCGAGCCGACCTTGCGCACTTTCTTTTCCTGAATCGCGCGCAGAAGTTTCACCTGCATCTGGATCGGCAGATCGGCGACCTCATCAAGAAACAACGTGCCGCCATTGGCCGCCTGAAAGAAGCCGTCCTTGTCCTGCTCGGCGCCGGTGAATGCACCCTTTTTATAGCCGAAAAACTCGCTTTCCATCAAATTTTCGGGAATCGCGCCGCAGTTGACCGGCACGAACGGCATTTCATGACGCGGGCCCTTCACATGCATCAGTCGCGCTGCAAGCTCCTTGCCGCTGCCGGATTCGCCGCTGATGTGGATCGGCGCCTGGCTGCGGGCGAGTTTGTCGATCATCTGCCGCGTTTGCTGCATCAGCGGCGAGTCGCCCAGCAAAACCGGAAAAACGCCGCTCCCGGCTTCCTTGTCATCGCTCTTTCGTGGCTGGTTGGGACGCGGCAGCTTCAATGCCGAGAGCACCAGCGCGCGCAGCTGATTGAGTGACACCGGTTTGGCGAGATAGTCGAATGCTCCGGCCTTGAGCGCCGCTACCGCGTTCTCGGCGCTGCCGTGGGCGGTGATTACCGCGACCGGCGTAGCCGTGTAGTGCTTGCTCACATGCTCGAGCAGCTTCAAACCGTCGCCATCGGGCAGCCGCATGTCGGTCAGGCACAGGTCGTAGCTGTGCTTTTGCATGAGCTGTGTAGCTTCGAATTCATTACCGGCGCAATCGGTATCGAGACCCATCCGCTGCAGCGTGAGGCTCAACAGCTCGCGGATGTCGGCTTCGTCATCGACGATCAGGACTCTGCTTTTCTGCATTGGCGCCTCTAAGTTCCCCGGCACAAAATGGTAAACTGCGTGCCCTTGGGCGTTTCGACGTAATCGAGCGTCGCGTCGTTGGCCTCGCACACCTCGCGCGCGATATACAGCCCGAGACCGGTGCCGCTGCTGACAGTGGTAAAGAAGGGCTCAAACAACTGGTTGCGCAGCGCCGGCGGCACGCCCTGACCGTCGTCCACCACGTCCAATTTTACAATATTCCCGTTACCGACCACGCTCACCGCGATGCGTATGCTCGCATTCTGACGGCGGCAGTGGCGCAACGCATTGCGGCAAAGGTTCCACATCACCTGGTTCAGATGGCTGTGGTCGAATGACGCTTCGGGATCGGCGCCGAGCTCGAGGCTGACGATGCTCTGCGGCACCTTTTCGATCTGGCAGAACTGCTCGGCAAACGTTTTCAGGTACTCGCCGACCTTGAACACTTCGCGGTGCGCGCGGTCGCCGCGGTTCAATTTCAGCACGTCGTTCACCATGCGGTCAAGGCGCTTGGCGTTGTCGTGAATGATGGCGAGTAACCGCGCTACGGTATCATTCAGCGCCGGCTCTTCCTGCAGCAATTCGGTCGCATGGCTGATCGCCGACAGCGGATTCCTGACCTCATGCGCGATGTTGGCGGTCAGCCGCCCGAGCGCCGCCAGCTTCAACTGGCGCGCCTGCGCCTGGACTCGCGACAAGTCTTCGAGGAAAATCACCGCGCCGACGTTACGCCTGCGGCCGACCGGCACGAAGCGCGCACTCACTTTATTGTTGAGCACGATCGTGCTCATCGGGTCGAAACCGGCGACCGGGTTTTTGCGCCATTCCTCGAGCCGCTGCGCGAGCGCCGGCGAATAGCCTTTCAGATTCGGTTCGCGGCGCTGGTGGCGCAGCGGGCCCAGCATCTCCTCGGCGCGCGCATTGTATTGGCGGATCACGCCTCGCCCGTCGACCACCAGCACGCCGTCCTGCATGTCCTGGATCACGAGCTGATTCACCTCTGCCATGCTGGCAAGATCGATTTCGCGTTGCGCGACGAGTTGCTCGGTCGCAACCAGGTATTTGGCCAAAGTGTGCGCGACCCATGCCGTCGTAAAATAACCGATGCTGAGCAGCCCGGCCTGCACGTACTGCGTGGTCTGGCCGTAATAAAACAGCACTTGCACCGTCTGCTCGAGCAGCACCGCAATGCTGGCGAGCGCGGCATAAAACAAAGTCAACCGCCCGCGGCTGATCAGGCCTGCGGCAGCCAGGCCGGACAACAGCAACAGGCCGAGCCCGCTCGAGATGCCGCCGCTCGCGAACATCAGCACCACGATGAACAGGATGTCGGTGCCGACCTGCAAACCGAGCTGCCAGTGAAAACGGCGGCGCGCTGCGATCAGCAGAAAAAACAGGATGCTGAATATCACGTAGGCGGCGCTCACGTAAACGAACAGCTCGAAATTCATCGAGCCGAACGAGAGTTGGTTGCCGAATATCGCCGTGACGGACAGCAGCAGCAACGAAACGATGAAGCGGTAGCCGTTGAAGAAGTAGAGCGAGCGCCAATACGAATCCGTTGGCTCGTTCGGCAATGCCGGCAGGGTCAACGCGAGCTGTTGCGGCTCAGACTGCGTGATGGATGACATGGATCAATGATGCAGGCGCAGATGCTCTTCGCTGCAGAAAAATTGGCCGCTGCCCGCGTGGCTTTCGCTGCGCGGCAGATGCACGCCGCAATGCGCGCAGCGGACCATGTCCTCGGGAACCGCCGCGGGCGGCGGCTCCTCGCGTGTTATCGACTTGCGGTAGCTTTTCAGTATCCACCAGGCAAGGACAAAAACCAGAACGATCAGTAGCAATTTACCCAAGTACAATCTCCCGCTCTTCGCGTGGCCATCGCCAGCGCTTCAGTCTGCCTGACCGCGTGTCATGCGTCGAGGCAGCGCGTCACGCATCGGCAGTGAAATTGTGCTCAATTCTGCTTCAGGTGCGGCGCCTCGGGGTCGACCGTCAGCGCCTCGAGGAAGCGCGACACCAGGTTGTAGCCGCCTATTGTCGCGGTCAGCTCGACCAGCTCGCGCGCGCTGAAATGCGGCCGCAGCGCGTCGAACACGCCGTCCGCGACGTGGATCTGTTTCGTCATCGCATCGGTGTAAGCGAGCACCGCGCGCTCGGCATCGCTGTAGAGCTTGACATCCTGCCAGTTCCTGAGCGCATCGATCTGCTGCTGTGTGACGCCTGCCTTCAACGCGAAGGGTATGTGCGCGCGGTATTCGTATTGCGCGTCGTTGATGATCGCAACGCGCAGGGTCGCCAGCTCGCGGTAGCGCCCGGCAAGCTGGCATTGCTGACGGATCGCGGTGAATAGATGCAGCCACCCGGCGGCCACCGGCGGACTGTGTAAAAGCATTTTGTAAAGGTTGAGCATCCGGCCGCCGCGCTCGGCGCGGATGTTGTCGGCCAATGCCTTGGTTTCCGCGCTGCTGGTTTCGTCGGCGTAGGATACGCGTGCCATCACCGCTCCTCGAGTTTGGATCGCGAAGGAATTATATGCCGCGCGAGGCCGCCTGGGCGGCGCTGTCGCGCGGCGTGACAATGGGATAAGAATGGTCGGGGTGACTGGATTCGAACCAGCGACTCCTGCGTCCCGAACGCAGTACTCTACCAGGCTGAGCTACACCCCGAGTGTAGCGGTCAGCGCTCAGCTTTCAGCAGTCAGCCGGTTTCTGGCCCCACAAAAAAACACGCGGCGTTGCCGCGCTGTGGTCAAGCTGGTCGCTGACAGCTGAGCGCTGACAGCTCAATAGTTTCGCGTTACCGCGAAACTTGCCAATTGTAGCAAAGATTCACGGTATTTTGAATTTGGCAGTGCCTCCAGCGCCGTGCTTGCGGTGCGCGCTTCGGCCTCTGCCTGGCGCCGCGTGTAGTCGAGCGCACCGGTGCGGTGGATCGCCGCGATCACATGCTGCAGTTCGTTCAAGCCGCCCTCCTCGATCGCCTTCTTGATCCGCGCCGCTTCGTCGCTGCTGCCGTGCTTGATCGCGTAAATCAGCGGCAGCGTCGGCTTGCCCTCGGCGAGATCGTCGCCGACGTTCTTGCCGGTCGCTTTGTTGTCGCCCGAGTAATCGAGCACATCGTCAATCAACTGGAACGCGGTGCCGAGGTGCATGCCGTAACTTGCCATCGCCTGCTCCTGCCCGGGTGTGGCGCCGCCGAGGATCGCACCGAGCCGGGTGGCTGCCTCGAACAACTTGGCGGTCTTGTAACGGATCACCCGCAGGTAATCATCTTTATCGATATTCGGGTTGTGGCAATTCATCAATTGCAGCACTTCGCCTTCGGCGATCACATTGGTCGCTTCGGCCATTACCTGCATCACGCGCATGCTCTCGACTTCGACCATCATCTGGAAAGCGCGCGAGTAGACGAAATCGCCGACCAGCACGCTCGCCGCGTTGCCGAACAGCGCGTTGGCGGTAGGCTGGCCGCGCCTCAACTCCGAAGCATCGACCACGTCGTCGTGCAGCAAAGTGGCGGTATGGATGAACTCGACCACCGCCGCCAGCTGGTGATGATGCCTGCCCTGGTAGCCGAACGCACCGGCCGAGAGCAGCACCAGCGCCGGGCGCAGACGCTTGCCGCCGCTGCCGACGATGTACTCGGCGACCTGGCGCACCAGCGCGACGTCGGAGGCGAGCCGGCTGCGGATCACGGCGTCGACGGCACGCATATCGGCAGCGATAAAGTCGCGAATGACGGGAACGGACATCGGGTTTCGGTGACAAATAGGCGCCGCGCGCCGACCGGCGGCGGGACACCCCGCACGGCGATCGCAGCGTTACTGGCAAGTCCCTCATTTTACTATGCTTTGACTCAAAAATCGCGTTTGGGTATAATGCGCGGCTTTCCGTATCCGGCAAGTAGGCGGGTTAAAAGGTTCACCATGTATGCAGTCATCAAGAACGGCGGCAAGCAGTACCGCGTTGCCTCCGGCGAAAAACTCAAAATCGAGCAGATCGCGGCCGACGTCGGAGCCGAAATCGTGCTCGATCAGGTGCTGATGGTGGCCGACGGCGAAAAAATCTCGCTGGGCACGCCATTGGTCTCCGGCGCATCGGTCAAAGCCAAGGTCCTGTCCCAGGGACGCGGCGACAAAGTGCGCATTTTCAAACTGCGCCGCCGCAAGCACTATCGCAAGTCGCAGGGACATCGCCAGAACTACACCGAGATCGAAATTCTCGGTATTGCCGGCTAAACGGAGTACACGCAATGGCGCATAAAAAAGCAGGCGGCAGTTCACGCAACGGCCGCGATTCAAATGCAAAACGGCTCGGCGTCAAAGCGTTCGGCGGCGAGGTGATCGAGGCCGGCAGCATCATCGTGCGCCAGCGCGGCACGCAGGTGCATCCCGGCGTCAACGTCGGTATCGGCAAAGACCACACGCTGTTCGCCCTGACCACGGGCACGGTCGAGTTTGCGGTCAAGGGGCCGGCGAAGAAAAAAATCGTCAACATTATTCCTGCCGCATAATCAAGGCTCATTCGCAACCGAAAAGCCCTGCCACTGCGCAGGGCTTTTTTATTTTGAAGCCGTCAGCTATCAGCGATATCAGAGCTGAAAACCTTGTTTCAAGTTGAAAGCTGAGCGCTGAAAGCTGATTATGAAATTCATCGACGAAGCCTTCATCGAAGTCCACGCCGGCAAAGGCGGCGTGTCTCTTGGGGGCTTTTGGCTCCGGCATAACTTTCGCGCACGCGAAAGTTAGCCTTCGCCGAAACTGGTCGCGACTACACTCATGAAA
>JBGPFE010000075.1:0-12465 GCA_041483135.1 Gammaproteobacteria bacterium | reverse complement strand
CGCGTCCCCTGTGCTTGAAAAAGCCACAGCTTCGCGCAATCCGCGATTCAAATCGGAGACATCACTAAAATGAAACATCCAATCTCTCGATCAATTACTTGTACGCTTCAATCTAGTCGTTAACCGGACAGTACTGACTCACCGCTCATTACTGGTTTTCAGTCGAGCTTCACGCCGATGCGCCTGCCGATCGCGCCCCACTTCTCCGCGTCGGCCTTGATGACTTTTGCGAACTCCGCCGGCGTGTTGGCGACCGGGTCGTTGCCCTGCTCGATGAAATACTGCCGCACCTCGGGCGTGTTGACGATGGCGGCGATTTCCCGGTAGAGCTTGTCGACGATGGGCCGCGGCGTCTTCGCCGGGGCGAGGTAGCCGTACCAGATCAGCGCTTCATAGCCGGGCAGCGTCTCGGCTATGGTGGGCACGTCCGGGATCACCTGGGAGCGCGTCGGGCCGGACACGGCGATCAGCCGCAGGCGCCCGGACTTCCAGTGCGGCATCGTGCTGAACATGTTGGCATACGAAAGCTGCACCTCGTTGCCGAGCTCCGCGGTTATGTACGGCGCCACGCCCTTGTACGGTATGTGCGTCATCTTGATGCCGGCCATCGAGGCGAAGAGTTCGGCGGCCAGGTGCGGCGAGCTGCCCGGCCCCGAGGTCCCGTAATTGAGCTTGCCGGGGCTGGCTTTCGCGTGGGCGATGAATTCCGGCACCGTCTTCGCCGGCACCGACGGGTGTATCAACATCACGAGCGGTGTTGAGATCACCTCGGTCACCGGCGCGAAATCCTTGATCGGGTCGTACGGCAGCTTGGCGAAGAGCTGCGCGCTCTGCGCGTGCGTCGAGAACACCAGCAACAGCGTGTAGCCATCGGGCACGGCATTGGCGACGATTTCGGTGCCGACGATGCCGGAGGCGGCGGGCCGGTTGTCGATCACGACCGGCTGGCCGAACTTGTCCGCGAGCCGTTGCCCTACGTAGCGCGCCGTCAGGTCGCTGCCGCCCCCCGCTGCGAATGGAACAATCACCCTTATCGGCTTAGAAGGATAAGGTGCGAGTTCCTGGGCGGCGACGCGAATAAATTCGGGGGGCCGAGCGTCGTTCCCGCGAGCGGGCCTGCGGCCAACGTGTCCCGACGCTTCCCCCTCTGCGAACGGCACGATCACGCGGATCGGGCGGTTCGGGTAGTCCGCCTGGGCGCAAACCGCGGCCGTCCACGAACCCCATAGACATAACACGCACGCCACGAAACTCGCGAGTCCGCGCGCCTGGGTCTGCATTGGTTTCCTCCCGCTGGTGTGGTTGGTGCAAGAAGGTGATAGTGCACCAAACCGCGGTGAGCCGACAAGCGAATCCGGTGCGGACGGCGGCGCCGATTGCCGCGGTTGCAGCCGGCACTTATACTCTGGTGAAAAGGCGCGGCCGGACGCGCCATACAGGAGAGGATGGCCCATGAGATCGCATTTAGCCGCGTGGTTGCTCGGCTGTCTCGCCGCGACCGCGGCGCAGGCCGAAATCACGCGCATCGTCATCGACCGCGTCGATTCCCCGGCGTTCGACGGGCGCGAGTTCGGTGCCGTCGGCCGCTACGAAAAACTTTCCGGCCGCGCGTTCGGCGCAGTCGATCCCGCCGATCCGCTGAACGCCGGCATCACCTATATTCAGGACGTGCCGCGCAACGACCGCGGGCGCGTCGAGTACGTGGTCGACATCGAAGTCTTCCTGCCGATGGACACCGCCAGGGGCAACGGCACGCTGCTCTACGACGTGGTGAACCGCGGCGCGCGGCGCGCGTTCGACGTGTTTCACCTGGGCGCGGGCGGCGGCAACAACCCGTCGAAGGCGGTCGACGCGGGCGACGGCTTCCTGCTGCGGCAGGGGTACACGCTGGTGGTGAGCGGCTGGCAGGGCGATATCCCGAAGGGAGGCGACGAGATCACCGCCGATTTTCCGGTGGCGACGCGCGGCGGCGGGCCGATCATCAAAACGATCTCCGTCGAGTACATCGTCACCCGGCCGACCTATACGCTGCCCCTCGGCTGGGACAACGGCCGCGCGCTGCGGCCGTATCCGGCGGTGGAACGCGCGATGCCGAGGGCGCGGCTCGTCCGCCGCGCGCACGCCGACGCGCCGGATGAAGTCATTCCGCGCGAGGAATGGTCGTTCGGCAGCTGCCCCGACGGCAAAACGGTGTCGCCGAGCAGCGTCGACGTCTGCCTGCCGGCGGGCTTCTCGCCCGATTCCGTCTATTACCTCGTCTACCAGGCGCGCGACCCGCTGGTGATGGGACTCGCGTTTGCCGCGACCCGCGACGTCGCCTCGTTCCTGCGCTACGACACGAGCGCGGCCAATCCGCTCGTCGCGCACGCCGCGCATGAGCCGCAGGCGAACGCGATCCGCCGGGCGATCATTTTCGGCCGCTCGCAGAGCGGGCGCTTCGCGAAAGACTTCGTCTACCAGGGCTTCAACCAGGACGAAGCGAAACGCAGCGTGTTCGACGGCGCGATTTCGCTGACGGGCGGCTCGCGGCTGACCAACGTCAACAGCGAATTTTCGATGCCGGGCCGCTTCTCGACCGCGCTCATCGGGCATTACTCGCCCGGCGACCAGTTTCCGTTCACGTACGAAACGATAACCGATCCCGTGAGCGGCCGTACCGATGGCGTGCTCGCGCGCTGCCGCGTGCAGGGCGCGTGCCCGAAGATCATGCACTGGGATTCGGGGACCGAGCCGTGGGGCGCGCGCAACTCGCTCGTGCGCACGGATCCGCTCGGCAAGACCGACGTGCCGGTGCCGGACAACGTGCGCCTGTATTACTTCGCGGGCACGCAGCAAGTGCCGGTCGTGCAGTCGCGCGCGGTCCCGCTCTGCCAGAACTTCACCAACCCGAACCAGTACAGGGAGGCGGCGCGCGCGCTGCTCGTTGCGATGCAGAACTGGATCGCCAGCGACAAGGCGCCGCCGGCGAGCCGCTTTCCGTCGCTCGCCGACCGCACGCTCGTGAAGCCGCTGCCGCAGCGCGAATTCGGCTTTCCGGAAATTCCGGGCAAACGCTACACCGGCGAGGTCAATCACCTGTTCATGAACGACGAAGCCGCACTGCCGCCGCGCCATGCGGCCGCCAAGGAATATGCGGTGCTCGTGCCCAAAGTCGACCGCGACGGCAACGAGCTGCCCGGCGTGCACTCGGTCACGCTGCAGGTGCCGTTCGGAACCTACACAGGATGGAACCTGCGGCGCAAAGGCTACATGGAAGACCGTTCTTGCTACCTCGACGGGTCGTTCTTTCCGTTCGTGCGCTGGCGGGAGGACCGCGGCGCCGATCCGCGGCCTTCGCTCGAGGAGCGCTACGGCAGCAAGGCAAATTACGTGCGCCAGGTGGAGGCGGCGGCCCAGCGCTTGCAACAGGAGGGTTTTTTACTCGCGGAGGATGCCGCGCGGCTCACGCGCGACGCGCGCGAGCGCGATCCCGGGTTCTAGATCCGGCCGGCTGCCGCGCGCTCAGCTTTTAAACTTGAGGCGCTGCCTGATTTCGTCCTTGCCTGGATTGTTGACCAGCAAGTCGCCGTTGACGAGGAGTATCGGTGTGCCGACACCGCCGGCAGGAATCCGGTGCGTGGCCATCAGCTCGTTCAGCTCCTGCCTTTTCGACTGGTCCGAGTCGACGAAGTATTCGGTGAACGGAATGCCGGCGCGGTGCATCCATTCGCGCTTGTCGCGGCAGTAGGGGCAGGTCGTCAGCGAATACATGACCACCTGGTTGCCGGGAGCGAGCTGAGCGGCGATGTTTTTATCGAACAGGTTTTGCCCGCCGCCAGGCAGCAGCGCCAGATACACGCCGGCCGCGAACAGTGCTGCCTTGAAGATTTTCCCCATACGCCTTCTTGTTTCGCCGGTCCCGCCAAGCGGCAAGCCGCTCGACTTGCGCGAGGCCCGCTCACGGATATTCTATATCCACCGCCGCGTGGTAAGCCCGGCGACGGATTGTTTTACCAATCGTAACAACTGTAACCCTTCGTAACTGTCGTCGACGGGACGGTGCTCGCGCCGTTAATTTAAGCGCAGGAGGCTCAATTTAACGACCGAGGTGCGCCATGAGTATGCTTTTTCACTACCTTCCCTACCTTCTCGCCGCGGGACTCGCGACGCTCGCGCTGGTCTGCTTATTCGACGGCGGCCATGCGAAGAAAACCCGCCCCGAGCGGCCGAAGCGGGCCTACTATCGCTGGGACGACAGCTCGGCGCGCCGCGATTAGGCGCGCGGCATGATTATTCGCTAAGCGCTGCGCTCGGCGAGGAAGCCGGCGAGCACGCGCGTGGTGTGCGAGCGGTTTTTGTCTTTTACGATGGCGGCCGGCGCGCCTTGCGCGACGATGCGCCCGCCGGCGTCGCCGCCCTCGGGGCCGAGGTCGATGATCCAGTCGGCGTCGCTCATCACGTCGAGGTTGTGCTCGATCACGACCACCGTGTTGCCGGCGTCGACCAGGCGGTGCAGCACGCGGAGCAGTTTTTCGACGTCGGCCATATGCAGGCCGACGGTCGGCTCATCGAGCACGTAAAGAGTGAGGGGTGAGGCGTGAGGGGTGGGGCGGGGCGTGCTTCGCACTTTCGCTAATTCGGTCACGAGCTTGATGCGCTGCGCTTCGCCGCCGGAGAGCGTCGGGCTCTGCTGGCCGAGCGTGAGGTAGCCGAGGCCCACGTCCTGCAACAAGCGCAGCGCGTGATGGATCGCAGCGTGCGCGCTGAAGAACCCGGCCGCTTCGTCGACACTCAGCGCAAGCACTTCACCGATCGATTTGCCCTTGAAGCGCACCGCCAGCGTCTCGGGGTTGAAGCGCGCGCCGTTGCAGACTTCGCACGTGACTTTGACGTCGGGCAGAAAACTCATCTCGATGCGTTTGATGCCCTGGCCCTCGCATCCTTCGCAGCGCCCGCCTTTGGTGTTGAACGAGAAGCGGCTCGCGGTATAGCCGCGCATGCGCGATTCGCTTACGTCGGCGAACAGGCGCCGGATCGCGTCCCAGAAACCGATGTATGTCGCCGGGCACGAGCGCGGTGTTTTGCCGATCGGCGTCTGGTCGACTTCGAGCACGCGCCCGACCTGCCGCCAGCCTTTCAGGTCGCGGCAGCCGGCGATGGGCGGCGTTTTTTTCTTATTGTGTTCGCCGACTCGATGGGCAAGGTTCTCGTAGAGAACGTTGCGCGCGAGCGTCGATTTGCCGGAGCCCGATACGCCGGTGACGACGGTGAGCCGCCCGAGCGGAATGCGCAGGTCTATGTTCTGCAGGTTGTGCAGGCGCGCGCCGACGATCTCGAGCGCAGGCGTTTGCTTGTTGACCGGCCGCACCGGGTGCAGCGGGTGCTTGAGCGGATGCGCGAGGAACCTGCCCGTGACCGACGCGGGGTTTTTCATCAACTCCTGCGCCGAGCCCTCGGCGATCACTGCGCCGCCGAGTTTGCCGGCGCCGGGGCCGAGGTCGATCACGTGCGCGGCGCGGCGGATCGTGTCTTCGTCGTGCTCGACGACGAGCAGCGTGTTGCCCTTGGCCTGGAGCTTGTCGAGGGTGTCGAGCAGGATGCGGTTGTCGCGCGGGTGTAGGCCGATCGTCGGCTCGTCGAGGATGTAGGCGACGCCGCGCAGGTTGGAGCCGAGCTGGGACGCGAGCCGGATGCGCTGCGCTTCGCCGCCGGATAGCGTCGGCGCCGAGCGGTCGAGCGCGAGGTACGACAGCCCGACCTGAATCAGGAAGTCGAGCCGAGATTTCAGTTCGGCGAAAATGTCGCGCGCGATTTCGGCCTCGCGGCCCTTGAGTTCGATATCGCCGAACAGCGCTTCGATTTTGCCGACCGCCAGCGCGGTGATGTCGGCGATCGATTTGCCGCGGTAGCGCACGGCGAGCGCTTCGGGGTTCAGGCGCCTGCCGTTGCATGCGGGGCACGTTTCGTCGACCTCCAGCCATTCGATCCACGAGTCGAGCACGTGGTCTTCAGCGCCGGTCTTCGCGCGCTCGTCGTCCCAGCCGACGTCGGTGAGCTTGAGTCCCGTGCCGTAGCACTCGCCGCACCAGCCGTGCCTGGAGTTGAACGAGAAAAGCCGCGGGTCGAGCTCGGGAAAGCTCCTGCCGCACGACGGGCACGCGCGCTTGGCCGAGAACACGGTTGCGGTCATCCGCGCGAGCGTCGGATCGCGCTTCGCCATCGCCTGCGCGAGCGCTTCCAGCGGGGAGAGCACGTGCACGACGCCTTTGCCGAAGTCGATGGCGCGCGCGAGCCCGGCGCGCAGCGCCGCTTCGTTGTCGGCGCCGACGCGCACGTCGGCGACCGGCAGCTCGATCGAGTGCTCGCGGAAGCGGTCGAGCCGCGGCCACTGGTCGGTCGCGATGAATTCGCCGTCGACGCGCAGATGGGTGTAGCCCTTGCCGCGCGCCCATTTCGCGAGATCGGTGTAATAGCCTTTGCGCGAGACGATGAGCGGCGCGAGCAGGCCAACGCGCTGTCCCTGGTAGTCGCGCAGGACGCGTGCGGCGATCGCGTCGAGCGATTGCGGCTCGATCGCCACCTCGCAGTCGGGGCAGTACTGCGTGCCGAGCTTGACGAACAGCAGGCGCAAAAAGTGATAGATCTCAGTCAGCGTCGCGACCGTGCTCTTGCGCCCGCCGCGGCTCGTGCGCTGCTCGATCGCGACCGTCGGCGGGATGCCGAAAATCGCGTCGACGTCGGGCTTGGACGCGGGCTGCACGAACTGGCGCGCGTAAGCATTCAGCGATTCGAGATAGCGGCGCTGGCCTTCGGCGAACACGATGTCGAACGCGAGCGTCGACTTGCCGCTGCCCGAGACGCCCGTCAGGACGGTGAACTTGTTGCGCGGGATCGCAACATCGATGTTCTTGAGATTGTGCTCGCGCGCGTTATGGATGCAGATGCTGGAGCGCGGAGCAGGGGCCCCGTTTGTTGGGGATGCGACCGTGGAAGCGTCTGCGGACGCCGACAGTGGGGCGCTCATTTCTTGATGCTGCGGTGCGGAGGCGGCGATCGCGGGAGGCGAGAGGCGAGCGGCGAGAGGCGTAACTTGAGTTTCGAGTTTCGAGTTGCGGGTTTCGGGTTGCGTGAGCGCGATTTCGTATTCGCGCAGCGCCTTGCCGGTGTGCGAGCCGGCATGGCGCATCACGTCCTTCGGCATGCCGGTGCACACGATCCCGCCGCCGGCGTCGCCGCCTTCGGGACCGAGGTCGACGATCCAGTCGCACGCGGCGATCACATCAAGGTTGTGCTCGATCACGATGAGAGAATTGCCGGCCGCGATCAACTGGTGGAAAGCTCGCAGCAGTTTCGCGACGTCGTCGAAGTGCAGGCCGGTAGTGGGTTCATCGAACAAAAACAATGAGCCGCGTTTGCCGCGTGGTTTGGCCGCGGAAGCGGCCAGGTGTCCGGCCAACTTTAATCTTTGCGCTTCGCCGCCGGAAAGCGTCGGCACCGGCTGGCCGAGACGCAGATATTCGAGGCCGACGTCGGCGAGCGGTTTCAATGCGGTCTGCACTTCAGTTCGGTCGGCAAAGAACGCAAGCGCTTCGCTGACCGTCATGTCGAGCACGTCCGCGACCGATTTTTTTTCAAGCGTGACTTCGAGCACTTCCGCGCGGAAGCGCCGGCCGTCGCAATCCGGGCAGCGCAGATAGACGTCGGACAGGAACTGCATCTCGACGTGCTCGAAGCCGTTGCCGCCGCACGCCGGGCAGCGGCCGTTGCCGGAGTTGAAGCTGAACGTGCCGCGCGTATACCCGCGCTCTTTGGCGAGCGGCGCGCGCGCGAACAGCTCGCGGATCGCTTCGAACGCGCCGACGTAGCTCGCCGGGTTCGAGCGCGTGGTGCGGCCGATCGGCGACTGGTCGACCATCACGGCGTCGTCGATCAGGTCGTGGCCCTTGATCGCGCGGTGGGCGCCGGGGGTCTCGGTCGGCTTGCCTTTGTGCTTCAGGAGCGCCGCATATAGCACGTCCTGCACCAGCGTCGATTTGCCCGAGCCCGAAACGCCGGTCACGCACACCAGGCGGCCGAGCGGGATCGCGACGTCGATGTTCTTGAGATTGTGCTCGGCTGCGCCGAGGACCTCGATCTTCGCGCCGCGCGCGGCGGGCGGCGTCGCCTTGATGCCGCTGTCGGCGCGCTTGCGGCCCGACAGGTACTCGGCGGTGAGCGTATGCGACTGCTTGAGTTTCTCGGGCGTGTCGAAGCACACGACTTCGCCGCCGCGCTCGCCGGGGCCGGGGCCCAAGTCGAGGATGCGGTCGGCTTTGAGCATGATCTGCGGCTCGTGCTCGACCACCACGAGCGAATTGCCGGCGTCGCGCAGCCGCTGCATGACGCCGATCACGCGTTCCATGTCGCGCGGGTGCAGGCCGATCGACGGCTCGTCGAGCACAAACAGCGTGTTGACGAGAGAAGTGCCGAGGGCGGTCGTCAGATTGATGCGTTGCACTTCGCCGCCCGACAGCGTGCGCGACTGGCGGTCGAGCGTCAGGTAGCCGAGGCCGACCTGGGCGAGGTACGCGAGCCGCGCGCGGATTTCGGTCAGCAGCAAATCAGTCGCTTCGTCCAACGGCGTTGGTAGGTGCAAATGCTCGATGAAGTCGCGCGTGCGGTCGATCGGCTGCAGCATCAGATCGTGCACGGTGAGGCCGGGCAGCGCGCGCAGGATCTCGTCGTCGTACCTGGTCCCGTTCGGGCGGTAGCGCGCGCCGGAACGCGGAACAGGGGCCCCGCTTGCGGGGATGTGACCGTGCAGGCGCGCATCGCCCGCGAGATTTGGTGCGTTATCGCCAAGCTCCGGCACCGCGCTTGCTCGCGTGACGTCGACGGATTTCCCACTTTCTCTCGCGGGAGTAGCGGGGGGGAGCACGCGGTCCGCGTCTTCCCTGGTACCGAGCCGCCACGCGAGCGCGTCGGGCTTGAGGCGCGCGCCGCCGCACGTTTCGCACGGCGTGTAGGCGCGGTACTTCGACAGCAGCACGCGGATGTGCATCTTGTAGGCTTTGGTCTCCAGCCACTTGAAGAAGCGGCGCACGCCGTACCAGGTGCCGGGCCACGATTTGCGCCAGCTCACCCACTCGGGCTCGCCTTCGAGCACCCACCCGCGCTGCCTGGCGGTGAGATCGCGCCACGGCGTGTCGAGCGGGATGCCGCGCTTCTTCGCGTACTTCACGATGTCATCCTGGCAATCGTGGAAGCTCGGCGTTTGCCATGGCCGGACCGCGCCCGCGCGCAGGGTTTTCGATTCGTCCGGCACGATGAGGCCGAAGTCGATGCCGATCACGCGCCCGAATCCGCGGCACGCATCGCACGCGCCGACCGGCGAGTTGAACGAAAACAGGCTGGGCGCCGGCTCGGAGTAATGGATGTCGCAGTCGGCGCAATGAAGCGCCGTGGAAAACTTCCACGGCGGGTGATGGGTGATGAGTGATGAGTGATGAGTTTCCGACCCTTCGCGCGTCGCGCCGCCTTCGGCGAGCGGATACACATTGACGCGGCCCTGGCCGATCCTGAGCGCGGCTTCGAGGCCTTCGATCACGCGCACGCGCTCGGCGTTGCCCATGCGCAGCCGGTCCTGCACGACCTCGAGCAGCGCGCCAGTGCCTTTGGTCGAAGCCTTAGCTTTGGAATAGTCACGTTGGCCTGAATCGGCGGCGACGTTTGGCGCGCCCGCGCCCGACTCCAGGGTCGCATCCATCGGCTTGAAGCCGACGGAGCCTGCTCCGCCTTCCGCGGACGTGCTTTTCTCCTGCCGGTAAATGCGCGTGTAGCCTTGCGCTTCGAGCAGCTGCTTGACTTCTTTTTCGGAAAAGTTTTTCGGCACCGTGACCGGGAAGGTGACGATGAGGCGCGGGTCGCCGGCGGCCTGCGCGCGCGCGGCAAGCGCGGCGTAAATCGTGTCCGGCGTGTCGCGCGTAACCCGCTGGCCGCAGCCGCGGCAGAATAACTGCGCTGCGCGCGCGAACAGCAGCTTCAGGTGATCGTTCAACTCCGTCATCGTGCCGACGGTCGAGCGCGAAGTGCGCACCTGGTTGGTCTGGTCGATCGCGATCGCGGGCGGGATGCCGTAGATCGCGTCGACCAGCGGCTTGTCCATGCGATCGAGGAACTGCCGCGCATACGGCGAGAACGTCTCGACGTAGCGGCGCTGGCCTTCGGCGTAAAGCGTATCGAACACGAGCGACGATTTGCCCGAGCCCGACACGCCGGTGACGACGATCAGCTCGTTCAGCGGCAGCGCGAGCGACAGGTTCTTCAGGTTGTTCTGCCGCGCGCCACAGATGACTATGGCGTCGTCGCTGACGGGCAGATCTTCGCGGGGCTTCATGGTTGAAGGGTAATGAGTGATGGGCAATGGGTGATGGGGTGGCTGTTACTCATAACTCATAACTCTTTACTCATCACCCCCGATTGTAACGGGTGTGTCAAGGGCTGCCCGGCCGCGCCGCCGAAAGTCATTGGCGCCACGTTTCGCGTCAAGGTAGAGTTACGCGTGAGCCGGTTTCCGGCGCGCTGTTCTTCCCATCGATCCTTCCGAAGAGGCGAGCATGCATCAAATTCCGTGGCATTACGCGCTTGCCGCAACCATCGCTGCCGGCGCGTGCTGCATGCCTGCCATCGCCGCCGACGGCTATCCGACCAAACCTATACGCATGATTGTTCCCTATGCGCCAGGGGGCGGCTCGGACATCGTGGCGCGCATCGTCGGCCAGAAAATGACCGATACCCTCGGTCAGGCGATCGTCATCGACAACCGGCCCGGCGCCGCCGGCATGCTCGGCGCCGATCTCGCCGCGAGCGCGGCCGCCGACGGTTACACGCTGCTGCTCGCCGACTCGTCGTTTACGATCAACAGCTCGTACTACACGAAGCAGGTGCACTACGATGCGCGGAAGAGCTTCGTGCCCGTCGCGCTGATCGCCGACACGCCGTACCTGCTGGTGGTGCACCCAAGCGTGCCGGCGGCGACGCTCAAGGACTTCATCGCGCTCGCCAAGGCGCAGCCGGGCAAGATCAACGTCGGCTCCGCCGGCAACGGCAGCGGCAGCCACCTGACGGGCGAGCTCTTCAAGCTCAAGGCGGGCGTCAACCTCAATCACATCCCGTACAAGGGTTCAGGGCCCTCGACCGCCGATGTAGTGGCGGGACAGATCCAGGCGACGTTTGCGACGGCGCCCGGCGCGGTGCCGTTCATCAAGGCGGGACGGCTGAGAGCGCTCGTCGTCGCTTCACCGAAACGCAGCGCGACGCTGCCCGACGTGCCGACGTTCGTCGAACTCGGCTTCACCGACATCGTGGTCACCAACTGGTACGGCGTGGTCGCGCCCGCCGGCACGCCGCAGACCATCGTCAAGCGGCTCTATGACGAAATCGGGCGCGCGATCGCGCAGCCGGATGTACGCGAGCGTCTAGCGAACGCGGCGCTCGAGCCGGTGACCCCGGCACCGGACCAGTTCCGGCAGTTGATCGCATTGGAATTGAAGCGCTGGTCGCAGGTCATCAAGGACGCGCACATGCAAACCGAGTAGACCGCGCATTCGCTCTGCCGCAAGACCGGATCATGCCAGCGGTCAGCGCCGGCGCGCCGCCGCCGGGTTCAGCGCGAAACATTCAATGAAAGGCGCGTCCGGCCGGGATTGTTGCGATGCGTGGACCGGCGTCCCCGCGCAGCAGCAGGCGCGCGGCAGTCATCTTCAACGGTTATCTCCGACAGGCCGCAAGCCGCTCGTCTATTTCAAGTTGCGCAGGTTGATGATCAGCATGTCGAGCTGATCGTAAAGCAATCCGTACTCATCCTTGCCGCCGGTAAGCTCGAGGCAACGCGTCATGCGCGCCGCGAGCTCGGCATTCGGCAAGCCCGCCGTGTCGGTCAGCAGTTTCGCGATTTCGCCAAGCTGCGCGGCCTCGGCAAAAGCCTTCAGTTCCGGCACTTTCTTGTCGATATCCGCGCGGCTCAAGTTGGTGCTGAACTTCATGGTCGAGTCGAACGTCATGGCAATCCCCCTTGTAATATTGTCCGGCGACGCGTGCCCCGGGCGCGATTAAGCGAGATTACGCCCGATATATGGACGAATTCAAGGGGCGCCGTCGAAGAGCGGAACAGGGACCCCTTAAGGGGATGTGACCTCGGAGACGGATGCAACGCCTGCGCACGACGGCGCTGCGCCAGACTCGCGGACGATCGCATGCCGCAAGCGGGAGCCCTGCTCACTGCTCGCAGGCGCGCCGTCGAAGAGCGGAACAAGGGCCCCCGCTTGTGGGGATGTGACCTCGGAGACGGATGCAACGCCTGCGCACGACGGCGCTGCGCCAGACTCGCGGACGATCGCATCCCGCAAGCGGGAGCCCTGCTCACTGCTCGCAGGCGCGCCTTCGAAGAGCGGAACAGGGGCCCCCGCTTGTGGGGATGTGACCTCGGAGACGGATGCAACGCCTGCG
>JBGPFE010000074.1:0-12612 GCA_041483135.1 Gammaproteobacteria bacterium | reverse complement strand
TCGTGCACGAGCAGGCGATGGCCGCTCGCGATGAGCCGCCGCGCCATCGGCCCGCCCATCATGCCGACGCCGATGAAACCGATGATTTTCAGTTGCGCTGCCACGAGTCCTCCTTTGGCGGGCGGTGCGTGCCGCGCGCGCCGACCCGGAAATTTTTGCAGTGCTACTATAAGACGCTGACCCGCGTATGTCACGGTTATACTTTCGCTTCACAAATCCGACAGGAGGAAGTTATGGCTAGCGAACTGTTCGAAAAAGGGCTCGTCGTGCGCAAGGAGGTGCTCGGCAAGGAATACGTCGAAAAATCGATCAAGGGCGCCGACGAGTTTGCGATGGCGATGCAGGAATTCGCGACCGAGGCCGCGTGGGGCGCGATCTGGACCCGGCCCGGGCTGCCGCGCAAGACGAGGAGCCTGCTCAACATCGCGATGCTGACGATATTGAATCGCCCGCACGAGCTGAAGCTCCACATCCGCTCGTCGTTCACCAACGGCGTGACCAAGGACGAGATCAAGGAAGTGCTGCTGCAGGTCGCGGGTTACGCGGGCGTGCCCGCCGGCGTCGACGGCTTCCGGCTCGCGCGCGAGGCGTTCGCGGAGATGGACGCTGCGAAAAAATAGGGTCGCAATTTGACGACGCCCGTGCCGGCCCGGGGCACGCGTGCGTCAACGCGCAGGCCGGTGGTGCGTTATAGGCCTATCCGGGCTCCCGGGCTCCGGATTTGTCAAAACCAACCATTGGAGAGAATGCCATGAACAAGCTGTTAACTATCGCAATTGCCGCTGTTTTCGCCGGCGCTACCCTCGGCGCAGTTGCGGCCGACGCGCCCAAGGCGGATGCGCCCAAAGCTGCCCCGGCTGCTCCGGCCAAAGCCGACGCGCCGAAAGCCGACGCGCCCAAAGCCATGACCAAAGACGAGAAAAAAGCCGCCGCGAAAGCCAAAGCCGACGCGAAAGCCAAAGCGAAGGCCGACGCGAAAGCCAAGGCGAAAGCCGACGCGAAAGCCAAAGCCGAAGCCAAAGCGAAAGCCAGGGCCGACGCCAAAGCCGCCGCCAAAGCCAAAGCCGATGCGGCCAAAGCGACCCCGGCGACGCCGGCCACCCCGGCAACTCCGGCAGCGCCTGCGAAGAAGTAAGTTTCAGATCGCGGCTGCACGCGCGATCATGTGACAAAAAAGGCGGGGACCTCCCCGCCTTTTTGTTTGTACTTGCCGGCGGCACAGCGTCGTTGTAATGCCGGTATGCGGTTGCTAAGATGCGGCGCTGCTCAGTGAATCAGAGGTTGCGAATGAAAGCATTGGTGGTGAAGCAATTCGGCGCGCTCGACGCGCTTGCAATCGAGGAGCGGCCGGCGCCCGGGCCCGGCGCGGGCGAGGTGCTGGTCGATGTGCGCGCGGCGGGCGTCAACTTTCCCGATCTGCTGGTGATCGGCGGCACGTATCAACACTTGCCGCCGCTGCCTTTCATCCCCGGCAAGGAATGCGCGGGCGTCGTCAAAGCGGTCGGCTCGTGCGTGACGCTGGTTAAACCGGGCGACCGCGTGATGGTGCAGATCGAGCACGGCGCGTTCGCGCAGCAGGTGGTGGCGCAGCAGATCAACTGCCACGCGATTCCCGATTCGATGGATTTTCCCTCCGCCGCGGCATTGGGGCTCACCTATATGACCGCGCATTTCGCGCTGGTCGAACGCGCGGGACTCAAGCCGGGCGAAGTCGTGCTCGTCACCGGCGCGGCGGGCGGCGTGGGACTTGCGACGGTGCAGATCGCGAAAGCGCTCGGCGCGACCGTGCTCGCGGCGGTCAGCAGCCCGGACAAAGCGGCGGTGGCGAGGGCGAGCGGCGCCGATCACATCATCGACGTCAGCGTTCCCGATCTCAAAAACAAATTGCGCGAGCAGGTATTTGCGGCGGTGGGAAAACGCGGCGCCGACGTGATCCTCGACAACGTCGGCGGCGATATATTCGACGCGGCGCTCCGCGCGATCGCGTGGAGCGGCCGGATGCTCGTGATCGGCTTCACCTCGGGGCGCATACCCGAAATCAAGGCCGGACTCATCCTGGTGAAGAACATCTCGGTGATCGGCATGCAGATCAGCGACTACCGCGACCGCCAGCCCGAAAAATTCCGCGCGGTGCGCCAGCAACTGCTCGACATGTGCAGCGCGGGGAAATTGAAGCCGCACGTGATGGCGACGTTTCCGCTCGAGCGCTACGCCGAAGCGCTCGCGCTCGTCAAAGACCGCAAGGTGATCGGGAAAGTGGTGTTGACGACGCGCTGACGCTCCGGAAGAGGATTAATTGACGCCGACCCTATTTGTTTGTGTGAAATAAGTCCGCTCGCGGCCGGCCTTGCGTGGAATTCGACCTTGCCAGACGCCGCCGGAACTTCCTATCATCGAGCCGGTCAATCTTGTGGTAATACCCGGCAAGCGCAGCGTTGAATCAAGGCTTGCCCGTACTGCCGAGCTGTTGATCGTTGAACCGGCAAAATCTGGCCACGGAGGAGGGCTCTTATGGCGCAGAACGACGCGGTCACGTACCGCGATTACACGCTTTATCCATTGGCGTTGTACGTGGAGTCCGCAGGCAAATGGCAACCCATGGTGATAATCACCCGCGAAATGCAGAACGAGAACCTGACGCTTCCCCGCTCGCAATCGTTCCCGCAGCTGCCCGGTCTGGCCGACGAGGAGAAAACCGCGCTGAGCAACGCGCTCGAGTACGGCCGGATGCTGGTCGACGGGCGTCACCAGGGACTCACGATCTGACGGGCGGTTGCGCGGCCGGCAGCGTCAGGCCGTGCGCCGGAAGTGCAGCGACAGCGTGACCGCGGCGGCGATCACCCACGCGACGAACAATCCGGCCGCCGCGAGCAGAAACGTGTTGTCGAGCCGTGGCGGCACACGGGCGTTCGCTTCGAAGATCGCCCAATGCAGCCCGGCGCAGAAAAGCGCCGGCGCGCTGCCGAAAATCAGCGGGTGGCGCTCCAGATTATCCAGCCCCTGCGCGCGGCGTTCGCGCTGGTCAAAGTCCGCAAGGTGATCGGGAAGGTCGTGCTGACAACGAACTAATGCTCGCCGGCCTTGGAAAAGAGGGGTGCAATGCGTAAAGCTATTCTGGCGACGCTATTGGCTGTTGTGAGCAGTAGTGCGGCGGCGGAGTGGGTTTTGGCAGGCCGCAATGAAATCACTACCGCCTATTTCGATCCTGCCACCATCAGCAAGACGGGCGACATGGTGAAAATGTGGAATCTGTTTGACCTCGAGACGGCCCGGTTGCTCGATACGCAGTCGTATATGTCGATGAAGAGGCAAGTTGAATACGACTGCAAGGAAGCGCGATCGCGGCTGCTTTCCTTCTCCGGGCACTCCGAAAATATGGCCGGCGGTGAAGTCGTTTATACCGACTCTGAGCCTCACGATTGGGAGCCGGTCTCGCCTGGCTCCGGAAATGAAGCTCTATGGAAAATCGCCTGTGGGAAGCGGTAGGGGCTTGTGATCTTCTCACGGGCTATGAAAGGTATCAGGACGCCGCTACCGAAGTAGTTATCAGCAATCCTCGCATTGTTTTTGTGCCGATGTCCGCTACCGGCCAAAAGCGGACACCGGGGAGAGGTCATACCTAGCAGATAGCCTGAGGGGTTCGGGCGCTGCTCGGCTTGCCGCGGAGCGCTCGAGCCAGTACGCCAACATGCCGTAGATCAGCCGCGAGCAGGCCGGCGTCCTGCGGATGCCGGTCAGTTGAACTTCAGCCCCGCCGCCTTCACGAGGGCGATGTTGCTTTTGACCTCCTTCGCGATCAGCGCGTCGAATTCCGCCGGCGTGAGCGGCATCGGTTCGACCCCCTGCAGCTTGAGCTTCTCGATCACAGCCGGCTCGCGCAGCACTTTCTGCATCTCCGCATGCAGCCGGTTGACAATGGGGCGCGGCGTCTTCGCGGGCGCCAGCATGCCGTTCCAGAAAGTGTAGTCGCTGTCGGGATAGCCCGCCTCGATCGTAGTCGGCAAATCGGGGAGCGCGCTCGAGCGCGTGCGCGTGCTCACCGCGAGCGGAACGAGCCTGCCCTGGCGAATAAACGGGAAGCCGGACGTAATGCCGATGCACATGAAATCCACCCGGCCCGTCATCACCTCCGTCAGGGCCTCGGGCCCGCCGCGGAACGGCACATGGACGGCGTCGAACCCGCCGCTCAACCGCAGCCGCTCGGCAGCCCAGTGCGTGGCGCTGCCGACGCCGGCCGACGCGAAGGTGAACGAGCCCTTCCTGGCGGCGTCGACCAGTTCCTTGAGCGTCTTGATTCCTTTCGCCGGCGAGATCACCGTCACAGTGGGCACGCTGCCGAACACGACGACCGCGGAAAAATCGCGAGCCGTATCGTAGGGCAGGTTCGGATAGACCGCGGGCGCTGCCGAATGCGCGGAGGCGTGGATCAGGATCGTGTGGCCGTCGGGCTCCGCTTTGGCGACCAGGGCCGACCCGATGCTCCCGCCGGCGCCGCCGCGGTTCTCGACCACGATCGGCTGGCCAAGCGCAGCCGAGAGCGGATCGAGCACGATGCGTCCGATAACGTCGATGGTCGAGCCGGGGGAGAACGGGACAATCGCCCGGAGCGGCCTGGCCGGCCAATTTTGCGCCGAGGCTGACCGCGGCAACGCCGGCGTTGCAAGCACGGCCCCTGACCAGAGCAGAAATCTGCGGCGCGTCGTCGTCATCGTGTCTCCTCGATGTCCCGCTGGCAATTGTGCGTATTATATTCCACGTTTCGCTGCGCTCCATCGGGCCGCCATTGCGGCGGAATCGGCGCGTCGCGGCTCTTCATCACTCTCGACTGACGTTTAATAGCCAAGCAGCACAAGCACGATCGGCGAGGTCGGGAATCGGTTCATAGCGGGGGGGGGTAGGCGGGTACCCGTGCCAGTTCACAGGACAGAGTAGCGGACTTCGCGCAAAGGTCGGCCGGGCGTAGCTCAACGACTGCAATGGGTCGTAAAGCGACCGTTAGCGGACAACCGCTTACGGCCAAGAGGAGTCGTTCGTCGGGGATCCTCACCGGCGTGCCCGGACGGGGATCAGGCGGCCACCATGTGACGACCAGACGTTGTTCAAGGTTTTGCTGAGCGGGCTTCGACCAGTTCGAAGATACTCCAGTCGCCACGGATCGGATCGAAGGGCCCGCGGCAACATCGGCTAAGATCGAAATATTTGGAGTTGCTCTCGGTGCGCACCGGACGGCCGAGCGCTGGCGCGAACCAGTCGGTTTCAACGATGGTGGTCTCGCGGCGAAAGTTTTCCCAATCCCCTGCATATACGATGCGCCTCACCTTGATCGTGTCAAATGCCCCCGCGGGCGTGGTGATACGCTCCGTCCCCAGCACTTCCCCGTCCACGCGCACGCTGTTGCGCTGTCCGCTCGCCGGATTGGCCGCAGTCACACGCAGCGACCACGACTTGCCTGCCTCGAGCGGGAAAACGTAGGCGGGATAAGGAGGGGAAAATTCGTACTCGACCGGCTGGTCATGGTTGGTAAGCGGGTGGCGCAGCCAGTTGCCCTCATTGGTGTAAATCTCTGTGTGGGGTAGTCCCAAAGCGGGGACATCAATGCTGACCGACACCGTGATGCGATCTGCATCGATCTTGTCGATACGGTATTGGATTTGCCCACGCGCCTCATTGTTGTAGCCGTTGGACACGCGATAGGCGAACGTATCGCCCGCAACTGCAGATGCCGCCGAGGCGACTGGCGGAGCGATGGCCGCAATAATGAACGCTATAATGGCGACAATCAGGATGCGCATTGTAGCGGATAGGCTCAAGGTGTTAATCATGATGGCCTCCATGTCCGATGGCGCACAGACACGCATCCGCGGTTCTGGCGCGAGGTAGCCCGTTAGCAAACATCTGGATTCGCCGATTATTCCAAACTGAAAATTGTATCTCCGCCCACTCGACCCAGCGAGCATAATAAGCACGCAGATTGCAGAGAAGGGGATGAACGAATACTCGCCGCAAACTGCTCGTTGCGCTTGGCGCAAGCGCATGTTTAGTGCCGCCCGCCTCCTTTGCTCGGCGGCAGGGTAAGGTCCAGCAATCATGAACGCACGGGAGAAACTCGAAGCCGGCCTCGCCCAAGCCCGCGCTGACCGGGACAAGGCCAGCGCCGAGAGAACGAAAATCGGCGTCAGTTGGCGCAAGAACGCGGACGCAAGCGTCAGCGTTGACAAAGTTCGCGCCAACTGGACCAAAGCAGACGCGGAATGGAACAAGGCGAATGCAGCCGTGGAGAAACTTGGCACCGCCTTGGCCGAACTGGAGCACGCCGAGGAGAAAGCGCGTAAACGCGCCGCACTTGAAACCGCTCTCGCCAAAGCGCGCACCGAGCGGGACAAGGCGGACGCCGCGCTCGCCGCCGTCGCGAAAGCGCGCGCCGAGCGGGGAAAGAATGCCGCTGCCGCTCCTGCCCGAGACGAGCGGCGCAGCGGCGATGCTGACCGGCGCAAGCCCGGTGCCGACCGGCGCAAAGTCGAGGCCAATCGCCGCAATGCAGAGTCCAGGCCCAGCGGCCTTGATGCAGCCGCTAATGAGTGGGCCGAGGCCGTCAACAGCTATAACAAGGCAGACGCAGAATGGAACAGGTTACGCGCGGTCCTCGCCGAACTGAACCGCACGGACAGCAAGCGATGAGCGCGCACGCGCGCTACCGCGCCAAGGCAAAGGAAACCGCGGTCTGCCCGCAATGGGTCGATAGCCGGCGCCAGGCAAAATTCGAATTGAGACACTGCCAAATTTCAGGACGCCAACCCGCGCCAGACACTCGCCAGCCAGGGCTGCTGTTCGCGCGGCAGGCCGGGAGGGCGATAATAGTGAGTAAGCTCGACGAACCCGGCGGCTGACACATAGCGGCGCCACGTCTCAAGATCGTGATACGCGCCGTAGCGCCCGCGGTTCCAGCCCTCTTCATTGTGGCCGTGCGGGTTCGAGGTGAACAGCACGCCGCGCGGTTTCAGGGTCGCGCGCAATTCCAGCAACACGCGCGGCAATTCCTGGCCGGGCACATGAAACAGCGCGGCGTTGGCGAACACGCCGTCGAAACGGCCGGCGGGCAGATCGAGCTTGAGGAAGTCCTGTTCCCACACTTCGCAGCCGCTGTGAGCGCGCGCCATGGCGGCGAACCGTGCGGAGCCCTCCAGGCCGATCGCGCGATGCCCGAGCGCGGCGAACGCCTTGAGGTCGCGCCCGGGCCCGCAGCCAAAATCGAGTATCGTGAACGGCGGCTTGCCCTCGATGTACTGCAGCAGCGCCCCGATGTTCTGGCTGACGTCGTGCTCGCGCGTGCCTTCCCAGAAATCTTCGGCACGCTGGTCGTAATGCTCGAGCGTGCCGCCGGCGATTTTCTCGAGGTCCTGCGGATTCAGTTTCATGTCCGATCCGGCCATGCTGCGGCGGTGGGATAGCAGCGGACTTCGCCCCTGTGTATTGCTTCAATCAATCTTGATCTTCGCTTCCTTCACGATCCTGCGGTACTTGGCGATCTCCGTATGAATGAGTTCGCCGAATTGCTCCGGGCTGCTTCCCACGGGCTCCGCGCCGAGGTCGGCCATGCGAGTCTTGATGTCCGCGAGCTTTACCATTTCGATCAACTCGCCGTGCAGCTTTGCGATGACATCGCGCGGGGTGCCGGTCGGCACCAACACGCCCCACCACTGGCTCACGTCGAGTCCCCGCAGCCCCGATTCGTCCAGGGTCGGCACCTCCGGAATCGCGGGCGAGCGCCTGGCGCTGGTCACCGCGAGGGCGCGCAGCTTGCCGGACTTCACGTGCGGCGCCACTACCGGCAATGCGGCGATCGCGCTGTGCACATGGCCGCCCATGAGATCGACGAGCAGCGGGCCGCCGCCCCGGTACGGCACGTGAATGATGTCGATCTTTGCGAGCAGCTTCATCCATTCGCCGGCGATGTGGTGGGGGCCGCCCGCGCCGCCCGATGCATAGCTGAGTTCACCGGGCCGCTTCTTCGCGAGCGCGATGAAATCCTTCACGTTCCTAACCGGGAGAGAAGGGTGGACCACCAGCACCAGCGGCGAGATCGCGATCAGGGATACCGGCGCGAAGTCGGTCTCCGGGTTGTAGGGCACCTTGCTGTAGACTGCGACGTTGAGCGCCATCTCGGCCGAAGTGCACATCAGCATGGTGTAGCCGTCCGCGGGGCTCTTCGCGACGATATCCGCGCCGATCATGCCATTCGCACCGCTACGGTTGTCGACCACGACGCTCTGGCCCCACCTTTCGGTGAGCTTTTGCGACAGCGGGCGGGCCAGCAGATCGGTGCCGCCGCCCGGGGGAAACCCGACCACGACGCGCACGGCCCTGCCCGGATAACTCTGCGCGCCCGCGCTGCCCAGCGCCGCGGCGCCAAGCAACACGACCGCGATCCTTGCCGCGATTGAAGCATGTGTCATGGGCTTCCCCTCTTTTTGCCGCGCGGCAGACCTCTGCAGGAAAATAAGCCTGGCCGGAGCGATTTACTTTGACTGAGGAAACGCGCCGACGATTGCCGCCGCAGCGTCTGTCGCCTTGTCAATACTCATGACGGCATCGGCAAGCTTGTCGGCATCGGCGCGTGACGCATTGAGGCCGAATTCCAGACAGCCGCGGAACTTGGCAATTAATTCGTCTTCGCTCATCGGTTCCCGCGGGCTGCCTTTGATGGTGTCGCTCCTGACCTCGACTATCTTGCCGTCGTTCAGCGTGACCTTGATGCGCGCCGGTTCGATCGCGGTCGGCTCGATCGAGGGATCGTCAACGACGCGTGTCTTGGCGGCGAGCGCGACGACCGCCGGATCGCTGATTGCCGGTTTCTGATAGCTGCGCAGATCGACGCGCGCATCGGTCAGCGCGCGCGCGAAGCTGTAAGCCGTGTTGAACTGCGCGTGCACGACCGAATCGCGCCTGACGTCGTACGGCTCGCCGACGGTGAGCCAGTTGACTTTGCCCATGCAGATCTCGACCGCCCTGACATCGCCCGGCTTCACGCCCTGCTCGCGCAGCTTGATGGCGAGCCCGATCGCGGTGTGGTTGCAGCGGCAGCACGGATACGGCTTGAAGCTGTATTCGCGGATGCGCCAGTGGCTGCCGAGCTGGTCGGTCAGGATTTCGGGTTTGACTTCGTCGCGCTCGTACAGCGCGAACAGCCCGGCGCTGCCTTCGAGCGTGCGGCGCGTGCCGGTCAAGCCGTCCGCGGCGAGGAACGCGCCGAGCACCGCGGCGCGCGCGGCAAATCCGGCGCCGAGGCGCTTCGACAGCACGCCGTCGCGCATGCTCTGCGCCGAGCCGCTGGTCTGATGGAACGCCATGCCGAGCGCGTTGCGCATGCCTTCGGCGTCGAGCCCGAGCAAGCGCCCCGCGGCGAGGCCCGCCGCCGGCGTTCCCATCACCATCGTCGGGTGCCAGCCTTTGCCGAGGCTGTTGTAGCACGCGAGCCCGAGCCGTGCCTGCAACTCGGCGCCGACCGCGTACGCGAGCAGGAAATCCTTGCCTGACACCTTGCCGATATCTTCAGCGGTCGCGAGCAGCGTCGGCAGCACCACGCAGTTCGTATGCACGCGGGCGGGATCGTGCTGGTCGTCGAAATCGAGCGCGTGCGCGGCCGCGCCGTTGGCGAGCGCCGCGGTCGGCGGCGAGTAACGGCGCTTGCCGATGAGTCCCGTCGCAGATCCTGATGTTTCCCATTTCGAGAGCCGCCGGTTCAATTCGCGGATGCCGGCTGCGTTCGGGGCGCCGCCGATCACGCCGAGCGTGTCGAGCAGGAACAGCTTGAGCGTATGCACGACATCCGACGGCAAATCCTCGTAGCGCCAGCGCGCGATCTGCTGGCACAGGCGCAGGCTGTAGTCGTCGTCGAGTCGCGGTATCGATGCCGCAGGACGGAGCTGGTCGAGTTGTGCGCTGGCCATGATGATCGCCTCAGTGATTTACGCATTATCATAGCACCGTGTTTGGCGCGGTCTCTCCGCGCGTGTTATTCTTGGATTCGCAGCGATTCCTGTTTCTCCTCTGGGTAGAAAATAGCAGCGCACCACAGGCCACGCCCGGGTATTTCCGCAGACACCGACATCGTGAGCAAAATCTGGGTAGGCATTGATACCGGCGGCACGTTCACCGACCTCGTGATGTGCGAGCTCACGACCGGCAAATACGCGTATCACAAGCTGCCGACCACCAGCGGCGACCCGGCCAAGGCGGTGCTCGACGGCCTTACCGAGATCCTCGATCCCGCATGGGTATCCCGCGACCAGGTCGAGTTTCTCGTGCTCGGCACGACACTCGCGACCAACGCTGTGCTCGAAGGAAAAACCGCGCGCACCGGCATGATCACGACCGCGGGTTTCCGGGACATCCTCGAGCTCGCGCGCCAGCGCCGCCCGCATTATTTCAACCTCGACGTGCTGAAACCGGCGCCGCCGGCGGCGCGCGATTGCCGCATCGAGGTGACCGAACGCATGGCGCACGACGGAGCGGAAGTCGAACCGCTCGCCGACGACGAAGTGCGTTATGCGGTCAACGTGCTGCGCGGCAAAAAGGTCGAGGCGGTCGCGATCTGCATGCTGCATTCGTACGCGAACTCCGCGCACGAGCAGCGCGCGCGAGAGATCGTCGAGCAGATGTGGCCCGAAGCGTATTTGTGCACGTCGTCGGACGTGCTGCCCGAATTCCGCGAGTACGAGCGCTTCGCGACGACGACTGTGAACGCGAGCCTGATGCCGGTCATGGACCGCTACCTCGAGCGCTTCGAGCGCGGCGTTCATGAACTCGGCATCAAGGTCGCGCCGCGCGTGATGCAGTCGAACGGCGGCGCGGTGACGCCGGGCGCGGTGCGGCGCGTGCCGGTCAACACATTTTTCTCCGGCCCCGCCGGCGGCGTGGTCGGCTGCGTCGGCCTCGGCGCCGAGCTCGGCATCGATGACCTGATCACGTTCGACATGGGCGGCACCTCGACCGACGTGTGCCTGATCCGCGGTGGCGAGCCGGCGAAAAAAAACCTGCGCGAGATAGCGGGCTTCCCCGTGCGCACGCGCACGATCGACATCCATACCATCGGCGCCGGCGGCGGCAGCATCGCGTGGGTCGATGCCGGCGGGCTGCTCAAGGTCGGGCCGCAGAGCGCGGGCGCGTATCCCGGTCCCGCGTCGTACGGCCGCGGCGGAACGAAGCCGACGGTGACGGATGCCAACGTAGTGCTCGGCCGGTTGAATCCCAGGGCGCTGCTCGGTGGCCGCATGGCTATGTATCCCGACCGCGCGCGCAAGGTGATCGAGGACGAACTCGCGCCCGGGCTCAAGGCCGACGTGGTGCGCGCCGCCGCCGGCGTGATCGAAATCATCAACGTCAACATGATGGGGGCGGTGCGCGTAATCTCGGTCGAGCAGGGCGAGGACCCGCGCGAATTCACGCTCGTCGCATTCGGCGGCGCGGGACCGCTGCATGCGGCGGACATCGCGCGCAACATGGGCATCCGCAACGTGCTGGTGCCGCCGCGCCCGGGCCTGCTGTCGGCGCTGGGCCTCCTGCACGCCGACGTGCGCGGTGACTTCAGCCTGACGCGGCTGGTCGCCGCGGCGCCGCGGAACCTGGGCGTGATCAATGCGGGCTTCGACGAACTGCGCCGGCGCGGGGCCGAATGGCTGCGTGGCGAGGCCGACAAGAGCGCGCGCGCCAGATACGACTGGCTGATCGACATGCGCTACTTTGGCCAGAACTACGAGCTCTCGCTCGAGGCGAAGGACGGCAAGCTCGATGCGAAGTCGCTCGCGCGCCTGATCCGGCGTTATCATGAACGTCATCACGAGTTCTACGGCTACGACATGCCCGACCAGCCGGTCGAGGCGGTCTGCCTGCGGCTGGTGATCACGGTCGAGCGGCGCGCGCCGACCCACGAAAAGCACCAGCCCGTGCACGGAACAACGAAGGATGCGGTGATCGAAAAACGCAAAGTGTGGTTTCCGGAAACCGGCTTCGTGGCGACGCCCGTTTACGATCGCGACCGGCTGCCGGTGAACAGCCGCATCACGGGACCTGCGATCGTCGAGCAGATGGACACGACGATCGTGGTGCCGCCGCGCGCGAAATTGCGCAACGACAAGTTCGGCTACCTGCATCTCGAAGTCGAGCCGCTGCGCGTGAAGGGAGTAACCTGATCATGGCTGCGAAGAGGGCCGCAAAACGGGTCGATCCGATCAAGGCCGAAGTCATGGCGCGCTATCTGCTCGCGACCGCCGAGGAAATGGGCGCGACGCTGATGCGCACCGCGTTCTCGCCCAATATCAAGGAGCGCGCCGACTGCTCGACCGCGATTTTCGACGCGCAGGGCCAGGTGATCGCGCTCGCGCAGCGCGTGCCGATACACCTGGGCTCCATGGTCGGCGCGGTCGAAGAGATCCTCAAGCGCTATCCGTTGCGCGAGATCGTGCCGGGCGACCAGTTCGTCGCCAACGATCCGTACAACGGCGGCGGCACGCACCTGCCCGACATCAACATCATCGCGCCGGTGTTCGTCGGCAAAAAGATCGTCGCGTTCGTCGCCAACATCGCGCATCACGCCGACGTCGGCGGCATGGTGCC
>JBGPFE010000073.1:0-13213 GCA_041483135.1 Gammaproteobacteria bacterium | reverse complement strand
CCTGATCTACTGGAACGCTTGGCGGATCTACATTGGCTATCTACTCGCAGGCGAAGAGGTCGGCATTGAACCGGTCGGTGATGGGTTATGGAACATCCACTTCGGCCCCGTGCGCCTCGGTGGATTCGACGAACGAGACCTTAAGTCTGGAGAAGACTATTTGACCCTCAAGTTGTAACCCATGTCCTTGAACTCGAGTGTTACCAATGTCCTTGACCTGTACAGCCGCCCCAGTGAGTCGTCCCCTCGCGGGGATTTCCTGTGCTGCTCGGCAAGGCCGGCGGCTGTGGAACTCGCGCTCATAGTGAAAAGACACATTAAACGAGCGAGCGCTCAGACAGGTCCTCGCCGAATTCCCGACCTTGCCTGCGACTGCTCGGCGCCTCACGAGGGGTCCCAAGGGCGCGCAGAGTCATGAATTGATGTTTGGGCGCGGTTGTTGAGCAGGAGTAAAAGCAAGATTGAAATTTAAAATTCGGCAATCACACCAGTGCTCGCATCGCTACGCTGCTTGCCCACAGGACCCCTTGTGAGCCGCCGAGTAACACAGGCGAGTTCGGTGCCGTGGTCGAGGACATGTTTGAGCTCGCAACCCTCAACGTGTTTTCTCATTCTTCGAGCGAGTTCCACAGACCCCGAACTCGTCGAGTAACACAGGTAACGCGCAGGCGCGGCTCACCGGGGCGGCCTTCCCTTTGGTTACTTTCGCTTGGCCGCGCAAGGGAAAGTGACCAGCCCCCGGTCTGCCACCGGGACGCGGTGTATACGTTGGAGGATTTTGTCTTGGCGAAAGACGGTAAAATCTGAAACCCCGCTTTCGCACAACTATACCCGCATGAAAATGTCGACCGTTGAGGATATTTCGCGATTGAAAGACTGCGTGGGTTCATGAATATTTCCTGCCTTCGGAACATCCGGCTCGCATTGAGTTTTTTCATTCTGGCGTTCAGCACCTCAACCATTGCACAGGTCATTCCAATCAGTCCTCTTACGCAGGACGGCGCAGCGCCTGCTGAGCCCACCTTGACCTTTCTCTGGGCCAGCCCGCAGGCCAAGGCGGTGTTGATCTTCATCCCGGGCGGAGAGGGTCGCTTGAAACTGACGCCTGAGCGAAAGAGCCTGGGCGGGTTTTACGGCGGCGCTCTCAAACCATTGAGCGATCCGACGCTCACTTCCGCCCTGTTTCATGTGGTGGTGTTCGACAGTCCGGTCGACTTGCCGGTGGGGACTATCTATCCCGTATCCCGCGCCTCGGCAGATCATCTGATGCGCATCGACAGCGTGGTGCGGCACTACAAAAATAAATTCAGTTTGCCGATCTGGCTCATGGGCCACAGCGATGGGGTGGCCAGTATGGTGGAATATTTCAAAAAGCTGCAGGACACCCGGCAGGAGAACATTATCGAAGGGATGGTTTACAGCTCGGCCCGCAATGGCGTTTTTTTCCGAACAGGCACGCGGGTGCCCATTTTGTTTCTGGCCCACGAACAAGACGGCTGCGCCAAATCCACGGTATCCAATTCAACGTCTCACTACAAAGCGCTTACGGGGCAGGGCAATACTCAGTTGGCCTACGTTTTGATTCGAGGGGGCCAGGCCGAAGGAAACCCGTGCAGCTCCGGCTTTCACATGTTCAATGGCGCTTACGAGCAAGCCTACCGCGCCATCGATGCCTTTGCATCACCGCGTTTAATGCCCCCAGCGGCCCCCGCGGCGGTCAAGCAGAATTAATAAGGGACAGACCGCGGTTTTGGATATAGCAGAGATGCAGCGCGGGTGCGAATGCATTAATTCAACCGGAGGACGATCATGGCAAGACTGACATCCATCACCAGCAAGAGCCAGGTGGCGCCCGAGCACCGGGCGGTTTTCGATGCCGTCGTCGCGAGCCGCGGCGCGGTGCAAGGGCCGTTCACCATGCTGCTGCACTGCCCGAAACTCGCGGAGCACGTGGTGCACCTGGGCGGGTTCGTGCGCTTCGAGGGCGCGCTCGACATGCGCGCGCGCGTGCTTGCCGCGATGACCGTCGCGCGCGAATTCGACACGCTCTACGTCTGGGGCGCGCAAACCGGTACAGCCCGGCGGCAGAAGGTGCCGGAGGCGACCATCACCGCGATCCGCGAGAAGCATACGCGCGGCATCCCGGCCGAGGACGCGCAGATCATCGAATTCACCCGCGAATTGATCCGCAAGCATCGGGTCAGCGATGAGAGCGCGAAGGCGCTGCAGGCGCGCTTCGGCGACGAGGGAATGATCGAGTTCACCGGCGCGATCGGCTACTACAGCATGCTGTGCATGGTGGCGAACGCCGTCGAGCTCGAAGCCGGTCCCGGCGCTGAGGTCTTGAAGGTGTAGATCCGCAGTGAAAACGGGGCCAGTGTCACTTTTTGATTCCGCGCAGCGGCGGATGCCCGGCAGAAAGATTACAAGAACCCTGTTATCGGTTGCGGTTGGCGTGATTTGGCATAATAGACGCGCAGATTGCAAGGGGGAGTGAATGAATAACCGCCGCAGAGTGTCTACCCGTAGAAGGAGCCCAGGGGCCGGCTTGCCTATCAAGCGCCTCGCCGCATGCATTGCGGTCGCGCTGACCGCGAGCCTCGGTCACGCCCAGCCTTTCCCCAGCAAGCCCATCCGCATCATCGTGCCGACGATCGCGGGCAGCGCGCCCGACGTGCGCGTGCGCCAGATCGCGCCGAAGCTCAACGAGGCGGTGGGCCAGCCCGTCATCGTCGACAATCGCCCCGGCGCCAACGGCACCATCGCGACGCAGCTCGCGGCCAGGGCCCAGCCGGACGGGCACACCGTGTTCTTCGGGCTGGTCAACAACGCCATCAACGACGTGCTCGATCCCAACTTTTGCTGCCAGCTGAACCGCGAGCTGGTGCCGGTCGCGCACTTCACCCTGACGCCGCTCGTCATGGTGATCCATCCCGGGGTGCCGGCGAACACGCTCCGGGACTACATCCGGCTCGCGAAGGCCAGGCCCGGGGCCGTCACTTATGCTTCGGCCGGTCCGGGCAGCATCACCCAGTTGATCGGCGAGTGGATCAAGCTGAAGAGCGGCACCAGCGTGCTCGACGTGCCGTACAAATCGGTCGGCGCCGAGCTGCCTGACCTGCTCGGCGGCCAGATCATGACGGCTTACCTCAATCCGGTCGTCATCACCGCGCTCGTGAAGTCGGGGAAGCTGCGCGGGCTGGCCGTCACCGGACCGGTGCGCATTGCCGTGCTGGCGGACATTCCGACCATGGCGGAGGCCGGGCTGCCCGGCGTCGAGGCCTCGGTATGGAACGGCTTCTTCGTTCCGTCCGGCACGCCGCAGCCGATCATCGAAACCCTGAACCGGGAGTTCTTGCGCACCTTCAACGCGCCCGACGTCCGCGAGCAGGTTGCCGCGAGCGGCTCGGAGATCGTCGGCGGGCGCCCCGAGCAATTCGCCGGCTTCATCCGCCAGGAAATCGCCAAGTGGGGAAAGGTTATCAAGGACGCCGGCATCAAGCTGCAGTGATGCCTGAAGGGGGCGCGCACATTTTCTGAACGTCCGCTTCGGGTCGAAAAGCGGACATCACACTCTACGGCAGGTCACAGGAGAAATCTGTCGGGGGGAATCTTACACGGCCGCACCGCGGCCGGGTAATGGGTAATGGGTAATGTGTAATGTGTAATGGGAAATCCCATCGCCCATCGCTCATTACTCATCACCTGTTATTCAGGGCTGCCCCCGGGGAAAACATAGGATAGACTGCCGTACAGGAGGATTCCCGAATGAAACTCTCCGTCGTCCTGGTTCGCGCACTAGTGGTTCTGCTGGTTGTTTGTGCCGGCCTGACGCAAGCGCAACAGCCGTATCCCAACAAGCCGATCCGCATCATCATCCCCTTCACTGCGGGCGGGACGAATGACATTCTGGCCCGCCTGCTCGGTCCGAAACTGACGGAGAGCCTGGGGCAGAATGTAATCGTGGACAACCGGCCGGGCGGGAATACGGTGATCGCATCGCAGGCGCTGCTCGCGTCCGCGAAGGACGGGCATACGCTGTTGCTGCCCGGGAATTCGCACGTGCTGGTGCCGCACCTCTCGAAAGCGCCACTGCCGTTCGATTCGATCAAGGATTTCGCGCCGGTCGCGAGCCTGGCGCGCACCGGGTTGTTCCTGGTCGTGCATCCCGCGCTGCCCGTGAGCAATCTGCGCGAGTTCATCGCGCTTGCGAAGTCGCGGCCGGGGGAACTCAACAGCGCGGCGCCGGGCGGATCGATCAACCAGCTCGCCACGGAGATGTTCAACACTCTGGCCCGCGTGAAGCTCGTGCACATCCCCTACAAGGGTTCGGCGCCGGCGATGGCGGACGTGATGGCGGGGCAGGCGCAGCTGTCGTTCCAGACGCCGGCGACGGTGCTGGGAAACGTGCGGGGGGGCAAGCTCAGGGCGCTGGCGATTTCGGGCGAGACGCCGTTCGCGGATCCGAAGGTGCCGACGTTCACGCAGGCCGGGCTGCCCGGATTCGACGTCAGTCTGTGGTTCGGGCTGCTCGCGCCCGGCGGCACGCCGCAGGCCATCGTGGACCGGCTCAACTTTGAGGTGGCGAAGATTCTCGCGCTGCCGGATCTCCGGGAGAAGATCGCGCTCCAGGGGCTGGAGGTGTTCGTGTCCTCGCCCGAGCAGTACGGAACGCTGCTGAAAAACGAATACGAGAAGTTCGGTCGCATCGTGAAGGCCGCCGGCATCACGCCCGAGTAAGAGTTGATATGAGCGCCCGCAGAAAAAACATCGCGAACGTCGCGCGCCTCCATGCGCTGATGGACGAGGCGAAGCTGGACGCGCTGGTGCTGCGCTCGGGACAGAATTTCACGTACCTGTCGGGCGTGGTGTATCCGGGCACTCTGCAGCGACACATGGACCTTACCGATTCGACGCGCCCGGTGATGCTCGTATGGCCAAGGAACGGCAAACCCGTGATCGTGGCCAACAAGATCGCCGCGGGGCTCGCGGAGCGCGACTCATGGGTCGAACGCGTGGTGCTCTACGAAGCCTACGTCGATTCGCCGTGGGAGAAGCTCATCGAGGTGCTCGACGCAGCCGGGCTCGCGGCGGGCAAGGTGGGGCTCGAGAAGGATTACTTCAGCGCCGCGCACTGGGAGGCGATCCGCAAGGGCGCACCCAGGATGCAGATGGTCGAATGCACCGCGCTGATGGACCGGGTGCGCTGGATCAAGACCGACGACGAGGTCGCGCTGATCCGCCGCGCGGCGGACCTGCTGGATGACGCGTACCTGGAAGCGTTCCGGCGCATCAAACCGGGCGACACCGAGAGGAAGGTCCACGCGGACATGATGGGCACCTGCCTGCGCCTCGGCTTCGAGTGGGCGCACGGCATCCTCAACACGTTCAAGAACACCGTACCCTACGGCGGCGAGAGCGACGTCGTGATCGAGAAGGGCGACGCGATCCGCACCGACTACGTGGCCTACCTGCAGAGTTACCCGGGCCACCAGTCGCGCACCGTGATCGTGGGCCCGCCGACGTCCGCGCAACTGCGCGACTACGCCATCGCTCTCGACGTCCATCGCAAGACCATCGACCGCTGCCGCGCCGGCGCGAAGGTGCACGACCTCTGGCAGTTCACGATGGACGAGTTCGGCAAGGCCGGCTGGCCCGGCCACCACATGCTGATCGGCCACAGCGTCGGGCCATGGTGGCACCAGCAGGAGCCGATACTGCGCAGGAAGAGCGATCTGGTGCTCGAGGCAGGAATGGTGCTCGCGCTCGAGCCGCACGTGAACTCCTGGCACCTGCAGGACATGGTGCTGGTGACCGGGGGCGCGCCGGTGCTGCTGAGCGCAAAGTTCAATACCGGCGAGCCGTTCGTCGCGGGCTAAAGCGATTCGGGATTCAGGATCCAGCCGGGAAACAGAACTAGAACTTGTAGCCCAGGCGCAGTCCGATCTCTGTCGTCTTGTTCGGCGGCTCCCAGGCGATGCCCACGATGAATATGAACGGGCCGACGATCTGGGTGACCGGGGCCGAATCGGAATTTTTGATGTTCCAGTACTGCACCCACGGCCCGAAGCTCCAGTTGTTCTTCTCGTAGTAGATGCTGCCCCTGAGGCCATAGCCGTTGCGCTGATCGTTGGTGACGTCGCCCAGCGTCGGGATGGCGTCGCTCAATGTCGACGTCTGCCGGCCCTGGATCAGCCATGCGGCCTCGACGGTTGTTGCCAGCCGGGCGCTCGACTCGAGCTTCATGCGATGGGTCACGCCGACGGGCAGGTACGTGTACTGGCTTTCGCGGGTGTAACCGAGTGCGCCGGTGCTGGTCACGCCGCGTATATCGTCGTAGAGGTAACGAAAGCCGATGCCGAAATAGGGCGAGAGACTGTAGTCGCCGAATTCGAAGTCCCTGCCCAGCAGCGCGCGCAGTTCGTAGTACCAGTCCGGGTTGTTGTACTTGGTGCCCGAGCCGGTGTAGTCGACCTTGCCGTATTCGTATCGGCCTTCGAAGCGCATGAAAAAATTATTGGGGGCCTCCACCACGAGGCTGCCGTCCACGCCGCCTTTCCAGCCGTCGAGCTTCACGCCGAGGCTCGATTCTTCGTACCGGTAGTGGGAGGCGAGCCCGCCGATCTCGATGCCGGGCCGCGTCTTCAGGCTCGTCTGCTGCGCGCAGGCGATGGACGGGACGATCGTCAGCAGCGCGAGCGCCGCCGGGGCATAGGCCATTGTTCTTATTCTTCGCATAGTACATTAGATTCTCATTACAAGTATATAAATGTCAAGCATTTTATGACGGCATGGTAAAGGGGTCGTTGCCCCGCAATGCGCAGATCTCTCCTTCCCCCGTTGCGCGAGTTGCACAGACTGCCGCGTCGTACAAAATAAATAAATAGGGTCAGTGTCAGATTTCTGAAGCAGCCACGATATAGTTACACCGATCCTGATTTATCCGGCCAGATCATATTCCACTTCGTTCTCATGGCAGCGGCACGATCGCCTCGATTTCCACCAGGAACGCAGGATCCGCCAGAGCCGTGATCACCAAAAGGGTGTTCGCTGGAGGCTCCCCCTTGAAGTACTCCTGGCGCACCCGGCCGACCGCCTCGCGATATTTGATGTCGGTGAGAAAGACGGTGGTCTTGGCAACGTCCTCCATCCGCCCGCCCGCGCCCTCGACGACTTTTTTCATGTTCTCGAGCGCCTGCCGGGCCTGGCCCGCCGCATCGCCTTTGCAAACGATATTCCCCTGCGCATCGCGCGAGGTCTGTCCAGCCACATAGAGCGTTTTCCCCGCCTCAGCGATGACGCCGTGAGAATAGGTCTTGCCGGCAGGTGCAAAGACATCGGGGGGTTGATAGGCCGCGCGTTTCATGAGGTCCTCCTGATTTCCACAAAATCCCGCTGCTGAAACTTTTGAAGCTCAGGCGCGGAATTAAAAGCCGGGCCGCGCGCTTACTCCAGCCGTACATTCGCCTCGCGGATGATCCGCCGGTAGCGCTCGCCATCCGACTTGATCAGCGCGGCGAATTCCTCGGGCGTGCCCGGTGTGGCGACCATCGCCTGGGTGCGCAGGTTGTCGCGGACCTCAGGCGCATTGAGCGCCTTGACCGTCTCCGCGTTGAGACGGGCGATCGCGCTCACCGGTGTCGCCGCATGCACGACGAAGCCGCTCCAGTTGATTGCCTCGAGCTCCGGCTGACCGGCTTCTCTCGCGGTCGGCACGCCGGGCATCGCATCCTCGCGTTTCTGCGAGGTGACGACCAGCGCGCGCAGCTTTCCCGCCCTGATGAACGGCGCCACGTCGGCGAGATTGAGCAGGACCGCGGTGACGTGGCCGCCCACCGCGGCGGGCACGGCGGGCGCGGCGCCCTGGAACGGCGCATGCACGATGTCGATCTTTGCCGCGAGCTTCAACGCCTCGAGCAGCAGGTGATGGCTCGTGCCCGGGCCGGACGTGCCGCAACTGATTTCGCCGGGCCGCGCTTTCGCGAGCGCGACGAACTCCCGCATGTTCTTCGCCGGCAGCGTCGGGTTGACCGCGATCGCCATCGTGAGCCCGATCACCTGGCTCACCGCCCTGAAGTCGCGGTCGGTGTCGAACGCCAGCTTGCTGCGCAACGCCGCGTGCGAAGTGAAGCTCGGCCCGATCATCAGTACCGTATAGCCGTCGGCGGGCTGGCGCACGACATACTCGGTGCCGATGACGGTGCCGCCGCCCGGCCGGTTTTCGATGATTACGTTTTGCCCGAACCCGGCCTGCATGCGTGGCGCGAGCACCCGCGCGGTGAGATCGAAAGCGCCTCCGGCCGGGAACGGCACGACGATGCGCACCGGCTTGGACGGGAAGGCCTGCGCCTGAACAGCAAGCGGGCTCGCGATCGCGCACAGGGCGACGACGGCAACGGCAGCGCGTGCACTTGTATTGATCATGGTCGGCATGGAATTTCGAGAAAGCTTCCGCCTCGCAAGCACCGCCGTCAAGCGCTGTATGACGTTGGAAGGCGGTGATGGGTGAAGGGGTAGAAGCAGCGATTAGGGGATTAAGCGATTAAGTGATTGGGGTACTCAATCGCTCAATTGCCCAATTGCTCAATCACTCAGGCAAGGGTGAAGGGGTAGAAGCAGCGATTAGGGGAGAGCGAAGCGAGGGGCCAAGCGATTAAGGGATTGGGGTGCTCAATCGCTCAATCGCTAAATTAGCCAATGGCTCAATTACCCAATTGCTCAATTACTCAGGCACCGATGAAGAGTGAAGGGTAAGTTCAAGTTTCGAGTTGCGAGTTGCGGGTTGAGTGAGGCGGTGTTTGCTTCGGGGGTCAGGTCTATTATCGTGGCATCTGCTACAGCTCGCTTGGCCAGCGCCGGGAGGTGTGAAGCACGCGCAGGATTTCGATGTCGTTGTCGCGCACGCGATAGGGAATGACGTAAGGCAAGCCGCCGATCACGAGTTCGCGCGTCCCGAGCACGCGTCCCGGCCGGCCCAATGCGGCATGGCGGGTCAGCAGCGCTTCCGTCCGCTCGATCAGTTCGAGCACCACCCGCGCCGCCGCCGCCGGGCTGTCCTGACCGATGTAAGCCGCGATATCGTCAAGGTCGCCTTCAGCGCGTCTTGTCCACCGCAGCCGCAAGCTTTTTCTCCCACTTTGCCTTCAGGCGTGCATGATCTATGAACTGGCCGCGCTCGGCCTCGCGCACGCCTTCCTGGATTGCGGCGATCTGCCACTCGTTGATCTCGACATACTGCCGAACGGCCTCCGCAGCCAGGGCTGCGCGGCTGCGTGCGGTCGTCCTGGCGAGGCGGTCCAGGCGTTTACGGGTAGCGGCGTCGAGCCGCAGAGTCACGGGTTCGCTCACGACAGGCTCCTGTGCACAATGTATACATTATCCGGCACAGGACATTTCGCGTCAACCCGTCCATCGTCTATCCAGAAGAGAATTTGGGTCGGCGTGAATTTCCGCAAAAGCTTCCGCCTCGCAAGCACCGCCGTCAAGCGCTGTATGACGTTGGAAGGCGGTGATGGGTGAAGGGGTAGAAGCAGCGATTAGGGGAGAGCGAAGCGAGGGGCCAAGCGATTAAGTGATTGGGGTACTCAATCGCGCAATTACCCAATCGCTTAATCACTTAATCGCACAATCACACGGCGAAGAAGGGCGTAACCAAGCCCGCCAATCAGGCGGGTTCGAAGTGCGATTCGACAGGCTGTGCCTGGAAGAATGACGACTCAGGTTTGCCGGCCACGTCGAAACATTTTACGCAGCCACCCTCGCTGGTCCGGGTCGGCCTTGGCCTGCTTTGTGTCAGGCAGCGCCTGTTCAGAGGCGGCGCGGCGCCCGGTGATCTGTTCGATTTTGATACGGTAGAAAACGGGAACCCCCGCCGGCGCGCCAACAGGCATTTTTTTCGCGCCCCCGTGCTCCCACCACATCGCCCGCTGTTGCAATAGGTTGAAGGCGAGCGTGCGTTCGCTCCGGAAATCCGGCGTATCGCAAAGCTCTTCGTAGCGGCCGAAGACGACAACGGTAGTCCATTGTTCACGCCTCATCTGGTCGGCTTCGATGCATACTAACGGGTTAGCGCGCATCCATTCGATCTTTTGTCCGGGCACGGAAACACCATAAAGCCAGTGATCCTGGTAGGCAAAATGGATGGGAACGATATAGGGCTGCATCCCGCGGGCACACGCTAATCTACCGAGGTGCGTACGGGCCAGCACCTCCAGACTCTCCTGTCTCGTCAGTTCCTGAATCCACATGGTTGCTTTGCGGCGTCTCGGCGATCAGCTCTAACACCGCCGCGCGAAGCTGGGCGCGGCTCGCAATCCGGAAATGGAATGCGGTCGCGCACGCATTGCGGCAGTCGGGCAGCGTCATGAGTATCAGCACAAACCACGGCAACCGGGTGCTGATTTTCTCTCTTAGACTGCACAATTCCCCGAAATGATGACGATAACGTTTCAACTTTAAACCCGGTTGCAGACATCCGGTCTGATCAAGATCAAGTACGCCACACATAAATGCCGGTAATTCGAGACCTGGCAGTGGGCATCGGATTGGCCATCAGGCGCTTGAAGTCGATCGCGGACCGTTCTGGGTGCACCGCCACGACGAATAAGGCCGGCAAGCCGCGGAGCCGGCCATGGAGGAAATCGGTCGGGGGGAACCTTACACGGCCGCACCGCGGCCGGGTAATGAGTAATGGGTAATGGGAAATGGGGGAAAGGCAGTTGCACGCATCGCTCATCACTCTGGCAAGGGTGAAGGAGTGAAGGGCGAAGGCGGAAGGATGAAGCATGAAGCATTCACACAAAACCCGACCAATGTTAGTGCCCCTCCGGCGCTCCTTGCCACAGCATGTCGTAACCCAGCTCCCTGGTATCGGAGCACATCTGCTCCAGCGCCTTGAACTTGGTGGAGAAGGTGGTGTCGGCGTGCGATTTCTCGTGTTCTTCGAATGAGCGCCAGTACGTGACGATGACGTAGTGATCATCCGCGCTGCGCGATGCGTTGAGCGAGCCTTCGGCGGAAACGAAACCGGAGAACTTGAACACCTGGCCGGCGATGAACCCGCCCTTGTCGCCGCCGTAGGTTTCCTTGACGACGTTGCACATCTCGCCCACGGCCAGTTCCACTTCCTCGAAAGTGACGCCGGGCTTGAGCTTGACGGTATTGAACAGCATCTTGGCGCCGAATGGCAGCGTGATGGGGTCGAACATGGGGTTTTCTCCCGGATGGAATAAATGGGTCGGAGTAAATTTTCGAGAAAGCATCCGCCGCGCCCACCCCGCCGTCAAGCAGCGGCATGCACGGCACGCTGCGGGAGAGCGGGAGGACGCATGCCCGCGATCGGCCAGAAGCGGACGTTCGCCGGAGGACAGTCTCTTTCGGAAGCGAGCATAATGGGCCGCATGGAGGGAGGGGGAATGAACAATCGCCGCAAATTTCTTCTTGCCATTGGTGCAAGCGCAATCGGAATACCACTACGCTCCTCCGCCCAACAGCCCGCCGCCGGGATGCACCGGATAGGTTTCCTTGGCCCGAGTTCTGCCGCGGGTATCGCAAGCAGATTGGAAGCATTGCGGGCCGGCCTGCGCGATCTCGGCTACGTCGAGGGCAAAAATCTTGTCATCGAGTTCCGCTGGGCCGAAGGCAAGTATGACCGGCTTCCCGAACTCGCCACGGAGCTGGTGCGCCTTAATGTGGAACTGATCATAACCCATAGTACGCCGGGAGTTGTTGCCGCCAAACAGGCGACCACGGCGATTCCAATCGTTATCGCGGCGCAGGGGGACGCAGTTGCGACCGGCCTCGTTGCCAGCCTCGCGCGGCCGGGCGGAAATATCACCGGCTCAAACTTCTTTAGTCCACAAATTAACGCGAAACGCCTCGAGTTGCTCAAAGAGGTTCTGCCGCAAGTCAGGCGCTTTGGATTTCTCGCAAACCCGGACACCACGGTGATGGCGCGGGAAGCCTTTAAGGTGATGATCGTTACGGCCAAGTCACTCAAGGTGGAGCTTCAAACATTCGACGTGAGAGGACCGCAGGAATTTGAAAGCGCTTTTGCCGAGATGGCGAAACGACGCGTTGCTGCCTTTACTACGATGGATGAGCCGATGCTCACCGCCAATGCTGCATTGGCGGTGAGCATTGCCGCCCGGCACCGAATTGCCGCGATCGGATCCTCCCTATTCGCCGAGGCGGGCGCTCTGATGGGATATGGACCGGACTTTTTCGCATTATGGCGCCGCGCGGCTTACTTCGTGGACAAGATCTTGAAGGGCGCAAGACCGGGCGACCTACCGATCGAACAGCCCACCAAGTTCGACCTGGTGGTCAACAAGAAAACCGCGAAGACGCTTGGCATCAAGATTCCACAGTCGATCCTCGTGCGCGCCGACAAGGTGATCGGGTAAGAACGCGAATGCCCGCGCTTTGGGTCGATTCCCGTCATGTCGCGAATCGGCAACCAGCACACTGCGGTAGACTATTTACTCTCTGATGCCTGGATCGAAACATCGGGCAGGTCACGAAGATCTCGAGCTTCTCCCCATCTCTTTGAGCGCCATTGATGAAATATAAAGACTACTACAGCATTCTCGGTGTCGAACGAAGCGCCGGTGCCGACGATATTAAAAAGGCCTATCGTAAACTCGCCCACAAGTATCACCCGGACGTTTCCAGGGATCCCGAGGGCGAGGAAAAATTCAAGGAGGTCGCGGAAGCTTACGAGACCCTCAAGAATCCGGAAAAGCGTGCAGCCTACGACCAGCTTGGCAGTTACCAGCCGGGGCAGGACTTCCAGCCGCCGCCAGACTGGGGCAAGCAGTTTGGCGGCTCGCAGTTCTCATTCGAGGACATCGATCTGGCGGATCTCTTCGCGGGGCTGGCGGCGGGTCGGCATCGCGCAGGACAGGGGGCCGGTCAAATCCGGATGCCCGGCCAGGATTACGAAGTGACGGCCCATATCTCGTTAGAGGAAGCGTATCGTGGCACCGAAGTCGAACTGAATTTGACCGTGCCCGAATACGACGCGAAGGGATTCCTGCATCGCGTGCCTCGCACTTTCAAGGTGCGCATCCCCAAAGGCGCAACCGATGGACAAAGATTGCGCCTGGCCGGCAGGGGCGGCAAAGGGCTTAATGGCGGTCGCGACGGCGATCTGTACCTCAACATTGCGTTACATCCGCATTCGCTTTTTCGTGTGAGCGGGCATGATCTGTAT
>JBGPFE010000072.1:0-13297 GCA_041483135.1 Gammaproteobacteria bacterium | reverse complement strand
GTTGATGATCCGCTTGACTTCGAGACCCGCGATGCGGCCGGCGTCCTTGGTCGCCTGGCGCTGCGAATCGTTGAAATAGGCGGGCACCGTGATCACTGCTTCGGTGACCGGCTCGCCGAGGTAGTCTTCGGCGGTCTTCTTCATTTTCATCAGCACCTGCGCCGAGACTTCGGGCGGCGCGATCTTCTTGCCGCGCACTTCGACCCAGGCGTCGTTGTTGCCGGCCTTGATGATCTTGTACGGCATCAGGTCGATGTCTTTCTGGACTTCCTTTTCGTCGAAGCGGCGGCCGATCAGGCGCTTCACCGCGTAGAGCGTGTTCTTCGGGTTGGTGACCGCCTGCCGCTTGGCGGAAGCACCGACCAGAATCTCGCCTTCGTCGGCGTACGCGACGATCGAAGGCGTGGTGCGCGCGCCCTCCGAGTTCTCGATCACCTTCGGCTGGCCGTTTTCCATAATGGCCACGCACGAGTTGGTCGTTCCCAAATCAATTCCAATGATCTTTGCCATAGCTGACCTCTTTCATATTTCCCTCCCCCGCTGGCGGGGGAGGGTCAGGGGTGGGGGCTCACGCCCTCACTCATTCACTGCCTTGAATGTGGGGATAACTCACTTGTTTTCAACTGTTTTGGCTTTGGCTACCGACACCATCGCCGGGCGGATCACGCGGTCGTTGAGCAGGTAGCCTTTCTGGAACACCTGCACCACGGTATTGGGCTCGGCGTCGGCCTCGACCGTGCTGATCGCCTGGTGGCGGTGCGGGTCGAATTTCTGGCCGGCCGGATTGATCTCGGTCAGGTTGAATTTCTCGAACACCGAACCGAGCTGCTTCAGTGTCAGCTCGACGCCGCTTTTGAGGTTGTCGACGGTGACGTTGTTGGTGGCGAGCGCCGCTTCCAGGCTGTCCTTGACCGCGAGCAGCGCCGTCGAGAAGTTCTCGACCGCGTACTTGTGGGCGTTGGTGATGTCGACCTGCGCGCGCTTGCGGAGGTTGTCGGTTTCGGCTTTGGCGCGCAGCCACGCGTCGTGATGCTCCTGCGCCGCCAACTCGGCCTGCTTGAGCAGGGTTTCGATGCTCGGCATCACTTCCGGCGCGCCGGGCGCACCAGCGGTGGTCTGCTCGGGGGTGGCCTCCGGTGTCTGGCCGGCCTCGGTCGGCATCGGTAAATCGTGTTGCGTGTCCTGCATCGGTAGTCCCCAATTGCGTTAACCCTTTGTTTATTGGGGCTCGGGCGGCGATTTCAAGGTCCGGCGCAAGTTATTGATCGGCAACGCCTAATGGCCGCCCGGGGCGGCGGAATTGGCGCGCGGCGCGCGCTCGACTAGGATGGCCGGTTATGGACGACTCGCCGACCGATTTGTTCGACTTTCTGGGCCGCGCCCATGCAGAACTCGATCGCGAGCTTGCCCGCATCCTGTTTTTCCTGAACCAGGGCGACGCCGCCAGTGCAACGCCGTGCGTGCGTACCTTTGCGGCGGGCTTGCGCAAGCACGTTGCCGCCGAGAACGAAATTCTCGCGCCGTATTTTGCCGCCGCGCGCTCGCGGTCGCCGTCCGATCCGGCTGCGATCATGCTGCGCGAGCACGACGACATCCTGTCGCAGCTGGCGATGGTCGAAAGCGCGCTCGATGAGTCAGCGCCGGACGCGGGCGAGGCGGCGATTTACGCCGGGCTGCTGTCGGCCACGCTCGCCAAGCACGAATACCGCGAGGAGAACAATCTGTTTCCGCAGTGGCGGGCGGTGTTGGCTGCCAGGCCGCAAGCCGAGCGCACGGCGCTTGCCGCGCGCCTGACTGCGGCGCTGTAGATTCGGAAGGGTGAGGGATGAGGGATGAGGGATGAAGGAACGTCCCTTTTGAAGCCGGTATCGGTTGCGTCAGTGCTGCCCTTCATCCTTAATCTATAGAAGTCGCGATATGATCTGATAGGCAGTGTCTGATTACGACCCGAAGTTGCCGTCCAGGTATTCCGCATAGCGTCCATTTGCGCAAGCTATTCGATAACCTTGATCGCTTGCACCAGAATCGAGTTGGGAATCTTCAGGCCAAGCGTCTTCGCGGTTTTCATATTGACGACCAATTCAAACTTGGTCGGCTGCTCAACCGGGAGATCGGCGGGCTTGGTTCCTTTCAGAATTCTGTCTAAAAAGTACGCCGCGCGCCGGAACATTTCAGGAATGCTGGGCCCGTAGCCTATCAGGCCGCCTGCATCCGCGTACTCTCTTCTTCCGGCCGAGGGCAGACGGTACTTTGTTGCAAGACCAGCGATCGCCTTGGCGCTGGTGTTGATCATCGCGTCCTCATGCACCAGGACTGCCTCGAATTTACCCTTGGCAATACCCGCAAAGGCGCTTTCAATATCTCCGGTGCCGAGTGCCTGAAACCGTCGCAGTTCCACCTTCAGCGACTTGGCCGCGGCTTCCACAAGTTTGACGCTGGCCATAGAACCTGAATTCACGGGATTCATCAGAAAGCCAATACGGGCGATGCGCGGCACCGCTTCCTTGATCAATTCAAGTCGTTTTGCATGGAGCTCGGGGCTGAAGAAAGTCGATCCGGTTACGTTGGCTCCTGGTTGCGCGAGACTGGCGATAAGGCCCGCGGCCACTGCATCACCGCTGACCGCACTCACGATCGGAATCGTCGCGGTCGCCTGTTTGGCTGCCCGGGTACCCGGTGTTCCCATGGTCACCAACGCATCGATATTGAGATGCACCAGTTCGGCCGCCAATTCCGGGAAGCGCTCGTATTTCTCTTCCGCCCAGCGAAACTCGATGACGAGATTTTTCCCTTCGATATAACCCAGGTCGCGCAACCCTGCGCGAAACGCTTCCAGCTGGCTTACGTTTTTGGCGGGGGAAGTGGGTCCCAGATACCCAACGCGCCATACCTTCCCCTGCTGCTGCGCGAAGGAGCCGAAAGGCGCTGTGAGCGCGCCCGCACCAAGCGCAATGACCAGTTTCCGGCGATTATTCATAGTCCCTCGTCACGTAAGCGCTGATTATGACAAATCACGCAGGGGCCGGCAGCAATCGCAAGAATTGTCCGTGACAGGCAGGTGCTAAGTATCGGCCAATCGTTAAAACGAAACGTAACAGCGAACCGCCGCTTCTGGCCGGCAGCGGACATTGTCTATCAGGTCAAACTGGGACTTCTACACTTAATCCTTGGTTCCCGGTGCGGGGCGCTCGCCCAGGACCAGCGCGCTCAACGCCCAGCTGATGATGCCGTAGACGATCGCGCCCCCGACCGCGGGCCAGAAGCCGGCGACGAAGAAGCCTTTCACGAATGACGCGACGAACCAGAACAGCAGGCCGTTGATGACGAAAGTAAACAGGCCGAGCGTCAGGATATTGATCGGCAGTGTCAGCAGGATCAGGACCGGCCGGATCAGGGCATTTACCAGGCCAAGCACCAGCGCCGTGATCAGCGCGGTGTAGAAGCCTTCGACCCGGATCGATTCGAAGACGTAGGGCAGCGCGAGCAGCGCCAGCGCGTTGATGATCCAACTGATGGCAAGCCGCATGAAATCTCCTTTCAGTGCTTGGCGCCGAGCGCGAGCGCCCGTTCGCGCGAGCGCTCGAGTTCCTCGGCCGACGGGTCGGCGGCGACCCAGCCGAGCAGGTTCTTGGCGACGATGTCGGCGAGCGTGTGTATCCAGTCGTCGCGTTCGTTGAGGCACGGGATATAGTGGTAATCCCCGCCGCCTGCGTTGAGGAAAATCGTTTTGCCCTCGATCGCGATTTCCTCGAGCGTTTCGAGGCAGTCGCTGACAAACCCCGGGCACACCACGTCGACGCGCCCGAGCTTCTGCTTGCCGAATTCTTTCAGCACCTCGGCGGTGTAGGGCTTGAGCCACTCGGCGCGGCCGAAACGCGACTGGAACGCGACTAGGAATTTGTCGGGCGCGAGCTTGAGCGCTTCGGCGAGCAGCCGCGCGGTCTTGTGGCACTCGCAGTGATAGGGGTCACCCTTGTCGAGCGTGTAACGCGGCACGCCGTGGAAACTCATCACCAGCTGGTCGGGACGGCCGTGTTTCATCCAGTAGTCGGTGATGTTTTGCGCGAGCGCGGCGACGTAGCCGGGATGATCGTGAATATGCCGCACGCTGCGCAGCGCCGGCTGATTGCGCATCGAGGCGTATGCCGCGCCGACGGCGTCGAATGCGGCCGCGGTGGTGCTGGCCGCGTATTGCGGATACAGCGGCAGCACGAGGATGCGGTCGCATCCCAGTTGCTTGAGGCCGGTCAGCACGGCGGCGACCGACGGCTTGCCGTAGCGCATCGCGTAATCAACGACCAGCGGCACCTTGATGCGCTCGCCGAGGTAACCGCGCAAGAGCCTGGCCTGGCGCTCGGTATGCACCTTGAGCGGCGAGCCGTCGCTCATCCAAATCTGCGCATAGCGCTGCGCCGATTGCCGCGACCGCGTCGGCAGGATGAACAGGTTGAGGATCAGCCACCACAGAGGCCGCCAGATTTCGACCACGCGCGGGTCGGTCAGGAATTCGCGCAGGTAGCGGCGCACCGCCGCCACGGTCGGCGCGTCCGGCGTGCCGAGGTTGATCAGCAATACGCCGGTCTTGGGCGCGCTGCCGTGCGAGAAGGGCGGTTCCGGAGCGTAGCGGGCCATTGAGGTAGGAAAGTGAAGGAGTGAAGGAGTGAAGGAGTGAAAGGTTTCCTCCCCCTTCGACAAGGGGGAGGGCTAGGGAGGGGGTGTTCACCCATTCACCCATTCACCCATTTACTCAACTGTGCGACAGCGCACTCGATAGCAGCTTCGCCGTGATGTCGACTATCGGGATCACGCGCTCGTAGGCCATCCGCGTGGGGCCGATCACGCCGAGCGTGCCGACCACCTGGCCGTCGACCTCGTAGGGTGCGGTGACGATGCTGCATTCGTCGAGCGGCGCCAGTCCTGATTCGCCGCCGATGAAAATCTGCACGCCATGCGCGCGGCTGCTGACGTCGAGCAGTTGCAGCAGGCTCGTTTTCTGCTCGAACAGATCGAAGAGTTTGCGCAGGCTTGCCATATTGCCGGACAGGTCGTGCACCTGCAGCAGGTTGCGCTCGCCGGATATCACGACCTCATCGGAAGCTTCCTGCAGCGCCTGGCTGCCGACTTCGAGCGCCGCCGTCATCAGCTGCGACATGCTTTCGCGCAACTGCTTGAGCTCATCATGGACGCGGCGACGGATGTCCTCGAACGAGCAGCCGGCATAGTGCTGGTTGAGGATATTCGCGGCTTCGACGAGCTCGGCCTGGGTATAGCTGCGGTCGATGGTGAAAATGCGGTTCTGCACGTCGCCTTCAGGCGAGACGATGATCAGCAGGATGCGCTTCTCGGACAGGCTCACGAATTCGATATGGTGGAACATCGCGGCGCGGCGCGGCGTCATCACGATGCCGGCGAAACGCGTGAGATCGGACAGCAGGTGCGAGGCCGACGACACCAGTTTCTGCCGGTTTTCGGTGTGCAGCTGGCCTTCGAGCTGATGGATTTCGATATGATCGAGCGGCTTGATCTTGAGCAGGATGTCGACGAAAAAGCGGTAACCGCGCGGCGTCGGCACGCGTCCCGCCGAAGTGTGCGGGCTCGCGATGAACCCCATCTCTTCGAGGTCCGCCATCACGTTGCGGATGCTGGCCGGGCTCAAGTCGAGCCCCGACACGCGCGACAGCGCGCGCGATCCGACCGGTTGCCCGTCGGCGATGTAGCGCTCGACCAGCGCTTTCAGCAGCGTCTGCGCGCGTTCATTGATTATCGGAGTTTCGTGCGCCATGAATTTATTCTACACATTTCGGCGGTCGCCGTGGTAAACGGTAAAGGAGTGAAGGAGTGAGAGATTCCCTCCCCCTTCGACAAGGGGGAGGGCCAGGGAGGGGGTGTTCACTCATTCACGCATTCACTCATTCACGCATTCACCCCTTCACATATAATGAGGCCATGAATCCGTCATTCAAAACCGTCGGTCTGATCGGCAAATACAAGAGCCCGGAAATCGCCGGGCCGCTGCTCAAGCTCGGGGCTTTTCTCGCCCAGCGCGGCGTCAAGGTCATGGTCGATAGCCTGACCGCGTCGCACATCGGCGACAGCAAGTATCCGGCGCTCACGCTCGAGGAAATCGGGCGCCAGGCCGACCTTGCGATCGTGCTCGGCGGCGACGGCACGATGCTCAACATCGCGCGCACCCTCGCGCCGTTCGACGTTGCGCTGATCGGCATCAACCAGGGCCGGCTCGGTTTTCTGACCGACATATCGATCGAGACCATGTTCGAGACCATCGGCACCATACTCGAAGGCAAGTATGTGACCGAAGAGCGCATGCTGCTCGAAGCCGAAGTGTTCAGCAAGAAAAAAAGCGTATTCAACGTGCTCGCGTTCAACGATGTGGTCGTCTCGAAGGGCATCAAGGGCAGCATGATCGAATTCGAGGTCAAAATCGACGGCAAATTCCTCTACACGCTGCGCTCGGATGGCTTGATAATTACCACGCCGACCGGTTCCACCGCCTACGCACTATCATCGGGCGGCCCGATCATCCATCCGTCGCTGTCGGCGATGGCGCTGGTGCCGATCTGCCCGCACACGTTCTCGAGCCGGCCGATCGTGATCAGCAGCGACAGCGTGGTCGAGATCGTCATCAACAGCGCGGCCGACGCGCGCGCCCACTTCGACAGCCATTCGCGCTTCGACCTCAACGAGCACGACCGCGTGACGGTACGCCGCTACGGGCACACGATACGGTTGCTGCACCCGGTCGGGCACGATTACTACAACATGCTCCGCGCGAAGCTGCATTGGACCGAGTTTTATTAGTGAAGGAGTGAATGGGTGAAGGAGTGATTAGATCGCCACCCTCGCCCCGTTTCCGGGGAGAGGGCCGGGGTGAGGGGATTCACCCGTTCACTTATTCACGCATTCACTGCTTTTGGGACCATGCTGCGCGCCCTCAATATCCGTGATTTTGTCATCGTCGACCGGATGGACCTCGAGTTCGCGTCCGGCTTCACGGTGCTGACGGGAGAGACCGGCGCCGGTAAATCGATCCTGATCGATGCGCTGGCGATGGTGCTCGGCGAGCGCAGCGACGCCGGCATCGTGCGGCAGGGCACGGAGAAAAGCGAAATCAGCGCCGAATTCGACATTGCCGCGCTGACAGCCCTGCAACGCTGGCTTGCCGATAACGATCTCGCCGGCGATGACGGTTCGTGCCTGGTGCGGCGCGTGATCGACAGCGGCGGCCGTTCGCGCGCTTTCATCAACGGCCGCACCGTAACCCTCGCGCAGTTGCGCGAGACGGGCGGGCATCTGGTCGATATCCACGGTCAGCACGAGCACCAGTCTTTGCTGCGCGCGGGCTCGCAGCGCGCGCTGCTCGATGCTTACGCCGGACTGGGTGATGCCGTGAGTGCGGTCGCCGGCGCGTGGCGCCGCTGGCAGGACATCCGGCAGCAGCTCGCGGCGCTTGAAACCAATGCGGCAGCGTTCGCGGCCGAGCGCGAGCAGCTCGAGTGGCAGGTACGCGAGCTCGACGCGCTCAAATTCGATCCCGGCGAATGGCAGGAATTGCTCGCCGAGCATGCGCGGCTCGCGCACGCGCAGAGCCTGATCGAGGGCGCGCAATACGCGATGGACGCGCTGTCCGAAGGCGACAACTCGAGCGTGACACAGCTCGTCGCAGTTTCCTCTAGGCTCGATCGTTTGCTCGAATACGACGCGCGGCTCAAGGAAATCATCGACGTCATCGCTTCGGCGCACGCGCAGGCGCAGGAAGCGGTGTATATGCTGCGCGACTACCAGCAGCGCCTCGATCTCGATCCGCAGCGGCTGAAGGAAGTCGAGCAGCGCCTCGATGCGGTGCATACGAGCGCGCGCAAATACCGCGTCACTCCCGAAACACTGCCGGATGCGCTCTCGCGCGCCAAAGCGCGGCTCGACGAGCTGGGCGGCAGCGGCGACGTTGAAACCGTGCGCAAGCGCGAAGCCGCAGCGCACGATGCTTACTTGAACGAAGCGAAGAAGCTCGGCGCGGGCCGCAAGAAGGCCGCGAAAAAGCTTGCCGAGAAAGTCACCGAGGCGATGCAGACGCTGGCGATGGCGGGCGGCTCGTTTGAAGTCGCGCTCAATCCGCTCGCCGAAGGCAATTCGAGCGGTCTCGAGCAGATTGAATTTCTGGTGTCGGCGCACAAGGGCATTGCGCCGCGGCCGCTTGCGAAAGTGGCGTCAGGCGGGGAGTTGTCGCGTATCAGCCTGGCGATTCAAACCGTGACGAGTGAAATCGCGCAAGTGCCGACGCTGATTTTCGACGAGGTCGACGCCGGCATCGGCGGGCGTGTCGCCGAAATCGTCGGCCAGATGCTGAAAAAGCTCGGCACGAAACACCAGGTGATGTGCGTCACGCACCTGCCGCAGGTCGCGTCATCAGCCGACCAGCAATGGCAGGTGACGAAGACTGCGAGTAACAGCAGGGTGCTGAGTCACGTTACCGTGCTCGACGGCAAACAGCGCGTCGAGGAAATCGCGCGCATGCTCGGCGGCGTCAAAATCACCGAAACGACTCGCAAGCATGCTGCCGAGATGCTGGGAATCAAGAACTAGCTTTTAGCTTTGTTCGGGCAGTTCGGCTTGGTGCAGTCCGCGTAGATGTGCAGCGAGTGGTCGTGAATCTTGAAGCCGCGCTGCTCGGCGACCTTGATCTGGCGTTTTTCGATGTCGGCGTCGTAGAACTCCTCGACGCGCCCGCATTGCATGCACACCAGGTGATCGTGATGGCTGCCCTGATTGAGCTCGAACACCGCCTTGCCGGTTTCGAAGTGGTGGCGCATCAGCAGCCCGGCCTGCTCGAACTGCGTCAGCACGCGGTACACCGTCGCGAGCCCGGTGTCGGTGCCTTCCTTGAGCAGGATTTTGTAGACGTCCTCGGCCGACAGGTGGCGCACTGCGCTTTTCTCGAACAATTCGAGTATGCGCAGTCGTGGCAGCGTCGCCTTGAGGCCTATGGTCTTGAGATCGCTGGAGGAACTCACTCGCGCGCCTGGCGTCATATGAAACTACGTTATCATACTAGCTTTTAACCGAACCGCTGCGCGGACGGAATCCGCCCGCCAGGCCGTGAATTCTCTTAATGCGAATACTTTTTGCTTTGCTGGTGGTGGTGATTGCGGGCTGCAAGCAGGCGCCCGAGCTTTCCTCCGTCATTTCTCCCTACAAGATCGACATTCAGCAGGGCAATGTCGTGACGCAGGAAATGGTCGCCAAGCTGAAGGCCGGCATGACGCGATCGCAAGTCCGTTTTGTGCTCGGCTCACCCTTGGTGGTCGATCCGTTTCACGCCGACCGCTGGGATTATGTGTACCTGTATCAGAAACAGGGCGTGGCGGACGATCGTCGCCGGCTGACGGTGATTTTTGACGAAGACAAACTGGTTCGCGTCGCCGGCGATGTCGTGATCACCGACTCCGCGCTGGAAGTGGAAAAACCCGCAGTGAAAACCCCGGCGCCGGCAACGCCGGCGCCCAAGCCGAAACCCGCTGTCGCTGAAAAGCCGGTAACGCCCAAGTCCGAGGCGGCAAAGCCTGTCGAGAAGCCTGCGGCGAAACCACCGGTAGCCGCCGCGCCCGCCGCGAAGCCCGCCGAGAAACCTCCGGTAGCGGTGACACCAGCCGCGAAACCCGCCGCGGCGGCGGCAAAGCCCGCTGAAAAACCTGTAGCACAACCTCCGGCAGCAGCCACACCGGCGGTCAAGCCTGACGCCGCGGCTGCCGGAGCGCCGCCTGCCGACGCCGCCAAGCCGGACAGCGCGAAGACCGATACGGCGAAAACCGACGACAAAAAAGAAAAACCGAAGGAACAGGGATTCTTTGGCAGAATGTTGGACAAGATTGGCTTTTAACATTGCGGATTGCCAATGGCCACCATGAATATTGCGGTTGCGGGAAGCTCGGGGCGCATGGGACGCGCGCTGCTCGAGGCGGTGCTGCATAGCGCCGACTTCAAGCTCGGTGCCGCACTCGAACAGGCGGGCAACGCCAACCTCAAAAAAGACGCGGGCGAACTGGTCGGTGCGCCATGCGGTGTTGCAATCAGCGCCGACGTCGAGAAAAGCCTCGCCGGCTGTCAGGCGCTGATCGATTTCACGCGCCCCGAGGGCACGGCTGTGCATCTCGCGGCATGCCGCAAGCTCGGCGTGAAAATGGTGATCGGCACCACCGGGTTCAGCGATGCGCAGAAGAAAACCATCGCCGACGCGGCGCGCGACATCGCGATCGTGATGGCGCCCAACATGAGTGTCGGCACCAACCTCGTATTCAAGCTTTCGGACCTTGCGGCGCGCGTGCTCAATGAGGGCTACGACATTGAAATCATCGAGGCGCACCACCGGCACAAGGTCGATGCGCCGTCAGGCACGGCGCTGCATATCGGCGAAATCATCGCGACGGCGCTCGGCAGGGATCTCGCCCAATGCGCGGTTTACGGCCGCAAAGGCGTGACCGGCGAACGCACAGCATCGACCATCGGCTTCGCCAGCATTCGCGGCGGCGATATCGTCGGCGACCACACCGTATTGTTCGCCGGCACGGGCGAGCGCGTCGAGATCACCGTCAAGGCCGGCAGCCGCGCCACTTACGCGCAGGGGGCCCTACGCGCCGCGCGTTTTCTTGCCACGAAGAAACAAGGCCTGTTTGACATGCAGGACGTCCTTGGATTGCGTTAAGGCGGCGCGTTCGTTCAACCGGCGCATTTTTTAAGCTGGCGCCGCGCGGTTCTTGAACGGGAAGAAATCCGGGCTGTTTGACATGCAGGACGTAGGCACCGGCTCGCGGTGAGCGCAGCTATGGTGCGGAGACGGGGCTAGTCCGCCGCGAGAGGCTACTTTCGTTGATGGCACTGAGGCGGTAATTCGATGACCCTTTTTCACCATGTTGCGGCGGGGGATTGCGGTAGCACGCCCGCATCGGTTCAAAGCTTCTTTCTTTTCGTAAATCAGGCTGTTACGCCGTACCGGCCGCATTGAAGCGCGAGCCTCTTTCGCGTATAATTGCACCTCCTGAAGCGGGATGGGCCGATGGCCTGTCCCGCTTTCCGTATCTACTCCCGGGAGTTCGACGTGTCGCAACGTGAGCCAGCCATCCTCGTCCTCAGAGATGGCACGGTGTTTCGCGGCTCGTCGATCGGCGCGCCCGGCCGCGCGGCCGGCGAAGTCGTGTTCAACACCGCGATGACCGGCTATCAGGAAATCCTGACCGATCCGTCGTACTGCCGCCAGATCGTCACGCTCACTTATCCTCATATCGGCAATACCGGCGTTAATCCCGAGGACGTCGAGTCGGACAAGGTCCATGCCGCGGGACTGGTGATCCGCGATCTGCCGGCGCTCGCGAGCAACTGGCGCAAGACGCAGGATTTGTCGTCCTATCTGCGCGAGCAGCAAGTCGTCGCGATAGCCGATATCGATACGCGCAAACTGACGCGCATTCTGCGCGAACAAGGCGCGCAGGACGGCTGCCTGATGGCCGGCGCTCATTTGACGGCAAGCGATGAGAGGGCCGCGCTCGAGGCGGCGCGCGAATTTCCCGGTCTCGCCGGCATGGATCTCGCCAAGGTCGTCAGTTGCAGCAAGCCGTACGCATGGGACGAAACGACGTGGGCGCTCGGCCATGGCTACGGCCGGCAGGAGCAGCCGAAGTTCAATATCGTCGCGTTCGACTACGGCATCAAGCGCAACATCCTGCGCAAGCTCGCCGCGCGCGGCTGCAAGCTCACGATTGTTCCCGCGCAGACCGCGGCAAAAGATGCGCTCGCGCACAAGCCCGACGGCATTTTCCTGTCGAACGGTCCGGGCGATCCCGAGCCGTGCGATTACGCGATCCGGGCGATCCGCGAGCTGCTCGACAGCGGCATTCCGGTTTTCGGCATCTGCCTCGGGCATCAGCTGCTCGGGCTCGCGAGCGGCGCGCGCACCGTCAAGATGAAATTCGGCCATCACGGCGCCAACCATCCGGTGCAGGACCTCGACAGCGGGCGCGTGATGATCACCAGCCAGAACCACGGTTTCGCGGTCGAAGCCGCGTCGCTGCCGGCGAACGCGCGCGTCACGCACGTGTCGCTCTTCGACGGCACGCTGCAGGGCTTCGCGCGCACCGACCGTCCGGCGTTCTGCTTCCAGGGTCATCCGGAAGCGAGCCCGGGGCCGCATGACGTGGATTATTTATTTGATCGCTTTGTAAAGCTGATAGAGCAACATAAAACAGAAGTGGTAAACGGGTGAAGGAGTGAACGAGTGAATGAGTGAACCCCCTCACCCTGCCCTCTCCCTGGTAACGGGGGAGAGGGTGGCACCCCTTCACGCCTTCACTCATTCACGAGAACAATGCCGAAACGAACCGACATCAAATCGATCCTGATCATCGGCGCCGGCCCGATCGTGATCGGCCAGGCGTGCGAGTTCGATTATTCCGGCGCGCAGGCGTGCAAGGCGCTGCGCGAGGAAGGTTATCGCATCGTGCTCGTCAATTCGAATCCGGCGACGATCATGACCGACCCCGATATGGCGGACGCGACCTACATCGAGCCCGTCACGTGGCAGATGGTGGAGAAGGTGATCGCGCTCGAGCGCCCGGACGCGCTGTTGCCGACGATGGGCGGCCAGACCGCGTTGAACTGCGCGCTCGACCTGGCCCGCCACGGCGTGCTCGAGAAATACGGTGTCGAAATGATCGGCGCGAAGAAAGAAGCGATCGACAAGGCGGAAGACCGCGAGAAATTCAAGGCTGCGATGAGCAAAATCGGGCTCGGCAGCCCGCGTTCCGCAATCGCGCACAGCCTTGAGGAGGCCTTGCAGGTGCAGGCGGCGGTCGGCTTTCCGACCATCATCCGGCCGTCGTTCACGCTCGGCGGCACCGGCGGCGGCATCGCCTACAACCGCGAAGAGTTCGTCCCACTGTGCGAGCGCGGCCTCGAAGCGTCGCCGACCAAGGAAGTGCTGATCGAAGAGTCGGTGATCGGCTGGAAAGAATTCGAGATGGAGGTAGTGCGCGACCGCAAGGACAACTGCATCATCATCTGCTCGATCGAGAATGTCGACCCGATGGGTGTGCACACCGGCGATTCGATCACGGTGGCGCCGGCGCAGACGCTGACCGACAAGCAATACCAGCTCATGCGCGATGCCTCGATCGCGTGCCTGCGCGAGATCGGGGTCGACACCGGCGGCTCCAACGTGCAGTTCGCGATTAACCCCGACGACGGCCGCATGCTGATCATCGAGATGAATCCGCGCGTGTCGCGTTCTTCG
>JBGPFE010000071.1:0-13359 GCA_041483135.1 Gammaproteobacteria bacterium | reverse complement strand
TTCCCAAGATAACAGAGATGTTCCGGCCTATCTTCAAGCCTTTTCGTCCTGCCTTGCTTTAGACGACGTTTCTACATTCAGCCTGATTCACCGCAGGATTGAACTCGCCCCTGATCCTCGGCCAGTGCCGGACGTCACACCTGCTGGCGAAGAACATCGCGCTGCGCAATCCGAAGATCACGCAACGCGAATTGAACTTCGCTGTCCAGCAAACCATCGACCGCATTATCTTCCTGCGCATCTGCGAGGACCGCGGAATTGAGCTTTACGGACGCTTGCAGGCACTGCAAAACGGCGAGAACATTTACGAGCGTTTGAAAACGCTGTTTCACCAAGCTGATCTCGCTAGGGGAAACTTTGGACTCCACGACGAGATGCTTAATTCGTTTTGCAAGCCTATACGTCTTACCGGTTCCAGGCCCGGCTAGGAGAAGAATCGGTCCCGTCTTTTTGTGTAGGTCATCACTCATACATCACTAGCGGATGAAGCTGAATTAAACGGTACGCGTACGAAACACGCCTCCCGTTGAGTACGCTTTTATATGAAACAAATGGTGTCGCGGTCAATTTCCGCGACAGCTTCTGCTGCGGCTGCGCCAGAGTCACCGCATAGCTTCTTGCCCATGGTCACACTTTCTTCAATTCCCGTAAATATTTCACTAGATCGCGAACCTTCGTCGCCGGATTTATTCTCTAGCGGTCTTTTAGAAACCCTTCGCCGGCCGACGCCTGCGCATTGGGATTCTCAAGAGTAAACGCGCAGTCCAAATAAGGCTGCACTTCTTCCCATGTGGCAACACGTTCAAAGTAGGCACGTAGCATTTGTCCGACGTCAATCACCCCTGGCTTGTCCACTGTCCAGTGTGCTGAAAAAGCATTGCGGCTGTCATACTCGCCATGCTTGTCGGAGTCCTGATTATTGTAGGCATGAAAGCTACGGATTATTCCCGGCGCTGAATGTCGAAGCGCGCCATCGCACATCCGCCCGTGGATCGGCTCGGCACGGTCAACATGCGCTTTGGCAAAGCTGTCCTGAACCATATGCAAAAGGCTGCCGAACGCAACTTCCTTGACGCGTGGCCGCAACGGCGGGTTGCCGAGCGTGAGCAGGTCCTGCACTGTCCATTCGGTCCGCCCGAAATGCTGCTGCATGCCTTCGATCTGCGTGTCCTTCAACCTTGTCGCAAGGGAGTACTTTCCGGTCGCAATCCCCCAGGCAAATTGCGCCCACATCATGACCCGCCGCTTCGTATCCGCAGCCAGTTCTCCGTCTCGCGACGCCATCGCATGCAGGAACTGCAGATCGCCGAAGTGTGACCGTCCCAACAGGGACGTCCGGCTCGCGGCATCGAGCATCTTGCCCGCCTCAGCCTTTTTCTTGACGTCCCGGAAAAGCTCAGCCCAGCACGCGGGCTGCGTCGTGAAGCGTATGGTCTCGGTCACCTTGCATGTCGTGCCCCTCCCTTCATCCCCCTCCAGCCGGAACGGCGGATCGTCGTTCCAGCGTACGCCTGCCAAGATATACGGACTGGCAAACCCGACGTTGGGATCGCCGCAAACATCCTGGTCGCCCTGACAATCGAAAATCCGATTGGTGATTTCCTCGTGCACCGGTTCCGTGAAATGCGGCAAGCCCTTGTCGCTCAGCCGCGTAGTGACCCGGCGCCACCAGTTGGAATATTTTTTCGCGACTGATTGCTCCAACGCCGTCCCTTGCGGCGAGAGCTTGAAAGCAAAGACCGTCGAATAGGGACCACAAAGCACCAGCACAAAAACCACTAACATAATGCGTGTCATAATTTCTCCGCTCTATTTCTTCAACTCCCGCACATACTTCACCAGTTCATGAACCCTCGTCTCCGGATTGTCTGACCTGGTGTCACGGTTGTGCCGCGCCAGTCGATCGGCGTGAGTCACCGCTCGGTCTGTATGCGGTTGAAGCTTCTCAAACACGCCCATCATGGCTTTCTGATATTCCGGCAAGTGAACAAGAACCTTGTCGATCACATTGTCGCAGGCAGATTTGTTGCCAGTTTTCATGAATGGGGCCGTGCTAAAGTCAAAGTGCAACAAGACCCAGATTTCGAAACACGGGACCGAAGTAATCGCAACAAGCTTTTCCTTTCTGCCAAGTGGTGAATTCGCCACAAGATCGAGCGCCTGTTGATAGTTCACATGGCCGTCGCGGTCGAATACGCAGAACACCCGATCGAAAATACGATCCGCTTTCCGATACGTTTCGAGAGCGTACTTCACGATGCTGACCGGATCGTTACCGTCGCCGGGAACGACTTTGATGTTTGCGCCGCTCAGCCGGTAAGCCCGTTTAAGTCCCTCAAAGTATTCGGGTTCCGTTTTCTTACCCTCGCATACGATCAGCACGACATCATACGATTCGCGAACTTCCTGCTTTCTTCGGTAGGTTCTTGCCGACCGTGGTTTGCGCCTCGCCATCAGATCTTAAGCTCGCCGATGAAGGGCAATGCACCATAACGCCCACGCAGATACCCTCTTTCAAGCGCCTCGTCCTTGCGGGGACTGAAGTCAGAAAGCGGGTAAACATTCGACGCGTTTTTCTTGTCCTTTTCCACAAACCAGACCTGATCCCGGCGAAATAAATCGCTGTCGAGTAGCGAGGTATCGTGCGTCGTGAAGACAAGTTGCGCGTTTTTCTGATTGGTGCTCTGACTGTGAAACAGCCTGATCAGGAAGCGGGTCATCAGCGGGTGCAGGCTCGTATCGAGTTCGTCGTAAATGAGCACCTCCCCATTCTTGAGCACGTTCAACCATGCCCCGGCGGACTGGAATAGGATCTGTGTGCCATGGGATTCGTCTCCAATATCCAGCGGAATTGATTCGCTGGTATCGGTAGCCTTGTGAAAAGACGTTACACGAATGAGCATAGGAACCGCGCTCGCCGGCGCCGGCTCCCGCACTACGTTTCCTTCCGCCACCGCGACCGGCATCATCGGCTGTCTCTGCAGTGACAAGTCGTCAATACCCAAGTCCGCCGCATGAATGAATCGCAGCAGCTTTTGCTTGCCATCCGGCTGTTCCAGCAACTGGTAAGTTAGCACCTGATTGAACTGAGATCCGCCCATCCCGATCAGCACCAGCTTTTTCTGGAACCACTGGAACACCGGACGGAGCTGTTCGCTATTCAACTGGATTGCCGTTGACAGGAACAGCGCGTTACCGCGCGTGGCATCCCGCCACACGCGCGGGCTGCCTTTCAGCTTGGTACTGAATTGCCACTCGTACTCTTTCTTTTTCGCGTGATACGTCCGCTCGAACCAGTTCTGCGGCCGGCCATGGGGATAGGCAATCAGCCACTCCTTGTGAAGCCGCTCCGCATCGACCGCAAAACCGTATTCGTACCGCACACCGTCGTCGGCGAAGACCACTTCGAATTCGCTAGACTGATTAGCCGTCGCTTTGTTCAGCTTGAAGGGGGTGTGAGCAATACGCACTCCCTCCTGGAAAGCGGCCGAGTTGAGCACCAACCCCTGCATGAATTGCAGGGCGCGCAGCAGGTTGGTTTTCCCGGCTGCGTTCGCGCCATAGACGACTGCGGACCGAACCAGCCGCGGAAACCCCGGTAACCCCGGCTCAAAGGTGTTCTCGCGCATAAACTCCTTGGCCACACCAGCAACCAGCGACAGAGTTTGGGTTTCCTTGATCGACCGGAAATTCGTTACCCGGAACTCGATGAGCATGTCTAAAACACCATGAAAGTTAAATTATTCGTGTAATTTTGCTTAAAATCCGCAATAAATGCAACGTAATTTTGTAACGGTATGATTTTATTGGGTTTGAAACCAAGGGGAATATCTATCGGGCTTGCGCTCGATCAGGAGATGATCGAGAAATATCACGTCGCCTGAATCAGACCACAATCTTGAAACGCGAAGGACGCGAAGGAAAAACAGAAGAGGAGTGAGGCGGGAGGCGGAAAACCGAATTGCGGTTACTCTGCGTTGCGTACATCATTCGCGGTGAGGGGTTTTCGCCTTTGTTTCTTTTCCCACGTCTTGTTATTCCTTGGCGTCCTTGGCGTACCCCTCAAGGGGGTATTGAAAAGAATCCTCCGCGGCTAAGCTTTTCTTGAACTGATCGCCGTCAGGATGCCCTGCATGATCGCGAACGGCGTAGGCGGGCAGCCCGGCACCGCGACATCCACCGGAATCACGTTCGACACCCGCCCGCAGCTCGCGTAGCTCTCGCCGAAAATTCCGCCGGTGCAGCCGCAATCGCCGAGTGCGACCACCAGCTTGGGTTCGGGCGTCGCGTCGTAAGTGCGCTTGAGCGCGACCTCCATGTGGCGCGACACCGGCCCCGTCACGAGCAGCATGTCGGCATGGCGCGGGCTCGCGACGAACTTGATGCCGAGGCCCTCGAGGTTGTAGTACGGATTGTTGAGCGCGTTGATTTCGAGCTCGCAGCCGTTGCAGGAACCCGCGTCGACATGGCGTATCGTCAGCGCGCCGCCGAAGTATTCGAGGACCTCCGCCCGCAGCCGCTCGCCGGCGACGCGCAGCGCCTCGTCGGGCCGTGGCGGCGCTTCGGTCTTGATGCCCGTTATCGCGATCTGTTTGAGTATTTGGAACATATATTAATCGTGAAAAGTGAAACGGGAAAAGTGATCCCCCTCACCCCGCGCCCGCGGAGGGCGGAACAGGTTCCATCGGCTTGCCGATGGATGTGACCCCGGAGCGGGATGCCGTGCGTCGGATATCCGCGTGCTATTGTGCGCCTTCACGGTCACATCCCGTAAACGGGTCCCTGCTCCACGCTCCGGCGCACCTCTCCCCCGGTCACGGGGGAGAGGGTTGTACTCCTTCACTTCTTCACACCTTCACTCCTTCACAAATCCTGTCCTGAATAGGACAGGTTAAACGACTTGTTGATCAGCGGAAAATCCGGCACGATATTGCCGAGCACCGCGCGCTCCAGGACCGGCCAGTTCTGCCACGACGGATCGTGCGCATGACAGCGGCGGATGCGGTTACCGGCGGCGGTTTCGAGCGCGATCAGTACTTCGCCGCGCCATCCCTCCACCCAGCCGATGCCGAATGCGTTTTCAGGCGCATCCGGAACGGGCTCGGCGATGTGGCCGCCGGGCAGGCCCGACAGAATCAGACTGATCAGCCGCAGCGACTCCGCAATTTCCTCGAAGCGCACCGTCGCGCGTGCCGCCACGTCGCCGTTGCGGTGGGTGGCCATGCGCACGTCAAACTTGTCATAGGGAACCGGCGGGAACTGCGCGCGCAGATCCCACGCCATGCCGCTCGCGCGTCCGGCGAGTCCCGTCAATCCCAACCGGTCCGCGAGCTCGGGCTTCACGCGCCCGCAGCCTATGAAGCGATCCTGCAAGCCGGCGTGCTCGTCGTAGATGTCCTTCAATAACGCCACGGTCTTGCCGAGCGTGTCGATTTCGCCGTGGATTCTGGCGATGCTCGCGGCATCAATATCGCGCGCCACGCCTCCGGGCACGATGGCGTCCATCAGGTAGCGGTGACCGGTCAGCGCGGCATTGGCGCGCAGCATATCCTCCCTGAGGCAGGAAAACTGCGCGAGACCGAAAGCAAGCCCGGCATCGTTGCCCATGAAACCCAGGTCCCACAAATGCTGGCCGATGCGCTCACGCTCGAGCAGCAGCGCCCGCAGCCACAGCGCGCGTTGCGGCGGCGTCACGCTGCACGCGCTCTCGACCGCCATTGCGTAAGCCCATGCGTAGGCAACCGTGGAATCGCCGGAAATGCGTCCGGCGAGCCGCGCGCCCTGCGCAAGATCCATCTGCTCGAAGCGCTTCTCGATGCCCTTGTGCTTGTAGCCGAGCCGCTCCTCCAGCCGCAGCACGCCCTCACCGACGATCGAGAAGCGGAAATGCCCCGGTTCGATGGTGCCGGCGTGCACCGGGCCGACGGGGATCTCGTGCACGCCCTCGCCTTCGACGCGGACAAACGGATAGTCATCTGTTTGTCCGGTTGCGGGTTGCGAGTTGCGAGTTGCAAGTTGCGCTACGCGCTCTGACTCCAACCTTGAACTCGAAACCTTATACTCGAAACTGACGTCTTTCCTCAATGGAAAGACGTCTGCCGGCCACGCGGCATGGCGCAGCCACTTGCGCTGATCCGCGGCCCCCTCGGCCCGTACGCCGAACAAATCGAATATCGCACGCTGCATTCGGGTCGCCGCCGGAAAGATGTCGGCGACATCGGGAAAGCCCGCGCCGGCAAGCGGCAGCACGATCACCAGCAGCCCCGACTGCACCGTCAGCGCCGCATGTACGGCAAATCCCTCTCCCCGATCGCTGTTGTCGGCGCCCCACAACGCAACCAGCCGGCCGCCTTTATCGCGCACTTGCTGGCAGGCCGCGCGCCATTGTTGCGCGTCGACGCGTCCGTGCCACACCGGCATCGCACCGGGCAGAGGCTTCAGTTCAATCTGGAAATCTTCTAACTTCATAAGAAGCGGTCAGCTATCAGCGTTCAGCCGACAGTAAAACAGATTTGCTTCAAGCTGACAGCTGAGTGCTGATCGCTGAACGCTCATCGCTTATCCAATCAGCTGCGCCGCCTGGCGATACCACGCGGCAAGATACGGCGGAATATAAAGGCCCAGCATCAGCACCAGCGCCAGGTGAGCGAATACCGGCAGCAACGCCGGCGGATGCGGCAGGCGCTTGGCGGTCGCCGTCCCGAACACCATCGGCTGGACCTTGCCGAAAATCGCGGCGAAGGCCACGCCGAGCGCGGCGAGCAGGAACGGCGTCGCCCACGGCTGCTGGTGCATCGTCACCGTGAGAATCATGAACTCGCTCGCGAACACGCCGAACGGCGGCATGCCGAGGATGGCGAGGCTGCCGAGCATCAGCCCCCAGCCGATGGTCGGATTGCTGTCAATCAACCCTCTGATATTGTCCATGATCTGCGTGCCGGATTTCTGCGCGGCATGACCGACGGTGAAAAAAATCGCCGACTTGGTGAGCGAGTGCACCGTCATGTGCAGCAGCGCCGCGAAAGTAGCCAGCGCACCGCCCATGCCGAACGCAAAGGTCATCAGCCCCATGTGCTCGACCGAGGAGTAGGCGAACAGGCGCTTGACGTCCTTCTGACGCGAGAGCAGAAATGCGGCGACCACCACCGACAGCAGCCCGAAACCCATCATCAGGTTGCCGGCGAAATGCGTGCCGAGCGCGCCGTCGACCAGCACCTTGGTGCGCACCACCGCGTAGAGCGCGACGTTGAGCAACAGCCCGGACAGCACCGCTGAGACCGGCGTCGGGCCTTCGGCGTGCGCGTCGGGCAGCCAGTTATGCAACGGCGCGAGCCCGACCTTGGTGCCGTAACCGACCAGCAGGAACACGAACGCGAGGCCCAGCACAGTCGGTTCGAGCTGATCCTTCACGTCATACAGATGCGTCCACAAGAGCGCGGTGCCGCCCGCTCCCAGCACCTTCTCCGCGGCGAAGTAGAGCAGGATGGTGCCGAACAGCGCCTGCGCAAGTCCCACGCCGCACAGAATGAAATACTTCCACGCCGCCTCCAGGCTCGCCGGCGTGCGGTACAGGCTCACCAGCAGCACGGTGGTGAGCGTGGCCGCCTCCATCGCCACCCACAGGATGCCGACGTTATTGGTCAGCAGCACGAGCAGCATGGTGAAGGTGAACATCTGGTACATGCTGTGGTATAGCCGCAGCCGGTTCGGCGACAGCTTGCCGTGGTTCAACTCGATGCGCATGTACGGGCGGCTGAAGAGCGAAGTCGTGAACGCGACGAACGCCGTCAACGCCACCAGGAATACGTTGAACGAGTCGACGAATAAATTCTCGTTCCACACCAGCATCGGCCCGTCGGCGATGATGCGCGCGGTGAGCACAGCCGCCGACAGAAAGGTGAGCAGGCTCATACCCGAGTTGAGTTCCGGCGCGAAACTGCGGTGCCCCCAGAATCCGAGCACGATGCCGCCGACAAACGGTACGCCTAATACGAGCAGCAGCTCCATCAGCGTTCCTTGAGTTTTTCCATGTGATGGATGTCGAGGCTCTCGAAGGTCTCGCGGATGTGGAAGAAGAACACGCCGAAAATCAGCGAACCGACCAGCACGTCGAGCGCGATGCCAAGCTCAACCACCATCGGCATGCCGTAGGTCGCGGAAGTCGCCGCGAAAAACAGGCCGTTTTCCATCGTCAGGAAGCCGATCACCTGCGAGACCGCCTTGCGGCGCGTGATCATCATCAGGAATGACAGCAGGATGCTGGCGGTGGCGATGCCAAGCGTGCTCTTGGTAATGGTGCCGGCGAACTGCGAAATCGGGGTGGCCAGATTGAACGCGAAGATCACCAGCACGATGCCGATCAGCATCGTTGCCGGGATGTCGATCAGCGTCTCGACGTCCCAGCGCACGTTCAACGCGCGGATCAGGCGGTGCATGATCCACGGCAGCAGCAGCACTTTGAGAACCAGCGTCAGCAGCGCGGAGTAATACAGATGGCCCTGGTGCGTGGAGTAGGCGACCACCAGCGTGGAGAGCACCAGCACGAAGCCCTGCATCGCAAACAGGTTGATGAGCGACAGGATGCGCCGCTGCGTGAGCATCGCGAACGCGAGCAGCAGCAGCAGCGCCGCGAGCAGATTGATGAGTTGGGCATAAAAGGGAAGATTCATCGCCGGCCCTCAGCCCTCGAGCAGGAAATGGATCAGCATGCCGAGTGTCGCGAGCATGAAGGCGGTGCCGAGAAACTCGGGCGCGCGGAAGATGCGCATCTTCGCCGACAGCGTTTCGAGCAGCGCAAGCCCGGCGCCCGCCACCGCGAGCTTCGCAATCAGGGCGGCGAACGCGATGAGCAACCCCGCCCAGTCGCCGGCCTGCGCGATGCCCCACGGCACGAACATCGCGATGCCGATCGTGATATAGGCGGTGAGCTTGAGGCTCGACGCCCACTCGATCAACGCGAGATGGCGCGCCGAGTACTCGAGGATCATCGCCTCGTGGATCATGGTGAGTTCAAGGTGAGTGGAAGGGTTGTCGATCGGGATTCGCGCGTTCTCGGCGAGCAGCACCATCAGGAAAGCGACCGCCGCGAACGCCATGCTCGGATAGAGCACCAGCTCGCGATGGGCTAATGTCTCGACGATCGTCGGCAGTGACGTCGATTGGCTGATGAGCGACGCGGTAAACAGCGTCATCAGCATCGCCGGCTCGGCGAGGAAGCCGATCATCATTTCGCGGCGCGCGCCGAGCGTGCCGAACGAAGTGCCGACGTCCATGCCGGCGAGCGACACGAACACGCGGGCCAGCGCGAACAGCCCGACCAGCGCGATCACGTCCGCGGCCGGCGCAAACGGCAGCGAGGTCGCGAGCACCGGCACGATGCCGACCGCGAGCCACATGCAGCCGAACAGGATATAAGGCGTGGCGCGGAACAACGGCGAGGCGTTGTGCGCAAGTACCGCGTCCTTGTGAAACAGCTTGTTTAACACCTTGTACGGCTGCCAGATTCCCGCGCCGCTCTTGTTCTGCAGCCAGGAGCGGCACTGGTTGACCCAGCCCAGCATCAACGGCGCGATCAGCACCACCAGCACTGACTGCAGCACCTGGAAAATGATTCCGCTGGTGACGTTCATTGTGCAAACACCAACAACGCGATCAGCGTCAGGAAGCTGTACAGCAGGTACACCGAGATGCGTCCCTGCTGCAGCTTGCCGACGTGACCGGAGAGAAATTCGGTGAGGCGGGCGATCGGCAAATATATCGCGTACCAGTGCCGGTCCTCGACTTCCTGCCTGAACACCGGCTGCGGATCGTCGGCGCGCGGAATTTCACGGTGAATCCGGTAGACCGGCGCGAAGATCTGGCGGATCGGCTGGCCGAACGCATCCGCCGAATCCTGCATGCGTGAAGTCTGCGCCGGGAAGCCGCAGTCCCACGGATCGGCGCGGCGCAACCGGCCATGATAAAAATGCCGCACGAGAAGGAAGGTCAATCCGAACACCGCCGCGATCACCAGCAGGAACACTACCGGGCTGTAGCTCGCCTGGACTCTGGAAGTCGGCACCAGCCACAACCAGCCCGCGGCCATCGCTTCGTCGCTCAGGCCGGTCCCGATCAGGGCGAGGCTGACGCGGTTAAGCTCACCGATCATGAACACCGGAAACAGCCCGAGCGCAAAGCAGGCGATGGCGAGCCACAGCATGCCCGCACGCTCCCAGCCGCTCGCCTCGCGCGGCATCTGTGCCAACTCGTGGCGGTGCTGACCGAGGAAGGCGATGCCGTAGACTTTGACGAAGCACATGCCGGTCAGCGCGCCGGAAAGCGCGAGCACCGCGGCGACGATCGGAACCAGGCTGCGCACCACGCTGCTCGCGAGCAGCGGCGCCTGCAGCGAAGCCTGGAACGTGAGCCACTCGGACACGAAGCCGTTCAACGGCGGCAGCGCCGAAATCGCCAGCGCTCCGATCAGGAAATAGAGCGCGGTGTGCGGCATGTAGCGGATCAGCCCGCCCATCTCGTTCAGGTTTCTCAACCCGGTCGACTTCAGGATCGCGCCGGCGCCGAGGAACAACAGGCCTTTGAACACCGCGTGATTGATCGTGTGATAAAGCCCGGCGATCAGCGCGAGCGCGCCGGCGACCGGGTGGCCGCTGCCGAGAAACACCATCGAGAGTCCGATGCCGATCAGGATGATGCCGATGTTCTCGACCGAGTGATACGCGAGCAGGCGCTTCAGATCGTGCTGCATCAGCGCGAACAGGACGCCGAACAACGAAGTGGCTGCGCCAAACAAGAGCACGGTCAAACCCCACTCCCAGCGGATGCCGCCGATCAGGTCAAAGATCACGCGCACCATGCCGTAGATCGCGGTCTTCAGCATCACGCCGCTCATCAGCGCCGACACCGGCGACGGCGCGGCCGGATGCGCTTCCGGCAGCCATACATGCAGCGGCAGCATGCCGGCCTTGGCGCCGAAGCCGAAAAATGCGAGCAGGAACGCCACCGTGGGCCAGAAACCACTCAGGTTCGCTGCCCGCAAGGCTGCAAACGTATAGTCGCCGTGGCCGCCGTGCAGCACGCCAAAACACAAGAGGATGCTGATCGCGCCGATGTGCGCGACCAGCAGGTAAATGAAACCCGCCTTGCGGTTCTGCTCGCTATGGTGTTCGGTGGTGACGAGAAAATACGACGAGAGCGCCATCGACTCCCAAGTCACCATGAACAGATAGGCGTCATCGGCGATCAGCACGAATGCCATGCTGGCGAGAAACACGTGATACTGCAGACTCAACTGTCCGAGTGTCACGGCCTCGGTGTCGCGGAAGTAGCCCGCGGCGAACAGCGAAATGCCGAACGAGACCCCGCCCAGCAGCAGCATGAAAAACCCGGACAGCGCATCGACGCGCACGTGAAACGGCAGGTCGGGAAGGCCCGCGGGCAGGATCGCCGCGCTGGGTGACGCGCCGATCGCCCACAGTCCGGTCGCCGCGAGCGCGAGCGACACCAGCGCACCGGAGGGAAATACGATGCCGGTAATGAATCGCGGCGCACGCATGAACGCCAACCCCACCACGCCCAACCCGATCCAGATCACCGACAGAGTGACCGCCGCCTCGACCGGCTGCAGAGCAGAGAAGTCCATTATGGGTGTTTAAGCGGGCTGAGCGGCGGCGGACGATGGCGGCAACCGTCCACTATGACGAAGCTAGAAGACAAGCGCATAATTTTAGCGCAAAAACGCCGACAGCGCGCCGAGCCCTGAACTCGAGCGGCAAATCCGGCACAGCCGGCGCACGGTAGCTACTGCTGGACAGGCTTGAGCTTGAACTCTTCGGCCGTCGCGTTGACGAATTCGTATTTGGCGTACTCCGCCGGCGCAAACGTCTCGCCAGCGACGCCACACCCCGGTGTCAGGACCGGATGTACGCCCAGCCCTCGCGCTGTCTCGCCATCAGCGTGGTGACCCCGGCCTTCACGTAGCCGATGTTCGGCAGCATGTCGGCGCGCGTGGTCTTGGTGTTGGTCATGCTGTTCTCGCACTCCAGGACATTCACTCCCCGCGCGAGTGTATCGGCAATCCGATTGGCAACCTGGGACTCGAGCTTTGGCATCGGGAGACCCGGGCCGTACGCCACAAGCTCGATTTCGACGTTGTCCTTGCCGGGATCACCCTGCATGTTATTCACGTCGTTGAGCGCGAGATTCCGTTTGCGCAGGTCATTGTCTTCGACCTGGAAAATCACCTTGTGCTTGGCGCGGGATACTTGCGGCAGGTCGCGCAGCCGCACGTGAACGATGCCACCCCGTCCGGCACGAAAGTGCGACGCCGTCCCGTCACCCCTCGCGTGGCAGACGGCGGGCATCGAGGCGCCCGACCGCGACCAGGATGCCGAAAAGAATGGCCTCCGGACGCGGCGGGCAACCGGGGATGTAGACGTCGACAGGGAGGACCCGGTCAACGCCGCCGGCGCTGGCGTATCCCTCACCGACGATGCCCCCGGAGGCGGCGCAAGCTCCCACAGCGATCACGATGCGCGGGTCAGGGACGGCCTCGACCGTGCGGCGGACCGCGGTCTCCAAGTTGCGCGTGACCGGGCCGGTGACCACGACCCCGTCCGCGTGGCGCGGGGAGGCGACGAAGTCGATACCGAGACGACGAACGTCGTACACGGGGTTCAAGAGGGCGCTGAGTTCCCAGTCGCAGGCGTTGCAGGAACCCGCGTCGAGGTGACGCAGGTGCAGCGACCGGCCGAGCACCCGGTGGATCTCGGACGCGGCGCGGGCGGCCTCAGCGTCGGGGTCGGCTGCTGGCCCCGCCGCCGGAACGGCAGCGTCGTCGGCGACGACCTCGATGCGCAGGTCGGCGCGGCAGCGCGCCGCGAGCTCGAAGTCCCGTCCCATGGTGACCGCGCCGGCCCAGGGATCCTCGGCACAGCGGCCGCAGAAGACGCAGCGCGCGAGGTCGAGGGCGACGTGGCGACGGCCGGCGGCGAAATGTTCCGTGAGCGCACCCGTTGGGCAGACGGCGGGAGGAGGCAGGCTGCCGCCAGGGCGAAGCACGGGCGCTCCCCGAAAACGGTCCGGCGGCACGCTCGGCTCCGCGGGATAACGGGTCGTGACCACCCCCGTCCGAAGTGCGTTTACGAGGATACGCAGCATGTCAGCGATCCGTGCACGAGTAGCATAGCTCGAAGCTCTTGTTGACGAGCGGGAAATCCGGGACGATCGCCGTCTCGGCGGCCAGGGCCACTGCCGGCCAGTTGTGATAGCTCGGCGACCGCAGGTGGTATCGCTCCACGCGCCCGGCCGCATCGGTGCGAAGCCAGTGGACCGCCTCGCCTCGCGCCGACTCGATGGCCGAGA
>JBGPFE010000070.1:0-13990 GCA_041483135.1 Gammaproteobacteria bacterium | reverse complement strand
CATCCGCACGCTGATGCGCCAGGACCCGGACATCATCATGGTCGGCGAGATCCGCGACAACGAGACCGCCGATATGGCGATTCAGGCCGCGCTGACCGGCCATCTCGTGCTGTCGACGCTGCACACCAACGATGCGCCGTCGGCGGTCACGCGGCTCCTCGACATCGGCGTGCCGTCCTACCTGATCACCACGACGGTACTTGGGATCGTGGCGCAGCGGCTGGTGCGCGTGCTGTGCCCGGCGTGCAAGGAAAAGCACCAGATCGAGGACGCCGCGTGGGAGCTGCTGGTGTCGCCGTGGAAAGCGGCCAAGCCGGAAACGACTTATATCGCCAAGGGCTGCCTCGACTGCCGCATGACCGGCTACGTGGGCCGCATCGGAATTTACGAAACGATGGTGATGAACAGCGACATCAGAAACATGATCACCGACAAGACCGACATGGACAAGCTGCGCGAGCTCGCTTACCGCGAAGGCGTCAAGCCGCTCAGGATCAGCGGTGCCATGAAAGTCGCCGCCGGCATCACCACCGTCGACGAAGTGATGAAAGTCGCGCCGCCGATGCAGGACCGGCGCACGCAGCATCGCTGAAAATCGGCGCGGCGCGCGCGGCCGGCAATCGTCGCCCTGCCTCCACTTTAATACTTCAGCGCACCACGGCCGGTGGAGCTTTCATAGTCACCGCTTCCACCTGCACCGAGTCATTCCCGTCGGACATCCAGATCTGCCCGTCCTGGATGGTGCAATTCAACTGCATGTTGCGCTTCGCCAATTTCGCCAGCGCCTGGGTCGCGGCAGCCGGCAGTTGAACGACCGTCAGGTTGCGGGTGCGTTCGAGCTTGCTGCCGATTTGCTCCCACCAGATGCCGTGGCGGCCGTAACTGTATACGTATACCTGCGCCGCGCGTCCGCATGCCTTGCGGATGCGTTTGTCGTCGGGCTGGCCGACGTCGATCCAGAGTTCGATCGCGCCGGTCAGATCCTTCCGCCACAGATCGGGCTCGTCGTCGTCGCTCACGCCTTTGCCGAACGACAGGGCCGGGCCGGCGTGCAGCGCGTAGGCGAGTAACCGCACCATCATGCGCTCGTCGGTTTCCGACGGATGGCGGGCAATGGTCAGCGCATGATCGTGGTAGTAGTTGCGCTCCATGTCGGCGATTTGCAGCCCGGCTTTGAAAATGGTTGCTTTAAGAGCCATGGCGAAGCGGGATGACTCCACCTGCAAACGCCGCGCGAGGCAGCCGGCTCGCCGGCGTTATAGCGTGCGGCATACTTGTTGAACAATTCATGAATGACTGCACGCGACCCAAAGCAATGGGATGGACTCCTCCTCACCCACCGGCATCGGTGAGCCCGACTGCAAGTTATTTGACGGATCGGCCCGGGCGTGCGCTCATGCGTGCGCCGCGTCGGCCGCGGAAATCACCTTCTGTTGCTGCGTCTTGTCAGCAGGCCTCAGCACGAAATCGTAGCCGGCCGTGTAGAACGGCGCCTTGAGGCCGACTTTCTTCGCCTCGGCCCCGGAATCGCTGCGCTTGAACTCGATCACCAGCGAATTCTTGACCGCGAACACGACGTCGGACTCGAGGTAGGGATCCCCCTCTACGAACAAGTGGGTCACCACCGTCTCGTAGCCGGGCGCCGACACGATGAAGTGCAGGTGCGCCGGACGCATGGGATGGCGCCCCATCCGGTCAAGGATCGACCCCACCGGCCCGTCGGTCGGCACCGGATAGGCAGTCGGCTTGATGGTGCGGAACCGGAAGCGGCCTTCTTCGTCGGCGCACAATCTGGCGCGCAGTTGTTTTCCACCGGCGTCGGCCACCTGCACATCGTAAAAGCCTTCGGAATTCGATTGCCACAGGTCGAGCAGGGCGCCCGCGATCGGCTTGCCGTCGGTGGACCGCACCCTGCCCGAGACGTAAGTCGGCTCGCCTTTCCAGCCCACCGCCATGTCGTCGCCGTTTCCGATTTCGGGCGCGCCGTGCACGAAGAACGGCCCAAGCACGGTGTTCTCCGTTGCACCGCCAGGCCGGCGATGGTTGATCGCGTCCACCAGCATCGACACGCCGAGCACGTCGGAGAGCAGGATGTACTCCTGGCGCTTGTCATCGCATTTCTGGCCGGAGGCGGTAAGGAACTTGATGCCCTCGAACCATTCCTCTTCGGTCAGCTCGACCTCACGTACGAAAGAGTGCAGGTGCTTGATGAGGCTCGCCATGACCTGCTTGAAGCGCGGATCGGCGGTTTTTTCCAAGCGCGCCAGCACTACGTCGGTCAGGTTGGCTTCGGTGATGTTGCGCATGGTCCCCTCCTTGGTCCGGGCGACGCCCCTGGCAGGCATCGTCGAGCAACTTGCGAATGCCGGTGCGGTCGATTGGCCGCGGGCTGTAATAAGGCGATTGCGTGGCAAGCCCGGCGGCGCGGTCGAGTTCCGCTTTCTTCATGCCGATATCCTTCAACGCTGCCGGCACGCCAAGATCCCTGGCAATATCATACAGTCCCTGGGCTGCGTTGGTGTCCGGGAGCAGCGCGAGCGCCCGCGCCATGCGCGCTGAGCAGTTTGCGGCGATTCTTCATTCACCGCCCCTCCAATTTGCGCGCCTATTATGCTCGCTTGGGAAGGAATCTGTTCCCCGGCGGATGTCCCTTTTGGCCGTAACCGGCCGGCCGTTTGCCTGTCGCCTGGAAACGATTCCCGTCAGGTGTATCGGCATGTGTAACCGTCCGCGTAATGAGCAATTCATGAACGGCTGCACGCGACCAAACCAGACATTCAGGTATTTCTACAACCTCAACGTTTCGGGTCAGCGGCGCTTGCGGGCGTCCGCTGCAGCCGACGGTTAACTTGCATTATCACTGGTTGACTCATTAGAGCGACTACGCCAGGACCACCACGCCGCCAGGTTGACGCTCAGGCAGCGGTAGCGTCAGGCTGTTGCGGCGGGCGATTCAGGAGTGAAAAAGTAAATTTCGATCCCTTGCCGACTTCGCTTGTCACCTGAATTTTGCCGCCGTGCAATTCGACGAATTTCCGGGCCAGAGCGAGACCAAGCCCCGTGCCTTCGGACTTTTTATCCGACGATGGACCCACTTGACGAAATTCCTCGAACACCGCTGCGCAGTCTTCCGGGGCAATGCCGATGCCGGTGTCGCTCACGCTGACCTCGACCGCGCCAGCAATTGGCCGCGCCGCAACAGAAATCCGTCCGCCTTCCGGCGTGAACTTCACCGCGTTCGACAGGAGGTTGAGCAGAATCTGCTTGAATTTGCGCTCGTCGGCATTGATGTCACCCAGCTCGGGATCGATGCTGCACTCCAGCGTGATGCCGTGGCGGCCGGCGCGCTCCTTGACAAGCGTCAGCGCGTTGTCGATCGCCATCGGCACGCTGAACTTCGTCACGTCGAGTTCCATGCGGCCCGCTTCGACCTTCGAGAGGTCGAGGATGTCGTTGATGAGCGACAGCAGGTGTTTGCCGGAGCCGTGGATATCGTCGATGTACTCCGCCTGCTTCTCGTTCAACTCGCCGAACATGCGCTCCTGCAGCGCCTCTGAAAAACCGATGACGGCGTTCAGCGGCGTCCTTAATTCGTGCGACATGTTGGCGAGAAATTCCGACTTGTGCTGATTGGCGACTTCGAGCTGGCGGCTTTTCTCCTGAATTTCCTTGAACAGCCGCACGTTCTCGATCGCGATGACGGCTTGGTCAGCGAAGGTCTTGAGAAGCGCCATCTGTTTTTCGGACAGCACCCCCGGTTCGCTGCGCGGCACGGTGATCGCGCCGATCGCCTTGCCCTCTCGAATCAGCGGCGCGATGCTGGTCGAGCGAATGCCAAAAGTGCGGTTGCGCGCGACAACCGCCGCAGGCACGCCGGGCGCCTCGATATCCGGAATTTGAATGGCCTCGCATTTCACTATCGCCTGACCGACCAGGCTGCCGTGGAGCGGCACCGAAACGACGTTGTTCTCATCTTCGTCGAAAGTGCCTGGACCATGACGCGCCCGCAGGCGGACGTGATCGCCTTCGACCAGAAACAATCTCACCCGGTCGGCGTGAAACAGGCGCACCGTGCTTTGTACGATGGCGTCGAAAACGGGCTGAGTGTCGGTCAGGGAGCCGCTGATCACGCGCAAGATCTCTGCGGTCGCCGTCTGCTGTTCGAGCGCCTCGTTGATCTCGTTGAACAGCCGCACGTTCTCGACCGCGATGACCGCCTGGGCGGCGAAGGTTTTGAGCAGCGCGACCTGCTTGTCCGTGAACGGCCCGGGCGTCACGCGAGTTACGGCAATCACGCCGATCGCGCTGTTCTCCCGCAGCATCGGCGCGGCCAGAAGCGCGCGCCAGCCCCTCTGCTCGGCTCTTTGCTTGGCCCTCGCTCCCACCCACTCGTCCGCGGCGAGTATGTCGGGAATCTGGACGACCTCCCGGCGGCGCAGGGCACGGGGGGCGGGCATGCTTTCATCGTCTAGCTGGGCCGGATTTGCGCCGCCTGTGTCGTGAATTGGCAAGGTACTTGCCACCGTCTCGACGAGATCGCCTTTGACGAGCCTGAGCGACACTTCATTTATGCCGCTGAACAGGTGTTGACCGCTGTTCACGATCGCGTCGAACACCGGTTGCACGTCGGTGGGCGAGCTGCTGATCACGCGCAGGATTTCGCTGATCACGGTTTGCTGCTCGAGCGCTTCCTTCGTTTCCTTGAACAACCGCACGTTCTCGATTGCGATCACCGCCTGATCGGCGAAAGTCTTGACGAGATCAATCTGCCTGGCGCTAAAGGGGCGCACTTCCTTGCGGCGCAGGAGGATGCCACCGAACGCTTTGTTCTCCCGCACCAGCGGTACCGCGAGCGTCGTCCGATTCCCGGATTTTTGTTGCGTTATACGTATGTCTGGAAACTCGTCCAACTCGGTGGCGAGGTCCTCGATATGCAGGACCGAGCGGTCAATGATCGCACGGCCCATGACCGCGCCCCTCGTCAACGTGACGGTTGGTCTGACACCCTTGAATTCACCGAATCCCGCGACATATCTCAGGGTATCGCCGTCCACGAGGCAAATGCGCGCGTCCAGTGCCTCGCAGAGTTTCGCGGCGCGATTCGCAACCGCATCCAAGACCGGCATTACGTCAGTGGGAGTGCTGCTTATCACACGCAGAATTTCAGCGGTCGCCGTCTGCTGCTCGAGCGACTCGCTGAGCTCGCGGTTGCGCGCTTCAATTTCCTTGAACAGCCGCACGTTCTCGATCGCGATCACCGCCTGGTCGGCGAAGGTCTTCAACAGCTCTTCCTGATTCTTCAGAGCGGGACCAGCTTCGCCCCAGCCGACCACGATCACACCGACGGGACTGCCCTCGCGCAGCATCGGGACGCCCAACATGCGCCGCCAGCCCCAAGCGACGGCTAAACGATGGTCGTAGTCAGGATCGGAAAGTGCATCGGACAGGCGAACAATCGCCTTAGTCAGAATGACCCGTCCCGCAACTTGCGAGACGTTCGGGCGTATCGGATACAAGCCCTGTATCAACTTCAAGACCTCCGGAGTGTGATTGTCGCTGGCGCCGAAATGCAGCAGCTCCCCGTCGAAGAGGAACACGTTGGCAAACAGGCTATCGCAGAGAACGACTGCATTCCGTACGATGGTGTCGAACACCGGCTGAAGATCGGTGTGCGAGTTGCTGATGACTTTCAGCACTTCACTTGTCGCCGTCTGCTGCTCGAGCGATTCGGTCAGCTCGCGGTTGCGCGCTTTCAGCGCCTGGTCCAGCTTATCTAACTGCTTAGCCAGCCCGCCGTACTGCTTGCGCCAGCGGCGGTAGCCCTGCTCGGTGACGCCAGCACGTTTGTACACGACTGACGCAGCCTTGCCGCTGGCGAGCAGGCGCTCGACCTCACGCAATTTGTCGACAATTTGCGCCGGGGTGAACACCTTCTTGGGCATCGTCACACCTTTCCTGCAAGCCGATTTATTCTCTACCGACCTGCGCTCAGCAAACTCGGCAATTTGCGGCGCGAGAGCATTGAATCCCGCCAGGCATGCTATTTGACTCTCATGCCGGCCTCCCGCCCAGCGTTATTATTATAGGCCGCGATAAGCCCGCGTTCGGCGACGCACCGCACAGGAATGTTTCGACTTATTTACACCTTCCGCGTAATGAGCAATTCATGAACGACTGCACGCGACCTAAACGAGACATCCTCCTTGCAGTTTTTCCCGGGCGCCCGAACGCAGGTCGCCACCACGGCTCAACGTCGAGCGTCTCTATTTGACATCCACGCCGGAGGCTTTGACGATTTCGTTGATCTGCTTTCTTTGCGCGCGCCGGAACGCATCGAGGTCCGCGCGCGAGCTGCCGACGAGATCGATTCCCAGTCCTTTGAGCCGTTCGCCGAATTCGGGGTCTTTGACCGCCTTGACCACTTCGGCGTTGACTTTGGCCAGCACCGCGGTCGGCGTGCCGATGGGGGCCACCACGCTGTACCAGCCGAGCGTCTGGTAGCCGGGCACCACTTCCCCGATCGACGGCACGTCGGGAAGCAGTGCATTACGCTTGGGGCCGGTGACGCCGAGCGCCCTGACCCGTCCGGACTGGACCGTGCCCAGCACGGCCGGAACGACCCCGTAGGTGAGATTCACTTCTTTCGCATACGTGGCGGAGAGCGCCTCGGAGACGCCCTTGTAAGGCACGTGCAGCATGTCGGTGCCGGTCAATTTCGTGAACAGGACCCCGGAGAGATGCTCGGAGGCGCCGGTGCCGGCCGAGCCATAGCGGAGCGCGCCCGGCGACTTTTTCGCGAGCTCGATCAGCTCGCGTATCGACTTCGCCGGCAGTTCATTATTGACCACGAGCACGAACGGCACCGTGCCGATCAGGCTGATCGAGACGAAATCCTTGTCGAGGTTGAACTTGACGTTGGGGTATACCGCGGTCGCGACCATCAGCTGCGAGGTCAGCATCATCCACGTGTAGCCGTCGGGCGTCGCGCGCAAAACCAGATCGGCGCTGAGGATGCCGGCCACGCCGGGCCGGGAATCGACGACGACCCGCTGGCCCCACGCTCCGTACAACCGGTCGGCCAGCACCCGCGAGATGATATCGGGACCCGAGCCCGGCGCGCTGCCGATGACGAGCCGGATCGGTTTTTCCGGGTAGGCCGGCTGCGCGGCGTGCGCCGCCGGCACCGCCAACACCGCCGGAATGGCGATTGCGGCCAACCATTTCACTGTACGCATCTCAATCCTCCTTTTCTAGTTTATTTTCAAACAACCCCGCCAACCGTTAATCATGCGCGCTGGAAAAGCCTTTTGTCCATGCCGATTCACCATTCACTATTCACCGCTCTCAACGCCCCTTGCTCAACAGCCGCATGCCGCGGTCGAGCCCGGCGAGCGTCAGCGGAAACATGCGCTCGCCGATCACCTCGCGCGTGACGCGAATCGACTCGTGATAGTCCCATATCGGCTCGGGCTGCGGATTGAGCCAGATCGTGTCCTTGTAGATCGCGAGCATGCGCTGCATCCACAGCGCGCCCGGCTCGGGGTTGGTGTGCTCGACGCTGCCGCCGGGATAGGTGATCTCGTACGGGCTCATCGTCGCGTCGCCGACGAAAATCACCTTGTAGTCGTGCGGATACTTGTGCATCACGTCCCACGTGGCGATGCGCTCGGTCGCGCGCCGCCGGTTGTCCTTCCACACGCGTTCGTACAGGAAATTATGGAAGTAGAAGTACTCGAGGTGCTTGAATTCGGTGCGCGCCGCCGAAAACAACTGCTCGCAGACCTGGATGTGATCGTCCATCGAGCCGCCGACGTCGAGGAACAGCAGCACCTTCACGCTGTTGTGGCGCTCGGGCACCATCTTGATGTCGAGCCAGCCGGCGTTCTTCGCGGTCGAGCGCACGGTGTCGTCGAGGTCGAGCTCTTCGGGATTTCCCTCGCGCGCGAACTTGCGCAGCCTTTTTAACGCGACCTTGATGTTGCGCGTGCCGAGCTCGACCGAGTCGTCCAGATTCCGGAATTCGCGCTGGTCCCACACCTTGACCGCGCGGCGGTGGCGCGATTCCTTCTGGCCGATGCGCACGCCTTCCGGGTTGTAGCCGTAAGCGCCGAACGGGCTGGTGCCGGCGGTGCCTATCCACTTGTTGCCGCCCTGGTGCCTGCCCTTCTGCTCTTCGAGCCGCTTCCTCAATGTCTCCATCAGCTTGTCCCAGCCGCCGAGCGACTCGATCAGTTTCTTTTCTTCCTCGGTCAGGTGCTTCTCGGCGAGCTTCTTCAGCCATTCCTCGGGGATCAACGCGGTCGCGCCTTCGGGCAGCTCGGTGATGCCCTTGAAATAGGCGCCGAACACGCGGTCGAACTTGTCGTAGTTCGATTCGTCCTTGACCATGCACGCGCGCGACAGGTAGTAGAAATCGTCGATGCCACTGCTGATCACGCGCTTGTCGAGCGCTTCGAGCAGCGTCAGGAACTCCCTGACCGAGACCGGCACCCCGCCCTGCTTCAACTTCAGAAAGAATTCGATCAGCACTTTTCGCGTGAATGCGTGAAGGGTGAATGAGTGAAGGGTAAAAACCCCTGGCCCGAACGACCCGTGTGTGTGAAGATCTGCACGCCATTCACCCTTAACCCTTCACGCATTCACGGCGCTATCGCGCCTTCAGATGGTCCGCAAAATCATGATTGACGTCGCGGTGATGCGCTTCATCGTTACGCACCACGACAATGACATCCCGCAGCTTCGCATCCTGCGGCAATTTCCAGTAGTCGATCGCAATCCTGGGTGCCGGAATATTGGGGACCTTGCCGTTATCTATATCGTCCAGATACTCGGTATAACTGATGACCGCTTCCTCCTCGAAGTAGCCGGCGAGCCGGTGCGCGGTTTTTGCAGAGATCAGATAGAGCAGAAAGAAACAGTTAAAAAAAATCCCTTGCGCCAGCAACACGAGCAGGCGTTCGAACAGCGTAGGCCGGGCGATATGAATGAACGTCATCAGATGCATGCGTTCGTTTTCGGCCTCGTCCAACAGCGTGTGTATCCAGCCCTTGTCGTCCTCGATCCGGCGCAAAGAGCGCAGGTGCTGCAATGCCCCGCCCACCATCCCGGGAACCGCCGCGACGGTTTCCAGCACCACCGCGCGATGCCCGTAGCGACCGGCAAAAAAGACAACGGCAAAAAAACGCAGCAGATTGCTCAAGCCGAGCGCGCAGCGGTCCGAGAAATCTTCCGGAACGTGATGGACCTGCAACGAGACGCTACCCATGATGTTTCACCTCGGTTCGATCGCGTGCGGCGGACAACCTCATGATACGGACTCTGTCATCTCCGCCTTGATTCTCGACCACTGCTCGAGCTTGGCTTCGAAGCTCATCGTATTAGCGGGGCTCGACGATGGCAGCACGATGGTTTCAAAGCCCCGTTCGATAAAGAGCGGCTCCATCTTGCCGGCGGTCTTGCCGTTGAAGCATACGCGGCGCAGCTTTTTAGCGACGCTCGTCACGCGCGAGAAGTCGTTATGGCCGGGGTTGCGGATGTTGGAATCTAGACTGCCCTCGCGCTTGCAGGTGCCGATAATGTCCCACAAACCGATGCGGTGCTTGAGCAGCGTGCGCTTCCTCTTCTCGTAATCCATCTCCGGAAGCGGCTCGCCGATCACCGCGCCGACGAGGCGCCAGAACTGGTTCTGCGGATGACCGTAATATTGCGCCTTGCCGAGCGATGCGACGCTCGGAAAGCTGCCGAGGATCAGCGTCTCGACTCCGGCGTCGATCACCGGCGGGAAACCTTGTGCGGCTTTAGTCATGACAGCAAAACCAAAATCATGGCCACAGAGGACACAGAGATCACAGAGAAAACAGAAACACTGCAAAGATCGTCATGCCCGCGCAGGCGGGCATCCAGAATGCATTTCATTTGACTAGATTCCCGCTTGTACGGGTATGACGAAACCAAATCATGGCCACAGAGGTCACAGAGGACACAGAGGTAAAAGAAGATTGCAGAATAATGCGTCGTCCCCGCGCGTGAGAGCCTGCCCCGGCAGGTTGCAAGCCGGGGTGGGGACCCAGGTTATTCATAAATCATGGCCACAGAGGACACAGAGATCACAGAGAGAAAACCAAAGAGAAGAAAAACAGAGCGACGATGTATAAAGGATGAGTCGGGCCTGGCGAAATATTTGTAGCATTCATGGCGTGCCGCTTTTCCTTTGTAATTTCCCCTACTCTTGTTCTTCTCTGTGCTCTCTGTGACCTCTGTGGCTATAAGGTTCTAGCCTGATTTACGACCTGTTTGCAGATATTGTTGAGTTTTATTCTCTCTGTGTTCTCTGTGAACTCTGTGGCTATACGGTCTTAGCCTGATTTACGACCTGTTTTCCTATTTTGTTGAAATTGCTTTTCTCTGTGTTCACTGTGACCTCTGTGGCTATACGGTTTTAGCCTGGTTTTCGGCGCGACATGAACACCAGCCGCTCGAACAAATGCACGTCCTGCTCGTTCTTCAGCAGCGCGCCATGCAGCGGCGGGACGATCTTGTGCTGGTCCTGGCTCGTCAGCGCCTCGGGCGGGATGTCCTCCGCCATCAGGAGCTTCAGCCAGTCGAGCAGCTCGGACGTCGAGGGTTTTTTCTTCAGGCCCGGCACGTCTCGGATTTCGAAGAACGATTCGAGCGCTTCCCTGAGCAGCGACTTCTTGAGCGCCGGAAAGTGCACGCGCACAATCTTCTCCATCGTTTCCTTGTCGGGAAAACGGATGTAGTGGAAAAAGCAGCGGCGCAGGAACGCGTCGGGCAGTTCCTTCTCGTTGTTGCTGGTGATGATCACGAGCGGCCGGTGCCGCGCCTTGATCAGTTGCTGCGTCTCGTAAACGTAGAACTCCATGCGGTCGAGCTCGCGCAGCAGGTCGTTCGGGAATTCGATGTCGGCCTTGTCGACCTCGTCGATCAGCAGCACCGACTGCGCGTCGGCTTCGAACGCGTTCCACAGCATGCCGCGCACGATGTAGTTCTTGATCTCGTGCACCTTCGGATCGCCGAGCTGCGAATCGCGCAGCCGCGACACCGCGTCGTACTCGTACAGCCCGTGCTGCGCCTTCGTGGTAGATTTGATGTGCCACTCGTACAGCGGCCGTTGCAACGCCTTCGCGACCTCGATCGCGAGCATGGTCTTGCCGGTGCCCGGCTCGCCCTTGATCAACAGCGGCCGCTCGAGCGTAATCGCTGCGTTGACCGCCATCATCAGGTCGTCGGTTGCTATGTAGGTATCAGTGCCTTCAAATCGTGACATTGGTTCATGACCTTTGAAGTGAGTTGAACGGCACGAATTGCGTGTCCGTTCGAACGAGCGCGCCGGTAATTATAAGATAACCGTATCGCCGACGGTCCGCGACTCAGCGACCCGGAATTCTGTGGTTGCAATCTTGCCATTTTTATGGCAATCTTTATGCCATGAAAGCCACCCTAGACGCCACCGGCCGGATCGTCGTGCCCAAGCCGCTGCGACAGGCCCTCGGCCTTAAGCCGGGCCAACCGCTGGAGATCCGGGCAGGCGACGGTCGCCTTGAGATCGAGATCGCCGCGACCCCCATGCGACTGAAGAAGCGCGGGAAAGGCGTGGTCGCGGTCCCGGACGCCGAATTGCCTGCACTGACGGCCGAGCAGGTTCGCGATACGCTGGAGCGCGTCCGACGTTGAAGGCGGCCGACACCAGCCTGGTGATCGCCGCATTCGCATCCTGGCACGAGAACCACGAGGCTGCACGACGCGCGCTTGACGGCGGGCTGCGTCTGATCGAGCACTGTGCGCTCGAGACGTACTCAGTGCTTACCCGGTTGCCTCCTCCTCACCGGACTTCCGGCGCTGTCGTCCGCGCTTTTCTGGAAGCGCGGTTTTCTCAGCCGTTCCTGCGCTTGAGCGCACGGTCCTACAAGGACTTTATTCTCGCATTGCCCGACCACGGGGTCACCGGCGGGGCCGCATACGACGCGCTGGTGGCCGCGACAGCGGCTGCCTGCGGCGCCGAACTCGTCACCTGCGACCGGCGCGCGCTGCCGGTCTACGAGCGTTACGGAGTCCGGACTCAGCTACTCGCATAACACACCAGTGCCCGGCTCGCCCTTGATCAACAGCGGCCGCTCGAGCGTGATCGCCGCGTTGACCGCCATCATCAGGTCGTCGGTTGCTATGTAGGTATCAGTGCCTTCGAAACGCATCGGGGTGGTCTTTCAGTTGAAATTGCCGATATGCAAAGCAGCATTATAGAACAGCCGATTCGCTAATGAACCGCCGTAAACCTGAAACTCCGTGTGCAGCGGACGAGGTAGGTTCAGCCAAGGTGTTTACCCAGCGAGACATTCTTTCTTCCGTCACGCTGATATATAACTTTAGCCTCATTTAACTGGACTCCATTTAACACACGCTCTAACCAGAAAAAAGAAGGGCCACTTACGTAGCCCTTTTAAAATTGGTAAGCAGTAAGAGTTTCGAACCCCGACCAGGCCCTCTATCGTTGAGGCCGCCGCGCGCGCGCGAGCTCCCATTCAAGAATCGCCTGCGATACAGCACTGTAGCTCATGCGCCACGCGATGGCGTTACGGCCGACGTACTCTGGCCGACTATTCTCCTGCTCATGGACCTCTTGAATACCGAGAACCAAGCGGTCAATGCACGCGTCGACCAACTCGTCGAGCGGCATGATCCAGCTGAACGAACCCTTAGGCTTATCCCACTGCACATTAGCGCGGAAGCCTGCCAGCATCGGCATGATCCACCCAAGCGGAATCTTGCCATTCACGTGATCATCCAAGAACACCAGGTGGTTGTCGCGATTGGATTCGCTGCGCACGCGAGTGGTCTTACCGACTTTGTAGCGTCCAATTGGTCGATCGAGTGCGCGTTTTTCAATGACGTCACGAAGACGCAAGATTTCCGGGGCACGCGAGATCAAAATGCGAAAGGAGTCCCCGGCATCCTTGGTAACGTCCGCTTGCTCAGCGAACCGTCGAACTATGCCCTCTTTTCGGCCGAACAGCGCGACCGGATGTTTTTTTTCATTGTATTCGCTGCAGTCGAATACTGCGAGGTAATAAAGAATTTCTCTGACGTCTACCTGTTTATCATTGTCGCCCATCTTGTAGGCAATGTTAGCAGCGTAGGTCTCATTACTTAGAATGTGCTGCAGCTCATCGAAGTGCTTGCGAAGATTCTCAAGGCTCTTGAGGTCGACTTGCTGACTTGTATTCAAGCCACCAGCAATTTCCGCGATCTGATCCGGATCGACATCGATCATCGCCTTGATGAACACGTGCGCGGGCCATCCGGTCTCAGGAGGCTGCTTCTGTGTTTCCAAGATCGCGTCAAGTGTATGAGCGCCATCTACTACCCCGTGAAGCTTCACATCGTCGAGCGTAAGAACGACTTCTTTACGCTTGTCATCATAAGTGAGATCTTGAGCGACAAGCGTGATCCCACGATTTCTCTCGTGGAAACGGGCGGGCTCTTGAGTAAGCGTCTGTGCGATTTGACGGTACACCGAACTCCGCCGATTTACCTCACGCGGGTTAACGTCGCGCCAATCCCAAAGATCGCGTGGGACGTTCGCAGCCTGAATGTAGAAAAGACCAACGCGGGAATTACCAGATGGCGACGGAATAGAGCGGAACTGCTGAGAGGGAAAGCGAAATGTAGACATACACATTCTCCTTAGCAAGTGCCTCGCAATGAGAACACTGCCGTTAAGCGCCTTACGGTGGTATCAAGCTCCGACACCGAATGTGCCAAGAGCTACCGCCGAAGACGTATAGGAATGCTACTCGGCCCTAATTGACGGGTCAAGCCTGATCAAGGAATAGGCACGCCGAACTCGCGGCGGCAGACCTCGGCAAGCGCCGCGACGCCCTGGTGGATTTCCTCATGGCTCGGGCTCGCAAAGCAAAGCCGCATCCGGCTGCGGGCGTGGCTCTTGTTCACCGACCACTCGGGCCCCGGGTTG
>JBGPFE010000069.1:0-14017 GCA_041483135.1 Gammaproteobacteria bacterium | reverse complement strand
GACTTTTTCGTTCCAGAGCGATTGACCGCATGCTGGCCGTCGAGGTTATGTCAACCTCTCCTCATCGAATCGAAAAAGTCCGAATTATTCTTCGTGGCCCTGAGTTTATCCACGAGAAATTCCGTTGCTTCCAGCTCGTCCATCGGGTAGAGCAATTTGCGCAGCACCCAGATCTTCTGCAGGATCTCCTGCTTGATCAGCAGCTCTTCGCGCCGCGTGCCGGAGCGGTTGACGTTGATCGACGGGTAGATCCGCTTCTCGGCCATGCGCCGGTCGAGGTGGATTTCCATGTTGCCGGTGCCTTTGAATTCTTCGTAGATCACGTCGTCCATCCGCGAGCCGGTGTCGATCAATGCGGTCGCGATGATCGTAAGCGAGCCGCCTTCCTCGATGTTGCGCGCGGCGCCGAAGAAGCGCTTCGGCCGCTGCAGCGCGTTGGCGTCGACGCCGCCGGTCAGCACCTTGCCGGAGGCCGGCACCACGGTGTTGTAGGCGCGCGCGAGCCGCGTGATCGAGTCGAGCAGGATCACCACGTCCTTCTTGTGCTCGATAAGGCGTTTCGCCTTTTCGATCACCATGTCCGCGACTTGCACGTGGCGCGTGGCGGGCTCGTCGAAGGTCGACGACACGACTTCGCCTTTCACCGAGCGCTGCATCTCGGTCACTTCCTCGGGCCGCTCGTCGATCAGCAGCACGATCAGGTAGACCTCGGGATTATTGGTCGCAATCGAGTGCGCAATGTGCTGCATCAGCACGGTTTTGCCGGCTTTCGGCGGCGACACGATGAGCCCGCGCTGGCCTTTGCCGATCGGGGCGACGATGTCGATGATGCGGCCGGTCAGGTTTTCCTCCGACTTGATGTCGCGTTCCATCACGAAGCGCTCGTTGGGGAACAGCGGCGTCAGATTCTCGAACAGGATCTTGTTTTTCGAATTCTCGGGCGGTTCATCATTGACCTTGTCGACTTTGACCAGCGCGAAATAGCGCTCGCCGTCTTTCGGTGTGCGGATCTCGCCATTGATCGAATCGCCGGTATGCAGGTTGAAGCGCCGGATTTGCGACGGGCTTACATAGATGTCGTCGGTGCCAGCGAGGTAGGAGGTGTCGGGCGAGCGCAGGAAGCCGAAGCCGTCCGGCAGCACTTCGAGCGTGCCTTCGCCGAAGATGGATTCGCCTTTCTTGGCGCGGTTCTTGAGCAGCGCGAATATCAGTTCCTGCTTGCGCAGGCGGCTGGCGCCGTCGATTTCGTTCGTGATGGCCATGTCCACCAGCTCGGTGACATGAAGATTCTTGAGGTCGGATAAATGCATAGATACAGTTAGAGTGTTACTCGGGAAAAACCAGGGGAAAAATTAAGAAAGCAGAAGGAGCTTGCGCTCGTCCGGCATGCCCCCGTCATGGGATCGGCTGCCGGATGGTTTGATGCTAGGGTAACCAGTTCAGATATTGCTGTCAATAAATGCCGTTAGCTGGGATTTGGAGACCGCGCCGACCTTGGTCGCCTCGACATTGCCGTTCTTGAACAGCATCAGGGTCGGAATGCCGCGGATGCCGTATTTAGGGGGAGTCGCCTGGTTGTCGTCGATGTTGAGCTTGGCCACTTTGAGCTTGCCTGCGTATTCCTTGGCGACCTCGTCGAGAATCGGCGCGATCATCTTGCACGGTCCGCACCACTCGGCCCAGTAGTCGACCAGCACCGGCGTTTCGGCCTGCAGAACTTCCGGCTCGAAAGTATCGTCGGTCACGTGGTGAATATGCTCGCTCATGGAACGTCTCCTGCTGCTTGAATATTTAGGGGGATGCCGCCGGGACAGACGACGAAGGACGGCAACAAGGCTAGATGGCGCGTATGCTAACCAAAAACGCGATATTTGGGAAGCGTGCTCCCGCGCATGCCGGCCACAACCCCCGGTTCTGCTAAAATAACCACGTAGTTACATGCCGCAATTGGCACCATCGGACGGGGATTAGGCCAAGGATTACCATGACTTACGTCGTTACCGAAACCTGCATCAAGTGCAAGTATACTGACTGCGTTGACGTCTGTCCGGTGGACTGCTTTCGCGAAGGCCCCAACTTCCTCGTCATCGAACCCGACGAGTGCATCGACTGCACGCTGTGCGTCGCCGAATGCCCGGTGGAGGCGATTTTCGCCGAGGATGACGTGCCCGAGAACCAGCAGCAATACACCGCGTTGAACGCCGAGCTGGCCAAGATCTGGCCGCCAATCATCGAGAAAAAAGACGCCCCGCCGGACGCGGATGAGTGGGCCAAAGTGAAAGAGAAGAACCACCTCCTCGAGAAATGATGCTTGGGTGTTAAACCCGCGTCCCGCGTGCGCTCCACGGTCACATCCCCATAAATGGGGTCCCTGTTCCGCGCTCCACGCACGCACGCTTCCGAATGGGCGAAAGTCAAAGAGAAGAAACATCTCCTGGAGAGGTGAGGTCCGGGTGCTAAACCCGCGTCCCGCGTGCGCTCCACGGTCACATCCCCATAAACGGGGCCCCTGTTCCGCGCTTCACGCACGCACGCTTCTGAGTGGGCGCACGAAAAAGAAAAGAAGCACCTGCTAGAACGCTGATATATTGTGGCGGTAACTTGTTATCCGCCGCATGTCCGCCGTCCCGCCATTTCCGCATTCAACCAAAGCCGAAGTTTTCGCGCGCCTCGCTGAGGGGCTGAAAGCCGGCGCAACTGTCGTCACGCCCAACCGGCGCCTGGCGCTTGCGCTAACGCGGGAGTTCGACGACGCCCAGGCCGGGCGCGGACTCACCGCGTGGGAAGCGGCCGACATCCTGCCGTTTACCGCGTTCGTCGAGCGCGCGTATGAAGACGCGCTTTATTCCGAGCATGCCGCCGGACTGCCGATCCTGCTCACACCGGCGCAGGAGATAGCACTGTGGGAGAACGTCATCCACGACTCGGCGGCGGGCAAGGCGTTGCTCGCGGTTCCCGAAACCGCGCAGCTTGCGCGCGAAGCCTGGCAGCTCGCGCATGCGTGGCAGCTCATGCCGCGGCTCAAGAATTTCCCGCTCAATGAAGACGGCAGGGCCTTTCAGGAATGGGCGCAGCGGTACGAGCGTGACGCCGGGCGCGACCGGCTGACCGACGGCGCGCGCCTCGCCGATCTGGTTGCCGCATCATGCGGGAATGCCGATATCACGAAGCCGAAATTTCTCATCTGTTATGGCTTCGATATCGTCACGCCGCAACAGGCGGAACTGCTTGCCCGATTGAAGGCCGCCGGCTGCGAGGTCGCATACACGCGATCTCGGCCGCGCAACGGCAGCGCGCGACGCGTTGCTTGCAACGATAACCGCGAGGAAATACAGCGCGCAGCGGCGTGGGCGCGTGCGCGCCTCGAAACGGGCGGCAGCGTGCGCATCGGCGTTGTCGTGCCCGACCTCGCCAAGCATCGCGCCGCGATCATGCGCATTTTCAGCGCGATTACGGCGCCGGATTACGCGCTGCCGGGAGCCGTCCGGCACGCGCCGCCGTTCAATGTGTCGCTGGGCGCAGCGCTCACGTCCTATTCGCTGGTCAACGCCGCGTTCCTGGTGCTCGAGCTCGCCGGGCGCGAGCTCGAGTTCGAGCACGCGAGCCGGCTGATCCGCTCGCCGTTCATCGCCGGCGGCGATACCGAATTGACGCGCCGCGCGCGGCTCGACTCGCAGTTGAGGAAACGGGCCGAACCGGTCGTCACGCTCGACCGCTTGCTGGCATTGATCGCGCGTGACGGCGCCGGCTGCCCGATCCTTGCGCAGCGCCTGTCCGCGCTCGCCGATTTTCGCAAGGCGCGCCTGTTCGGCGCGCAGCCGCCGTCGGCGTTGGCGAAAGCGGTTTCGGAAGCGCTCAAGCTGGTCGGATTTCCCGGCGAGCGCGGCCTCGACTCGGCCGAATACCAGGCGCTCAAGAAGTGGCACGAAGTCCTCGCCAGTTTCGCCGCACTCGATCGCATCGTGCCGCGCACCGGCTACAGTGCAGCGGTGTCGCGCCTGCGGCGCATGGCGGCGGACACGTTGTTCCAGCCCGAAACACCCGAGGTGCCGATCCAGATCCTCGGAGCGCTTGAAGCGGCCGGCATGGAGTTTGATCATCTGTGGGTGATGGGGCTGTCGGACGAGGCCTGGCCGCAAAGCCCGCGCCCGAATCCGTTTTTGCCGATCGAGCTGCAGCGTGCGGCGAAACTGCCGCAAGCCTCGGCAGCCGAATCGCTCGAGTTCGCGCGCCGGCTGACCGGCGACTGGCGGTCATGCGCGGACGAAGTCGTGCTGAGCTACCCGCGGTGCGAGGACGACCGCGAGTTCAAGCCGAGCCCGCTCATTAGCGAGGTCTCCGAGCAGACTCTGTCATTGCCTGATTACGCGAGCTATCGCGATACGGTCCACCGCGCGCGCAAACTTGAACGCATTCCGGACGGCACGGCGCCGCCGCTGGACAAGACGGCCGCTGTAAGCGGTGGCACCGGGGTGATAAAAGATCATGCGGCATGTCCGTTTCGCGCGTTCGCGGTGCATCGGCTGGGTGCCGAAGGCCTGCAGGCGCCGCACACCGGGCTCGATGCGCTGGAGCGCGGCACGCTGGTGCACCGAGTGCTGGCGCAAGTGTGGGCGCGGCTCAAAACCAAAAGCGCGCTCGATGCGATCAGCACAGCCGGACTCGAGGCGCTGCTCGAGCGGGCGGCGGAAGAAGCGGTCGCGCGCATCAAGCGTGATCGGCCGACGACGCTCTGCGGGCGCTTCGCGGAAATCGAGAAACAGCGCCTTGCGCGCCTTGCGCGCGCCTGGCTTGAATACGAGAAAATGCGCGGCAGTTTCACGGTGATCGCTACTGAAGACAAGCGCCGCGTCGAGGTTGGCGGACTGACATTCAATGCGCGTCTCGACCGCGTCGACGAAATCGAGAGCGGCACGCGCATCGTTATCGACTACAAAACCCGCGCGCCGTCGGTCGGTTCCATGCTGGGCGAGCGGCCGGACGAGCCGCAGTTGCCGCTCTATCTCGTCGCCGCCGAGCCTGCGGCGGCGGCGGTCGCGTTTGCACAGGTGAAAGCGGGCGATATGAGGTTTGCAGCGCTCGCGCGCGATGGCGATCTGCTGCCAGGTGTCAAAGCGTTCGCCGAATCTTATTACCGCGACCGCTACGACTCCTGGCGGCACGTCGTCGACGCATGGCGTGCCGACCTGGCGCGTATCGCTGCCGGCTTCGCGGGCGGGGATGCCGCGGTCGAGCCCAAGCAGTATCCGCGCACCTGCCGTTACTGCGATGTGAAGCCGTTCTGCCGCATTTACGAGCGGCTCGAGAACGCGCTCGACGAGGACGCGGCGTGACCGCTGTGCACATCCCTGATCTCGCCGCGCGCCGCCGCGCGCTCGATCCGGCGCAGTCGTTCATCGTGCAGGCACCGGCGGGCTCGGGCAAGACCGAGCTCCTGATCCAGCGCTACCTGTTGTTATTGGCACACGTCGATCATCCCGAAGAAATCGTCGCGGTGACTTTCACCAGGAAAGCCGCGGGCGAGATGCGCGAACGCGTGCTGGAAGCACTGGCGGCTGCGCAAGCCGGCAAAGACCCCGCGACCGGGCATGAGAAGCTGACGCTCGAACTGGCAACCGCCGCATTGCAGCGCGACACCAAAGCCGGCTGGCGCACCGCGGAGAATCCGGCGCGGCTGCGCATCCAGACCATCGATTCGCTGTGCGCGGCGTTGACGCGCCAGATGCCGATCCTGTCCAAATTCGGATCGCAACCGGAAAATATCGAGGATGCGACCGAGCTGTATCTCGAAGCGGCGCGCGCGACCATTGAGCTGGTCGAGGGCAACGAGACGGTCGCGCAGGACGTCGAGCGGCTGCTGGCGCATCTCGATAACGACGTTGCCCGCATGGAGACGCTGCTGGCCGACATGCTCCGGCGCCGCGACCATTGGTTGCGTCACGTGCACGGCAGGGAGCGCGCGGAGCTGGAAGCTGCGCTGCAGAACGCAAGACGCGCGGCGCTTGAACGCGCGCACGGGCTGATACCCGCATCGTTGCATGATGAGTTGCTCGGGATCGCGCGTTACGCCGCCGCCAACCTCGTCACCGACGGTAGCAGTTCGCCGATTGTTGCGTGTGACAAGCTCGCTGCGTTACCGGGTAGCGAGGCATCCGATGCAGATGCCTGGCTGGGTATCGTCGAGTTGTTGCTTACCGGAGCGGAAGGCGAGTGGCGCAGAAAATATGATGTCAGAATTGGATTTCCGGCGGGTAAAAGCAAGACCGGGAAAGAAGCGTCGAAGCAATGGAAAGACCGCGTATTCGCGGTAATTGACCAACTGCGCGCTGATGATGCGTTGCGCTCCGCGTTGCATGATCTGCGGGGTTTGCCGCCGGCTTACACCGACGGGCAATGGGAAGTGCTGGGCGCGATCATGCGGCTGCTGCCGCGTGCGGTCGGGCAGCTCAGGCTCGTGTTCCAGTCGCGCGGCCAGGTCGATTTCACGGAGGTCGCGCACAGCGCGGTGTCGGCGCTTGGCGACGCGGAAGCGCCCAGCGATCTCGCGCTGGCGCTCGATTACCGGATTCGCCATTTGCTGATCGACGAATTTCAGGACACTTCGATCAGCCAATACGAGCTCGTCGCAAAACTCACCGCCGGCTGGGAAGTCGGCGACGGCCGGACCGTGTTCGCGGTGGGCGACCCGATGCAGTCCATATATCGCTTCCGTGAAGCCGAGGTCGGCTTGTTCCTGCGCGCGCGCGCCGCGGGGATCGCCGGCGTCGATCTGCAGCCGATCGCCCTTAACGCCAATTTTCGTTCGCAGGCCGGAATCGTCGAGTGGGTCAACGCCACCTTCGCGCACGTGATGCCTGACCAGGAGGACATCGCCACCGGCGCAGTGCCGTACACCGCATCGGTTGCGACGCACGCCGCACTTGCCGGCGCGGCAGTCAGCGTGCACCCGTTCTTCAATGACGATCGCGTGGGCGAAGCGGCGAAGGCGGTGGAAATCGTCATGCGGGTGCGGCGGGATGATCCCGACAGCAAGGTTGCGATACTGGTGCGTAACCGCGGCCATCTGCGCGAAATCGTGCCGCAGCTCAAGGCCGGCGGTCTGCGCTTTCGCGCAATCGAGATCGAGGAACTCGGCCACCGGCCGGTCGTGCAGGACCTGCTCGCGCTGACGCGCGCGCTGGCGCACCCGGCCGACCGGCTCGCGTGGCTCGCGCTGCTGCGCACGCCATGGTGCGGGCTCACGCTGGCCGATCTGCACGGACTCGCCGGTAACGACCATGCGCGCACTATCTGGGAATTGATGAACGATGAAGTATGTACCGCCGGCCTTTCCGCCGACGGCCACGCGCGGCTGCGGCGGGCAGGCGACGTGTTACGGCAATGCTTCGATCAGCGCTGTCGCGGCTCGTTGCGCGAGCGCATCGCCGGCGCCTGGTTCGCATTCGGCGGGCCGGCGTGCGTAGAGGATACGACCGATCTCGAAGACGCCGAGATATATTTCGAATACCTCGAAGCGCACGACGAGGCGGGCGAGATCGCCGACCTGGCTGCATTCGAGGAAGGGCTTGCCGAACTCTACGCGCTGCCTGATGTGCAAGCCGACGAGCGGCTGCAGATCATGACCATCCACAAGGCCAAGGGTCTGGAGTTCGACGTCGTGATTGTCCCTGGATTGGGCCGCACCCCGCGCACCGATGACAAGAAGCTTTTCCTGTGGATGGAACAGCCGCGCGAGGGCGGCCGCGAGGCGACCGACCTGCTGCTCGCCCCCATTCAGGAAACCGGCTCGGAAGGCGATCCGATCTATGCGTGGCTGCAAAAGCTAGACGCCGAAAAAGAGAGCCTGGAAGACGAGCGCCTGCTCTACGTCGCCGCGACGCGCGCGAGGCAGCGCCTGCATCTGCTTGGCGATACGCGGCTTGTTCCCGACCCCGATGGCGTCATTGCGCTGAAACCGCCCAGCGAAAAAACGCTGCTCGGAAAATTATGGCCGGTGGTCGGGCCCGTTTACGCCGACGCCGCGAAGCAGGCAATGGCATCCTCCGGGCTCTTGGCGCGGGAGGCTGAATCCCCGGTCGACCAGTCTTTGCGCCGCCTGCCGTCCGGCTGGACGCTCCCTCCGGCACCCGTGCGCGCCGCTTGGACGCCGCCGCAGAACGTGGCGCGCTCGCAGGATGAGATTGAATTCTCATGGGTCGGCGAGACCGCACGCCAGGTCGGCAGCGTCGTGCACCGCTGGCTGCAGCGCATGGCCGATGATGAACTACAAGGTTGGAATCCGCGGCGGATTGCGGCGCTGCGCGATACGTTCCGGCGCGAACTCATCGCGCGCAACGTGACCGACGGCGATCTCGATGCGGCGACCGCGCGCGTCGTGGCGGCGCTTACCCACGCTACGACCGATGAACGCGGGCGCTGGCTGCTCGGCCGGCAGCAGGATGCGCGCAATGAAATGCGCATTACCGTGATCGGCGATGGCGAACGCGTGAATCTGGTGATCGATCGCACCTTCCGCGGCACGGACAACCAGCGCTGGATAGTCGACTACAAAACCAGCAGCCACGAAGGCACCGATGTCGAGGCGTTCCTCGACCGCGAGCGCGTGCGCTATCGCGCGCAGCTCGAGCGCTATGCCGCGGCCGTCGGCGACGCGCAGGCAACGATGCTGGGGTTGTATTTCCCGTTGCTCGCCGGCTGGCGCGAGTGGGAGCGCGACCGTGAGCGGTGATGACATCCGCGGCAGCATGTAGCATTCTGGCGACCATGCCCGAATCAGGAACGTCGGTACACGACATACCGCTCACCACCGGGCTGCCGCCGGGCGCCGGCAAGGCGCACATAGTCGCGTCGGGCAACGAGCTCGCGCTCGAGCGCAACGTGCGCGTCACGATGCGCGATGGCGTGCGCATTGCCGCCGACATCTATCGCCCGCGAGCATCGGGTCGCTACCCGACGCTGCTCGTTGCTTCCGCATATCCGAAGAAGCTCGACTATCTGCCATCGCATCCGGCGTTCCGCTTCCGCGAAACCTCCGATTACGAGTGGTGGGTGAAGCACGGCTACGCGATCGTGCGCACCGATGCGCGCGGCACCGGCGAAAGCACCGAAGGGGTGTGGGATTTCTTCGGCCCGGTCGAACAGAACGATTTGCATGACACCATTGAATGGGCGGCGCAGCAGCCGTGGTCGCTCGGCCGCGTCGGCATGCTGGGACAGAGCTATTACGCGATGGTGCAGTGGCTAGCGGCGGCACGCCGGCCGCCGTCGCTCGCGGGCATCGCGCCGTACGATGGGCTCATCGACATGTATCGCGATTGGTCGTGGCACGGCGGGCTCTTCAGCGAGGACTTCGTCACCCGCTGGTCGATGCGCCAGATCGAGCTCAACAACCTGCCGTTCGAGCCGGTGCCGCCGGCCAACGTGATGTCGATCAACCTGCCGCGCGAACTCTACAGCCGGCGCTTCGATGACGACTTCTATCGCGCGCGCTCGGCGTTCTGGCGCCTCAAGGACATCCAGGTGCCGGTGTATTCGATCGGCGCCTGGGAAAAAGTCAGACTGCACACGCGCGGCAACCTGCTCGGCTTCGAGAATGTCACCCAGGTGCCGCGCAAGCTGCTGATGGTCGCCGGCGACGCGCAGGCCACGTTTCATACCGAGGCGCTGATGCTCGAGCTCAAGCGCTGGTACGACTGGTGCGTCGCGGGCAAGGACAACGGCATCGACCGCGAGCCGCCGGTGAAAATCTACGTGCAGGGCAAAAATCCCGGGTTTCGCTGCGAGCGGGAATGGCCGCTCGCGCGTGCACGGATAACCGAGTTGCACCTCACCGGGCAGGGCCTGTCGCAACATCCCGCGCCGGGCGGGGGCACGCGCTCGATCGATTACCCGCCCGATGATTACCTGCGCGACCTCGGGTCGGTGCGCTTCGAGAGCGCGCCGCTCGACGCCGACACCGAAGTGACCGGCCCGGTGAAGCTCGTGCTCTACGTGTCGAGCGACCAGCGCGACGCCGATATTGCGGTGACGCTTGGCGAGCGCGATGAGTCTGGGCTGAAGACGATTACGCGCGGCTGGCAGAAGGCATCGCACCGCGCGCTGGATACCGCGCTGTCGACGCCGCTGCGCCCGTTTCACCCGCATCAGCGCGAGGAAGCGCTCGAGCCGGGTAAAGTGTACGAGGTTGAAATCGAAATCTGGCCGACGGCGTGGAATTTCGCCAAGGGCAACCGCATCGTGCTCGACATCGCCAACGGCGACCGCACGCATTTCTACGGCTTCAAGGCCGGCCGCGACACCTACCATTTCGGCGGCCGCCATCCGTCGCGGCTGATCCTGCCGGTGATCCCCGGCCTGGGCTAAAAGCGCGCCGGTTCCCGGGCGCCTTAAACGTCCGCCATTCCGTGGACGTGTTTCTGGATTTCGCGCGCCGGCTTCTCGCCGCGGATGTTGCGGCCGGTCGGCACCCACGTGCAGACCGCCGCGCCGGGGACCCACACCGTCTTGTAGTCGCCGGGCACGAAGAACTCGACGAACACCATGTCCTCGTCGCCTTCGCTCTTGAAATAGTGCCGTTCGAGGTCGTGGAAGTAGACGACGTCGCCCTTGCGCACCTGAAACGGTTTTTCGTTGGCATAGGCTGTCGCGCGGCCCTTGAGCAGGTACATGAAGTGCTCGGCGCCTTCGTGATGGTGGTTCGCGGCCTGGGTGCCCGGCGGGTAGATGATCATCTCGCCTTTGAGCGCGGCGGTGCCGAAGAGCTTTGGCGTCACCACGTAGATGCGCTTGCGCGCGTCGTGCTCGGAGTCGAGCACCGGCTCGCGCGTCCAGTCGACCACGCGCAGCTTGGGCGGATTTTTCGCGAAGTTGGCATCGAATCGGATCGCATCGGGAATTTCGGCATACAGCAGCGCAGCGCCCGCTCTGCTCGCGAGCGCGCCTTTGAAGCCCGGCGGCAGAAACACGATATGCGCATCGGACAATTGGTGCTCGCTTCCCCCGTGCCGCAGGGCCGTTTCGCCTGCGAGCATCTGGAACCACGCGAGGTTGCCGGCGGGAACGGTGAGTTCCGTCGCGGCGCCCGCGTTGAGCGTCAAGCGGTCGAGCAGGATGTTGGTGCCCTTCACGCGCGTAGCAGTGAGCAGGCGCTGGCGCTTGACGCCGTTGCCGATCGGCTCCGCGGCAACGGCGCTCTCGTTGAAAGTGACGGCCATGCTGATCTCCCCATGCGGAAATGTCGCGAGACGTATCCGCTGCATGAGATTGTGCGGGAAAAGCCAATAAATTACCATGCCTCGCACCAATGGACGCGATCGCGTGGCGGCCAAACCCGGCGCAGCCGCTGGTTGGCGCAAGAATAGGCATTGCGGAAAAGGCGTTGGCGAAATACATTAAACTCTCGTTGCCGTCTCCACCCCGAAACCTGACGAGGACTTCGCGCAAGGATTTTGCGCAGGCAGTTCGATAACGACCGGGAGCTCGATGAAAATATCCCATATTCACTCGCAGATCGTGCAATTGCCCGTCGATGAGCCGCTTGCCGGCGGGCCTGCAGTCCCCGGCGCGACGCGCGATTTTGTCGCGCTGACGATCGGCACCGACGCAGGCATCGAAGGCATCGGCGTCACTTTCTTTGGTGCCGCGCTGACCGGCGCGCTTAAGACCGCGGTCGATGCGCTCGGCGCGCTTACGCTCGGCGAAGATCCGCTGCGTATCGAGGCGATCGTAGCCAAGCTGCGTGCGGCTGCCGGAACGTCCGGTCCGGGCGGGATCTTCACGCTCGCGCTGTCCGCCATCGACATCGCGCTGTGGGACATCAAGGGCAAGGCCTTGAATCTGCCGCTGTCGAAACTAGTTGGCGGCCACCGCGAGCGCGTGCCGACGTATGCGAGCGGTGCGTTGATGCGGCAGTTTCCGCTCGACCACATAGTCAAGGCCGGGCCCAGGCTCGTCGCCTGCGGGTTCAGTCAGATGAAAACGCAGCTCGCGCTGCCCGGCGACACCAGCCCGGAGCGCGAAGTCGAGCGCATCCGTCTGCTCCGCGAGGCGATCGGCCCGGACATCGACCTGATGTGCGACATCAACCAGCGCTGGGACGTACGCCAGGCGATTTCGATCGGCAAGCGCGTCGAGGAATACCATTTGTTCTGGCTGGAGGACGTCACCACGCATGACGATTACCCCGGGCTCGCGCGCGTCGCCGCTGCGCTCGACACGCCGGTCGCGGGTGGCGAATATGTCTACGGCAGCACGCCGTTCCGGCACATGCTGGAGGCGCGCTCGGTCGACATCGTGATGATCGATCTGGTGCGCGCCGGCGGCATCACGCAGTGGCTCAAGATCGCCGGCATGGCGGAAGCATTCAACCTGCCGGTGGTGAGCCACCTGATTCCGGAAATTCACGTGCACCTGATTGCGGCCATTCCGCATGGCCTCACCGTCGAGTACATGCCGTGGTCGGGGAAGCTGTACGAAGAGGTACCCGTGCCGGTCAAAGGCGAGCTCGTAGTGCCGAAAAAACCCGGGCTCGGCCTCAAGTTCGATAAAGACGCGCTCAAGCGCTACGGCGTTGCATGACGGACCGGCCATGAAAACCGTACAGCCGGGCGTGCTCGCGCCCATCCCGCCGCTGGCGCGGCATCTGACTTTCGGTCTCAAGTCACGCCCCGGTCCGCGGCTGGCGTTGCGCGCACTGGCTGAGCTCGCCGATGGAGAAGTGTGCGTCGTGGGTATCGGCGAGTCACTGCTGCGCGCGCTTGGCAGAGAGATCGCGGGCCTGCGGCCGTTTCCTGCGTACGTGGGCAAGGGGTTTGAAGTGCCGGCGACCCCCGCAGCGCTGTGGTGCTGGCTGCGCGGCAGCGATCGCGGCGAGCTCATTCATCGCAGCCGCCTGCTACAGAAAACACTGGCGCCTGCTTTCGTGCTGAAGCAGGCGCTCGACGCTTTCCGCTACGGCTCGGGCCGCGACCTGACTGGCTACGAGGACGGCACCGAAAACCCGCGCGGCAGGAAGGCCGTGGCGGCGGCGGTGGTTAACGGCATGGGCGGCGGGCTCGACGGCTCTACGTTCGTCGCCGTGCAGCAATGGACGCACGATCTCGACCGCTTTGAATCGATGAGCACGCAAGAGCAGGACCACACCATCGGCCGCCGCAAGCGCGATAATGAGGAACTCGGCAACGCGCCGCCGTCCGCGCACGTCAAGCGCACGGCGCAGGAGAGCTTCGCGCCGGAGGCTTTTGTCGTGCGACGGTCGATGCCGTGGGCCGATGCTACCCGGGCCGGGCTGGTGTTCGTATCGTTCGGCCGCTCCCTCGATGCGTTCGAGGCGCAGTTGAAGCGCATGGTGGGGGCCGAAGACGGGATTGCCGATGCGCTGTTCAAATTTTCACGCCCGGTCACCGGCGCCTACTTCTGGTGCCCGCCGGTCAGGCGCGGGCGTCTCGATTTCAGGGGCATCGAGTAAGCCTGGCGCATGGATTTCCGGGCGCCGGCGGCCCCGGTTTCCAGTCGTAGCACGCAGGCTGCCGCAAACTGCTGCTGCAGAGCGGGCTTACTCCGCAGTGAGGCGGATTACCGGTAAAATTCAGTAATTCAGTGATTAAGTGATTTGGTAATTGAGTGTCGGGGGTTACTTGGTCACTTGATCGCTCAGTCACTCATTCACAGATTCACTCAGTAGCTGCGAAGGAGCCAACCATGACAAGTAAAGTCGTTCTCGTAGTGCCGGAGGCTCCGGGCCCCGCGCCTGCGGCCGCGGCGGAGCAACGCAAGCTGGCCAAGGGCGGGCTGCGTCTCGGCATACTCGACAACAGCAAGGGCAATGCGGATCATCTGCTCAAATTCCTGGTGGAGGGGGTGCGGGCGCTGGTGCCCGTCGCATCGGTGGTGTCGCTGCGCAAAGCGAGCGTCAGCCTGCCGGCGCCCAAAGAAATTCTCGACCGGCTGACCGCCGAGGCCGACCTCGTCGTCAGCGCGATGGCCGACTGAGGGTCGTGCACGTCGTGGAGTGTCCACG
>JBGPFE010000068.1:0-15728 GCA_041483135.1 Gammaproteobacteria bacterium | reverse complement strand
GCGCTCGAGCAGCGGCCCCATCACGAGGCCGACCAGCAACGCGGCTGCCGCGAGCATGGCGTAACTTCCGTACGGATCATGTCCGCCGGCCAGCCACCAGCCGACGAGCGAGGCCGACAGGTACGCGCCGAGCGCGTAGAGACTGCCGTGCGCGATATTGAGGATTTTCATCACGCCGTAGATCAGCGTGAGCCCCGTCGCCATGATGAACAGCCATGACGAATAGATGATGCCGTCGATGACGACGGCGAGCAGGTCGGACATTAAAGCGGGTGCGATCCCGGTGCGGTGACCGCAAAGACGCCGGGACGCAAAGAAATTTCCTCTGTGCGCCTGCGCGCCTCTGCGGCAAGATTTGTTATTTGGACTTGAAGCCGGACTTGATCCAGTCCTCGCTCTTCACGCCGTCGGGCGGATTCACTTTTTCCGGCGGGTAGGACTTGATGTTGGTGATCGTGAGCTGGCCCTTGACGAGCTTCGAGGTGCCGTAGGCCGTGCCCTGCACGGCCTGATGACCCTTGCCGATCGCCAACTGCACCTTGCCGCTCGGCGATTCGTAAGTCAGATTTTCGAACGCGGCGATGATCTGGTCCTGCGTCGGCGCGTTGCCGCCGTTCGCGGCCTGCGCCTTCTCGTAGGCGGTCTTGGTGCCGAGTATCGCCTGCGCCATGTGGTACGACGGATACACCGGCGGCACCTGGTAGCGCGCCAGGTACTCGGCGCGGAACCATTTGTTCAACTCGCTCGCGGGCGCCAGCACCCCGTGCATGCCACGCGCGCCGATCACCGTGCCATCCGGGATCTTGTCGCCCAGGCGGAACATCACGGTCTCGCCGGTCGTCAGCACGACGGTGCTCTTCTTGAACAGGTTGCGCGGCCCGGCCTGCAGGATCAGCGCTTCAAGGTCGCCGCCCCAGAAGCTCGAATGGATGACGTCGGAGTTGCTCGAGAGCAGCGTCGAAATCTCCGCGCCGAACTGGCCGGCGAAGAGCTTGGGCATCTGCGAGGTTTTCACCTCGATGCCCGGCTTGAGCATCTTGACCGCGGCCTCGAAGTCGTTCCACGAGTCCTGCCCCCACGCGTAGTTCTGGTTGAGGCCGGCGATGCTCTTCAGCTTCGGGTTGCGGTCGAGCACGTAGAGCGCGGCGCCGACGCTGTCCATGGTCGCCGTCGGGTGCGTGCGGAACACGTACTTGTAGGTGGCGTCCTCGAAAATGCGCGGCGTGCCGCAGTCGAAGAACACGGTGAGCTTCTTCAGCTCTTCGGCGACCGGCGCAATCGCCAGGCAGTTGCCGCTCGACACGTAGCCGATCACCAGGTCGACGCGCTGCGCTAGATTGCGGAAGTCGGCGACCTGTTTGGTGGCCGGGCCGGCCTCGTCGACGAACGCGATTTCGACCGTCGCGCCGCCGAAGCCCTTGGTCGCGTACGGCGCGGGCAGCTTGCCGGCATTGAGGTTCTCGAACAGCACCTCGGCCGCATTGCGCGCGGGCACGCCGAACGGCCCCGCCGCCGGACCCGACAAAAACGTGACGATGCCGATTTTAAGCGGCTGTTGCGCCTGTGCGATTGCCACTGCCGTCATGCCGAACACCGCAAACGCGGTGCATAACCAGACTCTCACCAGCTGTTTCATGGCTGCCCCTCCTTGAAAAAACAAATCAACCCGGATCGTCAGGCGCGCATCACCAATACGCCAGCGCGCCGCCGAATAAATTCCTGAGCTCGTCGCGCGACACTTCGCGCGGCGCGTTCTTCAGCACGCGCTGCTGCGGGAACGCGCCGGCGACCAGCGCATCGAGATCGCGCTCGTTGAAGCCGACCGCGTTAAGCCCATTCGGAAACTTCGTCGCCTGCATGAACTCGATGATCCTGCCGGCGAGAATTTCACCCGCATCCGCGGGCGCCGCCCCGCGCAGATCGGCGCCGAGGCTGCGCGCGCCGTCGAGGTGGCGCTCGGGACACGCGGCTGCCGTGAAGCGATACACCGACGGCGCGTTGAGGATCACCGACATGCCGTGCGGGATGAACGGCTCGTCCTGCGGATAGTGCGGCGCGCGAAATTCGCGCACCAGCCCCGACACCGCGTACGACATGCCATGCGGCAGATGGCAGCCGGCGTTGCCGAAAGCGATGCCGGCGAGCGTCGCCGCGTACATCATCTCGCTGCGCGCCTCGACGTCGGACGCATCGTTGACCGCGCGCACCAGATACTTGCCGATCAGGCTCAGCGCTTCGAGCGCGGCCATGTCGCTGAACGGGTTGCCGCCCTGGCTCACCGGACGCAAGCTGGGCCGCGCGGATTTCGCGCGCCGCGAATAAGGAATCGCCGTCAGCGTTTCCAGCGCGTGCGACATCGCATCGAATCCCGTCGAGGCGACGATCGTCGACGGCAGCGTGCGCGTAACGTCGGGATCGATCAGCGCGGTCGTCGGTTTCATCAACCGCGACACCATGCCGGTTTTCGCTTTCATCGGCAGATAATCGAAAATCGCGATGCCGGTGCATTCGGAACCGGTGCCGGAAGTCGTCGGGCACGCGATGTGCGGCTTGAGCCGGCCGGGCAGCGGCTGGCCCGCGCCGACCGGCGCGTTGACGTAAGTGAGGAATTCCGCCGGGTGGGTCGAGTAGACGTTGGCCGCCTTGCAGGTGTCCATCACCGAGCCGCCGCCGACCGATACGAAGCCGTCGGCTTTGCTCTCTACCGCAAACCGGGTCGCCGCCTTGAACGATTCATCGGTCGGCTCGACCTTGACCTCGTCGTAAATCGCGACGTCGAGCCCGGCGGCGCGCAATGATTTCGTGACGATCGCGAGATGCTCGAGTTTCGCGACGCTCCTGTCGGTAAACAGGCCAACGCGCCTCATGCCGAGCGCCTTGGCGTGATCGCCGGCTTCCTTCAGGCAGCCGGCGCCGAACGTGACGGTCGCCGCGTCGATGACGAACGCGTCATCGCCGAGCTCGGTCTGGGCAAAATAAACGTGGCAGCAACCCATTCTTCCCTCTCGAAATATGCGGTTCCGGGAATATTACGGAACGCCCGGTGTAGCGTGGCGCCGCGCGCTCAGCCGGGGAAAAAGATATCGCGGTACGCGGTGTAAACCGACGCCACGATCACGGGCGCCAGCACCAGAAAGCCGAGGCCGAACGGGATCGACGCGATCACGCACAGCACAAGCATGATGATGCCATAAAGCAGAAACGGAATAATGTTCTTGAGGCAGGCGAAGAAACTCGTTTTCATCGCCGCGACCGGCGCCATATCGTTGAACACGATCAGCGAAGGCGCAAACCACAGCGCCATGTAGACCGGGACGCTGAGTGCGAGCATCACCAGCATGCCCAGCAAGAAAGTCAGGCCAAGCGCGCCGATAGCGGCCGCGTCGCCGCGCATCATCGCCAGGAAACTGCCGCCCCCGATGATCAGTATCGTGGGGATCACCACCACCACCCACGCTACCAGCGCAAGCAAGCCGAGCACCACGAGGTTGCTCGTATTCTGTTTGAATCCCGCGAACACGTGCCCTATCTCGAGCTCCTCGCCGGAGTCGAGCGCGCGGCAGCCGAGCATGATGCCGCCCACGAACACCTGCATTAACAACAAGTCCGCAAGACCGCCGATTATCGGTACCACGCCGATCAGCGCCCAGCAGACCAGCATCACGATCAGCACCAGTATCCAGGTGCCGGGTTGCTTCTTGAACAGCGCAAAGCCTTCGGCGATCCACTCCCAGCCGCGGCCGGCATCGACCGCACGACCGCCGGCGATGAAACCGCCCGCAGCCGCAGCGTCCGCGGACTGCGCTACCGGCGGCTTGTCAGGATTCATTTCGCTCATGACGGTGCTCCTCGGGGGGTGTGTGGAGATAGGCGTGTACTGCAGCTATCCTAGTTTAATACCACCGTGATGACAATTATCCGGAACTTGCCGCATCCTGCAGAATCATGTCGGCGGCCTTTTCGGCAATCATCACGACGGGCGCGGCGGTGTTGCCCGACACCAGCGTCGGCATGATGGCCGCATCGACCACGCGCAGGCCCGCGACGCCGTGCACCTTGAGCCGCGTATCGACTACCGCCTGCGGATCGGCCCCCATCCTGCAGGTGCCGACCGGATGAAAAATCGTCGCGCCGTAACTGCGCACGAACTCGAGTATTTCTTCGTCGCTTTTCGCACCATCGCCGGGGCGGTATTCGTCGCCGATCAGTCCCGACAGCGCGCGGGTGCGCGCGAGCCTGCGCGCCACCTTGACCCCCTCGACCACGCTGCGGCAATCGAATTCGGTGGAGAGGTAATTCGGACGCATGGCCGGCGGCGCGAACGGGTCCGGCGACTTGATCATCACCGTGCCACGCGAGGTGGGCCGTAACTGGCACACCGAAAACGTGCACCCCGACCACGGATGGGTCTTCGCGCCCGCCATTTCGGCTGATAACGCGGCAAAGTGAAACTGGAGATCAGGAGTCGGCGCTTCCGGCCGCGTGCGCACGAACATGCCGCCGTAATTGATGCCGATCGCCAGCGGGCCGCTGCGGTGCGCGAGCCACTGCCATCCGATCCGGATGCGTCGCCGGATGCTGCGCAGATCATCGTTGATGGTGATCGGCCGCTTGACCTTGAACATGACGCGCGCCTGCAGGTGGTCCTGCAGGTTTTCGCCGACGCCGGGCAAATCGCGCACCACGGAGATACCGTGCGATTGCAGGAACGACGCGCGGCCGATGCCGGACAGCTGCAGCAACTGCGGGCTTTGCAGCGCGCCCGCCGCCAGCAGCACTTCGCGCGCCGCGCGGGCCTCGTGCTCGACGCCATGCTGGCGGTAGCGCGCGCCGACTGCGCGCGCGCCTTCCATTATGAGCGAGGTCGCATGGGCTGCGGTCTCGACGCGCAGTTTGGCGCGCCTGCGCGCCGGCTTCAGGTAGCCGACCGCAGTCGAACAACGCCAGCCGTTACGCGTGAACAACTGGTAGTAGCCGACGCCTTCCTGCTGCGCGCCGTTGAAATCATCGTTGCGCGGCACACCGAGCTCGTTGGCGCCGGCGATGATCGCGTCCATCAGCGGATGCCGCTCGACAATGTCGGAGCAGTCGAGCGGACCGTCGCCGCCGTGAAATTCGCCCGCGCCGCGCGAATTGCCCTCGCATTTGATGAAATACGGCAGCACGTCGCGCCAGCCCCAGCCGGCGTTGCCGAGCGCCGCCCAGTGGTCGTAGTCCTGATGCTGGCCGCGAATGTAGATCAGCCCGTTGATCGAGGATGAGCCGCCGAGACCGCGGCCGCGCGGCCAATAAACCTGGCGGTTGTGCATGCCGGCTTCCGGCTCCGTGTAAAAACCCCAGTTGTAGACCGGATGGAACATGGTCTTGGCGTAGCCGATCGGAATATGGATCCACAGGTAGTTGTCGCGCGGGCCGGCCTCGAGCAGCAGCACCGAATACTTGCCGCTCGCGGTCAACCGGTTGGCGAGCACGCACCCGGCGGTGCCGGCGCCGACAACGATGTAATCGTAGCGATTTGCTTGCACGGAGATCGGGATCTGTCGCGTTGACGAACGGGGTCGACAGCATCATAGCACCGTGCCGGCGCGCCTTGACGCGGGTTAGAATACGGCCGCGACTTTCCCTGCACATTGAATGAACGCCCCTGCCTCCGTCACCGTGCTCGCCGCGCGGCTAACACCGCTTATTGACAGCGCCGCGCTGGCGCGCGCAAGGTAAATCGCAGCGTGGCTGGGTTTGAATCATTTTCGCTCGTGGCGGTGCTGTGGATCGTCGCGGCGATCGCGATTGCCGGCTTCATTCAGGGCGCGCTCGGTTTCGGGTTTCCGTTCATCGCGACCCCGGTCGTGGCGATGCTCACCGACATGCGCACCGCCGTGATCACGGTGCTGCTGCCGACGCTCGTGACGACGATCGTGACGCTTTTCAGCAGCGGGCCGCTGGGCCCGGTGCTCGCGCGTTTCTGGATGATGCCCGTCTACTCCATCGCGGGCGCGCTGGTCGGCACGTCGATCTTCGTGGCGGCACCGGGGTTTCCGTACCAGCTGCTGCTCGCGGTGATCATCCTCGTCTACCTCAATCTCGACCGCATCGCGCGCGGCAACTGGCCGGCGATCCGGCGGCACGAGCGGGCGTTCGGCCCGCTCGCCGGCGTGGTGGCGGGCGTTTTCGAGGGCACCGCCAACGTCGCGGCGCCGCCGCTGATCATTTATTACCTCGCGCTCGGCCTTTCCCCGGCGATGCTGGTCCAGGCGCTGCAGATCTGCTTCATGATCGGCAAGACCACCCAGTTCTCGGTACTCACCCTGCGCGGAGGGGTCACGGCCTCGCAATGGATTGCAACGCTGCCGCTCGTCGTGATCGCGGTGGCCGGTGTTTTCGCCGGCACGCGCGTGCGCGGCCGCATCCATGCCGATGCTTTCCGCGTCTGGGTGAAGCGCGCGCTGTTCGCGATTGCAATCATCCTGCTGGCGCAGTACGGCTACAACGTCGTGCGCAGCTAGGCGCCGTCATATAACCGGATACCGAATCTGATGACCCTCGCGCTGGGGAATCCCAATCTTCCGGGCAACCAGGAGTATGTCCGCAAGACGGGCTGGTTATTGCTGCTCTGGCTGCTGCCGTACTTTGCGCTTGGAATCGGCGACGGTATTTTCTTGCCGGAATTAGTGCTTAGCCCGGTTCATTTCTGGATTTATGACTTTGCCAAGTTTGTCCTGCTTCCCGCCGTCTATCTGCTCTTTTTCTATCGTTATTTGCATATACATCCGGGTTCTTACTTTTTCACCAGCCACAGGATAGCCTACAACGGCTGGGAGTGGACCGGGGTAACGCTCTTCAGCGCCCTGGTTCTGGACGTTATTTATAACTCGGCGAATCTGCTGGTGACGCTGGCGCTCGGTGCCGTAGTGATCCCGCTGGGGTGGCTCTTATCCCCATGGTTCGAGCTGCCGGCAATTTCGCTGGATTACCCGCCCTATTTTGCTTACCAGATGGCGCTGCCCGACGACCGGATACTGCACGCGCTGGTGGCGATTTTTTTCTCGATTACGGCAGGAGTGGTTGAGGAGATTTTTTTTCGCGGTTTGCTGCGGCAGGCTATTGCCGCGATCCTGAGCCCGCAAGCGGTCAAGACTTATATCGCCCTGTCGGCGCTGATTTTCGGGCTTGCGCATTGGGAACAAGGGTCATACGGTCTTATCGGCGCCACCTTGTTTGGCGCATGCGCCGCCTGGCTATATCTCAAGCTCGGCGATCTGCGGCCGTTGATTTTCGCCCACGCGCTGATCGACCTCTACATTTATTGGTGATACCAACAATGACAAAAAAGGGGGCCAATGGCCCCCTTTTATTGCTGCGCGTGGCGATTATTTCTGCAGTATTTTCTGCAACTCGCCGTTCTGGTACATCTCGGCCAGGATGTCGGAGCCGCCGACGAATTCGCCGTTCACATACAGTTGCGGGATGGTCGGCCAGTTCGCGAATTGCTTGATGCCCTGGCGGATGTCGGGATTCTCGAGCACGTTGACCGTAAACAAATCGTTGACGCCGCACTCGCGCAGGATGCCTACGACATTGGCGGAAAACCCGCACTGCGGAAAATCGGGGGAGCCTTTCATATACAGCACGACCCGGTTCTTGGTGACTTGGTCTTTGATAACGTCTTGAGCGTTCATGCTTTTCCTTGATTACCTGACTAAATTAATAAGGTATTTTACCGGCTGAGGCCAGCAACGTCAAGACTCTGCGCTCCGCTGCCCACCGCTCACCCGCTCGATGCCGGCGAGATCGGCGCGCGAAAACACTTCGCTGAACCCGGCTTGCGTGAGCAACTCGCGACAACGCGCTGCCTGGTCGTAACCGTGCTCGAACGCGAGCCAGCCGCCTTCGCTCAAATATTGCGGCGCCGATGCGATGATCAAGCGAATGCAATCGAGACCGTCGGCGCCAGCGGTCAATGCGGCTGCGGGCTCGAAACGCAGGTCGCCTTGCCTGAGATGCGGATCGCCCGCGGCAATATAGGGCGGATTGGCGACGATTACATCGAACTGCCGCCCGGCGAGCCCGCCGAACCAGTCGCTTTCCATAAACTCGATATTAGTCACTGCGTGTGATGCTGCGTTGTCACGCGCAACCGCCAGCGCCGCCGCGCTGTTGTCCGCCGCAACGACACGAGAGCGCTGCCGGTGCGTGGCAACGCTGATCGCAACGCAACCGCTGCCGGCGCCGAGATCGAGCACGCGGCACGCGCTTTCCTGCGCGATGCGGTCGAGCGCAATCTCGACCAGCAGCTCGGTCTCGGGACGCGGAATCAGGACTGCCGGCGTGACCTTGAACTTAAGGCTGAAAAATTCGCGCGCCCCGACGATATAGGCAATCGGCTCGCCGGCGCGGCGGCGCGCCACCAGTGCTGAGAACAATTCGCTCTGCGCATCGCTCAACGCCTGCCCGGAATACTTGATCAGGTAGGCATCGTCGACGCCGAGAGCGCGCCGCAACAATGCGCGCGCATCGACGGGATCGAGCCGCGCCGCGGCGAGCGCCTGGACTATCGTGTGATTCATTTCGAAAAACCGGGCCGCGCGGCGCGACGCAACGCGGTCAGGCTGGCTGGGCTTCTTCGCCGAGCGCGGCGAGCTGCTCGGCCTGGTGCTCGGAGCTCAACGTGCTGGTCAGCTCGAACAGGTCGCCGTCCATGATGTTGCCGATTTTGTAGAGGGTGAGATTGATGCGATGGTCGGTCACGCGGCCCTGCGGAAAATTATAGGTGCGGATGCGCTCCGAGCGATCGCCGCTGCCGATCAACGACTTGCGCGTCGCCGCTGTTTTCTGCTGCTGCTCGCGGATCTGCGCGTCCTTGATGCGCGCGGCGAGCACCGACAGCGCGCGCGCCTTGTTCTTGTGCTGCGAGCGGTCTTCCTGGCATTCGACTACGATCCCGGTCGGCAGGTGCGTGACGCGGATCGCGGAATCGGTCTTGTTGACGTGCTGCCCGCCGGCGCCGGAAGCGCGGAACGTATCAATGCGTAGATCGACGGGATTCAGCACGACGGCGGCGATTTCGTCGGCTTCCGGCATCACCGCCACCGTGCACGCCGAGGTATGGATGCGCCCCTGCGTCTCGGTCACCGGCACGCGCTGCACGCGGTGGGCGCCGGACTCGAATTTGAGCTTGGAATACGCGCCCTGGCCGATGATCTTGGCGATGATTTCCTTGTAGCCGCCGAGTTCGCTTGCGCTCTGCGAAATCACCTCGACCTGCCATTTGTTGCGTTCGGCGAAGCGCGCGTACATGCGGAACAGCTCGCCCGCGAACAATGCCGATTCGTCCCCGCCGGTGCCGGCGCGGATTTCGAGGAAAATGCTGCGGTCGTCGTTCGGGTCTTTCGGCAGCAATTGTTTCTGCAGCTCGGCTTCGATTTGCGCGAGGCGCTGGCGGGTGTCGCGGATTTCGGTTTCGGCGAAGTCGCGCATCGCCGGGTCGGACGCCATTTCCTGCGCCGCCTGCATGTCCTCTTCGCTCTTGCGATACGACTGATAGAGCTCGACCACCGGCGCGATCTCGGCATGCTCGCGCGAGAGCTTGCGGTAGCTGTCCATGTTGGCGGTTGCGCTTTCCAAGCTCAGCAGCTGATCGAGCTCGTTGAGGCGGCGCGTCAACTGCGCCAGCTTGGCGGCGATGCTGCTCTTCATTCGGAGCGCTTCAACTGGTAAAGGCGCCTGAGCATCGTCACCAGCTGTTCGCGGTCATCGTCGTTGGCGTGATTGAGCGCATGCGTCGGCGCATGCAGGAACTTGTTGGTCAGCGAATAACTCAGCTGCTCGAGCACTTTCTGCGCGTCATCGCCGCGCCCGAGCCGGCGCAGCGCGCGCTCGACTTCATGCCGGCGCGCGCGCTCGGCTTCGTCGCGCAGCGCGCGGATGGTCGGCACCAGCTCGCGATTTTCCAGCCACTGCATGAAATCGCCGACCTGGGTTTCGATGATCACCTCGGCCTGCGCCACCGCCGATTCGCGCACGTCGAGCCCTTCGCGCGCGATGTTGCCGAGGTCGTCGACGCTGTAGAGAAACACGTCGTCGAGAGCGCCGACCTCGGCTTCGACGTCGCGCGGCACCGCCAGGTCGATGATCAGGAACGGCCGGTGCTTGCGCGCGCGCAGTGCGCTTTCGATGAGCCCCTTGCCGATGATAGGCAGCGTGCTCGCGGTACAGCTGACGATGATGTCGTGCACCGCGAGCTGCGATGCAAGATCGTTGAAGGTAATGGTGCGGCCGCGAAAGCGCTCGGCGAGATGCTGCGCGCGCTCGAGCGTGCGGTTGGCGAACGTCATGTGCCGCGGGTGGCGCGCGCCAAAATGCGTGGCGGTGAGCTCGATCATTTCGCCGGCCCCGATGAAGAGCACGCTCTGCTCGCCGATGGCCGGGTAAATGCGCTCGGCCAGGCGCACTGCGGCGGAAGCCATCGATACGGTGCTCGCGCCGATTTCGGTTTCCGAGCGGACCGCCTTGGCCACCGAGAACGTGCGCTGGAACAGCTTGTTCAGCAGCAAGCCGAGCGTTCCCGCCTGCTCGGCCGTGCGCACCGCGTCCTTGAACTGGCCGAGGATCTGCGGCTCGCCGAGCACCATCGAATCGAGCCCGCTCGCGACGCGAAACGCGTGCTTGACCGCGCGGTCATGCGGCAATTTGTAGAGATGGGGCTCGAGGTGCTGCGCTTTGAGCTTGTGGTAATCGGCGAGCCAATGCATCGCCTGCCACGGCTCGGCGGTGTGGCAATAGACTTCGGTGCGGTTGCACGTCGAAATGATCGCGGCTTCCTTGACCGGATGGCGGTCGACCAGGTCGCGCAGCGCCTGCACCAGATTTTCGGCGTGAAAAACCACCTGCTCGCGCAGCGCCAGCGGCGCGGTCTCGTGGTTGATGCCGAAAGCGAATAATTGCATGGAATCCGGGGCCTGAATGGGGGCTATATTATAGCCGCAGGAGCGCCGCCACAACGCGGCGCACTGCGGCGGTCAAGACATTCGCTGCCGACGGGAACCCCGGCTATACCGTGTGCGGATTGACCAGCGCCTCGCCACGCGCCCATTTCTCCAGATTCAGCAGAAACATCTCGGCGCTGCGGCGATCGTTGCCCGACGACGCCGAAGCATTGTGCGGCGTCAGGATCAGGTTGGGCATGTCCCACAGCGGCGAGTCGGCGGGCAGCGGCTCTTTTTCGAACACGTCGAGGTGGGCGCAACGGATCTGGCCGTTCTGCAGCGCGGCGATCACCGCCGGTTCGTCGCACACGCCGCCGCGCGCGACGTTGATCAGCCCGGCATCCTGCTTCATCGACGCCAGCGTCTGCGCGTTGATCAGGTGTCGCGTTTCCGGGTTGAGCGGGCACGCGAGCACCACCCAGTCGCAGCGCGGCAGCAGCCCGGGCAATTCCGCCAGTGTGTGCATTTCGTCCACCGGGTCGTCGGGTGCGCGCGGGTTGCGGCGGATGCCGATCACGTGCATCCCCAGCGCCTGCACGAAACGCGCAATCGTATTGCCGATATTGCCCATGCCTACAATGAGGATGGTCTGACCCCGCAAGTCACGCGGCTGCGCCGCGCCGCGTACCGGCTCCCATTTCTTGCGGCTCTGGGCGTCCAGCCAATGCGGAAACCCGCGGCTCAGCATGAGCAGCGTGGTGATTGCCGTTTGCGCAACCGGTTCGCCATTGCTGCCCGCCGAGGTGGTCAGCTTGACGCCGCGCGCGAGCAGCGGCCGCACGAATGGGTGCTGCTCGATGGCGGTGCTGTGAAAATGCGCCCATTTCAGATTTTTGGCCGCGCTCAGTGTGTCGCCGAAGCTTTTATAGAGATCGGAGAAACGAACATCGCGCGTCGACATCGCCACCTCGATGCGGTCGCAGTCGGCCGGAGCGAGCCGCGCCTGCGGGTCGTCCGGCAGATGCACGATCTCGGGCTTGAGCCCGATGCGCTGCGCAACTTCGTTCAGTTGTTTGCCGAAGCTCGCGACAAACCCCTTGGACAGCAGCATTCCGGTCATAAATCAGTGAACGAGTGAATGAGTGAATGAGTGAACGGCAAGATAGAGCGCCACTAACCAAACTGGGGAGGATCGCGTTCGAGCATCGTGCGAGGTGACGCGGTTCACCTGTTCACGCGTTCACTCGTTCACGCCTCTATTTCTTCTTGCCTTTGGCGAACAGCTGATCGAGTTTCTGCTCGTAGGCGTGATAGTTCAGGTAATCGTAGAGCTCGTTGCGCGTCTGCATGGTGTCGAGCACGTTCTTTTGCGTGCCGTCCCTGCGGATCGCCTGAAAGACCTTGAGCGCGGCCGCGTTCATAGCGCGGAATGCCGACAGCGGATACAGCGCCATCGCGACATTCGCGCTCTTCAGCTCCGCGGTGGTGAACAGCGGCGTCGCGCCGAACTCGGTGATGTTGGCGAGGATCGGCACTTTCACCGCGTCGGCAAATTTCTTGTACATCGCCAGTTCGGTAATTGCCTCCGGAAATATCATGTCCGCGCCCGCTTCGACGCACGCGCATGCGCGGTCGATTGCAGCCTGCAGGCCTTCGACCGCGAGCGCGTCGGTGCGCGCAATCACCACGAATCCGGGATCGGTCCTGGCGTCGGCCGCAGCCCTGATGCGATCGACCATCTCCTCTTTCGACACGAGTTCCTTGTTCGGGCGGTGGCCGCAGCGCTTGGCGCCGACCTGGTCTTCGATGTGCATCGCGGCCGCGCCGGCTTTGATCAGCGACTTGACGGTGCGCGCGACGTTGAACGCGCTCGAGCCGAAACCGGTGTCGACGTCGACCAGCAGCGGCAGGTCGCATGCGTCGGTGATGCGCCGGATGTCGGTCAGCACGTCGTCGAGATTGCTGATGCCAAGATCGGGCACGCCGAGCGAGCCCGCGGCGACGCCGCCGCCCGACAGATAAATCGCCTTGAAGCCGACGCGCTCCGCCATGCGTGCGTGGTAGGCGTTGATGGTGCCGGCGATCTGCAGCGGCTTCTCGGCGGCGACGGCGGCGCGAAAGCGCGTGCCGGCGGAAGCGAGGTGTGGCGTACCGGAGGAAAGGTCGGTCATGGTGGCGCTCCTGGAATCGGGCGGGTGCCCGTGGGCTCATGGCAAACGCGATTTTAACGCACGCGGCCCGGGAGCGGAAACGGCGCGGGCGGCGGATTGCACCCCTCTGCGATTGCTGTTATGTTTTCGCTCTCCCCAGCCGACCTTCCCGCTCCGCAATCGGGATCGTGAAAGACGCGAAGCATCAGTCCGAATGACGAACACGATCCGCAAAAAATCATACCAGCCGGACGCCGCAGGATCTCTCGCCGGCGTGCGCGTGCTCGACATATCGCGGCTCGTCGCCGGCAACACGCTGACGCAGGTGCTCGCTGATTTCGGCGCGGAGGTGATCAAGGTCGAGCCGCCCGCCGGCGACACGCTGCGCGCATGGCGGACGAAAGGCGTGGCGATCAACTGGAAAATCTACGCGCGCAACAAGAAAAGCCTCGGCCTCGAATTGCGCAAGCCCGCGGCGCGCGAACTGCTGCTGCGCATGATTCCCTCCGCCGCGGTTTTCGTCGAGAGCTTCCGTCCCGGCACGCTCGAAGAGATGGGGCTCGCGCCTGAGAAGCTTCTAGAGCTCAACCCCGGGCTCATCATCGTGCGCATTTCAGGCTGGGGCCAGACCGGGCCGTACAAGCGGCGCCCCGGCTTCGGCACACTGGTCGAGGGCATGTCGGGATTCGCCGCCATGAACGGGTTCGAGGACCGCGAGCCGGTGCTGCCGCCGATGTATCTCGCGGATTCCTACGCCGGGCTGTACGGCGCGGCGGGCGTGCTGATCGCGCTGCGCGAAGTCGAGAAAAACGGCGGGCGCGGGCAGGTGATCGATCTGCCGCTGCTCGATCCGCTGTTCGCAGTGCTCGGGCCGCAGGCCGCGAACTACCGGTTGACCGGCAAGATCAAGCCGCGCACCGGCAGCCGCTCGACCAACGCCGCGCCGCGCAACGTGTATCGGTGCAAGGACGGCAAGTACGTGGGCCTGTCGGCCTCGATCCAGAAAATGGCCGAGCGCGTGTTCCGCTCGATCGGCCGGCCCGATCTGATCGACGACCCGCGCTACCGCACGAACGCCGACCGCGTTAAGCGCGCCGCGGAGCTCGACGCGATCATCGGCGCATTCGTCGCCCAGCGCACACAAGCCGAGAACGTCAAATACTTCGCTGAGGCCGAGGTCACGATCGGGCCGATTTACGACATCTCGCAGATCGTCGAGGACCCGCACGTACTCGAGCGCGAACTCATCGCCGACTATCCCGACGCCGACATGGGCGCGTTTCCGATGCATCACGTCGTGCCGCGGTTGTCGGGCACGCCGGGTGCGATCCGCACTCCAGCCCCGCGCCTGGGCGAGCACAACCGCGCCCTGCTTGCCGAGCTCGGCGTGAATGACGCGGCATATTCCCAACTGCTCGCCGCGGGCATCGCGTGCGAAGGCGTCCCATCAACGAAGGAGGAAGAAGAATGAAACGTGAACTGCCGGTGTGGCGCTCGCTCATGTACGTGCCCGTCAACGTCGACAAATACGTCGACAAGGCGCACACACGCGGGGCTGACGTGATTCAGCTCGATCTCGAGGACAGCGTGCCGGCGGCTGCGAAGGACAAGGCGCGCACGCTGGTCGAGAAGGCGGCGGCGAAAGTGCGGCGCGGCGGCGCTGATGTCGTGGTACGCATCAACCGGCCGTTGTCGATGACCGTGCGCGACCTCGAGCATTCGATCTGCCCCGACGTCGACGGCATCGCGATCACCAAGGCGGACAGCGGCTCGCACGTGAAGATGCTCGACGAGCTCGTGACCGAGCTCGAAGAGAAGCGCGGCATGCCGGTCGGGCACACGAAGTTCATCACGATGATAGAGACGCCGGATGCGTTTTTCCGCATCCAGGAAATCACGCAGGCGTGCGAGCGCACCGTCGCCTGCAACATCGGCGGCGAGGACTTCGCGCTTAACTGCAACATGCAGCCGACCGGCGAGGCGCTGTTCTATCCCAAGCAGCACATGATCATCGCCGCCAACGCCGCGGGCATCATTCCGCTCGGCTTCGTCGACAGCGTGGCGGGATTCGGCGACTGGGACAACTTCCGCAAGATGGTGCGCCGTTCGCGCGACTTCGGCTTCATGGGCGCGGGCTGCATCCATCCGGGCCAGGTGACGATCGTCAACGAGGAATACACGCCGACCGCCGCGGAAGTCGAATACGCGAAGAAGGTGATCGCGCTCGACAAGGAAGCCGCCGCGGCCGGCCGCGCCTCGTTCCAGCTCGACGGCAAGATGATCGATATCCCGATCATCATCCGCGCGCAGAAGCTCATCAAGCGTTACGAGTCGATCAAGGCGCGCGAAGCGAAAACGCTCGCCGCTGCGAAAAACTGAGAACTTCAGCCACAGAGAACACAGAGAACACAGAGAAGATCAACAAAACAAAAATCGATATCTATTGCAAAAACGCCTTCGACGAAGTAATGAGTGCCGTTACGATCGATTTTTCTCTCGCGTTAACCTCTGTGAACTCTGTGCCCTTGTATGTTCGTTTTGTAGGTGTATGTTGGTAGTGTTCTCGAGTCTGGCCGGACTTGGGGACGGGGAAACGGTAGATCGATTGTGCCCAGGTTCAAATCGACACAGAGCAAGGTCGCCGTTTCCTGTTTTG
>JBGPFE010000067.1:0-16731 GCA_041483135.1 Gammaproteobacteria bacterium | reverse complement strand
CACTACGCAATCGCTTGCCATCGTGATTCTCCGGCTTAATTTCTCGCCCCGCGCCCCCTGCTTACAGCATTGCGTATTTCTTTTGCAACGCTTCGACTGTCAGCCCCACCGGGATCGTGCCGTCCCACACGCTGCCCTTCGTTACCGCGCGTACCCGCTCAAGGTCGCCCCGATAGGTCACATCCGCCAGCGGCGCAAGGTTCACCCCGCGCGCAAGCCGCGCACCCTCTGCTGCCAGGAACTCGACGTAGGCGCGCACCTCGGCGCGCTCGAGCGACTTCACCGCCACGTAGTAGAAGAGCGGCCGTGCAAGCGGCTGATACATACCCTTGGCCACCGATTCGATCGACGGTGCCACCGGCGCCCCGCCCGTCGAGATCGGCACCGCTTTGAGCTTGGTACGGTTCTTGAGGTAGGAGTCGAGCGATACATACCCCAGCGTGAACGCGCTGCGTGCCACACCCTGTGCCAGCACCTCGTCCTCGGCCGAGCTTATGTAATCGCCGCGTGAGGGCTTGCCACGTCCCAGGATCGCTTCGTTGAAGTAGGCACCTTCGTCCGAGGTGACATCAGCCCCCAAGAGCGTCAACGGCAAATTCGGCCACGCCGGGTTCACCTGGTTCCAGCGCGTTATGGCCCCCTGTGCCGGGAGTTGCCACATCCGGCGCAATTCCTCGACCGAGAGGCTCGTCACGAACGTGTTTCCCGGGTGCACCACGATGGTTACGGCATCGAACGCCACCGGCAGCTCGATGAATTCGACCTGCGCTTTGGCGCAGCGCTCGAGCTCCACCTTCTGGATCGGGCGCGTTGCGCCTGCAATATCGATGGTTCCGCCGCAAAGCTTTTGCAGCGCCCCGGCCGTGCCGCTAGTACCCGTATCGATTCTGGCGGCAACGCGTTTCGCCTTCTGGTACTCGTCCGCAGTCGTGCGGCTTAATGCCTGCATCGCCGAGGGGCCTTCCACGCGCACCGTCTGTGCCTGCACCGATACGCTTAATCCAAGGCACGCGGCTCCCAATACCGCAAATCTAGTCAGGACCTTCATCCGATTCTCCCAGTTCATGCTCTATGCACTACGGCGTGACGCTCGTCACGGTCGAGCGCGTCAACCGGCCCAGCAGCCAGTTCGTTGTGTCGTTCGTGTACGTGTTCGCCGTGGTCTTGCTATAGCCATCCGCAGTTCCGCCCACCGAGGTACTCACCACGATCTGTGTCGCATTGCCGTAGCTGTCGAAGGTGTTGGCGATCGTCACCGACGGCATCGCCGTTCCGTTCAGATCGTTGCTCGCTTCCACGCTCTGGCTCACATATGGAAAATAGCGCTTGCCCGCCGCCACCGTGCACGTGTCCGGGTCTGCATCGAAGTCCTTGCAGGCAAAGGTGTTGTCTACCTGGTTCAACATCGATCCGCCAGACGTGGTCTTCTTCACCTGGCTCGGCAGTCCCAAATACGGCCAGTCCTGGCAGAAGGTGGTGAGACTCTTGATACCCAGAGGGTCAGTCGCCTGCACCGTACTGAACCCGAGGAAGCCACGACCGTTAAGGTCCGCCTTCGCGCCCGTGTAGAAGTAACTCATCTGGTAATTACCGCCTATGCCGTCCGATGTGGTGTACGACGACACCACGAATAACGGCACCCGGAGGTCCCGGGTTGGGTATGTTGCCGTTGTGTCCTTGGTGTAGACAGTGGAATCCGGTAAGGGCTTATAGGAGACGGCCGTCGTTGCGCCTAGACCGTTAACCACCGAGATCATCAAATCGGAAATAATTCCGGAGGTTGGGAGAACGCGAACCCCTGATCCGTCATAAACGATATCTCCCCGGCCGTCGATGCCGACATCCTGCGTGAGCAGACGGCTGGGGTTGTTGGTATTGATGTTCTGAGTGCGATCGCCCCAGATAGCATCCGTGGTGAAAGCCGTGCCGGTACTCAACAGCACGCGCATTCCGTCCGTGGCGTCGTATATCACGTCGGTTTTGCCGTCTGCATTCAAATCCGCGAATCGCAGGCCTTTTGCGTTAGAGCCGAAACTGGCCGTGCGATCGCCCCACATAGTATCCGTGGAAAAGGCAGTACCGGTGTTGAGCATGACATGCACGCCGTCTCCTGCATCGTAGACGACATCCGGCAGTCCATCGCCGTTCATGTCGACGAGGTGGAACCCGGGCGCGCTGGTGGTGTAGCTATCCGTTCGATCGCCCCAGAAGGTATCCGTTCCGAATCCAGTACCGCCGTTGTTCAGCAGCACTCGCATTCCGTTGGTGCTGTCGTAAACGAAATCCGGGAAGCCGTCGCCGTTCACGTCCACTACCTTGGAGCCACCGCCATTAGAGTTGAAACTCTGCGTACGCGTTCCCCAGTTCGTGTCGGTGCCCAATGAGGTCCCATTGTTGATGAGAACGCGCACGCCTGTTGCCCCGGTGTAGACCAGATCCGGATAGTTGTCCCCGTTAACATCGACGACTTGAATCCGCGACGCGTCGTTCGTGTTCAGATTGTCGGTGCGGGTACCCCAGGTTGTTTCAGCGGAGAAACCGGTTCCGGTGCTCAACTTGAGCATGACCCCAGAACCGCCGTCGTAAACTACATCCATCATGCCATCACGATTGACGTCCGCGAAGCGCAGGCCCGGTGAACTCGTGGTGAAGCCTTGCGAGCGGTTGCCCCAATTGGTATCCGTCCCGAATGAGGTCCCGGTGCCCAGCATGACGCGGACTCCTGCATCTGAATCGTAGATAACATCGTTCAGACCGTCGCCATTCATGTCGTAGAGTTGAAGGCCGCCACCTTCGGACTTGAAGTTAGCGCTTCGGGTCCCCCAACTGGTATCAGTGCCGAAGTTCATCGACGGGGCACTCCAAGACAAACTTGTTGCGGGCAAACAAGCGCCGCTACCATCGCATTCCGTTATCGATGTCATGCGCGAACGGCTTGTGTCAGGACTGGTTTGATAAGCAAGCTGATAATCGCGGATGAGCGTAGTCCCGATATAAGTCTTGATATCGGTCAACCGCTGCATCGTTTTAATCACCGAACCCGCAACATAGAGCGGCGTCACATCCGTGCGTGTCTGATAAAAGAATTGCACCGACAAATTCGGGGTGAGGCTCGCCGCCGTGTTGCCCGTGTAGTCAATTCTTGCCGGGCGATAATCCCCATTCGTGCTGTCCTCGGTGTATGTAACCGTGAGGTAGTTCCCTTTGGTGTCGCTGATCTTGTTCAGCGCATAAACGCGAACGGTGTTCTTGTCCTGAGCCTCGATACGCGAATAATAATATGGTGTGTCGTTCCCGAACTCCATGATTTGTCCCGACTTGGTCCATACCTTGAAATAGGCCGGGCCGTTACCTGCGGTACTGTAAGAGATGATCCTGGTAAAACTGTCACGCTCGGTGCGGTATTCGGTGCCATCGGCCCCGTAAGTGCCGGAGACGGCAATCAGCCGCTGCCCATCCAGACAATAGCGATCGTTGCTGTCGTACAGAACCCCTCCCCGCACTCCGTCTTGGGACACCGTGCGGGGGCAGCGGGTAATTGCAGAAAGCCCACCTAAGAACCAGCCCACGCCGAGCAGTCCGCTGCCTCCCTGGCTGTTGTAGTTGAGGGAAAGCTTCGGTTCCATCCCCGCAACCCCGGGCGGAGCCTGGATCGGGATCGTGTAGGTCGCAGCTCCCGTTTCGTTTACTTTGAAGCTGCCGGGCGTAAAACCCGCAACCGTGGCTTGGGCGTGGACGAGCCCAATCGGTGGCAATAGCGATATGCTCAGGATGAGCGCGAGGATGCGTTGCAGTGAGCGTCGAATCACCATAATTCCTTCCGCGTTACCGCTGAAGCTGTTGTCATTGACTACCGCTTCGGATTTTGGCGGCCCATGAAGCCCTGAGGCTTCTCCTGTGATCCCCGCTCCATCGCCTGTTCTGCATTGAAACCAACCAGTACACGGAAAGCAAATCTAACAAAACATAGATTTGATTAAACGTCTTTAATTACATTAGGATGGAACCGACCATGATTTTTGGCCTAGGCCAATATTTTTTTCCGAGACTGGAATTGACGTAACAGAGAGTCTACCGAAAGGAAGGCAACGAGCGATGTAGGGCGCACCCGACAATTGGTGTCAGGTTTTTCCTGACAAGCGCCGGCCGCATAGTACGCGGGGATAAATGAGGTACTGGAAGTACGGAAGAGTAGAAACTTATGACTTTCACATCGGACGGATTCGCGTGCGCCGGATCCGGTGATACCGCTTTTCATAGAACGATCTTTTCATCGCCGCACTCTCCCTAAATCACGACTTAATTGCGCTTGCATTATTTTGCGTCGTGCCCGGTCTTTTCTGGCGTTGCATCGCGATTAGATTAAAGGGGACCACGCCTTTTCTAGGGGCTCCTTTCTGCCTTCCTCGGCCGTCCACGCGCTCGATAGCGCAGGACCTGCCCAGCCATGCGTTCCATGCGCGAAAATCCCGCGGGTTCGCGGCACGGTCACTCGACCTTGGCGCCCGAGACCTTGACCACCTTCGCCCACTTGGCGATTTCGCCCTGAATGAAGGTGCCGAATTTCTCCGGCGTCATCGGCTCGGGGATCGCGCCCTGCTGCGCGAAGCGCTCCTGCACGTCGGGCAGTTTGACCGCGCGGTTGACCTCGGCATTGAGCCGCGTGACCATGTCACGCGGCAGCGCCGCCGGCCCGACCATGCCGAACCACGCGATCGCCTCATAACCGGGCACGCCCGATTCGGCGACCGTCGGGATGTCGGGCAGTCCCGGGTAGCGCGTCGTGGTGGTGATCGCAAGCGGACGCAGCCGCCCGCTCTTGATGAACGCCATCGACGAGGGCAGGTTGTCGAACATCACCGACACCTGGCCCGCCATCAGGTCGGTGAGCGCCGGTCCGCTGCCTTTATAGGGGACGTGCACCATATCGACGCCGGTCATGATCTTGAACAGCTCGGCCGACAGGTGGATCGAGGTGCCGCTGCCGGAGGACGCGTAGTTGATCTGGCCGGGATGCGCCTTCGCGAGCGCGATGAATTCCTTCACCGTCTTCGCCGGCACCGACGGGTGCACTTCCATGATGTTCGGCACGTGCGCGACCAGCGCGATCGGCGCGAAGTCGCGTGCGAGCGAGAAACTGAGCTTGGTGTAGAGCGTTTCGTTGATCGACTGCGCCGCGGTCGCCATCAGGACGGTATAGCCGTCGGGCGCGCTCCGCGCGACGAGCTCGGTGCCGAGATTGCCGGCCGCGCCGGCCCGGTTTTCCACCACCACCTGCTGGCCGAGCGGCGGTGTTATTTTCTCGGCGACGATGCGCGCGAGAATATCGGTTGCGCCGGCGGGCGGAAACGGCACGACGTAGCGAATCGGTTTCGACGGCCACGCCTGCGCGAATGCGGGATGCGCAGCGAGGCACAGCAGCGTCAGGGCGGCAGCCCGGGCAATGGATTTGATCACGGTTCTCTCCTCGAATTGTGTGGAACGCCTTATTCTACAGAACGCGGCACCAGCGTACCAAACGGCTATCCGTGCTGTTTGCCCCAGGAATCCCGCAGCGTCACCGCGCGGTTGAATACCGGCGCGCCCGGCCTGGAATCGACGCGGTCCGCGACGAAGTATCCGTGCCGCTCGAATTGAAAGCATGCTTCGGGCTGCGCGTTCTTCAGCGCGGGTTCAAGCTGCCCGGTGATGATTTTCTTTGAGCCCGGATTGAGGTCCTGCAGATAATCGCGGTCGCCCGAACCGGGATGCGGTGTTTTGAACAGCCGGTCGTAGAGCCGCACCTCGCACCGGTACGCGTGCCTTGCGCTCACCCAGTGGATGTTGCCTTTGACCTTGACTTTATCCGCACCCGGCGTGCCTGACTTCGTAGCGGGATCGTATTTGCAATGCACCGCGATGACGTTGCCCTGTGGGTCTTTCTCGCAGCCGGCGCACTCGACCACGAAGCCGTAGCGCAGCCGCACCTTGTTGCCGGGGAAGAGACGGAAGTAGCCCTTGGCCGGCGTTTCCATGAAATCCTCGCGCTCGATCCACAGCTCTTTCGAGAACGGTACTGCGCGCCTGCCGAGATCGGGCTTTTGCGGATGGTTCGGCGCGAAACATTCTTCTTCTCCGCCGTCGGGATAATTGTCGATCACGAGCTTGACCGGGTCGAGCACCGCGATGCGGCGCCCGGCGCGCTCGTTCAGGTCCTCGCGCATGCAATCCTCGAGTACGCTCATTTCGATCCACGAATCGGATTTGGCGACACCGATGCGGTCGGCGAACCGGCGAAATCCTTCGGGCGTGTAGCCGCGCCGGCGCGCGCCGACGAGCGTGGGCATGCGCGGATCGTCCCAGCCGTCGACGTGTTTTTCCCCGACGAGCTGGATCAGCTTGCGTTTCGATAGCACGACATACGTGAGGTTGAGCCGGGCGAATTCGATCTGCTTCGGCAGCGGGCGCGCGAGCAAGCCTCCTTCGGCAAGCCTTTCGAGCAGCCAGTCGTAGAACGGGCGCTGGTCTTCGAACTCGAGGGTGCAGATCGAATGCGTGATGCGCTCGAGCGCGTCCTCGACCGGGTGCGCGTAGGTGTACATCGGGTAGATACACCATTTGTCGCCGGTGCGGTGATGCGCGGCCCTCTTGATGCGGTAGATCGCCGGGTCGCGCAGATTGATGTTGGGCGAGGCCATGTCGATTTTCGCGCGCAGCACCATCGCGCCGTCGGGATGTTTGCCGTCGCGCATTTCGCGCAGCAATTTGAGCGATTCCGCCGCAGGGCGTCCGCGCCACGCGCTGTTCTTGCCGGCCTCGGTCAGCGTGCCGCGGTTGGCGCGCATCTCGTCCGCGCTCTGCTGGTCGACATAGGCGTGGCCGGCGCTGATCAGGTTCTCGGCGGCCTCGTACATGAAGTCGAAGTAATCGCTCGCGTAGTAGAGATTGTCATCGCCGAAGGATTTCCAGTCGAAGCCCAGCCAATGCACCGCGTCGAGGATCGAATCGACGTACTCCTGCTCTTCCTTCTCAGGATTGGTGTCGTCGAAACGCATGTGACACGCGCCGCCGTAGTCGCGGGCAAGCCCGAAGTTGAGGCAGATCGATTTCGCATGGCCGAAGTGCAGGTAGCCGTTGGGCTCGGGCGGAAAGCGCGTGCGGATCTTCGCGGGATCGGCCGGCGCGCCGGCGTGGACTTTGGCCGGGCCCGGGCTGCCGCCCCAGGTTTGCGAGGCATACGCGCCCTTGGCGAGGTCTGCGTCGACGATGTTGCGGATGAAATTCGTGACGTGCGGCGCGGCGGGCTTGGTGTTGCTGTCAGACATGGTGCTTCCGGGTCAGTGAGGACTCATATTCTAAATGATGCCGCAGCGCCGGACTTAAATACCGATTTTCGGCCGCTGGAGTGGATTAGTTCACGGACAAAAAGCCCGCGAGCGTTTAGTCTGATGGTTGTTAACGCGGTGGTTGATGAATATTTGCAAGCCGCCAGGATTTGACTTATAAAACCATTTGAGAACCGGTCTCGGAGGATAAGCCATGACGGGAGCAATGATTGTAGTCGCGATCGGAATACTGCTGATCATTGCGGATTGGCATATGGCCACGAAGCCGGATGAGACGGACAAGATCAAGCGCCGCAAGCCGCTTAACCCCGTCCAAAGGAAAATGTTGCTGGATATGGTGGTGTGGACGGTCGTCGTTGCAGCGGCGGTATGGGCGGCGACCAAATACTTCAGCTAGTGCCGTTCCAACTATTCCGAGCCATCTGTGATGCGTGATCGAGGTACGATATTCAGCAGAAGGATCTTCGTGGTCATTAGGCCAATCAAGTTGGAACGGCACTAGCCGCCGGGACAACCCGAACATCAAGCCCGCCGCCCGGCGGGCTTTTTATTTCCGCGCCGATTGTCAGTGGCGCGCGGAGCGAATAACCTGGCTGCCGACGCTTCTTTACTCGGGCTTGTAAGCGGTTTCGCGGATGAGTTTCGCCAGGCGGTCGCGCTCGTCGCGTAAAAACCTGCCGGTTTCCGCGGGCGCGGCGGCAAGCGCATCGGCGCCCTGTGCCGCGAGTTTCTCCCTGATTTCGGGTATTGCGAGGATGCGCGCTATCTCGGCATGCAGCCTGGCCACGATCTCCGGTGGCGTTCCCGCCGGCGCGAACACGCCCTGCCACGAGCCGGTGACGAAACCCGGCAGATATTCGGCGACAGTCGGCGTGTCCGGCAGGCTCGCCATGCGCTTCTCGCTCGATACAGCGAGCATCTTGAGCTTGCCGCTTTGCACGTGCGGCAGCGTCGCGAGCATGCCGTTGAACAGCACGTCGGCTTGCCCCAGCATTACGTCCATCACGGATTGCGCGCCGCCGCGGCCTGTGATGTAGGCCCAGCGGATGCCGGTGCGGTGCGCGAACATGAGCCCCGCGAGGTACGGCGCGCCCGCGGGGCTGGACGCATAGTTGAGCGCGCCGGGGCGGCGCTTCGCGAGCGCGATCAACTGGGGGATGCTCGCGGCGGGCACGCTCGGGTGCACGCAGAGCAAATGCGGCGAGTACGACACCAACGTGACCGGCGCGAAGTCGCGCGTGACGTCAAAAACCGGTTTCGGACTGAGCATCTGGCTGATGATAAGCGCGCCGATGTCCGACAACAGCAGCGTATAGCCGTCGGGCTGCCCACGCGCGACCGCTTCTCCGCCGATCGCGCCTGCCGCGCCGGGCCGGTTCTCGATTACGATCTGCTGGCCCCAGCGTTCCGTGAGCTTGTAGCCAACGAGCCGGCTCAGGATGTCGGAAGTGCCGCCCGCCGGAAATGGCACGACGATCCGGATCGGCTTGGCCGGATAATTCTGCGCTGCGGCTACGCTTGCCAGTGCGGCAAGGCAAGCTGCCGCGAGACGCGCGATGCCGCGATGCAGGCGCATGGCCGTCGCGTGGCTATTGATCGATCTTGACGCCGGCGTCCTTGATCACCTTCGCCCACTTCGCGACTTCGTTTTTCAGGAACTTGGTGAATTCAGGCGACGTGCTGCCGACCGGCTCGATGCCGAGCTGCGTCAGGCGGTCCTTGATTTCGGGCCGGCGCAAGGCGGCGCCGGCTTCGCGCGCAAGCTTTTCGACCACCGGCTTGGGCGTGCCCGCCGGCGCGAGCAGGCCGACCCAGGTGCCGCCGACCACCTGCACGCCGGATTCGATCAGCGTCGGTATCTCGGGCGCGACCGCCACGCGTTTCTCGGAAGCCATGCCGAGCGCCTTGATCTTGCCGGCGCGCACGTGCGGCAGCATCGAAGAAGGGACGTCCATCATGACGTTGATCTGGCCCCCCATCAGGTCCTGCAACGCGGGCGCGGTGCCTTTGTACGGCACGTGCACCATCTTGATTCCCGTCGTCGACATCAGCAGCTCGGTGGTCAGGTGCGCGGCAGCGCCGATGCCGCTCGAAGCGAACGTGAGCTGCCCCGGTTTCGCCTTGGCGAGCTCGACCAGTTCTTTCACCGAGTTCGCGGGCAGCGAGTTGGCCGCACACACGATCAGCGGCGCGGTGCCGAGCAGCGATACGTGCTCGAAGCTTTTGATCGAATCGTACGGCAGCTTCGCGTACAGCGTCTGATTCGCCGCGTGCGCGGCGATCACGGTGCCGAGTGTATAGCCATCCGGTACCGCCTTCGACACCATGTCGACGGCGAGGATGCTGTTGGCGCCGGGGCGGTTGTCGACGACGAATGTCTGGCCGAAGCTCTTCGCGAGTTCCAGCGAGACGATGCGTGTCACGACGTCGGTGATGCCGCCGGGCGTGTATGGCACCAATACGCGCACCGGCTTGTTGGGGTAGTCCCGTGCCGGATCTGCCGGACGGGTTTGGGCTTGCGATGCGCCGCCAACGAGCAGCGCGGCGCAGACGAACAACCAACGCGAAGTGTAACGCATGCGGTTTCCTCCTTGAGTTCGGGTCGGCGCGCGTCGGGATATTTTGTCGGGGTCGGGGTCCCGATTGCGCGGTTGCGCGATTTTCTCACACACCAGACTTTTGCGCGCGCCCATGGTGCGATTCGCCAAAGCCGGTCAGACCGCCGGCAGTCGTCACTTTGACGATGACCGCTTCGCGCTTGACGACGCGGCCGATGCCGAGGCTGATGCTGTCTTCGGGCTTGACCGGGAACGAAGTCGGGTACGTTTTGACGTCGACGATTGTCAGCTCGGGATCGTGCTGGGCCATGCCGCCTCCGGGTGCTGTCGCTGGTTCAATGCCTGGTGTCGATTTGTTGCCAGCGCGCGAGCGCCGCGTCCCACACTTGAGGATTGACGAAATTGACCGGCCGTTCGCCGCGCATCAGCCGGAGCGTTTCTTCGACCGCCATGCGGCTTACTCGCTGGACCGCTTCGTGCGTGAGCCCCGCGAGATGCGGCGTCGGCAGCACGTTGTCGAACGTGAGCAGCGGATGGTCGCGCGCGATCGGTTGCTGCTCGTAGACGTCGAGTGCGGCGCCGCCGAGCCGGCCGTCGCGCAATGCCGCAATCAACGCCGCTTCGTCGATTACAAGCCCGCGGGAAATGTTGATCAGGAACGCGCCGGGCTTTACCTGCGAAAGCAGGGCCGCGTTGATCAGGCCGCGCGTGGCCTCGGTGAGCGGGCAGGCGACGACGATGAAATCCGCCCGCGCAAACAACTCGGGAAGCGTGACGCCGCACACGCAGGCAGGCAACAGGTCGAGCCGCCGCTCGTGGCCGAGCACATGCATGCCGAACGATTGGTGGCAAATTGAGGCAACATCGGAGCCGATGCTGCCCAGGCCGATAACGCCGAGCGTCTTGCCGCTGATTTCACCGGCATCCCGCTCGCCGATTTTCTTGGCGTCATCCCAGCCGCGCGCGCGAAACGTATTGGTGATGTGCGGCAGCCGGTGGGAGAACGCAAGCATCTGGGCGACGACATATTCCGCTACCGAGCGCGCGTTGGCGCCCGGTGCGTTGGCGACCGGCAGCGCGTGCCGGTTGGCTTCCGTCATCGGAATCAGGTCGACCCCGACGCCGTTGCGGATAACCGCGCGCAACCGCGGTGCATGATCGAAGATATCGGGTGGCAGGAACGCGCGCACGATCACGAAATCGGCATCCGTTATTGCGCGATAAAGCGTTGCCGGCTGAATGTCGGGCGCAATCGTGACCTCGGCGTGCACGCACAACACGTCGGTTGCGGCGGGGTCGATCGGGTTGGTCAGCAGAACGCGGGGTTTCATTGCAGTGACGGCAGCGTATTGGTGTTGATATGAGCGCAACTGAATACTTGGGCGCCCGGAACCGCGCGTTGCATTACTGCTGGAGACGCTTCTTGACCGCGGCGAGCAGGTCGTTCAGCGAGAACGGCTTGGTGATGTAATCGCTCGCGCCGAGCTCGAGACCCCATTTGCGGTCGTAGGTCTTGGTGCTGGCGGTCAGGAAAATGAACGGTATCTGCGAGGTGATGACGTTTTCGCGCAGCGTGAACAGAGTGCCGAAGCCGTCGAGCTCGGGCATGGTGATGTCGCAGATGATGAGGTCGGGCAGATCCCTGCACGCGAGATCGACTCCGGCCTTGCCGTTGCCGGCTTCGATCACCTCGAAGCCCTCGGCCTTGAGCAGGCGCGCAATGTTGGTGCGCAACTGCGCCTCGTCTTCGATGACCAGTATTTTCGGCATGCGCGTGTCTCCCTTCAGTCGCCGGCGGCGGCACCCGACAGCCTGCGTTTGATGGCGGCCAGCACGTCCTGCAGTTTAAACGGTTTGGTGATGTATTCGTCGGCGCCGTGCTCGAGCGCGAGCCGCCGGTCGGCACGGTCGGCGCTGGCGGTCAGGAAAATGAACGGGATGCGCGCGGTCTCCACGGATTGGCGCAGCGCGGCGAGCACGCCGTAGCCGTCCATTTCGGGCATCAGCACGTCGCACAGCACCAGGTCCGGCCGCTCGCGTGCCGCCGCGCGCACGCCGAGCACGCCGTTTTCAGCGGTGACGACCGCGTAGCCTTCAGCGCGCAGCAGCCGTTCCAGGTTGTTGCGGATCGGTCCTTCGTCCTCGATCACCAGAATTTTGGCCATGGGTTAATAAACCGGTATCGACACGGTAAAGCGCGTGCCTTTGCCGACCTGGCTCGCGAACTCGATGCTGCCGCGTTGCAAGTCTACCGATTTCTTGACGATAGCCAAACCGAGCCCGGTGCCCGCGATGCTACCGACATTGCGCGCACGGTGAAAACTCTCGAACAGCCGCGACCGGTCCTCGGGCGGGATGCCGATGCCCTGGTCGGTGACCTCGAATTCGGCAATGCCGTTCCGGAGGCGCACGCGGAACCCGACCGTGCCGCCCTGCGGCGAATATTTGACCGCGTTCGACAGCAGATTGCCGAGCACGTGGCGCAGCAGCTTCTCATCCATGTTGACGTCGTTGCGCCTGCCGTCGAATGCGAAATCGATGGCGTGGCCGGCGGTGAGCGAGCGCTGCATTTCGTCTGCCAGTTGCTGGCAGAACGCCGCCAGGTTGAGCGGCGCCGGATTGAACTCGATCATCTGCGCCTCGACGCGGCCGATCATCAGCACGTCGTCGAGCATCTTCGCCATGCGCTCGACGCCGGCGCGGATGCTGTCGAACATCTCTTGCTTCTCTTCCGCCGGCAACCTGGCGCTGTAGTGCTCCAGCAGCTCGGCCGACGACAGGATGGTCGCGAGCGGCGTGCGGAACTCGTGCGATGTCATCGCGACGAAGCGCGATTTTAATTCGTTCAACTCGCGCTCTTTCTCCAGCGCGCGCCGGATTTCCCCCTCGGCGCGTTTGCGCTCGGTGATGTCGATGTTGGTCCAGATCGAGCCGCGGGCGAGGTCAGCGGGGTCGAGGGCGTTGCCGTAAAGCTGGCACCAGATCAGCGAACCGTCCTTGCGCTTCATCTGCTGCTCGGTCACGTACGGCCGGCCCGAGGCGAGTGCCGGATAGGCGGCGTCGCCGAAGGCGTCGAAACTTTCCTGGTCCGGGAAATGGACGAGCGACAGCTGGCCGATCAGCTCGCCGCGCTCGTATCCCAGCATGCGCGCGAACGTGTCGTTTACCCACAGCAGGCGCCGGTCGACCGCGAAGGTGATGCCGACCAGCGTGCTGTGCAGGATGGCCTCGCGCTCGAGCAGCGAGCGGTTCAATTCGTTTTCGAGTTTCTTGCGCGGCGTGATGTCGCGCACCACCCACACCGCGCCCCGGGAGAGATCGGCCGGATCGATCGCCTTGCCCGATACGAACGCCGAAAAGCGCGCGCCGTCCTTGCGTTGCATCTCGACTTCCTGCTCGAAGATGCCGCCGGCCTTGATGACCGCCGCCGCGGCGCGTCCCAGCTCGTAGTAGGCTTCGCGCGACGGGTAGGCGAATTCGGCGTGACGGCCGGCGAGCTCGCCCTTGCCGTAACCGTAGAGCTGCTCGAAGGTGCGGTTGCTCCACTTGATGCGGTTGTCGGCGGCGACGAACGCGATGCCGACCAGCGAGTTGTTGAGTATCGCTTCACGCTCGACGAGGCTTTGCTGCAGATCGTGTTGCAGCGCGCGTCGCTCGGTGACATCGAGCAGGAAACTCACCGTGGTGCGCCGGCCTTCCCATTTCATCAATTCCGCGCTGATTTCGAGCCAGCGCACACGTCCCGCCTTGTCGATGATGCGAAACGGGTAATAAGCCGTGACCGGCTCGCCGCGGATGCGTTTGCGGTGATTGTCGAGCACCAGCGCGCGATCGTCGGGATACACGAAATCGAGAAATGGCCGCGCCCGCGATGCGCCGGGCGTGCGGATCAGCTCCGCGGCACGCTGGCCGAACAGCTCGCAAAACGCCGGATTGACGCGCACGAAGAATCCGTTTTCGTCGGTGAGACAGATACCGATGCGCGCGACGTTGAACAGCGTAACGAGGAATTCCTCGTCGTGGCGTAGGCTGCCGCGCGGCGCGCTGATTTTGCCGGCGGCCGGCGCCGCTGCGCGCCGCGGTTTGCGCGCCGGTGGTTTCCTGCGCGGGGGGCGCTGGGCCAAGCGGAATTTCCTCCGGTTCGTGTTTATCGTCTATTCTATACGACCGGTATGAAAGCTTTAACCCACAAGACCTTGAGCCTGCTTGCCGACGGTGAATTCCGTTCCGGGCAGGACCTCGCGACGACGCTCGGCGTGTCGCGCGGCGCGATCTGGTACGCGCTGCGCGGGCTCGACGCCGTGGGGATCGGCATCCATAGGGTGCGCGGCCGCGGTTACCGCCTGGCCGTGCCGCTGGCGCTGCTCGACCGCGCACGGATCGAGCGCGAGCTCGGTGCACGCTCGGCGCGCTTCGCGCTCGAGGTGCTCGACAGCGCCGAGTCGACCAACACGCTGCTCATGCAGCGCGCGGCGGAGGGCGCGCCGGCAGGCAGCGTGATCGCGGCCGAGTGGCAGAGCCACGGGCGCGGCCGGCACGGCCGCGTCTGGCATTCGATGCCCGGTGCCGCGCTCACGTTTTCGGTATTGTGGCGTTTTCAGCAGGGCGCGGGTTTTCTCGCCGGCTTGAGCCTCGCTATCGGCGTCGCGGTGGCGCGAGCGCTCGCGGTGCTCGGCGTCGATAACGCCGGTCTGAAATGGCCGAACGATGTGCTGTGGGACGGCCGCAAGCTCGCCGGCATCCTGATTGAAATGCAGGGTGATACGCTGGGACCGAGCGCGGCAGTGATCGGCATCGGGCTCAATTGCCGGTTGCCCGACGCGTTGCGCGACCGCATTGACCAGCCGGTGGCCGATCTTGCGGCCGCGTGCGGTACGGCGCCCGACCGCAATCGCGTGCTGGCGCTGCTGCTGATCGAACTCGAGCGCGTGCTGGACGCGTTCGCACGCGACGGTTTCAGCCCGCTGCGCGACGAATGGCAGCGCCACCATGTTTACCAGCGCAAGGCGGTCCGGCTCGCGCTTCCCGACGGCGGCGTGGTGAGCGGCACGGCCGAAGGCGTGGCCGACGACGGCGCGTTGCTGCTTGCGACGAAAACCGGACCGCGGCGTTTTCACAGCGGAGACGTCAGTTTGCGGCGGGTCGGGGCGGCGGCTTGAGCATGAACGTGCTTGCGATCGACGCCGGCAACACGCGCATCAAGTGGGGTGCGCACGACGGCACGCAATGGCTCAGGCAATCATCGGTCGATACCGCGCACGCGGCCAGGCTTAAAGCCACGCTTGCCGGTCTGCCGGCGCCGCGGGCGATCGTGGTGGCGAATGTGGCCGGTGTTGCGCTGCGCGAAAAAATCCGGCGTGCACTGCCTGCCACGCCCGCGCCGCGCTGGATCAAGAGCAAGCGCGCTCAGTGCGGCGTCAGGAACAGCTACGACAACCCGGCGCAGCTCGGCTGCGACCGCTGGGCGGCGCTGATCGGCGCACGCCGGCTCTGCGGCGGGCCGCTGGTAGTCGTCAATGCCGGCACCGCGCTGACCGTCGATGCGCTGTCCGGCGACGGCGTGTTTATCGGCGGGCTGATAGTGCCCGGCGCGGGGCTGATGCGCATGGCGCTTGCCGACAACACCGCCACGCTCAAGGCGCGGCCGGGCAAGTTCAGTTTTTTCCCCATTACGACCGGCGATGCGATCATGAGCGGCGCGATCAACGCGCTATGCGGCGCGATCGAGCGCATGGCGCGCTTTCTCGAGGAAACCGCAGCGGCGGCACCGTTGTGCGTATTGAGCGGCGGCGGCGCGGCGCTGATCGAGCCGCATCTTAACCTGGCGGTCAAGGTCGTAGATAATCTGGTACTCGAAGGGTTGCTGACTATCGCCCTCGAGAAAAAATGATGAACGGATCTTCGCCTGCGTCCGTTCAACCGACTCACGGGGTCCGGTTGCGGCCGACATAACTTATGAGATTGCTGTTCCTGATATTGCTGCTGGCCAACGTCGCGGCGTTCGGCTATATCCGCTATGCGGAAAGCCGTGCCGGCGCCGACGCGCAGGTCGCTCTGCTGCAAATCAGCCCGGAAAAAATGAAATTGCTGAAGCCGGGAGCGCCGCCGCCCACGGAGCGCAAGGACAAGGCCGCCGCGCCGCCGGCGTTGCCCGCGCTCGTGTGTCTCGAGTGGGGCAGTTTCGCGGCGGACGACACCCCGCGCGCCCAGGCCGCGCTCGCCAGGTTCGAGCTTGGCGACAAGGTGTCGCAACGCGAAAGCAGCGAAGGTTATTGGGTTTATATCCCGCCGCTCAAGACCAGGGCCGATGCCGACAGGAAAGCGGGGGAGTTGAAAGCGCTTGGTATCGGCGAGTATTCCGTCGTGCAGGACGCGAGCCAGTGGCGGTTCGCGATTGCGCTCGGCGAGTTCAAGACGGGGGAGGAGGCGAACAATTCTCTCGCGCAACTCAGGCAAAAAGGCGTGCGCTCGGCGGTGGCCGGGCCGCGCGGCGCGACAAGCAGCACGTTTGTGATCCGCGACCCGGGCAATGCGATGGCGGCAAAAATTGCCGGGCTGAAGACGGAATTCCCTGCGGCGCAACTCAAGGCGACTGCCTGTGCCGATGCGCAGCAAGCGGCGAAAAACCAGTGAACCGGTAATGGGTAATGGGTCAAACACTCATCACTCATCACTCATCACTCATCACTCATCACTCATCACTCATCACTCATCACTCAGTAGCGTCCGGTTAAAACCTGAATAGATTTAGCTGATTAGCGTGTTCGTGCGGATCTGGCTCAGGTGGTGCAAGCATAAGTAGCTGATGCAATGGAGTACGCTCGAACATGGTGAGACTCAAGATTTGT
>JBGPFE010000066.1:0-17322 GCA_041483135.1 Gammaproteobacteria bacterium | reverse complement strand
ATCTGCTACAAACAGCACTCGTTCGTCCATAGGCTTCAGGTCCTTCCAAGGCATGGGCTTCTCCTTTGGTTGCCCATGCAGGATAAAAACTGTTACCTATGTCTTTGAACTCCTTTGTTACCTATGAGTGTGAGCCATACAGGCGGCCTTCTCTTCGGTTACCTTCTCTTGGCCGATCAAGAGAAGGTAACCAGCCCCGGGGCTGCCCCCCGGAAATCAAGCATGAACGAGAACAACGGAGAACAACGGGGTCAGGCTTGGCTAATTGCATAAAGGCACATGAAACCGGGAGGGCGCGAGGGGAAAAACTTCCACCTCCGATCTCACTACTTACGCCTCCGCCATTCAGGTTTCCAGGTAATCGCGCAGGCTGACGACGCGCACGCCGCGGTATTCGCCGAGCGCCAGCAGCGCGCGGTCACCGGTGACGATGACATGCGCGTGGCCGGCGATAGCGCATTCGAGAATGCGGTTGTCCGGCTCATCCTTCACGATTCGAAGCCGTTGCCGCGGCTTGACGGTTACGCCCAGTTCCGAGAGAAACAAGGCGGCATGCGAGAGCTCCTCGGCATCACGCGCGAATTTGCGCTCCAGGACGCCGAGCAATTCATCGAGTATGGGCTTGGAGAGAACGAGCTCGTCTTTTACCTCGAGGATGCGGTGCAGCGCCGCTTCGCCGCGGCCACCGGGGAACACCAGCGCCGATACGAGAACGTTGGTGTCGAAGACAACTTTCACCGGCGCAGATAGCGCTCGAGGTCCTGCTCGGTGAGGATGCCTTTGTCGCGCGCCTTGCGGCTCCAGTAGCCCTGGATGCCGCGCAGCTCCTGCAGCCGCCGCTCGATGCGCGACTGGCGCAGCGCATCCTGGATCACCGCGGAGAGCGTCTTGCCTTCGGCGCGGGCGAGCGCTTCCGCGGCGCGCGCGAGATCGGCGGGAAGGGAGATGGTTTTCTTGACGGCGGTAGTCATGACGGCCCCATTGATCACGGTATGAATAAATCATACCGCCAGATCCGGGCTGGAGTCAATCAACGAAAAAAGAAATACGGGGACGGAGCCCGGTTTGTTTTCGTGAGGCGTGAGGCGTGAGGCGTGAGGCGGAAGAAGCGGTGATTCAATTACTAAGTCGCTCAATCGCTTAATCACTCAATTGCTCAATTACTCAATCACAGAAGCAAGGGCTGCCCCCGGGGACCAATAGCGCGTCGCGCGTGAAGGGTGGTGCTTCGCAGTGAAGGGGGAAGGGGAAGCGAATTCCTTCACGGCACGACGGTCAGGCCGGCCTTGGACGCGGCGGCCCCGAGCCGTCGATCGAAGACGGCGAAGTCAACCGATTCCGAGACGCGAGCTTTCAGCCACAGGGCGCTGGCGAGGTGGATCGAATCGAATCCGCGCAGGCCGTAAATTTCAGCCAGATCGCCGGCGCTGCGCAGCATATCCGGAGCCAGTTCCACCCTCAGCAGTGCCTCCCAGTCCCGTTCGAGTTGCTGCACGCGCTGCTGGTGCCTGGCGACGCTGCTGACCCCGCTTTGTTTTAAGCGGGCGAACGCCGCGCGGGTTTCGGCGTAGGCGACCACTGAGGTTGCCAATGCCCCCGCCTTAGCCGCGTGCGTACGCAGCGCCGCCGAACCCGGTTCGCGCACGTAGAGCTTGACCAGGGCGGAGGTATCCAGGTACAGGATCAACGGCGGTCCTGTTTGACCCACGCCGAGAGCGACACGCCTTTGCGCATGGTCTCGCCCTTCGGCAGCCCGGCGGGCTTGCCGCCGTTCCACTGCACCCCGGGGAGCGCTGCCAACCTGGAGCGCAGCGCGCTGACCTTGAGCGGCACGATGCGCGCGACTGGGCGGTTATGCACGCTCACGGTTACGGCTTCGCCCGCCGCCGCCTTCTTGATGTAGGCGCTGAGGTTCGCTTTGAGCTGGCGGATACTGGCTTCCATAAATGTGACCCCATTTATAAAAATGAGGACACAATGGTAGCACATCCCGGAAAGTCCACGCAACGCACACCAACCACGATCGCGGAAATACGGGGACGGAGCCCGGTTTGTTTTCGTGAGGCGTGAGGCGAGCTTCGCCGTGAAGCGTTAGGCGTTAGGCGTGAGGCGGAAGAAACGGTGATTCAGTTACTCAATCGCTCAATCGCCTAATCACTCAATTGCTCAATTGCTCAATCGCAGAAGCAAGGGCTGCCCTTGGGAAAAAGCGAGACGAGCGTGAGGCTGATTCAGCCGCCGAGCAGGATTCGAAAGCGCTTGCGGCCGCGCAAGCGGTACACCGAAAAATCCCGCTGATCGATGGTCGCGATTGCCGTCACGCCGGTGCGCTCGGCGAGCGCGATGAGCGTAGCATCGGCGTAGTCGCAAGGCAGGCTTGCGTACTGGGCGATGATGCGGGCGAGAACCGCGTAATCCGCTACCGGCTCGACCCGCAGCAGCTCCGCCGCGCACGCGCGATCGAACCAGACGAGCGCCGCGCGTTGATGGGCGGGGCTCGCGGCAAGCACGTAAGCGGTCTCCGTGATCACCGCCTCGGTGGTCAGCAACTGGCCGCGAAAGCGCTGAAACCAATCGACCGCCGCGCGATGATAGCGGTCGTCGCGGTTGATCAGCGCGACAATCGCGCCGGTATCAACGAGCGCGCGAGCCACGGAATGCCTTGCGCGCGAGCTCCCGCACCTTGCCCGATTGCAGGTCCTTCACACCCCGCTGCGGGATCAGGTCCGCCGCCAGCGAATAGGGGCTCACGCCGCCCGCTTCGCCGTCGAGATAATGGTCGAGCGCGCGCGTCACCGCCTGGGTGCGCGTGACCCCGCGCTTGGCGCAATAATCCGCGAGCTTCTGCTCGATCCGCGGCGGAATGCGTGCGTTGATGATGTCGCTCATTGTTAACCCCGGGCAATGTATTACGATCGGAATACATTGTAACACAAATCCCGGAAGGCGGGAGGGATGAGTTCAAGTTTCGAGTTGCGAGTTGTGGGTTGCGAGTTGAGTGAGGCGGAAGAAGCGGTGATTCAGTTACTCAATCGCTCAATGAAAGAGCGGCGATTCAGTGATTGGGTGATTAAGTGATTCAATTACTAAGTCGCTCAATCGCTTAATCACTCAATTGCTCAATCGCCTAATCGCTCAATTGTTCAATCACCCAGCGGTAGCGGCCTCTGCCGGGGCACTAGACCCGCCAGCGCCGGGACGGTATAATCCTCCACGCATACACATCGCATACACATTGAGGCCCCATGCGTACCAATATCGTGCTCGATGAAAAGCTCGTTTCGAGAGTTATGAAGCTTGCTAACGTGAAGACCAAGCGTGAAGCGGTCCACGTTGCGTTGGACGCATTCGTGCGGGTCCGCTCGCGGCCTGACGTGCGGAAGATTTACGGCATCGGCGGGCTCGATCCGGCCTACGATTACAAGAAGCTGCGCGCGGGCAGGTAGTGCTGCTCGTTGATACTTCCGTCTGGATAGACTTTCTTGCACCGCGCACGACGCGAGCGGTTACGTATTTTCGCGAGCAGCTCGATAAGCGGCAACCCTGCGCGCTCACTGAACTCATCTACCTGGAGGTAATGCAGGGCATCCGGGAACCTGCTACCGCGCGCAAGGTCGCGGCAAATCTGCGGAAGCAATTGTTGCTGTATCCGCGGCATGGGGTGCGAACTTATGAGGCCGCCGCCGACCTTTATCGTCGTTGCCGGGCTGCCGGCGTCACCGTGCGCAGCACCATAGATTGCCTGGTGGCGCAGATCGCGCTTGAATACGGCGCAACGCTGTTGCACAGCGACCGCGACTACGAGCGGATCGCGCAGGTCGAGCCCAGGCTGAAGTTGGTTCCATAGCCCGAAGGAAATACGGGGACGGAGCCCGGTATCTTTACGTGAGGCGTGAGGCGAGCTTCGCCGTGAAGCGTTAGGCGTTAGGCGTGAGGCGGAAGAAGCGGTGATTCAGTTACTCAATCGCTCAATCGCTCGATCGATTATTGAAGGGCGTGAGGCGTGAGCGGGAAAAGGGCAAGGATGAGGAGTGAAGGAGTGAAGGAGCGAAGGGGAAAAATCAGCGGTCAGCATTCAGCGGTCAGCATTCAGCGGTCAGCATTCAGCGATCAGCATTCAGCGGTCAGCATTCAGCGGTCAGCATTCAGCGGTCAGCATTCAGCGGTCAGCGATCAGCGATCAGCAAACGACCAAACCCCACTTCCGATCTCCCGATTTCACGATCTCACGCTGAATAGGCCGGGAGAGCGCGAGGGCGGGAGAGCGCCTAGTCAAACCACTTCACGACTTCGAAGCGCTTGCCGCCCTTGAGACGATAGATGCTGAAATCGCGCGTGTCCACCGTGAGGATGGCGCGGCAAGCCGTCTTATCGGCAAGCCAGACAATGGCCGCATCGGTGAAATCGGGTTCGAGGTCGGCGTAGCGGGCAATGATCGCGCCGATATCAGCGTAGGCCAGGGAAGGCAGTTCGGCAAGCTTCGCCCCGCCCTTGGCGATCCAATCGAGGAGCCTGATCTTGCCAGCGATGGACAGAAAATAACACGACTCGACCACCACCGGACCCGGCATGATGATCTCGCCCTTGTAACCGGTGAGAAAAGTTTTCGCAGCCTGATGCCGGGGATCGCGCCGAATGCCGAGTGCGACGATAAAGCCGCTGTCGGCCAGAACCGTTCTCATCGGCGGTTTTTGCGAAAGCGTTCGCGCAGCAGTCGCTTGATGTTGCCGGACAGATCCGCGCCGTCACCCTTGTCGCAGCCGATGAACGGATGATCGAGCCTGGACTGATCGGGGGCCGGCGGCTTGAGCAAATCCTGGAGCGCGCGCTTGACCGCCTCGCTGCGGCTGACGCGATAGGTCGTGCAATACTCGGCAAGTTGCTGTTCGAGCTTGTCAGGCAGGCGAACCGTGAGAGTCATGACCGTCCTTGGTGTAATACATGAACCATGTAATTGTATTACATTAAAGCGGGAGGCACAACAGCCGGGATGGCGGGAGGAACCGAAGAGCGTAATCAAAGGGGCCAGCCTGGCCCCTTTTTCCCGCCACGCGTCACCCGCGAACACGTGGTCAGCCCTGCATGGTGTTGAAACTATCGGGGTACTTTCGATAATACGGTGGGCGGCTTGAACGGCGATTGGCCATCGCAGAATTCAGTTTTGCACACTTGCACCGGATTCGCGAATCACCGGCCCCCATCGCTTCATCTCGCTGCCGATAAACCGGCGGAACTCCTCAGGCGAGCTATGCCGCGGCTCGCCCCCGATCGTCACGAGACGGTCCCGCACGTCCGGGAGGTTCACGATGCGGACGATTTCCTCATTAAGACGCCTTACAATCTGCCTGGGAACACCCGCCGGCGCGCCCACGCCACCCCAGCCTGTCGCAATGACAGCAACACCCGACTCGACAAGCGTAGGAACGTCCGGTAGCTGGCTCACGCGCGTTGCGCTGAGAACGCCCAGCAAGCGAAGCCGGCCATTGCTCACGTACGGCATGGCAGTCGGGAGAGTCGTGATACTCGCCTGGACGTGTCCGCCAACCAGATCGATCAGTGCCGGCGCGCTTCCGGTATAGGGCACGTGAACCGCTTCGAAGCCCGCCAATCGACGAAATAGCTCCATGGCCAGATGCTGCACGCTGCCACTGCCGGAGGAAGCGTAAGTCAGGGCCCCTGCCTTCGATTTGGCATGGGCAATGAATTCCCGCACCGAGTGCGCCGGAACCGACGGATGCACGACCAGCAGATTGGGATAATTGGCAATGAGGGAGATCGGCGAGAAACTCTCCATCGTGTCGTAAGCAAGCTTTCTCTGAAGCGCGGCGTTCAAGGGGAATGGCGTGCTGAGTATTACGAGCGTGTAACCGTCGGCGGGCGCTTTGGCTGCGAGACTGTACGCGATTACGCCATTCGCCCCGGGACGATTATCGTAGACCACGGGCTGTCCCAACGATTCGGTCAGTTTTTGCCCGACAACGCGGGCCAGCGTATCGGAAGGCCCGCCCGCCGGAAAATCGATGATCAAACGGATCGGCTTGGACGGGTAGGTCTGTGCGAAGGGCAGCCCCCACACTGCAGCAAGCACAGCGAGAGCGACAATGCGAAGCAATCCGGTCATTGAGTTGGATCCCTTCCGTTCCGTTGGGAAGACCCGCGGTATGAACGAAGGCCGCCCACCGCAACCAGCCATGCATAGTTTGCGTGAGTTGCAGTGCATTGTCCATCGGGTGAAGCCCGCTTGACTTCACGAACAAACCCAGCCAACGCCAAACCCGAGAAATTTTTCATCCGCGCCGGATCCAGAACCGGCAGCAATCGGGAGGCGAATGAAACCCTATCCAATTCCAGGCGTAAACGCCGGCAACTCGGACTATCGGAAATGGAATGCGTCAGAGCAAATTCTTACAGCTGATGAACTCGACCTCCTCGTCGAGAGACCAGTTATTGTGCTCGACGTTGGCGGGAATGCAGACCGCCTCTCCCGGACCGAGGATCTTCGATTCGCCGGCAACACAGTAGCCGAGTTTCCCCTTGATCACCGCCACGATCTGCTCCTCGGGATGACTGTGAGAATGCTTTTTCGTGCCGGGAGGATAGCGATAGTAACCCAGCTCGAGACGCTCCCCGCGGATCGCGGGTCGTTGTTCGCTGTCACTTCCGGCGACGCCGATACGCTCCAGATTTCCTAGCCGATAGAATGCCATTGCTCTGTGCCTCCCTGTTGGCGCTTAGTTCTTCGCCAGGCGTAACCGCTCGGGCTCCATAAGAACCTCTACTTCGATCTCCACCAGCATGTCAGGCGTGCCCAGACGGGCGACACCGAGGAGGGTGCTGGTAGGCAACGGAGGCTTGAAAAAGTTGAACCGCTCGTCGGAACACCGGTAATACTCGTCGATATTCGTGGTGTAAGTCGTCGTCCGTACGACATCGGAAAATCCGGCGCCGACCGATTCCAGCGCAATGCGGATATTTTCACATACCAACCGGATTTGCGCCCGCATGTCCCCTTTGCCGGCTACCTCCCCGCTTGGCAATCGGGCTGTCCTTCCGGATACATAGACATGCGCAATTTCGCTGGTGCGTACCACCACGACGGGCGTATAAAGTACTTTGTTGTTGCCGCCCGTTACATAAGTATTTTTCGGCGTGATGTAATGGCGTTCAAACATTCTTCTCTCCCTGTTGGAGGTTTGGCGAAAAATCTCCCGGCCTGGTAATTGTCAGGACGCGAGATGGCAGATACGCTAACCGCTGAACGCCGGTCCGCGGCACGGCCGAGAGGGGTTGACTGTAAACCGGCTCTATTCCGAGGCGACGCCTATTTCTTCGGCAGCCGTAGGCGTTCCGTCTCGATGATCGCCTCCGCCTCGATCTCGACCAGCATGTCCGGCATCGCAAGGCACGCCACGCCGATCAGCGTGCTGGTCGGCAAAGGACCCTTGAAGTATTTGAACCGCTCGTCGATGGCCGCGAAATACGCCTTCATATCCGTCGTGTAGGTGACCGTTCGCGTAATGTCCGCCATCGTTGCCCCGACGGACTCGAGTGCAATCTGAATCGCAATGCACACTTCCCGGATCTGGCCGCGCATGTCGCCTTTGCACGCCACGTCGCCGGCGAGCGTGCGCGAGGTGCGTCCGGCGAGATAGACATGCGTGTGGGTGACGTCTTCCACCACCACTACCGGCGTGTAAATAACCTGCTTGTTGCCGCCGACCTTGTAGGTATTTTCAGGCGTGATGTAGTGACGCTTGAGCATCGTCGATTCCTCTCAGGTTGATTTGACTTGCCGTGACGCCGCCTCGTCGTGCGCGCGAGACGCGCTCATTCGAGGACGATGTTCGCCGCCTTGATGACTTTGGCCCACCTGGCTGTCTCGTCGCGCATGATCTCCGCCATCCGGGCCGGGCTCGTCGAGTAAGGCTCGGCGCCTTCCGCGGAGAGGCGCTCGCGCACTTCCCGCAGCTGGGCTGCCTTGACCGTCTCCGCATTGAGTTTTGCGATGATGTCCGGGGGCGTCCCGGCCGGCGCGAGCAAGCCTACCCACAGCATGAACTCGACCCCCGGGTAACCCGCTTCGGCCATCGTCGGCACGTCCGGCGCGGCGGACGACCGCTGCTCGCCGGTGACCGCGAGTGCGCGCAGCTTGCCGGCCTTCACCTGCGAAACGGAGGGCGCCAGATTGTTGAACATCATCGGCACCTGCCCGCCGAGCACATCGGCCATGGCGGGGCCGTTTCCCTTGTAGGGCACGTGCACGATCCTGATTTTTGCGACCATGCGGAACAACTCCGCCGCGATATGCGACGAAGAGCCCGTGCCCGCAGACGCGTAATTGAGCTGGCCCGGGCGCGCCTGCGCAAGCGCCACCAGTTCCTTGACGGTCTTTGCCGGCAGGGACGGATGCACGATCAACACGTTTGGCTGACCGGCGAAAATACCGACCGGCGCCAGGTCGCGCAGCATGTCGATCGGCATCTGGCGGTACAGGCCCGGGTTGATGGTCACGGTGGTGTTCGCGACACCCAGCAACGTATAGCCGTTCGGCGCCGACTTCGCCGCGAGCTCCGCGCCGATATTTCCGTTCGCGCCGGCGCGGTTGTCGACGACGAACTGCTGGCCCAGCGCTTCGCTCAGCGCCTTGCCGAACACACGCGTGACAAAATCAGCGCCGCCACCGGGCGGATACGGCACGATCACTCGCACGGCACGCGAAGGATACGTCTGTCCTGAAGCCGTCCCGACCCACGGGAAAAGCAGCGCGGCGAGCACCAGGGTTTTCGCAACAGGGTTCATGGACATGTTCTTCCGAAAAGTCCCCGAGTGGCGCCTTGGCAGCGCGCTCAATGTGCCGGGGCGCAAGAGAGGGATGACGCGCCGGGCCACTATATCACGCAGGAATAGACGTCGTCATCGGAGCGATCTTACGACTTAAACGAACAACGAGGTCGGGCCTGGTTAGTTGCATAAAGAGGAAATTCGGGGACGGCGCCCGGCGCCTCGTTGCTTCGACGCCAGTGCGCCATCATGAAATCACCGGCAATCGGTGTAAGCTTGAGGCCGGCTCCCTGCTCAATCGGCGCAAACGAAAAGCATTCAGATGGCCGCCAAGAAACTCTTCGATCCCGGTTCCGAGAAGCCGTTCGCGCTCAGCCGCACGAAGGTCGAGCTGTTTCAGAATTGCCCGCGCTGTTTTTATCTGGATCGCCGGCTCGGCATCGCGCGTCCGGCGGGTTTTCCGTTCAACCTTAACTCCGCAGTCGACGCGCTGCTCAAGACCGAATTCGACAGCTATCGAGTGCAGGGCCGGTCTCATCCGCTGATGACCGCGGCGGGCCTCAATGCGGTGCCGCACGCGCATCCTCAGCTCGAGGACTGGCGCAACAACTTCCGCGGCGTGCGCACCGTGCACGAGCAGTCCAATTTCGAGCTGTACGGCGCGATCGACGATCTGTGGCGCGACCTCGCGACGGGCGAGCTCATCGTCGTGGATTACAAAGCCACTTCGAAAACCGCCGAGGTGTCGCTCGACGCGGACTGGCAGATCTCCTACAAGCGCCAGATGGAGTTCTACCAGTGGCTGCTGCGGCGGCAGGGGCTGGCGGTGGCGCGCCGGGGCTGGTTCGTCTACTGCAACGGGCGGCGCGATCTGCCAGCATTCGAGGGGCGGCTGGAATTCACGATCAAGCTCTTGCCGTACGACGGCGACGATGGCTGGATCGAGGCAACGCTCACCGCGATCCGGCGCACGCTGAGCGCTGCCGAGCCGCCGCCGTATACCGGCGAGTGCGAGTACTGCGTGTTTGCCGAAAAGGCGGCAGGGGGAAGCAGCAGCGATTCAGTGATTCAGTGATTAAGAAGCTATCTCAAAAATCTCAAGCAACCGCCGATGAACGCGGATGCACGCAGATAAGGTCGAAAACGAGTGAACCGGTAACGGGGAACGGGGAATGGGTAATTTCACTCTTAACTCGTCGCCCATCGCTCATCAGTCATTACCCATTACATCGGCGTTGATCGGCGTTGATCTGCGGTTACATGCTTTTTCAGTTTTTTGAGACCCGTTCTAAGTTACTCAATCACCCAATTACTCAATCACTCAATCGCTCGGTTACGGCTAAGCGACGCGGCCGGTCCCCGAGGTCGAAACGGTGAGCCATTCGAGCGCGGCGTCCCGGTGCTCGAAGAACCGCAGCAGGATGTGCCGGTTCTCGGCGATCGCTTCCACGAATTTCGCGAGCGAGCTCAGAGGGCGGCCATCCATTACGTAGGCGATTTGGGTGTGCCAGATGCCTTTCTGGGATGCCCGCTGCCACGCCTGATAGCTTTCCGTGATGCTCAGGTCGGCCCTGGGCGCGGTGACGGTCAGCAGGATCCTGACGTAGCGGTCCGGCCTCTTGGCGAGGTAATCCCCGAGCGCGTCGATGATCTCGTACAGAAAGCTCGCGGTGACGACTTCGGCGTCAGCGACGACCTCCAGGTATTCGCCGGCGGCGGCAGGCTTGATCTTCAGACCCATGAGACATTATAGACCGGCGAGCAAACGGGTAATGGGTCATGGGTGATGGGTAATGGGTGAAAAAGCGGCGATTCAGCGATTGGGTGATTCGGTTATCAAGTTACTCAATTGCTCAATCACCCAATCCCTCAATCGCTGAATCTCTCAGTCATCAAATTCTGCATCCGCTCCCGCGATTTCGTGCTGCCAAGCACGCGATCGTCCGGCGGAACGGCCGGCGCCGACCGAGTTCGCCTATACTCTCTCGAGCCGAAACTTTTCGGCTTTGCCGACCGTCACACTGCTCGGCGGGATGCCGCCGCGCACTTCGCCGCCCTTGCAGGTGCCGAAACGCTTTTCGAAGCAGGGGGGCAAATCGCGGCTGTTGGGCGCCGCGAGCCAGAGCCGCAGCAGGTGCCGGCGGCGTTCCGGCTCCGGGAAGTCCTCGAAGTTGGTACGCGCGTGCAGCACGCAAAAATTGTTCAGCAGCTGAAAGTCCCCCGGCTCCATCTGGAACGAGAGCGCCATGCCGTCCTCGTTGGCGATGGCGTCGAAGAGATCGAGCGCTTCGATCTGCCGCGCAGTCAGGCGCGGCACCTCGGGGAAACGCTGCGCGGATTCGATATAACCGCGGATATAGCGCGCCGTGACGAGGCCCTGGTGATAGCTCAGCACGGGCATCGCGTAGAAAGGCAGATCGTCTTCGTCTTCGCGCCCGCGCTCGCCACGCCGGTCGATGTAGTACGGCTGGTACAGTTCCGCGAGCAATTCCGGGCGCCGGCGCTGGATTTCGTTCTGCACCGCGGTCACGCTCACGATGCGCGACAGGCCGCCGGACTTAGCGGCCTTCAGGCACATCAGCATGATGACGTCGCTCTGGTCGTTGTGAAAAATCAGCTCGGCCGTGGTCTGGTACGCGCGCACGTTGGTCTGGTTGATGTCCAGTCCCAGATTGCGCACGCGGCCGAGCAGGTGGCCCTCGGCGTTCTGCGAGAGGGGAATGCCCAGGTGCTGGCCGATGCCCCAGAAAATGATCTCGGCTTCGGCGTCGCTGTAGCGCCCGCTGGGAAATCCGCGCATCACAACGAAACCGCGGCCGTGCTCGAGCTCGTCGAGTGTCCTGCGCAACTCGGCGGCGAAACCCGGCAACGGAAAGTCCGCCTTGCCGAAGTCGGGCGGCGCCAGCTTGTTCGCCCGGACCTTGCGGAGAGCGGCATCGATCTCGCGCAGGGCCGGCTCCGTGAAGCGGAAGATCCAGCCCTGCGAGCCCTGCAAGTCCGAGCCGCGCCACAACCCCGGGTTTTTTTCGAGCGGCACCGCGGGCATTTCAGGTGCAGTCGTATTCACATTTCCCTCCGTTGGCTTGATGGTCTACGCCATTATTTTGCCCGGCATTGGTCAATACAGTCTGGCGCGGGAGCGTTAGGGTGTCAATCCGGCCGTGCGGTTGCAAAATCAGGGAGCGGACCGTTGGTGCATTGCGCAAAGGTATTGCTCCGCATCTCCCGACACGGCCGATCGCGATTCCGCAGCTTGACCGGGCGTGTCCGCACGCCAACAATACGGTTGTGCATCGCCGGTAAAAAAATTGTCTTCGATCGGGGGAGGGTAAACCATGAATCGCTTGAGCCTGCGGGTGCTTGCCCAATTATTTTGTGCATCGCTGGTGCTCGCCGCGCCCGGCGTGCGTGCACAGCACTACCCGAACAAACCGATATTGCTGGTCTCTCCCTATGGAGCGGGCGGCAACGCGGACCTTGCCGCGCGCGCGCTCGGGCTGGTGGCACCGAAGTATCTGGGCCAGCAGATAGTCGTCATCGATCGGTTAGGAGCGGGCGGCATCGTCGGGTCGCAGTATGTACTGGATGCCGCCAAGGACGGATATACGTTGCTTGCCGCGCGCGTCGGGTCCCAGGCGGTCGCGCCGGCGCTCGATCCGTCGACGCCCTACAAGTGGGACAGTTTTACCATGATCGCGATGCTCGAGATCGACCCGTACGTATGCGTCGTGAGCGGAAAATCCCCTATCAAATCGGTTCAGGATCTGGTGGCGGCGGTAAAAGCGCGGCCGGGACAGCTGAACTACGCGTCGACGGGCAACGCGGACGCGAGCGTGGTCTTCCCGGTGAAAATCTTTCTGAACGCCGGGCTCAAGGCCGATGCCGCGGTGAAGGTCCCCTATAAAGGCACGCCGGATACGATCAGCGCCGTGCTGGGCGGCCACGTGGATTTCACGTGCAACGGCATGGGCCCTTTTACGGGCGGGATCAAAGCGGGCGAGCTGCGGGCGCTCGTGGTGTCGACGCATGCCCGGGTGCCGGAGGCGCCGGACGTTCCGACCGCGAGCGAGGTCGGCATGCCCGATCTGGAACTCGTTTCCGGCTGGACGGCGCTGTACGGCCCGGCGGGGCTGCCGAAAAGCGTGGTCGATGCGTGGGTGTCCGTGCTCGCGAAAGTGAAGGACGATCCCGAGTGGACGAAACAAGTGCGAACCCGCGGATCCGTGCCGAGCATCATGACTCCCGCGGAGACGCGCCGCTTCGTCGAGTCGCAATACAACGCATATCGCGCGCTCGCCTCGCAGATCGGAATCGCGCAATAAAGCAGCGCAGCTTCACTGCGAAAATACGGTGACGTAGCCCGGATTCTTTAGTCCGACGTTACGGCTGACGCGCTGCCCGCTTCCGGGCGGCCGCTGTTGTGCCGGGGGTCAGACCCCGCAGATATTCGGGCATCTCCTGGCGAAGGATTTGCCGCAATGCCTTCTCGGTAACCGGGTGATCGCTTTCGGAAATATATTCCCGCAGAGCTTCATTCATCATGGTTTGATACCCGGTACCGGCGCGTTCTGCGCGCGCTCGAAACCCGGCGAGCACAGCATTGTCGATGAAAATGGAAATCCGCGTCTTTCCCTTCTGTGGAAGGACCGCGCCACGCTTGCCTTTCGAAAAATCGTACTCAGCTCTCATAGTGTTTTCGTTCCTTTCTCGTTACGGGGCGTGCAGAGATCAAACGGTAATCCTCGCCGCGTTCGGTATAGACCACCACCAATAATTCTCCCGCGCTTCCAAGGCCGACCGCTATAAAGCGTTGCTCTCCTTCGGCATCCGGGTCCTCGACCGTAATGGCGAGTGGATCTTCCAATACGCCTTCGGCATCGGCAAAGGATACCCCGTGCTTTTTCAGATTTGCGGCCGCTTTGTCGGGATCGTATTTGAACCGCATTTCCCGATAATATATATATTATATGCATATCGCAAGCGGTAAATCCTGCGGGAAAATACGGTGACGTAACCCGGATTCTTTTTTAATTGGACTGGGGATTTCAACATTCCTATGGGAAAAATCGAGCGTCGTCTGTTTCTGCGGGGCATGACAGCCGGCGTGGCCGGCGGGTTGACGGCTTTGATCCGGCAGGCGCTGGCGGCCGATCCGAAGTCGCTGCGGCAGGGAATCATCAAATTGAGCGGCGAAGTGTCGGTGAACGGCAAGCCCGCCAGCGAGGGCACTCCGATCGCGCGTGGCGATACCGTAGCGACCGGCGCGGGCGCGCACGCTGTCTATGTCATCGGGGACAATGCTTTCCTGCAACGGGCCAACAGCCAGGTGGATTTCGGCGCCAGCTCGGTCGCGACTTTCCTGCGGGTGGTGACGGGCGGGCTCCTCTCGGTCTTCGGCAAGGGCAGCCGGGCGATCACGACGCCCACGGCCACCATCGGAATTCGCGGCACCGGCTGCTACCTCGAGACCGACGCGCGCAAGAGCTATTTCTGCCTGTGCTTCGGCGCCGTGGAATTGCGCCCGGTCAACGGGCAGCCGGTGAACTACGCGACCACGCACCACGAAAAGCCCGTCTGGATAGAAAACGGGATGACGATGCCCGCCATGGTCGTCAACCACACCGACGCGGAAGTCATCATGCTCGAAGCCCTCGTCGGCCGGGGCTCGCCCTTTCCCGCCGGCAAGAGCCGGTATTAGAAAGGGGTGATGGGTAAGTTCGAGTTGCGAGTTGCGAGTTGAGTTACCGGCCCCCGGGCTGCCCCGGGGAAAAATCGGGATTCAGATAAACCCGGGAGGGCGGGGGATATAATTACACGAATTCCGTGTTATTATGCAAGCGGGACAAAATTCCACCGCGACGATGAAGAACATCACGATCACCCTCGACGAAACGACCGCCGCGTGGGCGCGCGTGCATGCCGCGAAGCACAACAAAAGCGTGTCGCGGCTCGTGGGCGAAATGCTGCAGCAGCACATGCGCGAGTCGCGCGAATACGGCGAAGCGATGCGGCATTGGCTGGCCAAGAAGCCTTTCAAACTGAAGGGCCGGCGCCAGCGCTATCCCAAGCGGGAAGAGCTATATGACCGCGGCCGTCTTCGTTGACGCCAATGTGCTGGTATACGCGCGCGATCCGCGCGAGCCGGCAAAGCAACCCCGCGCGGCGGAATGGGTTGCGCACCTTTGGCGCCAAGGGGCGGCGCGCACGAGCATACAGGTGCTGTCTGAATATTACGTAATAGCCACTCGAAAGCTCGTGCCGCGCGTGTTGCCCGACGACGCCTGGGATGACGTCAGCGCATTTATGACCTGGCGCCCGCAGACAATCGATGAGGCGCTCTTGCGGCGTGCGCACGAGATCGCGCGGCGCCATCGTCTGAGCTGGTGGGACAGCATGGTGGTCGCCGCGGCCCAGTTGCAGGATTGCGCGCTGCTGCTGACCGAAGATCTGCAGGACGGCGCAGCCTTTGGCGGCGTGACCGCCCGCAGTCCGTTCACGCTTGCTGCCGAGGAGCCTCGCGCAGAGTACGAGATTGCAGCGGCCGCGCCACGCCATCCCCCGCGCGGACGGCCACGTAGAAAAGGGCGCTGAGCGGGGCGCGTGTGGCATGACGTGGAGCGAATAAGAATCTCTGGCAAGGACCTCGGCGCGCTGGCGCTGAAATACCTGCTGGGGCTTGCGTTCGTCGCTGCGGGCGCAAACCATTTCGCTCACCCCGCTTTCTACCTGAGCATCATGCCGCCGTACCTGCCGTGGCCCGTGTTGCTCGTCTACCTGAGCGGATTCTGCGCGATCGCGCTCGGCATCGCGCTGCTCACGCCGCGCTTCACGCGCGCCGCCGCGTGGGGACTGATCGCGTTGTCCATCGCGGTGTTCCCGGCCAACATCCACATGGCGCTGCACGCGGAACTCTTTCCGCAGTTCAGTCCCGCGGCATTATGGCTGCGCCTGCCGCTGCAAGCGGCGATCATCGCGTGGGCTTATTGGTACACGCGCTCCGCGTAAAGGGTGAAGGGGCAATGGGCAATGGGTAATGGGTGATGGGTGATGGGTGATGGGTAAGTTCAAGTTGCGGGTTGCGAGTGCAATTTTCCCTTGCCCATTACCCATCACTCAAACTCATCGGAATTCCCGCTGAAGGCGTAGAATTCCGGTTTCACGCACACCAGAAAGGTTTCGCCAACATGAAATCGCGCATCTACGCCGCCGCGCTCGCCGCGGCCTTTCCCCTCGCGGCCGCCGCGCAGGCGCAACCGCAGCAGCAGGTCAAGCCGCCGATCGCGGTCTACTGGATGAGCGTGGAAACCGCGGCCGGCATGGGCGGATTCTCGATGCCGCCGGGCATGAGCGGCATGCTGCCGCCGGGAATGGCGGGCGGCAAGAGCATGAAACTCGAGCTCGGCTCCGCGCAGGCGCCGAACGGCGAGCCGCGCGCGGCGCACGCGATCCCGCCGGCGCTCGCGATGGGGCAGAGCCTGCCGCTGCTCACGCCGCGCATCGAACGCGCGCCGCGCGAGCGCGACGAGGACGAGCCCGCGTTCGAGCGTCCGAAGGGCCGGATGCTCGTCTACTGGGGCTGCGGCGAGCGGATACGCGCGGGCCAGCCGGTGATTTTCGATTTCGCGAGCATGAATCCGCAGGACGCGGCGCGCGTCTTCCGCAGCCGCGCGATCGCGCGCCCGCGCGGCCCGTCGCCCGGCCGCAACCGCACTTACGGCATGTGGCCCAACGAGCAGGATTCGCGCCGCGTGCCCGCCGACGGTTCGCTCGTCGGCGATCACACGATCTCCGGCAACTATTCGCCCGAGATCCCGTTCCGCGTCGGCCCGCGCGACGACTTCATGGAGGCGGTCGCGTTCGAACCGGTGCGCCGCAGCGCGCAGGGTGCGTTCGACGTGCGCTGGCGCGTGGTGCCGGCGGCGACCGGCTACTTCGCCACCGCGATCGGCCAGGGCGAGAACCAGAACGATTTCGTGATGTGGTCCGCGAGCGAGGTGCAGGAACTGGGCGGAGCGCTGATGGACTACATCGCGCCCGCCGAAGTCGCGCGGCTCATCCGCGACAGAATCGTGCTGCCGCCGCAGACTACCCAATGCTTCGTGCCGGCGGGAATCTTCCACGGCGAGGGCACGATGCTCAACTTCATCGCCTACGGCGACGAGCAGAACGTCGTGTATCCGCCGCGCCCGCGGGACCCCAACGTGACGTGGGAGCAGGTGTGGGCGCTCAAGTACCGGTTGAAATCGACCGCGATGGCGATGCTCGGCGATGACGAAGGCGGCGGCCCGCGCCGGCGCCGTCCGCGCTGACACTCATGCAAGGATGAAGGACAACCGGGGAATGGGTAATGGGTAATGGGTAATGGGGAAAAATCCTTGCACCCATCGCTCATCACTCATGACTCATCACTCAGTAGCGTCCGGTTAAAACCTGAATAGATTTAGCTGATTAGCGTGTTCGTGCGGATCTGGCTCAGGTGGTGCAAGCATAAGTAGCTGATGCAATGGAGTACGCTCGAACATGGTGAGACTCAAGATTTGT
>JBGPFE010000065.1:0-17362 GCA_041483135.1 Gammaproteobacteria bacterium | reverse complement strand
CGACGGGCGTAGAGGTCGAGCGCGTCGAGGACGTGGACAACACTCAGGACATCGATGGTCTGGCGGCGCTGATCAGCGCTTGCGACGCAGTGGTGACCGTCAGCAATACGACGGCCCACATCGCAGGCGCACTCGGCAAGCGAGTCTATATCCTGCTGGCTTATTCGCAAGGAGCGCCGTGGTATTGGCACGTCGAGCGTGATGACAGCCCATGGTATCCGACGGCGAAATTATTCCGCCAGTCCAGGATTGGGGATTGGGGCAGCCTGATGGCGGAAGTCGCTGCGGAGCTTAAGCACCGTCGCATCCCGTCCAGCTGATGGATTGTTGCCCCGGCTTGCTATGCATGCACCAGCCCCGCGCGCCGATCCGCCGCTTATCCCACGGCGTAGACGGGACACGGAGACACGGTCTGTGTCGAGCTCTTGGCGGTGATGCGGTAGAGTATCGGCACGTCCGACATAAAATTCCGATCCAGCCACTTGAACATCCGTCGTAACGATCCATGCCCGTGCGGAAGCGGCAAGCGCTACAAGAACTGTCACGGGGCTTTGCAGAATCCCGCAGCAGCGGTCGCGCAGGACACGCCGGGAAATGCACCGCACACCGGGCCCGCGCTCGCTTTCGCAGATAAGGCCCCCGGTGCAGCCACGCCGTTGGTCGAGGCGCCGCGGCTGCATGAGCCTCCGCCTCTGGCTCTAGCGCAGGCGGCCCCGGGAAACGGGGCACCCGATGATATCGAGACGTTCACCCTCCGGGGGGTTGCCGCCGCACAGCAGGGCAATCTTCGACAAGCCGCTCTTTTTTTCATGCGCGCACTCGAGATCAATCCCGAATCGGAAGATGCAAATCTGAATCTGGGGCTCGCGCTGTTCCAGCTGAATCAGCTGGAAGATTCGCTCGGCTATTTTGACAAGGCGCTGACGACCAATCCACAATGCCTTCCGGCGCTGAACCTTCGCGGCTGTGCGTTGGCGCAGCTCGAACGCCACACGGAAGCCCTCGCGGACTTTGACAAGGCCATTGGATTGGCGCCCGATGATGCGGGAGTTCTGGCAAATCTCGGCAACGTCCTTACTCAAATGGAAAGGTTCGAGGAGGCTCTGGGAACCTTTGAGAAGGCACTCCACAACAACCCGGAAAATACGGCGGCCCATGTCGGCAAGAGCAATATCCTGCTCAAGTTGCATCGCCCGGCAGACGCCATGGCGAGCGCCGATATCGCCTTGGCAATCAACCCGAATCTTTTTGAGGCGCTCAATAACCGCGGCAATGCCTTGCTCGCCCTCGAGCGTCCGGCAGACGCATTGGCAAACTACGCTCGCGCGCTTGTCATCAAGCCCGACTACGCGGAAGCGCTTTTCAACCGTGGCAACGCTTTCCTCCATCTGAACCAGGATAAGGATGCGTTAGCAAGCTTTGACCGGGCGCTGAGCGTCAAGCCCGATTATCCCGAGGCGCTTTCAAACAGAGGGGATGCGTTGACCCGGCTCGGACGGTATGAGGAAGCGCTGGCCAGCGCCGAGCGCGCACTTGCCGTCAAGCCCGACTATCCCGAAGCTCACTACAGCCGCGGCAACACGCTCAGCGATACCGGGCGCTTCCAGGATGCGCTGGAGAGCTACGAGCGCGCAGTGCGCATCAGGCCGGACTATGCGGAAGCGCTGGCCAACCTTGGCATGGCGCTGCAAAATCTCAGGCGCTATGACGACGCGATCGATGCCTATGCGCGCGCCCTGGCCATTAAACCCGACTTTGCAGAGGCGCAACTGAACGAGAGCATGTGCCGACTTGCGGTCGGTCACTTCGAGCAGGGCTGGAAGCAGTACGAGTGGCGATGGCAAACAGAAGAACACAAGGAAAAACCCGATTTCCGGCAGCCATTATGGGACGGAAGTTTTGTCGACGGGGTGCTGCTCGCCTGGGGCGAGCAGGGGCTGGGCGACCAGCTTCTGCATGCCGGCATGCTGGATGAATTACGCCAGCGGGCCCGCCGATTGGTGGTGCAGGTGGAGCCAAGGCTGGTGGAATTATTCAGACGTTCATTTCACGGAATTGAAGTCGTGCCGCACGGCGAAGCGCTTCCCACCGGTCGCGTCAACATGCAGATCCCGCTGGGAAGCATCGGACAGTATTTCAGGCGCGGCTGGTCGGATTTTCCGAAGCGCAAGACCGGATATCTGGTCGCGGACAAGGCACGTACGGCTGGTCTGCGCGAACGACTGACCGGGGACGGACGCCGGCTGGTGGGACTGTCATGGGTAAGCAAGGTCAAGCGCCATGGCGAGAAAAAAAGCGCCCGCCTCCTGGATTTCGAACCGGTTCTGAAGCTCGCTGGAGTAAGGTTCGTGGATCTTCAGTATGGGGACACGAGCGAGGAGAGAAGCGCGGTCGCGAAAGCGACGGGCGTAGAGGTCGAACGCGTCGGGGACGTGGACAACACGCAGGACATCGATGGTCTGGCGGCGTTGATCGGCGCTTGCGACGCAGTGGTTACCGTCAGCAATACGACGGCCCATATTGCAGGCGCGCTGGGCAAACCAGTCTATATTTTGTTACCCTTTTCGCAGGGAACGCCCTGGTATTGGCATGTCAACCGTGACGACAGCCCATGGTATCCCGCGGCAAAACTATTTCGCCAAACCAGGATCGGGGATTGGGACAGCGTGGTCGCCCAGGTCGCGATCGGGTTGAAGCGTGGTCGCAAGCGGTAAACCGACCGCTTTTTGTGCCGGGTTCATTGGTTCTCCCGGTCCGCGCCAAGGTGACCTTGGTACAACCCGCTTTCGGGAACGAGAAAAGACTCGAAGCAGCGGTTCCCGGGTCACAAATTCGTCGCTCACGCCGAAATGTAACCGGCAGTCAGTGATGCAACACATATTGATGCAACACATATATCAGAGAGGGAAAGGCAATGCTCAAGATTCTGGGTCGTAAAACGTCAAGCAACGTGCAGAAAGTGCTGTGGTGCTGCGAAGAGATCGGCCTGCCGTTCGAGCGCGAGGACATCGGCGGCGAATTCGGCAAGAACAAGACGCCCGAGTATCTCGCGCTGAATCCCAATGGCCTGGTGCCGACCATCAACGACGCTGGCTTCATTCTGTGGGAATCGAATTCCTGCGTGCGCTATCTCGCTGCGAAGTACGGCAAAGGCAAGCTGTGGCCGGCGGATCTCCAGCTCGCGGCGAGCGCGAGCCGCTGGATGGACTGGCAATTGAGCACCGTGAACGGGCCGGTCGGCACCCTGTTTCGCGCTCATCTCAAGAAACCGAAAGACGATTTTCCCGCCGCCGAGCTGGCAGCGGCGGCGAAGCGCGGAGGCGAGGTATGGAAAATGCTCGACACGCAGCTAGCGAAAACGCCGTTTGTTGCCGGCTCAGAGCTCACCGTCGGCGATATCGCGCTCGGTAACGCGATCCACCGCTGGTTCAAGTTTCCGCTCGAGCGGCCGCATCTGCCCAACCTGAAGGCGTGGTACGAACGCCTGTGCGCGCGGCCCGCGTACCAGAAACACATCATAAGAGCCTAACGGCCGGGTTCGGGTTTCGGGTTTCGGGTTGGCCGAGACCAAGCACAGCCTTAAGCGTTCAAACTCTAAACTCGCAACTCGAAACTCGCCTCTAAAACCCATATGGCGCAGCGGTATCGTCCGCGAGGATGCGTCGGCGCGTGCTTCATGAGCACCTTCGACTGCTGGCCCGCGGGAATCAAGCGATCGCCGCCTTAACGAAAAGGTTTTTCGCCGACGATGCGCATATCGCGCGGCTCGCGCAGCTTGAATTGGGCGGGCTCCTGCCGCAGATTCACCAGCCCCGCTTCATGCATCACCTGCGCTAAACTGCGTGGCGAGTAGCCCCAGCGGTGGATCATCAGCGGATCTTGCCACGCCGGATCGCCGTAAAACACCCACATCGTGCGCTGCCCCTCCTGGCCGGGACCCGTGGCGCCATCCGGGTCTTGCAGCAACGCGTGGCAAGCGGACAGCAGATTCGGGCATTCAAGAATCATGGCGCCGCCGGGCTTCAATACCCGCATCCATTCCCTGAGAATGTCGACCACTTCCCACCGCCAGAAATGTTCGACCACGTGGACCGACAGTATTTCATCGACGGAGTCGTCCTCGAACGGGGTCAGCTTGTGCAAATCGCACAGCACATCTGGTTTCAGACCGCGCCGGCTCGCGGCAACGTCGACGTTGATATATCCGGGAAGAATCTTGTCGCCGCAGCCGAGATTAAGCTTTTTCAAGAACTTTCTCCCATTCCGACGCAATGCGTTCCGGAGAGTACACTGAAGAGATGTACTCTTGAGCAGATCGAATGCGGTCCACAATCAGAGGCCCATTATCAACCATCCACCCAATGCCTTCCGCCAGGTTCTCGCCGATCCACGCCCACTCCTTGAACTCCATGTAAGACGGAATCGGGTGCGCCACGACGAAACGCCCCGCCCACAGGGACTCGATTATGCGATTGGGGCTCTTGGCGAGCGTCCATCGTTCACCCGGCTGCGCAGGGATAACGACAAAATCCGCGGCGGCAAGAGAGTTCCAGGTTTCCGCAATTGACCAATCGGCAAATCGTAAAGATAAGGCATGCCGATACTTGCTGTTGAACTCCTTGCATTCACGCTCTACGCCATCGATATCCCTGGTGACGATGCGCAAATCGATTGGATTATTTTTGGCGGCCTGCAGCAAGGAAGGTAATGCCTGACGCAGGCTGACAAGGTTTGATCCGTGGCCAAACCATAAGGCTTTAAGGCGGGAGCCGTGCGGCGACCATCTTGCCTCACCGCGCGGACCCTCGTAGGGATCACTTACGATCAGAGAGTCCTTGCTGGCACGTTGCTTCACCAACTCCTGCAGCAGGGGGGATGCGGTCACCACCGAATCTGCCTGTGCAATCATGCGTAGGAGATGAAGTCCTTTCTGCAAATGAAACCGGTCATCAGTCAAATCGAAGAGGGTTTTCACGCGACGCGCCTGCAATTCACGCAACATCCGCTCGGTGCACTCCGGCTCATAATAATTTTTTGTAAACACCACTCGGTCCGAGTCGGCAATCTGATCGAGCACGCTATCGAAGCAATCGTGGGTCAAACCAGCAACCGATGCCTGATGTCCGCGTGCGGCCAGCTCTTTTGCCGGAATGATCGCGCGATATCGAATGCTTGCCATATCGGAATGAAGACCCTCCGGCCGCATTTCCAGATCGGCTTCCTGCGTGACCCACACCACTTTCATGGTTCTGCGCATTCCTTCATTGCTGCGTTGATTTTTGCTGCATCCATGGCGAACTTAACAGCAGCGCTGGAAATCTCAGACCAGCGACAATTTCATTCCGGGAGCAAATTATATAATGATAAAAAATTCACCCGCATGTTCAGCGCGCCGAGCAGGCGCTGGTGGTGTCAATTTCAGGCGTGAAAAATGAAAAACCGTCGTCAGGAATCGGGCCCGGTAAATCCATATAGCAGGCATGGATTGTCCGCCAGGATACGCCGGCGCGTCGCCTCGTCGGGCGCCCACTCGAGCAGTAAATCGAGCAGTCGCGCATCGTCGGGCCTGGTTTGCCCGGGTGGGAGCGGATGCGGCCAGTTCGTCGCCCACACCATGCGCCCGGGCGCATGCTTGACGAGCGCCTTCGCCAGCACGCCCACGTCTTCATAGCGCGGCGGACCGGCGCGCGACGTCATGTAAGCACCTGACAATTTGACCCAGCAGCGCCCGCCGTCAACCAAACGCAACAGTGCCCGAAATCCCGGGTGGTCGACGCCGACCGGCTCGAGAAACTTGCCGATGTGCTCGATCACCAGGTCGCACGGCAGGCTTTTGAGCAACGCCTCGCGCGTGTGCAACTCGCGGCCGTCCATCTGGAACTGGATGTGCCAGCCGTGCGCGGCGACGCGCGCAGCCATGCGCGGCAGCATTTCCCACGGCAACTCCGGCTCGTCGAGCATGCGAAAGCGCACGCCGCGCATGCCGGCAGCGGTCAGCCGCCTGATTTCGGCTTCGCTCACCGTATCGTCAACGACCGCGACGCCGCGCGCGTTGCCGCCGAAGCTCGCGATGGCTTCGAGCGTACAGCGGTTGTCGGTGCCGTAGGCGGTCGGCTGCACCACCACCACGCGCTCAAGGCCGAGCGCGCGCTGCAACTTGCGGTATTCCGACACCGGGGCGTCCGGCTCCCGGCGCCGCGCTTTGGCGGCGAGCGGATAGCGCGCAGCGAAGATGTGCATGTGACAATCGCATGCGCCGGAGGGCACGGCGATCATTTTCTAACCCGCCGCCGGCACGGCGAAGCTCGCCGGCGGCTCTCCACGCTGATAACGCTCCCACATGGTGACGTAGGCCGACTCGATGTGGCGACGAAACCTGTCGGTGTTGAACAGTGGATGCGTAGTCCGGTTTATCGCCAGCTTGGTTTTGATTTCGCCCAGCAGTTTGCCATCCGCAGCCAACTTGAGCGCCAGCGCTTCGTAGTCTTCCCGGGTTTGCGTAATCAGTTCCGGCAACCCCACCGCGTTAAGCAAGCTTGCCGCAACCCGCCCGGCAAAAGTCGGCCCCAGGCAGGTCAGCACCGGAAGCCCAGCCCACAAGGCGTCACTGGCGGTGGTATGCGCGTTGTGGGGCAAGGTATCCAGAAACAGGTCCGCCAATCGATGCCGCGCAAGATGGTCTGCCAAGTCCACGCGGGGCGCGAAGACAATGCGATCAGGCGCTACACCCCGTGCTTCCGCTTCCCGCCGAAGATTAACCGGCACCGCGGCGTTTCCTTGTATCAGCCACAGCACGCTCTCTTTGACATTTTTGAGCAAACGCATCCAGACATCGAACATTTCTGGCGTAATCTTGTGGTTATTATTGAAGCAGCAAAATACAAACCCGGCTTCCGGCAGCCCCGCCTCGAGCCGGGTTGGTGTTTGCGCGGAAATCTTCCGCCTGGAATCGTTTGCCTGATAGGCATCAGGCAGGCAAACCACTTTTTCCGTGAAGTATTGTTGCTGGTCGGCGGGGATCACGTGCCGATCCGCGATGATGTAATCGATGTACTCCGCGCCCATGGTCCCGGGAAAACCGAGATAATTCACCTGGACGGGCGCGGGACGCAACGCAAAGATGCCGGTACGCGCGCCGCCAAAATATCCGTTCAGATCGACCAGGATATCGATCTCGAGCTCGCGCAATAGCGCCGCCGCTTCCCGATCGGGCTTATCCGAAACATCCATGAAATGCTCGAATGCGCGTTCCAGTCTTTCCCTCATCGGACTGCGATCATTGGCTCCGGTCGCTATCGCATATAGCTCGAAACGGTTTTTGTCGTGCAGTTCGAATAGCCCGGCGCCAAGATAGGAAGTGGCGTGCTCGCGCAAATCGGCAGACACGTAAGCCAGGCGAACCCGCTCATGCCGGTATCGCTCGCCGCGCCAGAGCGGACTCGACGCAGCAGGATGTTTGTCCGCCACCCAGGTTCGGGCGCACTGCAGTTGTTCGGCGGGAGTTGCGTACGTCGCGAGCATCGGAAACGGTGTAATCGCCCGTTTCCCCGCCTGGACACGCGCCCGCAAACGAACGAGATCCTGCGCGAGGTCGTGCCAGGCGCAAATATGCATTTTGCAATGCACGAGGTGGCCGAGAGCGTAGTCCCATTCCGGGTCGATGCCCAGTAAACGATCGAGAGAATCGATCGCGTCAGCGTAGTGCTCCAGCATCATCAGCCAATTGCCGCGGTTGTACAATGCTTCGGCATAATCAGGCTCGATCGCAAGCGCGCGATCCAGGCTCGCCAGCGCTTCGTCACGCCGCTTGAGGTCCCACAAGACTATGCCGCGGTTGTTGAGCGCTTCGACATAGCCGGGCCTGATCGCGAGCGCACGATCCAGGCTTGCCAGCGCTTCGTCATGCCGCTCAAGGTTCCGCAAGATACTGCCGCGGTTGTAGAGCGCCTCCGCGTAGCCGGGTTTGACTGCGAGCGCACGGTCGTAACTTGCCAGCGCCTCGGCATGCCGCTCAAGCTCCCGCAGGGCATTGCCACGGTTGTTGAGAGCTTCGGCATAATCCGGTTTGTTCGCGAGCGCCTGGTCGCAGCCGGCCAGCGCCTCGGCGGGCCGATGGAGTTCGATCAGGGCGCTGCTGCGGCCGATGTGGGCTTCGACATAATCCGGCTTGATGAGCAAAGCCGCGTCGAAAGTTCTCAAGGCTTCCGCCGGCGATTTAAGCGCCAACTGACAATTGCCTGAATTAAGGATCGCCTCGGCGTCCTTTGAATCCATGGCGAGGAGCTTTTCGCACAAAGACCTGGCTTCGCCATACCGCTGCAATCGCAGCAACACGGCGGCCAGGTTATTCATTACGCTCGGCCGCTCCGGCGCCAATTCGAGCGCTTGCCGGTAGCAATGCTCCGCTTTCTCCAATTCGCCTTTCTCCTGGCACTCCAGGCCGGCTAAAAACAACTGCTTGGCTTCGGCAAAAATATCCACGGCTGTTTGCTCTCTGATGCGATTTAAATTTTAAAGATAATTTTTCCATCGCCCAGACACCAGACGATAGGCTTCCGTAAGCTTGCCTATTCGTTAGGCGACCCGGAAGCCGGGTTTTCTGATCGCGGCAATGCCGCGCGCACTATTTCCAGACCGTGCGACGGCCCCGGGTACGCAGCAGTTGCCGGCCCCGTAAGCTTCAGTAAGACTTATATTGTTTCTCTTCAATCATTTCAGATTTTAATATGATATTGATCTTGCGCTTTATACGCCCGCGCTCGTCATTGTTTCTGTAAACAGAACGGGCCAGCTCTATAAAATCGCGATCGAATATTTTTCTTTCTTCGTGATCGCGGATGCGATCTTCGATTTCCCAAAGCGCCTCGTTAACCTGTTTCAGCGCGATCTTCAGAGCACGGATTTGATCGTCAAAACAATCAATGGATGCCGCAATTTTCGAAAGCTGCGAGAGCTCATTCCGGACGTTGGCAAGTGCTTGATCGGACGACAGGCGCTCTGATTTAATCTCGAGAATCGTGATCTTATCCAGAAGCTCGCCCCATGAAACAGGAACAACGGGTGTCATGATTATTTTCCTTCCCGATATCTACCGAGACGAAACGAGAGCTGCCAGTTCGCGTGACATTACTTCAAAGACCGCATGCCAGTCATCGGGTTTGCTTTGACGGAAGACCCGCATGGTCGGATACCACGGGCTATCGTTTCGATCCAGCGTCCAGCGCCAATCAGGCACGTATTTCAGCGCTACCCACGTTGGTCGCCCCAGCGCGCCCCCCAGGTGCGCCACTGAAGTGTCCGAAGTGATGATCAAGTCAATGTTCTCCATCACGGCAACGCTGTCGACAAATGCTCTTGAACCAGAGTCAAAATCATCCCCCAATATCTCGACGACCATGCCGGAGGGCAAATTATCGAGTTGATCCAATCCGTGGTGTTTCTGAAGACTGATCAGACGCACGCCCGGTATTCGGGATAATGGATGAAATTCACGCAGCGAAATCGAGCGCCCCATATCAACTTTCGCGGTTGGTTCGCCCTGCCAGCAAATGCCGATCTTAAGGTCGTGCGGGCCCATGGTCCGCGCCAACCTGGCCCGCCACTGCCCGACCAGGCCCGGCGCGGCTTTGAGATACGGCACTCGCGCTGGAACGGTCTCGAGCGTGGTCTTGAACGCGAGCGGCAAGCTGACAAGAGGGCATTGAAAGTCAAACTCCGGTAGCGGTTCGCCCGCCGCGAGGACTTGCTGCACGCCGTCCAGACCCGCAAGCAATGACTTGAGCGGTGGCTGCGCTTCCAGAATGACCCGCGCGCCTTTCTGGGCCACGAACTCCACGTAGCGGCAGAACTGAATGGTGTCGCCGAGGCCCTGCTCTCCGTAGAGAAGAATGGTCTTGCCGCGAATGCTTTTTTGTCCAAGCCATAGAGGCCGCTGAAATTGGCGCCGGGGTGACGGAAAGTCTGCTGTCTTCCATCTCCACTCGTACTCCTGCCAGCCGCGCTCGAAGTCGCCCAGAGCGAGGCTGCACAGGCTTGCCGCCCAATGTGCGTCGGCATAGTTCGGATTAATCGCCAACGCCTCGTCGTAACTCGCCAGCGCTTCGTCATGACGTTTCAGTGCTTCCAGGGCGATACCGCGGTTGGTCAGCGCTTCCAGATAGTCCGGTTTGATCGCCAGCGCCTTATCGCAGGACGCGAGCGCCTCCTCGGGACGACTCAACTCCCGCAGCACATTGCCGCGGTTGTTCAGCGCCTCGACGAAGTCGGGCTTGATCGTGAGTGCCTTGTCGTAGCTCGCCAGCGCTTCTTCGTAACGCTTCAGTTCGTAGAGCGTGATGCCGCGGTTGGTCAGCACCTCGACATCGTCAGGCGCGAATACCAAAGCCTGGTCGTAGCTCGCGAGCGCAGCTTCGTAGCGCGCGAGCTTTTGCAGGATGACCCCGCGGTTGTAAATTGCCGCGGCATTGTCAGGCATGAGCGCCAGGACCCGGTCGTAGCTCGCGAGCGCCTCTTCATGCCGTCCCAGCTGAGCTTCGAGTATGCCCAGGTAGTAAAGCGCTTCGAGCTGATCGGGCTTGGCCGCGAGGATGGCCTTGTAACAACGCTCCGCCTCGGCCACGTTGCCCGCTTGGTGGAATGCCATGGCCCTCTGGAGCACCTCCGGACGTGTAGGCATGGACTGACGAAATTTCGCGGGCAGAGAAACTATATGCCCAGCGCCTTAAGCTGTTTTTCCGGATAGCGCATGCCCGCGGTCACGCCGGGCGGGAAAGCCTTGGCAAGCGCCGCGATTTCTTCGCGCGAGAGCTTCACCTCAAGCGCGGCGACGTTCTGCTCGAGATACTGCCGGCGCTTGGTGCCGGGAATCGGCACGAGGTCGTCGCCCTGCGCGAGCACCCACGCCAGCGCAACTTGTGCCGGCGTGCACTTTTTCTGCGCCGCGATTTTTTCGATCGGCGCGAGCAGATCGGCGTTGCGCTTGATGTTATCGGGATTGAAGCGCGGATGATCGCGCCGGCGGTCTTTCGGCAGCAGCGCGTCGAGCGTTTTGATCGTCGCGGTCAGGAACCCGCGCCCGAGCGGCGCATACGCCATGAAACCGATGCCGAGCTCGCGGCACGCCGGCAACACGTCTTTCTCGACGTCGCGGCTCCACAGCGAATACTCAGTCTCGACCGCGGCGATCGGGTGCACTTTATGCGCGCGGCGGATGGTCTGCGGCCCCGCTTCGGACAATGCGAGATAGCGCACTTTGCCCTGCTCGACCAGCTTTTTCATCGCGCCGACCGTGTCTTCGATCGGCACGGCCGGATCGACGCGGTGCAAGCCGTAGATGTCGATCACGTCGACGCCGAGGCGCTTGAGCGATTTGTCGCACGCCTGCGGCACGTAATCGGGGTGGCCGCCGCTCAAGCCCGAGGTATTGCCGCCGGCGAGCGCGAGATTGCCGAACTTGGTCGCGATCAACACGCCTTTGCGCCTGCCCTTGATCGCGCGCCCGACCAGATCCTCATTGACGCCGTTGCCGTAGGCATCGGACGTGACGAGCAGGTTGACGCCGAGCTCGAGCGCGCGGTGCATCGTCGCGATCGATTCCTCGTCGTTGGGCTCGCCGTAGCTGATCGACATGCCCATGCAGCCGAGGCCTTGCGCCGGTACCTGCGGGCCGTTCTTGCCGAGTTTGCGTTGTAGCATCTCTCCTCCCATTACCAACTTTAAACTGCCTTAACAACAAGACTAAACTTCCGGATGCCGCAAATGAGCGCGGCTTCCTGGGCCTCAAATTCAAACGGTTTACTTCGGTTTTTCCGCGATCATATTCAAGCTTATGGACACGTCTTTGTAAATCATGCTGCTTGTATCATCAAATATCCCGAATCTATCAACTCTTCGGATGTTCTCGAACCCGGCTCCGTGAAGAAAACCAACTAGAAACTCCTCGTTTAAACCAACGACGTGGTAATCGTATTGATCCACATGCCCCCCAAACATCATGCGCATGACAAAGAACCGCTCGTCCACTATCAGCTGATCTTTTCGCACAAACAAATCAGACAGAACTTCGAGATCGGGAACGCTGACATAGATGATCCCGCCCGCAACAAGTACCCGGCGCCACTCTCTCAGAGCGGCTTGCAATCCTCCCGCGTAATCAAAGTGCTCGAGAACATGCGATGCGTACAGCTCGCTGAAAGTGTTGTCCGCGAACCTTGACAGGTCCCCCGCGTTACCTACGTGATCTACGCACGGGCCGGGTATCGCATCGATTACCTCCCACCCCGGCGATCTTATTTTTCCGCCTATGTGTAACTTTCTAATCATTTTTTCTGATCAGCTTTATTACTTGATTTTCGGCGGCATTTTTCACCTTGCCTCTGCGGTTAGCTGATTCTCAGCTTTTTTCTCACTTGGGCTCCAGCTTAATTCGAATAAGTGACCGTCATTTCACCCACGCCGTCGACATGCCCTTCAAGCTTGTCACCGCGCTTCACCGGACCCACGCCCGCCGGTGTGCCGGAATAAATCAGATCGCCGGGTTGCAACGTAATCAGCCCCGAAAGACAGGAAATCGTTTCGGGCACGTTCCAGATCATCTCCGACAGATCGCCTTTTTGTTTGACTATGCCATTGACCTTGAGCCAGATTGCGCCCTTGGCCGGGTGGCCGCTCTTTGCCGCGGGAACCAGCGCGGTACACGGCGCCGAATTGTCGAAACCCTTGCCCATCTCCCACGGCCGGCCCATTTTTTTCGCCTCGCCCTGCAGGTCGCGGCGCGTCATGTCGAGGCCGACGCCGTATCCCCACACGTGGTCGAGTGCTTTGGCGACCGGAATATTCGCGCCGCCCTTGCCCAGCGCAACAACGAGTTCGATCTCGTGGTGCAGGTCCTTGGTCGCCTGCGGGAACGGGATCGTCGCGCCGTTGGGCACGAGCGAATTGGCGGGCTTCATGAAGAAAAACGGCGGCTCGCGGTCGGGATCGTGTCCCATCTCGCGCGCGTGCTCGGCGTAGTTGCGGCCGACGCAGTAGATGCGCCCGACCGGGAACTGGTCGGGGCTGCCCGCCACCGGCAGCGCGGGGATGGACCCGTAATCGATCACGTATTTCATGTCCTGACTTTCTGGCTTGTGGTTCGTAAAAAATACCGCGCCACCGCGCAGGCGTAGCATCTTGCGCACGAGGAACCGGAATCGCGGATTACTCGGGAAATGGCCGCGCGGCGCGCAGGCGCCGGCGCGCCGTGAATTATCGGCGATAGCCGGAGACCGCGTCAAACCCGCGGCAGCGTCGCCATGTAACAATGACGGTCATGGACGAATCGTTGAGTTTGGGCGCGCTGTTCGTGAGCAGCTTTCTCGCCGCGACCCTGCTGCCAGGCGGCTCGGAAGCGGTATTGTTCGGCGTGCTGAAGCTCAATCCGCAGCAATACTGGCCGGCGCTCGCCATCGCAACGCTCGGCAACACGCTCGGCGGCATGTCATCGTACCTGATCGGCCGCATCATTCCACGGTACACGGAACACAAAGGCCTGCAATGGGTGCAACGCTACGGCAGTCCCGCGCTGCTCGCGGCGTGGGTGCCGATCATCGGCGATCCGCTGTGCGTCGCCGCCGGCTGGCTGCGCGTCAATCCATGGCTGTCGGCGCTGTGCATGGCTATCGGCAAGTTCGCGCGCTATCTCGTCATCGCCGCTGTCGCCGCATTGTAGACACCAGCATTTAACGGAAAGCACCGCCCCATTTGGGTAATTGGCTATCCTGTATGATGACGGGTCAATCAAGATAAGCCTATGAGCGTCTATGGGGGCTAGAGAATCTCAAATCAAAACGAAGAAGATTGGTCGCAACGATTTATGCCACTGCGGCAGCGGCAAAAAGTATAAACACTGTTGTATGCAACGTGAGTCAACATGTGCCGGCTCACAGGAGTTGTCGGTCCCCAAGACCATGCAGGCTGCGCTGGAACACCATCAGGCCGGGCGCCTGCCCCAGGCGGAAGCCCTCTGCCGGCAAATACTCCAGCTGGAACCCAACCACCCGGATGCTCTGCATTATTTGGGAGTGATGGCCCATCAGGTCGGAAGGAACGAGGTCGCCGTCGAACTTATCAGCAAGGCGATCAGGGCAAATCCGTCCAGTCCAATTTATTACAACAACTTCGGGAATGCGCTCCATGATCAAGGCAAACTGGGGGAGGCGATCGCCAGCTATTACAAGGCGCTTTCGTTCGAGCCGGATTTTGCCGAGGCGCACAACGGCCTCGGAAATGCGCTGAAGGATCAAGGCAAGCTGGACGAGGCGGTCGCTTCCTACCACAAAGCGCTCTCATTCAAACCGGATCTTGCCCGGGCGCATAATAATCTGGGGCTGCTGCTTCAGGAACAAGGCAAGCTGGACGAGGCGGTCGCTTCCTACCACAAAGCGCTCTCGTTAAAACCAGATTCTGCCGAGACCCATAACAATCTGGGGCTGCTGCTCCAGGAACAAGGCAAGCTGGACGAGGCGGTCGCCAGTTATTACAAGGCGCTCTCGTTCAAACCGGACCATGCCAAGGCGTATAGCAATCTGCTGTTTCTCTATGCCTACCATGCTTTGCTCGATCCTCGCGAGTATCTTTCGCTGGCCCGTGGCTGGGAGCGGGATTGTCTGTCTGAGCAGGACCGGCAAGCGGCCCGCGGCAGAGCGATCCAGCGTTTGCCGCTCGCCGGGCGACGTCTAAAGGTGGGCTACGTATCAGGAGATTATCGCGAGCACGCGGTGAGCTATTTCGTCGAGCAGGTTTTCAGAAACCACGACCGGGCCCGGATCGAACTATTCGCCTATTCAACCCACCCCCAGCGGGACGCCGTCACAGTGCGATTGCAGGTTTTGGTGGACCACTGGGTACCTCTCATTGGCATATCCGACACCACAGTCCGGGATCGCATCGAGGCAGACGGCATTGATGTGCTCATCGACCTTTCCGGGCACACCGCACATAACCGCTTGGGAGTTTTTGCCCGCCGCGCCGCACCGGTGCAGGTCTATTATTTGGGCTATTTCGCCAGCACGGGGCTGAGGGAGATGGACTACTGGATCGGGGATGAAATCCTGACTCCCGCGGAGACCGACAACCATTTCAGCGAAAAGGTATGGCGCCTGCCCCGGGTATGCGTGAGTTATGAGGGTAAATCCGATGCCCCGCTCCCCGACTGGCGGCCCGCCCAGGACGGCACCGTGTGGGTGGGAAGTTTTAACAACTTGAATAAATTGACGCCCGCGACCCTGGCGCTCTGGGCGAGGGTGCTTCTTGCCCTGCCGGAAGGACGGCTGCTGCTGAAGACCAGACAGTTGGCCGATGCCGGCAATCGCCGGCGCATTCTGGATGCTGCGGCTAGCCATGGCATAACAGCAAGCCGCATCGAACTTCAGGACAGCAGCATCACGCCGGATTGGCCGGCGCATATGGCGTATTACAACCGGCTGGACATCGCTCTGGATCCAGTCCGCGCTTTAGGTGGCATCACCACCACCTGCGACGCGCTGTGGATGGCATTACCCGTTGTGACTCTGCTCGGTGACCGCATGGCATCACGCATGACGGCGTCGATGCTGAACGCTCTCGGTCATCCGGAATGGATTACACAATCCGAAGCGGAATACGTCGACAAGGTGGTCGCCCTCGCCCGGGACGTGCAGCGCCGCAAAGAACTTCGTTTCACCTTGCGCCGCGAGATGGCTCTAAGCCCGTTGTGCGATGGCCGTGACCTGGCCCGGAACCTTGAAAATGCCTACCTTGATATGTTCAATCGATGGCTGTCCGGGAAAAATGAACAGACCCGCACAGCCTCCCGGCATGAGTAGCATGCAACACTCCTCTCCGCCGGAGAATTGCGCCGAGCCATGACCGCCCGCCTGCGGGAAATCCCCTATAACTACACGTCGTTCTCCGACCGCGAGATCGTAATCCGGCTACTCGGGCCGGCGCTGTGGGACCTGCTCAACGAGTTGCGCAGCCAGCGCCGCACCGGCCGTTCGGCGCGCATGCTGTATGAAGTGCTCGGCGACGTCTGGGTGGTCTCGCGCAATCCGTATCTGCAGGACGATCTCCTCGCCAACCGCAAGCGCCGCGTGGCGCTGATCGAATCCATGCGGCACCGGCTCGCCGAGATCGCGGCGCGCCGCCGGAACCGCGACGACAAGGTCGGCGATCTGCTCGAGGCGGCGCATATGGCGGTCACGGCGTTCGATGCCGAGTTCGAGGCAACGGCTGCGTTGCGGCGCAAGACGGTAAGCCGCCTCACGCGCGTCACGCGCCGCGACAACATTCAGTTCGACGGGCTCGCGCGCGTGTCGCACGTGACCGACGCCACCGACTGGCGCGTCGAATATCCGTTCGTCGTGATCAATCCCGACTCGCAGGACGAAATCGCGGCGGTCGTCGCCGCGTGCATCGAGCTCGGCCTCACCATCATCCCGCGCGGCGGCGGTACCGGCTACACCGGCGGCGCGATCCCGCTCACCAGGCGTTCGGCGGTGATCAATACCGAGAAGCTCGATACCCTGAGCCCGCTCGAGCAGCGGAAGCTGCCCGGCGTCGATAAGCCGGTTGCGGTCGTGCGCTGCGGCGCGGGCGTCGTGACGCGGCGCGCGATGGAAGCGGCGGAGGCCGCGGGCCTGGTATTCGCGTGCGACCCGACCTCGGCCGATGCGTCGTGCATCGGCGGCAACGTCGCGATGAACGCCGGCGGCAGGAAAGCCGTGCTGTGGGGCACCGCGCTCGACAATCTCGCGAGCTGGCGCATGGTGACGCCGGACGCGGAATGGATGGACGTCGAACGCCTCGATCACAACCTCGGCAAAATCCACGATGCGCCGCTCGCGCGGTTTCGCATTACGCGCTACGCGCCCGAGGGCAAGACCAAACTCGCCGAGGAAATACTCGAAATCGAAGGCGGCAAATTCCGCAAGCGCGGACTCGGCAAGGACGTCACCGACAAATTCCTGTCGGGGCTGCCCGGCGTGCAGAAAGAAGGCTGCGACGGCATCATCACCGAAGCGACGTTTATCCTGCACCGGATGCCGCCGCACGTCCGCACCGTGTGCCTCGAATTCTTCGGCCAGGTACGCGAAGCGGTGCCGGCCATCGTCGAGATCAAGAACTATATCGACGCGCATCCGGACGCCAGGCTCGCCGGCCTCGAGCATCTCGACGAGCGCTACGTGAAGGCGGTCGGCTACGCGACCAAGGCATCCCGTCGAAAAGGCGGCGCCGGGCGACCGAAAATGGTGCTGATCGGCGACATCGTCGGCGACGACGAGAATGCGGTTGCCGCCGCGGCATCGCAAGTCGTGCGCATCGCCAACGCGCGCTCGGGCGAGGG
>JBGPFE010000064.1:0-17880 GCA_041483135.1 Gammaproteobacteria bacterium | reverse complement strand
GCATGTTCAGCGCCTCGAAGTGAGCGGGCGCCCCGCGCAGGATATCTTTATACAGCGCCTGCGCCAGAGCCAACTCGCCTTGCTGGTGCAGGCCCACAGCACGGGCAAATTTGTCAGCAGCGCTTGGCGTATCGCTACCCACAGATATGGCCGGCCCCGGCGCGAGTTCGATTTTCCGCGGGGCCTTGCGGAACGCCGGCGGCCGAAATCTGTAAAACTCCGTGGCAGTTCTTGTACCGCTTGGCGCTTCCGCACGGGCACGGATCGTTACGACGAATGTTCAAATGACCTGACCGATTTTTTGTGCCGAATGCATCGATGCTCTACTGCGCCGCCGGCAGGGGATGCAGCGTCGTCACGGCCATAGATCATGTTTCGGCATGGATGATGAATTTGTGGCCGAGCACCGCATATTCCCCCTCATCGGAAAATTCGATGCGGAACTTTTCCGTTGTCTCCCGCCACGCGCGGCGCTGGCCGTGACGCGGCGACGCGCGGTTGCAGTTCCAGTCGTCAAAGAAAATCACGCAACCGTCGGCGATGTGCTTATGCGCAAACAGATGGTCGAGCACCTCGAGCGTCGAGCTGTACAGGTCGCAATCCAGATGCACCATGGCGAATTTCGCGGCCGCCGGGATCGTCGGCAGCGTCTGCGCGTACCAGCCGTCGAAAATCCGGATCTTGTCCCGGTCGTAGGTCGAGGAGCAAAGCGCGAGCAGCTCTTCCTTGGTGAGCCCGGTGTAGGTGCCTTCTTTCCACCGGCCCGCCTGCACGTTGGGCGACGCCTTGTCCACTTCGCTGGCGGCTAGCGGCAGCCCCTGAAAGCTGTCGAAAAGACAGAAGGATTTCTTGGGCATGCCGTGCAGCTTCACGAAGTCGGCATAGATTTCCCAGTAGGCCGCCAGCGCGCGCGCGATGGTGAACGTGCTGAATCCGGAAAACGTGCCGAACTCGGCAATGTCGCCCTCGACCGCGTTGTTGATCACGTACTGAACGCCCTGCGTGAGCTTCTCGAAAATCAGGCGGCGCCGGATCGCCGCATAATCGTACTCGATCACCTGCCGGACCTGGTATCCATTGACCCGGGAGACAACGGCATTCAGAAGATCGGTTCGCAAGGGATGGCCTCTTATGTACGGTGCGCCGGGCAAGATGCGTTCAAATACGCGTTATACCTGGGGCTGCAGTTGCCAGCCGGCAGCGCGTACCATGATCCACGACAACCGCGGTTCTGCATAGACCGCCATCGGCCGTCAGAATGAAAACTGGATATGCGGTTTGGCTGCGGGCTGAGTGGTGGCCGTAGAGTCATCCTGGACCCTGATATCGTAGAGCAACAATGCGCGCTTTACGTTCGGTTCCGATACGGGTTCCACCCCGTGAAACGAGTTCGGAGTCTTCATGAATCCGAACAGGGTGTTGGGCACGTATGGCGCCGTCAGCAGCCGGTTAAATCCTTCGAAACCGTGATGGGGTCCGCCGACGCAGGTAAAAGACGGGTCTTTGGGTAAATACATGGAAGTACCAAGATGCGGCATCGAATCATCGGCCGGCAAATAGAACAGGAACGACAGCACTTTTACCGGCGAGTCCGTATGCGGTCCCAGCACGTAGTCGGTACTGTCCTGGACGACCAGCGCTTCGTGATGGTATTGGACCGCGGCCGGGTTTTCGAAGCGGTGCGCGAGCAGGTGGCTGAATTTTTGCAGCACGACCCGCCCGAACGGCCCGCCGAGCAGCCACCGCGCCGTCTCGTTCCAGAAACTGCGGTAAGGTTCGGACAGCGCGCCGACTTCATCGGGAGTCAACGGCAGCACGCCCCGGGCGTCGGAATAGCCGCTGCGAACCCGGCCCATCTCACTGAGCGACTTGTAGGCGCTCGCCGGCGGCAGGTGTTCGCGTATGGCGCGATAGAAATCCGCCGGGAACACCTCGTGCACCAGGATGTGCGGGTACGGATACAGCTGGATCGGCGCGTTCGCGACCTTGTAATTCAACTGCATCTCAGCGCTTGAAAACATATTCAGCACATCCTTTGAAAGTTCCGCTTTTGCGCTCGGCCGCAGCCACCTGCAGCGGATCGTGCTTGTAACCGAGCGCGTTCAATTCGGCGACCATTTGCTGATGGTCCGCGAGATTCTGGTTGACCTCGATCAGCAACGAACGCAGCTTGACGCCTTCGATGATACGCCGCGCGCCGGCAATGACCTTCGGTTCAAAACCGTCGACGTCAATCTTGATGTGATTCGGCTCGGGTACTGCGCCGCTCGCCACGAGGTCATCGAGCCGCGCTGACACACAGCCCTGGGAAAATACAGGGCGCATGGGCTGATGCTTGAAGTTGACTCGCTCGCCTAGGGAGTGGCATGAACCGCCCGCCATGAATTGCGACAAATGCAGTTCGCTCAAGCCCGCCGCATCGGATAGCGCAAGGCAATAGGCGCTGACCCGGTCGCCGAGTTCATTGAGGAGGATATTGCGGTTGAGCAGCGCGAAATTCTGCGACTCCGGCTCGAAAGCGAACACCCGCACCCCGCGCGTCTTGGCCGCCCATATCGTGTACATGCCGACATTCGCGCCGACATCGACCAACACGTCATTCGAGCCAAACCCGGCGATCCACTCGATGGTGATTGGCTCCTTTTCGAACAAAGTCTCGACACGCCATCGGGTGGCCGTGTTCGGCGTCACATACTGCGCGGTAACGTCACCGAATTTCAGTTCGGTGCGCGGGTTCAACTGTTCGTACTCTTCGAGGGTGATCATGAGCGTGTCGAGGGAGTTACCCTATCCACCCTGTGCCAGGCGGCGATCTTGTGCGAGTCCTCGCGCACGGCAATGCGCGCCGCCCGCCCGGCGCCGGGCAGCACCGACATCTGCTGCGGCGGCACCAGCAGGTCAGGATAGCCGGCCGCGCACGCCCGGCCGCCGCCTTGCCCGCGGGCCGCGCGGCAAATGATGTCGAACAACATGGGCGGAACGGCCATCGGTAATCGCTTGATGTGGAAGCGCACATTGTTACAGCAGCATTGCGATTTGTGCAAGCAACTGCCGCCAGCGCGCTATCGCGGGAAACCGCTGACGAAACCGCCGCCTTAATATTGCCTGCCTGGCAGGAAAGCTTGCGAAAACTTTCGCATCGACCAGATCGGCAATCGGACGCGGGTCAAACGTGTTATCGAAGAGCCAGAAGATCGGGCTTGGAAAGTTTCTTCGTGGCTATGCGATTTATAACGTCCAATCGTGGTTTGCCTCGATCATCAAAAATTGGAACCAAGGTTTCCACTTCCTCAATGTCGCCGGTTAAATCGTTGACCAGAAAAAAACGGTAACCGCGGCTCAGCAAAATGTCTGCAACTGCTTGTGCGGCGCCGCTATCAAAAACATTTAAAAAAATCGTTGGGTTGGCATGAGTGAGAATGCTTTCCATCCCTTTCAGAGCCTGAGCCTCGGTTCCCTCTGTATCGATCTTGAACAGATCCAGCTTGCCGTGGATATCCCGGGGGAAAAAAGCGTCCAGTGCAACAGCTTGAACTTGTAATTCCAGAGCGCCGCCATGTCCTATTCTTCCACCCGTAGAGAGATAGCCGGGATTCGTGTTAACAGAAAATGGCAGAACACAATTCCTGTCTGCTGCCGCAAGCATGAAAGCATTGCTGGTTTCTATCGAGTTAGTCCTGAGGTTCAAATTCAGCCTGGCCCAATTCAAGAAGTAAGGCTCAAAGGATATGACTTTAGCGCTTGGGTTGGCAGATGATGCTGCCAATGTAAAGGTTCCTGTATGAGCACCCACGTCAACGATGAGGCTGCTATTTCTTGCTAGTTTTGTCCAAATATTCAAAGCGGTCTTCTCAAACTGGCCATTCCAGAAGAAACGCAACGCAACTCCATCATCGCTGCCGCCCAGGAACATATTGAACGACAAAGGCCCATCCAGGCATCGAACATATCCATAAAAATCGGGCAGCGCGTGCAACTCACCAATTGTGAAGTTATTTGTCTGCGGGAGCGTTCGCCGCCTGGAAACCGCGATAGAATTCGTTTGTTCCAAATCCATAAACATTACCTGTTTACAAGTATCCGGCTTCCGAATGCCGGCAATGGAATATCGGTCTTTTGTTAGTCAATGCCTTTAAACGTTTTTCCCGGAGCGGTAGCATGGTGCAGCGGCCGTTTTTAACCCGGCAAAATAATACCATCAGCTAGTTATCATACGTTACGCGTGCCCGTTTTGGATAAATGCAAGTTGATCGATCTGCCACGGATCCACGATCCGCGCGGCAACCTGACTTTTGTCGAGGGAATGCGGCACATTCCGTTCGAGGTCAAACGGGTGTTCTATCTCTACGACGTGCCGGGCGGGGAAACGCGCGCCGGGCATGCATTGCGTACCTGTGAGCAGTTCATAGTGGCCATCTCCGGCAGCTTCGACGTAATCGCAGATGATGGCGGCACGCGATCGCGGTTCCCATTGAATCGCTCCTATTACGGGCTTTATCTGCCGCCGATGATTTGGCGTGAGCTGGAGAACTTCTCGTCGGGTTCCGTATGCCTGGTGCTTGCTTCGGAGGTTTACGATGAGGCGGGTTATAGTCGCGACTACGACCAGTTCTGCAGGGAGGCCGCTGGCGCTGCCTGAGTTCGCGGCCACGTGAGCCGTGGCGGTGCGACCTGGACCGGGTTTTAGGCATGACCAGACAGCGATGAACGTCCCGTTTCTCGATTTGCGCAGTGCCTACCTCGAGTTGCAGCTTGAGCTTGAAGCCGCGTTCAACCGGGTCATGGATTCGGGTTGGTACATACTCGGCCAGGAGCTGGAAGCCTTCGAGCGCGAGTTCGCCGCATACTGCGGCGCGCGTTTTTGCGTCGGCGTCGGCAACGGACTCGACGCGTTGCATCTGATCCTGCGGGCCTGGGATATCGGTCCCGGCGATGAAGTCATTGTGCCGGCCAACACTTATATCGCGACGTGGCTGGCGGTGAGTTATGCCGGGGCGCGTCCGGTTCCCGTCGAACCTGATCCGCAAACCTATAACCTCGATCCGCAACGTATCGCAGCTGCGATTACCGCGCGGACAAAGGCGATACTTCCGGTTCATTTGTATGGGCTGCCGGCCGACATGGACCCGATCCGCGACGTGGCGCGGTCGCGCGGCCTCAGGGTGATCGAAGATGCCGCGCAGGCCCACGGCGCGCGCTACAAGGGACGCCGGGTCGGCAGCCTCGGCGACGCGGCGGGTTTCAGCTTTTACCCGGGCAAGAACCTCGGTGCTTTCGGCGACGGCGGCGCGGTCGTCACCGATGACCCGGAACTCGCCGGCCGTATCGCCGTGCTCCGGAATTACGGTTCCTCGCTCAAGTACTCGCACGAGATCAAGGGGTACAACTCGAGGCTCGACGAACTGCAAGCCGCGTTGCTGCGGGTGCGGTTGCGCCATCTCGACGCATGGAATGAGAGGCGTCGTGCACATGCCCGTCTGTACTCGTCGTTGTTGTCGGGGGTTGCGCTTACGCTTCCATCCGAGCCGCCGGCGACGGAGCACGCATGGCATCTGTTCGTGATTCGCAGCGCGCAGCGTGACGCGCTGCGGCGCTGCCTAGATGCGCAAGGCGTGGGGACATTGATCCACTACCCGATACCGCCGCATCTTCAGCCTGCCTATGCGGAATTCGGCCTGCACGATGGCGCGCTGCCCATTACGGAAGCAATCCACCGCGAAGTACTCAGCCTGCCGATCGGCCCGCATTTGAGCGCAGAGCAGTTGCGCTACGTCGCCGGTGTCGTCGCGGAGTGCGCCGGCCGGGTGTAGGAATTCCCGCTGCTTCCAGCTATCACTCAATTATGGTTGGCGGTGCCGCGGGGCTGCCCGGTGCGGAGTTGCCAAGCTTGGCGGCCGCAATCCGGATTACTGCCGCGAAGAAACGCTCCGCATATACAACGTTGTTACCCTGTTCCTCGCGGAAGAAAGCCTGGCCGCGCGCGCCGACTTCGGCGCGCCATGCGGGATCGTTAATCAATCGTCCCGCGAGGGCAACATATTCCTCCGTGTCGCGGGCGCACAGAATCGCGTATTCGTCCGGCGCGTTAAGCCGGGGACGTTGCGGCACGACGCCGTCAGTGTCCGGTGTGTGCGCGCTATGCCAGAAATGCTGGCCGAAGCTGGTATACGGGCCGAGGTAGGAAAGCAGTGCAACGCCCGCCGCAAGCGCCCGATAGCTTGTTATGCCGAAGCCATGTGGAAAAGTCTCGAGAAAGATGTCAAGTGCGGCGGCATAAAGTTTCGTGTCCACCCAGCCCACGAAGTGGCAGCGCTCCGCGATGCCCGCTGCACTGAAGAACTCCGTAATGCTCGGCAGCGCAATCCGGCCCGTCCACAGGAAACCGGCCTGCGGATTGGCGGTGAGGATGCTCGCCACGGCCTGCAGGAAAGGCGCGCTGTCTATTTTCTCCTCGCGGGCGAGCGTTCCCAGCAGGACGCTCACGGGGTAAAGACGCCGCAACCGCTCGATTTCCGATGGTTCGGGCAGGGAGTCGTCGACTGCAAAAGGCACGGGAACGACTTCCCACTCCTGGTTGCCGTAGCGCCGCGTTTTCTCGCTTTTGTCTCCCCAGGTAATATAGCCGTCGATGTAGGGGCCGGTGATGGGGTGGAAGCGCAACGACCAGAAAATCTGGACGGGTGCAAGCCGCATCGCGAAGGCAAATGCAGCCAGGGTTGGCACGGACACCCAGACGCAAACGCCCATTTCGTCCTGGCGCAGGCGGTCCCGCAGGTAGAGAAACCTCGCGTACGGTGAGTTGCCGCTTCCGCGCGGCAGGCACTCGGCAACCAGCACGACCTCGACGCCGGTCTTCTGCGCCCGCGCCATGAACGACTGGGCGTAATCGCTGAGAACGTAAATGCGCAGGGTCAGGGCGGCGCGCCTCGCGCGCGGGATGTTTTCCAGTATCTTGAACAGGACCTCCGTATGTCCGAGCACGAAACCGGTATGCAGAAAAAAGGCGATCCGGTTCGGATCTGCGCGCGCATCCGCGGGGCGGCCTGACCGCCTGCCGAGCCGCGCCATGTCTTCGCGCCAGTCGGAAAAGCAGCGGTAGTAGTGCTGTTCGTTATCGCCCGTCCGCACGAAGGCATGGAAAATAGTGGTTTCAAAGATCAGCGCCGCATCGACATCGCCGGCCCTGATGGCGCGCTTGAGTGCCTCGACCGCGGCCTTGTAGCATTTGCGCGCTTCCTGCGGGCGCTTGAATTGGTTGAGCGCTTTGCCGATTTCGCACAGCGCGCTCACGTTGTAAGGGTCGGCGCGCAGCGTGTGCTCGTACGCTTGCAGCGCCGAATGCAGGTCGAATTCCATGATAGTCAACCGTCCGCCGTTCAATATCAGGCGCCGTCTAAAGGCGGCGGCGCGTAAAGCGCGCGGAGAAACACCGCGCATGCGGCTGTTGGCAATGCGGAGCATCCCGTTGTGCCGGATGCGAATTTAACACGATGTCAGCCGCCGGAGCCACTGCACGGCCGGCGCGGCGCATCGAACAGATTCAGGAGAAAACGCAATCGGGATCGATTTCCGCTGCGATGGCCGCAGCCCGGGCGCGTTGCGCTGCGCCGGGAACTGCCGCGCAATAGCGCACCGCACCACCCCGGGGTCAAGCCGCGCGGCGGGAGCGGGCTACCGTGTTAAAATCGGCGCCGGCTCGGGTTCGGCGGCCACCCGCCGCTTTACCTGCGAAACATTTATGACGAGCGCGGCGCATATGAGCGAAGCAGGCCTGATCACCGAAGAGTACCGGAAAATGCAGCAACAGCTGCATGAAAATCCGAACTACGGCGTCGCCTCGGTGGAATTCGCGCCGCTGGTGGCCCAGGTCATCACGGCCGTCGGCGCCCGTGAACTGCTCGATTACGGCGCGGGCAAGGGACGGCTCGGCGTTGCGCTCCGGCAGCATATCCAGCCCCTGCCCACGATCCATCATTACGATCCTGCGATTCCCGAATGGTCGGCGCCACCCGCGCCGTGCGGGTTCGTCGCCTGCATCGACGTGCTCGAGCACATCGAGCCCGCGCTGCTCGACAACGTGCTCGGTGATCTACAGCGGGTGACTGCGGGTGTCGGCGTGTTTACGGTGCATACCGGGGCCGCCGTCAAGGTGCTGCCCGATGGGCGGAATGCGCATTTGATACAACAACCGCCGGCGTGGTGGCTGCCGAAGTTTCTCGACCGCTTCGACCTGACGACGTTTAACCGGATGGAAATGGGTTTCTGGGTGGTCGTCGAGCGCAAAAATATATAACCACGCGGCCGGCGCTGCCGGATACGGACATGACCAGGCGCCATTCCCTGAATGTACCCGCAATGCTGGAGCGCGCCATGGCCCTGCACCAACACGGGCAGCTGACCCAGGCGGAAGGGATCTATCGCGCCATTCTCAAGGTACTACCGGATGACTTTCATGCGCTGCACCTGCTAGGTATTGCCCGGGCGCAACAAGCAAAGCCCGCCGAAGCCGAGGCATACTTGCGGCGTGCAGTGGCGATCGAACCGGGGTCTGCCGAAGCACATTCCAATCTTGGCAACGCGTTGCAGTCTCTGCAGCGCCACGCGGATGCGATTGCAAGCTACGACAGGGCACTCGCGGTCCGGCCGCCGTATCCCGAAGCGCTCAACTATCGCGGCAATTCGTTGCAAGTGCTTGGCTTTTACGACGCAGCGATTGCGAGCTACGACCAGGCCCTTGCGGTCCGGCCGGGTTACGCCGAGGCGCTTTATAACCGGGCCAACGCGCTGAATGTGCTTGGCCGTCACGCCGAAGCGGACGCGAGTTGTGCACAAGCTCTCGCGCTTGCACCCGACTACGCCGAAGCGCTCAATCTGCGCGGCATCGCGCTGCAGGCGCTGAACCGGTCCGCCGAGGCGATCGCGAGTTACGACCGCGCGCTGGCGATCCGGCCCGAGTATGCGGTGGCCCTCAATAATCGCGGCATTGCGCTGCAAGCCCTGAACCGTCACGCCGAAGCGGTGGACAGCTACGACCGCGCGCTGGCGATCCGGCTCGAGTATGCGGATGCCCTCAACAACCGCGGCAATGCGCTGGAAGCGCTGGGCAGGCATGCCGAAGCGCTGGCGAGCTACGAGCGCGCGCTCGCGCTCGCGCCCGCTCACGCCGAGGCGCATACCAACCGCGGCCTCGCCCTTCTGCGCAGCCGGGATTTCGCGCGCGGGTGGGTGGAATACGAGTGGCGCTGGCGAAAAAAGGATTTCCAGAAAAACCAGCGTGGATTCGCACAGCCGCGCTGGGAAGGTCCCGCCGGGTCCGGCACGAAGGGCCGGCTGCTGGTGTGGGGCGAGCAGGGAATCGGGGACGAGATCATTTTCGCGAGCATGCTACCCGACCTGCTCGCGGCCGGGCTCGAGCTGACCGTCGAGACCGATTCACGGCTGGTCGCCCTGTTCGCGCGTTCGTTCGCGCGTGCGACAGTCATACCGCGCTTGAACCCGCCGCACGCAGCGGCGACGCATGCGGCGATCGACTTTCAGATTCCGCTCGCCAACCTCGGGCGCTGGTTGCGGCCGGCGTGGTCGTCGTTTCCGGCGCGGCACGCTTATCTGGCGGCGGACCGCGAGCGTGCCGCGCAATTCGGGCAGGAATTACGCCAGCAGCACGGCAAGCCGGTGATCGGCCTGTCGTGGAAAAGCCGCGGGTTGCCGTTCAAAAGCCTGCGTCTGCCCGATTTCGCGCCGCTGCTTGCCGCTCACGACGCCACGTTCGTCGGTCTGCAGTACGGCGACACCGCAGCGGAACGCCGGGAACTCGCGGCGCGCGCCGGCAAGCCGGTTTTGCATCTGCCCGGACTCGACCTGTTCGATGATCTGGACGGGGTGGCGGCGCTGGTTCACGCGTGCGACCTGGTCATTACGAGTTCCAACGTCGTTGCGCACTTCGCGGGAGCCTTGGGAAAACCCGTCTGGATTCTGTTGCCGGCGGGCGAAGGGCTGCTCTGGTACTGGTTTTCCGGTACTGACGAGAGTCCGTGGTACCGCACCGCGCGCTTGTTCAGGCAACCGCGGGTCGGCGACTGGCCGGGCGTGCTCGATCGGGTGGCGCGGGAACTGTCAACTTGGATTCAGGATTTTCGCGCGCCGGCGCAGCAGTGAATAGGGATGAGTAATGGGTGATTGAGTGATTAAGCGATTGGGTGATTGAACGACTAAATCGCCTAATCACTTAATCGCTTTTCTTTAGATCCCGTTTGAGTTCGGCGAGCGCGGTGGTCCAGTCACCCCGCGGCGATTGGCGGTAGATCGGAAACCCCGGAAACCACGGCGACGTTTTCCCCTCGTCCATCCAGCGCCATTCGGCCGGGCAGGGAACGAGCACGCGTGCTGTTTTTCCGGCGCCAGCCCGCAGGTACATGTTGGTGTTGCTCATCCCGACGTACTCGTCTATCAATGCAAGCAAAGCCAGCATGGCCTCGAGATGTTCGTTCAGATCCGTAAAATCGTGAATCTGTTTGCCGACCAAGTCCGAGAGCGCGGCGATTTCTCCCGCCTCGGGTTTGCGCTGCAGCGCGATGAACGTCCCCGGGAAATCCTTGAGCGCCGTGGCGAACAGCGACAGGTCGATTTCCTTGTAAAGCGTCCAGGCGACCCCCCGCTGGTCGCGCGGCGGAATGCCGCCTCGCCAGGTCAGGCCCAGGTACGGCGGATCCCCGATTTGCGCCAGGCGGAGCCTGATGCCGGCAATCTGCTCGGCGAGCGGCGCCAGCGCGAGCGGGGGCGGGATCCGGGGCCAGAATATGGCGGCGCGCCAGGGAAAATCGCGCGGATGCACGGTTGCCCGGCCGGCGTCAATCACCGGCAATGGACTCGCGGGATAGACGCTCAACGCATGCGGCAAGTCCCCGGCGAGCATGATCAAGTCAGCTTGCGGCGGCGGGGCTTTTTCCTCCAGGACCAGCCCGATGCTCGCGACGCGCGCAAGCAGGCTGCGGAGCTTGTTGCTCGCGCGGCAGGTGATGCGCGCGCCCGCGGCGTGCAGCTGCGGTGCGTAGCGCAGAAAGAAAATTTCATCGCCCAGCCCCTGCTCCTGCAGGACGCAGATATGGCTGCCGCTGACATCGGGCGGCAGTGTTCGCGACAACGCGATAGCGGGGTGTTTTTCTCGAAACCTTGCGCGCGGCTCGCGGTAACCGTACTCGGCCCAGCCCTCGGCGAAGCAGCCGTGCCGCAGCAGCACCGGGCCGAGGCTCTGGTGCGCGGAAGGCGAAGCCGGGTTTACCGTCAACGCGCGCGCGAACCAGCTTGATCCCTCGCTGAAACGACCAACGTCGGTCAGGCTCGACGCGTAGGTCTCCACCAATTTCGAATCCTGTGGCGAGAGTTCCGCCGCGACGCGATGACACTCCAGGGCTGCGCGCATCTTTCCCTGGTGGCCAAGCGCGGATCCGAGCAGGGCATGGGAGAGCGCAAGCCCGGGGGCGATCCTGATGATCTCGCGACAGATGTCCGCGGCTTCGCCGAAGCGTCCAAGGTCGATGACGACGGACGCCAGATTGCAGCGCGCGGGCAGGTGAGCGGGCGCCATCCGGACACAGGCGAGAAATTCGCGCTCCGCGTCCTCGAAGCGCTGCATTTTATGCAGCACGTTTCCCAGACTGTTGCGCGCATCGATGGAATGCGGGTCGAGTTCGAGCGTCCGGCGGTAGCAGGCGAGGGCTTCATCGGCGCGTCCCTGGTCGCGCACGACATGCCCGAGGTTCAACCATGCCAACACGTCCAGCGGAAATCGAGCGGTGAGTTTGCGCAGCAGGGTTTCGGCGGCGCCGAATTTGCCCTGCATGGCAAGCGAATTGGCGGCGCCGATCTGGAATTGCGTATTGCGCGGATCGAGGCGGCCCGCCTTGCGGAAAGCGGCGTGAGATTCGGCGTAGCGTCCGCTGGTGAAATACGCGTGCGCCAGATTGCCGATCACGGCGGGGTCGTCGCGCAGCTTGCGCGCGGCGCGCTGCAAATAGTCGAGCGCCGGCCCGGTGTCGCCGAGCTGCAGCAACGCGACCCCCAGCAAATGCAGGGCATCCGGGTGGCCGGGGGCAACCGCCAGCGCCCGTTGGTAGGCCGCTTTGGCGGATTCGATATTCCCCTGATTGTGCGCACGCATCCCGGACTCGAGATGGGCCCGCAGCAATTCCTGGTCAGGCATGGGGCAGTATTATAACAGTTTGAATAGCTTGCGCTTTTCAAGTGGTCAGCACGAAGTCCCGAACGCTCCATCAGGCCCGATTCAGGATGATAGGGAGTGCTTACTAACTTCAAAGGCCGAGACTAAGTACTAGGCCGGTATTTTGCCGCCCGAATAAAGTGTTGTATCAGCGCAACAACCAGGCGCTGTCGGCAGGCGAAAAAGCACGTTTTTGTTGAGTTGCCCGGGCGTGACTCGGCATACTTCGTTTAACCCTTCGCTTTGGGGGGAGCGCCGCGTTCCAGGAAGGATGATTTTCTCAGGGCGATGGCATTCAAAACGATGAATAGGAGATTTGCATGAACAAGAAAGTGATGGCACTGGCGGTTGCGGGCGCGTTTGCGACTCCCGCTGTCGCGCTGGCGCAAGCGAGCAACGTGCAGATATACGGCACGGCGTACGTGGAATATTCGTATGGGCATCAGGGCCTGAAAAGCACCGCCGGCAACGGCGATCTGGTCAACGCCGACGTGCTGCAGACCCCGGGAAGCGCGATCGGCTTCAAGGGCGAAGAAGCTCTGGGCGGCGGCCTGTCGGTGTGGTTCCAGTGCGAAAGCACCGCGGAGTTTCGCGGCGGCGGCACTCAGAACACGGCCGATGTCAAGTTTACGGCTTCGGCAGGTATTTCTCTGCCAACCATAGTGTCGTTCTCGAAAGCCGCACAGAACAGCGGTATTTTCTGCGGCCGCAACAGCGCGGTCGGCATGAAAGGCAGCTTGGGCAACATCTTCATCGGCAACTGGGATGCCCCGATTAAAGCCAACTCGGGTGGTGTCCGGATCGTCAGCGAAACGGGTGCCTGGGGCACGCAGCCGATGCTGTTTGGCGGCTCGTCCTCGTTCATGGACCAAGCCGCAGGGACTACTTTTTCGCGTCGGCAGAACTCTACGATCAATTACATAAGCCCGGTCTGGAACGGCGTTCAACTCAGCGGCATCGTCAGCACGGTAGGTGCGCAAATCGGTGCGACGACGAACGCGACGACTGGCAAGGCGCGGATGTGGGGCGCCGGTGCGAATTACACCAATGGCCCGCTGCTTCTTACCGTCAATTATGAAAGACACAACAACTTCAATACGCTTGCCCAACCAACGACCAACTCAACTGCCGACACGAATGTCTCCTCGACAGACTGGGCGTGGGATATCGGCGGTGCTTACCAGTTCGGCCCGGTCAGAGCCGGCGTGCTGTACACCAAGCAGTATTGGGATCAAGCACAGTTCGGTGACGCGAGCGTGAGCGCGTGGAACATCGCCGGGGATTGGAAAATCACGGGCCCGCACGAAGTGCTTGCCAGCTATACCAAGGCGAATAGCACAAGCGGCAATTACGCGCCACTGACTGGTGGTGGTGTCACGACGATCGGCGTCCGCACGTTCAACGGTGGTGTAGGCAACACGGGCGGCAGCATGTGGACGATCGAGTATCAATATTGGTTCTCGAAGCGTACCCGCGGCAGCTTGGGCTATACCGAAGTACGCAATGACGCCATGGCGCGTTACAACATCGGCGGCTACACGTCTCCGGCTGGCGGCGCAAGCCAGAACGCGTGGATCTCGTCTCTCAAGACCACGTTCTAAGCTGGTTTTTCAGGCAATACCAAAACGGGCGCTTCGGCGCCCGTTTTTTTTCGTTCTCAATCTTCATGCAACCGCCGATGTAAACCGGTGATTGGGTGATTGAGTGATTCAGTGATTAGGTATGAAAGATTGAGAACCCAATAACTGAATCACTCAATCACTTAATCACTGATTGTCACCCGCGAGGTCGCGGTAAAGATTTTCGAGGTCGCGGGCGAAGGCGGGCGCGTCGAACAGCGGCGCGGTTGCTTTGGCGGATATGAGCCGGGTCCGCGCCGCGTCCCTGTATGGCCGGTCCGTCGCAAGTCGATGCGCCAGGTTTGCATAGTCCGCAAGCGAGTAGGTGACGAGTTCCGGCAGGCCGCAGGCGGTGAGGATGCTGCCCGACACGCGCGCGGCGAAGGTTTCGCCGCAGAGTCCAACGAGCAGACAGTCCGCCCACAGCGCATCGCTCGCGGTGGTGTGCGAGGTGTAAGGAAAAGTGTCGAGTGCGAGGTCGGCGACGCGGTAGCGCGCCAGGTGCTGCGCGAGCGGCAGCTTGGGCGCGAAGATCAAGCGTTCGGGCGTGATGCCGCGCGCTTGTGCGGCATTTTTCAGATTCGCGATTGCCCCGCGGTTACCCTCCAGCAGCCACAGCACGCTCGCCGGCACCTTTCCCAGCAAGCTCATCCAGCAGCCGAAAATTTCCGGCGTGATCTTGTAGGGCTGATTGAAGCAGCAGAAGACGAACGCGTCTTGCGGTAACCCGTATTCAGCACGCGTGAGCGGCGCTCCGACCTCGCGCTTGCGGTCGTTCGGCTGGTAGCAATGCGGCAGGCGCAGCACGCGCTCGGAATAGAAGGATTCGCGTCCTTCCGGGATGATGAAGGGGTCGGCGATCAGGCAGTCGATGAAGCGCGCGCCCATGGTGCCGGGATAGCCGAGCCAGCTCACCTGCAGCGGGCAGGGGCGGCGGGCGAGGATGGCGGGGCGCGCACCCATCGTGTAGCCCTTCAGGTCGAGCAAAATGTCGAGCCGGTCGTCCGTGATGCGGCGCGCGGCCAGGTCGTCGGGATCGCGGGCGATATCGACGAAATGCTCGCACGCTTGCCTGAGGCGTGCGCGCATCGGACTGTTGTCCTCCGGGCCGTACGAGTAGGCGAAGATCTCGCAGCGGGCCCGGTCGTGCAGCTCCAGCACTTCGGCCAGCAGATACGCCGTGGGGTGGGAATAGAAATCGGACGAGAAGTAGCCGATGCGCAGGCGCGGGCGATCACGCGGCGCGGCACTTTGCGCGCGGTGCTCCGGGCGAGCCGGGCCAAATCGTGCGTCCGACCAGCCGCGCGCATACGCGAGCTGCTGCGCCGCCGCCGTCGGCTCGCACAACAGAGAGAACTGGCCCACGAGCCCGGGCGTGCGCTCGAGCACGGCCGACAACCGCGGCCAGGCGGCGCGCCACTTTTCCCAAGCGCACAGGTGGCGCAACTGGAATACGAGCTTGCCCAGCAGGCTGCCGGAGTCGGTATGCTGATATCCCGCTTCCAGAATGGCGACCGCGCGCTCGAGCTCGCCGCGGATGAGATAAATGTCGGCGAGCACGCTATAGGGATCCACCGCCAGCGGGTCGAGCGCGCCGGCTCGTTGCGCTATGGATTCGGCCTCCGTCAAGTCGCCGGTCTCGAGCAGCGCATCCGCGAGCGCGGTCAAAGCAGCGAGGTGAGCGGGCTCGATGCGCAAAACCTCGCGCAAATGGGCAATGCCCTCCTTGAAGCGCCCGAGCGCGAGGCAAGCGGAGGCGAGTCCTTCGTGAGCCGCGGTGAGGCCGGGGGCGATGCGCAGCGTGGCGAGGTATTGCTCGCGCGCTTCCTCGAATTTGCGCTGCAGCGCGAGTGCGCGCGCGAGGTTATTGCCGGCCTGCGCCAGCGCGGGGTCGCTCTCAAGCGCACGCCTGAAGCAGCCAATCGCTTCGTCCAGTCGTTGCTGCTTCTCGTGCACGATGCCGAGGTTGACGAGCGCATCGGCGTGCCGTGGCGCCTGGGCGACGGCGTGCTCGAAACGCTGGCGGGCTGCGTCGAGTCGGCCCTCGCCCAGGTCAATCACGCCCAGGTTGAACACCGCATCGGCTTGACCGGGGGATAACCGCAACACCGTTTCGAAGTGCTGCCGGGCGGCTGCGTTATCCCCGAGATGGCCCGCCGCCTGACCCAGGTTGAGATGAATGTCGGAGTTTTGCGGCTCCAGCTCGAGCGCGTGCCGCAGCTCGCGCTCCGCCTCGGCATGGCGCTGCTGATTAAGCAAAGAGATCCCAAGCCGCATGTACACCGAGGCCGGTGCGCCGGGCAGCGCGGACGCGCCGCGCAAGGCGCGTTCGGCCGCGGGAAACTCGCCGAGCATCAGCTGCGCGAGACCCAGATTCTCCAGCGCCGCGCCATGGCGCGGCGCTGCGGCGAGCGCCTGCTCAAGGATCGGCACGGCCTCGCGCACCCGGCCGGTCGTGAGGTGGGTGATAGCGAAGAGGCACAACGCGTCGGGATTGCGCGGGGCGCGGTGCAGGATCTCCTGACACAGGAATTGCGCGCCCATGACGTCGCCGGTGCGCAGACGTTCCTGCGCCTGACTGAGCTTGCGGATCAATGCGGCGGACATGATGAGTGATCGGGAATGGGAAATGGGTAATGGGTAATGGGAACGGGCAATAACACTCATCACCCATCACTCATAACCCATAACGCATCATTCAATTATGCCGGTTCCCGACGTGAAATGCTTAGACACTGCCGTGGGCTGCTTCTACAATAGCGCCTGACATCCAGGCGGCGTGACTGTATTTCACAAAATGCCGCCACGGAACAAGTGACATCACCTGGCTTTCGACATGGCTGAACTCGACGAAATCCGCCCCAGCGTGCAGGACAGCCTGCAGCAGGTGACCGAACTCCTGCGCAAACACCAGCAGAACCTGTTGCTGCAGCATGAGCCGCCGCGTCCGCAACAGGTGGAGGACCTGGTGCATAAGCGGAACCTCGCCGCGCTGCAGAAAAAACTCGACCAGCTGCATCCGGCCGACGTCGCCTACATTCTCGAGGCACTGCCGCTCGAAGAGCGGCTCGTGGTGTGGGACCTGGTCAAAGCCGAGCGCGACGGCGAAATCCTGCTCGAGGTTTCCGATGCGGTGCGCGAGACGCTGATCGCGGACATGGAGACCAGGGAGCTGGTCGCAGCGACCGGGCAGCTCGACACCGACGAGATCGCCGACCTTGCGCCGGACCTGCCGCGCGAGGTGATGCAGGACGTCATCCGCTCGCTGCCGGTCGAGGAGCGCGAGCAGCTGCGCGCGGCGATGTCGTATCCGGAGAACTCGGTCGGCGCGCTGATGGATTTCGACGTGATTACGGTGCGCGACGACATCACCGTCGAGGTCGTCCTGCGTTACCTGCGCCGGCTCGACGAGATGCCGGATCACACCGACCAATTGTTCGTGGTCGACCGCGACGAGCATCTGCTCGGCCTGCTGCCGGTCAACCGCCTGCTGGTGACCGACCTCGAAGTATTGGTGTCGAAAATCATGCTCGTCGAATCGGTCAAGCTGCAGCCCGACGAGAAGGCGCAGGATGCGGCACTGGCGTTCGAGCGCTACGATCTGGTGTCGGCGCCGGTGATCGACGGCGACGACAAGCTGGTCGGCCGCGTCACGGTCAATGTGGTGATGGATTTCATCCGCGAGGAAGCCGACAGCGAGATGCTCTCCGCCGGCGGCCTGCGCGAAGAAGAGGATTTTTTCGCCTCGGTGTGGAGCAGCGTCAAGAACCGCTGGACCTGGCTCGCGGTCAATCTCGTCACCGCGTTCATCGCGTCGCGCGTGATCGGCGCATTCGAAGGCTCGATCGGCAAACTGGTCGCCCTGGCCGCGTTGATGCCGATCATCGCCGGCATCGGCGGCAACTCCGGCAATCAGACCATCACCATGATCGTGCGCGCGCTCGCGCTCGGCCAGATCACGGTCAGCAGCGCGCGCAAGCTGTTCGCGAAGGAGATCGGCGTCAGCTTCATCAACGGTCTGATCTGGGGCGGCGTGGTCGGCCT
>JBGPFE010000063.1:0-18226 GCA_041483135.1 Gammaproteobacteria bacterium | reverse complement strand
GTCCCCTGTGCTTGAAAAAGCCACAGCTTCGCGCAATCCGCGATTCAAATCGGAGACATCACTAAAATGAAACATCCAATCTCTCGATCAATTACTTGTACGCTTCAATCTAGTCGTTAACCGGACAGTACTGGGTAATGAGTAACGGGTAAAATCCACTCTTGGCGCATTTTCCCATTACACGTCACTCATTGCTCATCACTCCCAAATGAACATCACGTTTATCGGCGGCGGCAACATGGCGGGCGCCATCATCGGCGGGCTGGTGGCGAAGAAATTCACACCCGAATCGCTGCGCGTCGTCGACGTCGATGCCCGGGCGCGCGGCCGCATTGAACGCAAATATTCCGGGGTGCGCTGCTACGACGAAGCGCGCAAGGCCATCCGGGCCGGCGATGTCGTCGTGCTGGCGGTAAAACCCCAGCACATGCGCGAAGCCGTGTCTCGCCTTGGAATTACCGGGAACACACACCTGATCATCAGCATCGCCGCCGGCATCACGTTGGCGAGCCTCAGTCGCCGGTTAGGCGGGTACACCCGCTTGATACGGGCCATGCCAAACACGCCGGCGCTGATCGGCGAAGGCATTACCGGCCTCTACGCTTTTCCGTCGCACGTTTCGGAGGCTGACAAGTCGCATGCCGAGGCGATACTCGGAGCGGTAGGTACGGTCGTCTGGATAAGCGACGCCGACAAGATGGACGCGGTGACGGCCGTTTCCGGCAGCGGCCCCGCTTACGTTTTCTATTTCATGGAAGCCCTCGAACAGGCCGCGCAAGAGCTGGGGCTTTCCCAGGAGAATGCGCGCAAACTTGCATTGCACACTTTCGTGGGGACGGCAAAGCTGGCGGATTCCAGCACTGACCCGGTCAATGTGCTGCGCGAGCGCGTCACGTCGAAAGGCGGCACCACTGAGGCCGCGCTCAAAAGCATGGCCAGGGATCACGTCAAAGAAGCCATCATCCGCGCCATCAAGGCCGCGAACGAGCGAGGGCGCGAACTCGGCGAGGAACTCGGCAAAGATTGATCCATGCTGGTAAATACGCTGATTTTTCTGATCAACACTATCGGCGACCTGTTCGCGCTCGCGCTGCTGCTGCGCTTCATGCTGCAACTGCTACGCGCGCCGGCCCGCAATCAACTCTCCGAGTTCGTGGCCGCAGTCACCGATTTCATCGTGCGCCCGGCACGGCGCGTGATACCCGGCCTGTGGCGCCTCGACTTGGCGACGCTGCTGCTGGCCTGGCTCACCGAAGCAGCGCAGGTCTGGCTCGTATTGCAAATCAAGGGCTACGAACTCGGTTCGGCGGTCGGAATCGCGCTGATTGCGCTCGCCGCGCTCGCCGCGATCCAGATCGTGCGGCTCGCACTGTACGTGGTAATGATCGCGGTAGTGCTGCAGGCAGTGCTGAGCTGGGTCAATCCCTACAGCCCGCTCGCGCCGCTGCTGGCAGCCGTGACGCGGCCATTCCTGCGCCCGTTCCAGAAGCTGGTGCCGGCTATCGCCAACGTCGATTTGTCGCCGCTATTCGTACTGATCATCTGCCAGTTGCTGCTGACGGTGCCGCTGGCATGGTTCGAAGCGCTGGTCGGACGCCTGCTGTAATGACGGCCGCGCCGAGTTGGTACCGCCTCGATCCGGCGCAGCGCCGGCTCACTCTCACCCTGCATATCCAGCCCAACGCGCGCGCGACCGCGGTGGCCGGACGGCACGGCGACGCGCTCAAAATCCGGATCGCCGCGCCGGCCGTCGACGATAAGGCGAATGCCGCGTTGATTGACTTTTTACATCAATGGTTTAAGCTTCCTAACGCCAACATAAAAATCAAGCACGGCGCGCGCGGCCGGCGCAAGATCGTGGAACTCGACCTCCCCGGCGCCGGTATCCAAACCCTGCTCGCCCGCATGGAGTCTGCATGCCCAGCCAACTCGAACAACGAATAGCCCAGTTCACCGACTGGCGCGTGAAACTGGTCGCCGCGATCGACGAATTCCGTGTATGGCAGGACACGTACGGCCACGCCGATATCGAGCAGACGCTGCGCATTTACGATTTGGTCGAGGGCCTGCGCAACGACCGCATTCGCTTGGCGTTCCTCGGTGAGTCGGCGGAAGACAAAATCGGCCTTATCAACGCATTGCTGTTTTCCGATCGGCCGGGAGGGCTGTTGCCGCTGGGGCCCGGCAGCGAATTCCTGTGCGCGACCGAAATCTTCCACGACCCGAGCGAGTCCCCGTTCGTGCGCGTGCTGCCGATCGACACGCGCAAGCGGCCGGAGAGCATCGCTGCACTGCGGCGCAGTCCGATCGAATGGATCACGATGCGCTTGAATCCCGACTCTCCCGAGTCGATCGCCGAGGCCATGCACAGCCTGATCGAATCGCGCACCGTCGGCATCGACGAGGCGAAATCGCTCAACCTGGCCAACGTAGAGCGCAGCGGCGATGCGGTATCGATACCGGCATGGCGCTACGCACTGATCAACCTGCCGCACCCGATGCTGCAAAGCGGCCTGATCGCGCTCTACAGCCCGGGCCTGCAAATGCTGTCCGCCGAACCGGAGATCGCGCTGCGCATGACCTCGAGCGCCCAGTCGCTGCTGATGGTGCTGGGCAAGGATTTAACGCCGTCGGCGCAGGACGTGTGGAAGCAGTACGCGCAGAACTCGCAAGCCCACAAATTCGTGGTGCTGGATGCCGGCGCCGGTGCCGACGCCGGTACCGCTCAACGCGTGACGCAAACGCTCCAAATCCCGGCCGCCAACGTGTTCCCGCTGGCGATCAAGCAGGCGGTATCGGAACGGCTCGCGCACGGGGCGGCGTCCGGGCTGACCGCAGGCATCGAGCAACTTGAAAAGCTGCATGCGGAAAAACTGGTGCCCGACCGGCAGACGCTGCTGTTGTCGTCGGTAGCCAAGGAAATCGGGCCGCTGGTGCAATCGGCGCGGCAAGCGGTCGCCGCACGCTTTATTGCGACCATCAAGGAAATGCAGGACCTGACTTCGACTTCCGGCAAGAACCGCAACGTCGCCATGGACATGCTGACGCGGCTTGAAACCGAGCGCAAGACCTACCAGAAAAGCGTCGCCGCGTTCAACGTGACCTACGCCGACCTGATGGCCAAGGGCCAGGAATTGCTCGCCGCCATGCACGACGACCGGATCGAGGAAATCCTGAGTCACGACAAGGAATTCATCCAGGGCGCGTGGACCACCGCCGGCATGTGGAAAAACATGCAGGGGCTGTTCGATTACTTCGCCGTGCAAGTCGAGAAAATCCTCAACTATGCCGTCAAGCTCAAGGAAGCGGTGGACGGGATCTACCAGCAGTTCCACGAGAACTTCGGGCTGGCCAAACTGAGCCCGCCGCCGCTCACGCTCGAAAAGCACCTTGAGGCGATGCACACGCTGAAGGAAAATGCACAAAGCTTCTGTCACGACCCGATCAATATCGCCAAATACAAGGATTTCCTGCTCAAGAATTTCTACGACGGGCTGGTCGAAGAAGCGCGCCAGCAGTTCGAATTGACCCGCCTCGATACCGAGCACTGGCTGCGCGGTGCGCTCGGCCCGCTCAACGGCCAGATCCTGGAGCGCCAGAACCTGATGCTGAAGCGCGTCGAAAGCCTGCGCAACCTGAAGGACAACCTGACTTCGGTGCAGGAGCGCATCAAGCAACTCGACCAGCAGCGCCTGTCGCTCAAGAAACAAGGCGAACAGCTCGACCTGTTGCGCGCCAATCTCGCGCTCAGTACGCCGGCCGCTGCCAAAACCGCGGGCGAGGAAAAATCCGCTGCCCCGCATTAGGCGCCCGGGCCGTTGTCGCAGGCCTGACGCCCGCCCCGGTTTTGCGCGCCAGCCGAACCGGGTTATCATGTAGCGCCGCGAGCGTAAGCAGCGGAAAATATTCGGATTTCCCCGAATCCATCCGTCCGGCACAACTTTTGCCAGCCCCCGACCCGACATGACGAGCCAACTCGAAAAAGAAGTCGCCCATTACCAGGAGTGGCGCGACCAGATGATCACCGGGATCGAGTCCTACAAAGCCTGGCTCGACGCCCATGGCTACGCCGATATCCAGCAATCGCTGCGCATCTACGACCTGATCGAGAGCCTGCGCAACGACCGCATGACGCTCGCGTTTCTCGCCGAGTTCTCGCGCGGCAAGACCGAGCTCATCAATGCGATGTTTTTCTCCGAATTCAAGCAGCGCCTGCTGCCGTCCAACGTCGGCCGCACCACGATGTGCCCGACCGAGATTTTTTTCGATGCTGCCGAGGAGCCGTACTTGCGGCTGCTGCCGATCGAAACGCGCAAGCGCCAGGACACCGTGAGCGCGCTCAAACGCCAGCACGTCGAGTGGATCAAGATCCGGCTCAATGTCGATTCGCGCGAGGAAATGACGCAGGCGATGCAGCATCTGGTCGAGGTCAAGACCGTCAGCATCGAGGACGCCAAAGCACTCGGGTTATGGGACGAAACCGACCCGCTGATCACGACCGTGGTGGTCAAGGACGGCGATCGCGTCGACATCCCGTCGTGGCGCCATGCGATGATCAGCTATCCGCACCCGCTGCTGAAGAGCGGGCTGGTGGTGCTCGACACGCCGGGACTCAACGCGCTCGGCACCGAGCCCGAACTCACGCTGTCGATGATACCGAACGCGCACGCCGTGCTGTTCCTGCTCGCGATGGACACCGGCGTCACCAAATCCGACCTCGAGGTGTGGCGGAAGTACGTGCAGACCGCCGCCACGCGCCGCATCGCGGTGCTCAACAAGATCGACCTGATGTGGGACGACCTGAAATCCGAGGACGAAATTTCCGGCGATGTCAACCGCCAGCTCGAAGACACTTCCAACCTGCTCGCATTGCCGCGCACTCACGTGCTGGCGATCTCGGCGCAGAAAGCGCTGCTCGCGCGCATCCGCGGCGACAGCACGTTGCTCGCCAAAAGCGGCATCGAGCAGCTCGAACATCTGCTGGCATCGGAAATCATTCCAGCCAAGCAGGAAATCATGCGCGCCGCGGTGCAGCGCGAAATCGGCAGCATGGTCGACGCTTCGCGGGTGGCGGTCGCCAATCAGCTCGCTGCCATCCGGACCGAGCTCAAGGAGCTGGCTGCGATGTCGGGCAAGAACCGCAACATGGCGCAGGCGATGGTGACGCGCCTCGAGGCCGACCGCAAGAACTATCAGGCGACGGTGCAGACGTTCCGCAATACCTACACTACGGTGATGAACCAGGGCTCGGCGCTGCTCAAGCAGCTCGACGAGGGCGCGCTCGAGCAAATCCTCAACAAAGACCGCGAATTCATCCAGGGCGCGTGGACCACCGCCGGGCTGTGGAAGAACATGCAGTTGTTGTTCCAGCACTTCACGGGCGTATCAACCAAGATCCTCAACTTCGCGAACCAGATCAAGGGGCTGGTCGATATGACCTATGCCCACTTTCATGAAAAATTCGGCTTGGCCAAGCTGTCGCCGCCGGCGCTGAACCTCGAGAAGTACACGCTGACCATGACCGGGCTGCAGGAAACGGCCAAGCAGTTCTGCCACGATCCCATCAATGTCATGACCGAAAAGCACTTCCTGGTCGCCAAGTTTTACGACGGACTGGTGGGGGAAGCGCGCCAAGTCTTCGAGATGACGCGACTGGACGTCGAAAGCTGGCTCAAGTCGGCGCTCAACCCGCTCAACCTGCAGATCAAGGACCACGAGCAGGTGCTCGCCAAGCGCCTTGAAAATTTCAGGAAGATCCGCGACAACATCAGCTCGGTCGAGGACCGGATGAAACACCTGGAAAAACTGCAGGTGACGCTCGAGCAGCAAAGCCGGGTGCTCGCGCGCATCAAGACCAATCTCGACGACGAGGCTTTCTCCGAACCGCAACCGGCCGAGCCGCGCGAGGCCGCACAGGTCGCGTGAGCGCAAGACGCGCCACCGCTGCGCTCACAATGCGGCGGCAACGCGTTCGCACAGCGTCTTCAATATCATGATCCGCGCGGAGAACTTGTCGTTGGCCGCGACCAGGACCCACGGCGCGAGTTCGTTGCTGGTGCGCTCGATCATGTCGCAAACCGCGCGCTCGTAGTCGTTCCATTTCTTGCGGTTGCGCCAGTCCTCGGGCGTGATTTTGAAGCTCTTGAACGGCGTCTTCTCGCGCTCGCGGAAGCGTCTCAATTGTTCTTCCTTGGTGACGGTGACCCAGAATTTCGTCACGATGCCGCCCGCTTCCACGAGCTGCTCTTCAAAGTCGTTGATCTCGTGGTACGCCCGCATCCAGTCCTGTTCCGAGCAGAATTTTTCGACGCGCTCGACCAGCACGCGCCCGTACCACGAACGGTCGAAGATCGTCACCCGTCCCTTGCGCGGAAGATGGCGCCAGAAGCGCCACAGATAGGGTTGCGCGCGCTCTTCCTCGGTCGGCGCGGCTACCGGCGTCACCTGGTAATGGCGTGCATCCAGCGCGCCGGTGACGCGCCGAATGCTACCCCCCTTGCCCGCGGCGTCGACCCCTTCCATCACGATGATCAGCGACTTGTTGCGAAACTTTTTGTGGCGCGAGAGCAGATTGAGCTCTCCCTGGTATTTCTCGAGCTTGCGGTTGTAGGCCTTGCGCGTGAGCGTCCTTTCGTAGTCGAGGCTGGAGAGCACGTTGCGGCCGTCGAGCGCAGGCTCGGGCAGCGCCGCCGGCCGGGTCACCGCAGGCTTGTCGCCGGCAAGCCTTTTTTTCAGCGCGTCGAGTAGCGTGCGTCCGACCGTGAGATAACGATAATTCGGGTCGGTGCCTTCGACGACGATCCACGGCGCATAACCGGTGCTGCTCTCGCGCAGCGCGTTCTCCGATACCTTGCGGAACTTGTTGTAAAGCTTGAAGCGCTCCCAGTCGGTGTCGGTCACGCGCCAGCGCGTCTTGGGGTCGGATTCGAGCGCTTTCAGGCGCTTCTTTTGCGCCTTCTTGGACAGATGGAACCAGAACTTGAGGATCAGCGCGCCTTCATCGACCAGCATGCGCTCGAAGCGCACGATCTCCTCCATCGCGAGTTCGAACTGGTCGTCGTCGATCCTGCCCGCCACACGGTTGACGATGGGATCGGTATGCCACGCGCCGAACAGGACGCCGATGCGACCTTTGGGCGGCAACGCGCGCCAATAGCGCCACATGCGCGGCCGCTCGCGCTCTTCATCCGACATTTCGCCGAACGCGTGGGTGTGAATGAAGCGCGGATCCATCCACTCGTTCAGGATGTTGACGGTCTCGCCTTTGCCCGCGCCGTCGACGCCCCCGATCAGGATGATCACCGGGAAGCTCTTGTTCTCGAGCAGCTCGTACTGGACCTTGAGCAGCGCCTCGCGCAACTTTGGTTCATCGCGGTCATATTCACGGTCGGGGATGCTGTGGCCGATTTCTGCAGATTCAAACATTTTCCGTGTCTCCGTGGGCGTTATTTCAGGCAAACGAGGATCAGAGAATTGATGGGTTTATATAGTGTTCGCGGTTGCCGGCTTGCGGCGCACATACGCCGGGAGCCTTGATTCCGATCAAAAGGGCGGCGCTTGCACGGAACGAGCCGCGCAGCGGAACCCGTTCAAATATCGCCGCTTCCGGCGGTTCGCGTCCTGGCGGCCATGAGCTTTACATTAGCACGATATCGAACTGCTCCTGATTATATTGCGACTCGACCTGCAGCGACACCGGCTTGCCGATGAAGTCGGACAGCATCGCGAGGCCCTGCGATTCCTCGTCGAGGAACAGATCGATCACCTGCTGCGAGGCGAGAATGCGATACTCGCGCGCGTCGAACTGGCGCGCCTCGCGCAACAGCTCGCGCAGTACCTGGTAGCACACCGTCTGCGCGGTCTTCAGTTCGCCGCGTCCCTGGCACACCGGGCACGGCTCGCACAGCACGTGCGCGAGACTCTCGCGCGTGCGCTTGCGCGTCATTTCGACGAGTCCCAGCTGAGTAAAGCCGTTCACCGTCATGCGCGTGCGGTCGCGTGCGAGCGCCTTGCGGAATTCGTTGAGCACGGCGTCTCTGTGCTCCTCGCTGTCCATGTCGATGAAGTCGATGATGATGATGCCGCCGAGGTTCCTCAACCGCAGCTGGCGCGCGATCACCTGCGCCGCCTCGAGGTTGGTCTTGAAGATGGTGTCGTCGAAGCTGCGGCCGCCGACGAAGCCGCCGGTGTTGACGTCGACCGTGGTCAGCGCCTCGGTCTGGTCGATGATCAGGTAGCCGCCTGATTTAAGGTCGACGCGCCGCGCCAGCGCTTTCTCGATCTCGTCCTCGACGCCGTAGAGATCGAACAGCGGCCTCTCGCCGGAGTAATGCTCGAGCCGCTCGGCGACATTGGGCGTGAACTCGAGCGCGAAGCCCTGTACTTTCTGGAACGTCTCGCGGGAATCGACCAGGATGCGCGAAGTTTCGTCGTTGGCAAAGTCGCGCAGCACCCGCAAGCTCAGATTCAGATCCTGATACAGCAGCGCCGCCGGCGCCGCGCCACGCGCCTTGTCCTGAATGTCCTGCCACAGCTTGCGCAGGTATTCGATGTCGGCCAAGAGCTCGCGGTCGCTCGCGGCTTCCGCCATCGTGCGGACTATGAAACCGCCGGTGACGTCCGGCGGCAGCAGTTGCTGCAGCTTCTCGCGCAGGTGCAGCCGCTCCTCTTCGTCTTCGATGCGCTGCGAGATGCCGATGTGCGACTCCTGCGGCAGATAAACCAGCAGCCGCCCGGCGAGACTTACCTGGGTCGATAGCCGCGCGCCTTTGGTTCCGATCGGGTCCTTGACCACCTGCACCAGCAAGTTCTGCCCCTCGGCGAGCAGTTTTTCAATCAGCTTGGCTTCTTGGCCGTCCTCGCGATGCCCCCAGAGGTCGGCGACGTGCAGGAACGCCGCGCGGCTGCCGCCGATGTCGACGAACGCCGACTGCATGCCGGGCAGCACGCGGATCACGCGTCCCATGCTGATGTTGCCGACCAGCCCGCGCGCCGAGGCGCGCTCGACCTGCACCTCCTGCACCACGCCCTGCTGGATGACCGCAACCCGTGTCTCCTGCGGCGTAACGTTGATCAGGATTTCTTCGGTCAAGCAAGCCTCGTGGAAAAGTTAGATCGGCGCGATGTCGAATCGCCGCAGCAACTCGGCGGTTTCGAACAGCGGCAGGCCCATGATTCCCGAGTAACTGCCGCTGATCGCGCGCACGAACACCGCGGCGCGACCCTGGATCGCGTAGGCGCCGGCCTTGTCGAGCGGCTCCCCGCTCTCGGCGTAGCGCCGGATTTCAGCGTCGTCGAGCACCCGGAATTCTACCGCAGAGGTCGACAGGGCGGTTTCGATGTGTTCCATGTATGCGACCGCAATCGCGGTCAGTACCTGGTGCGTTTTGCCCGACAGGCGGTGCAGCAATTGCCGGGCGTGTTCGGCGTCAGCCGGCTTGCCGATGATTTCGCCATCGAGCACCACCGTGGTATCGGCAGCAAGCACCGGGCTTGCCGGCAGGCTCTGCAACACGACCTCGCGCCAGCCCGCTGTGGCCTTCGCACGCGCGATTCGCATTACGTAAGCAGCCGGCGCTTCGCCCGCCAGCGGCGTCTCGTCGACGTCAACGTCACGCGGCAAACCCCCGCGCATCGGCAATAATTCGAATGCGATCCCGATCTGCTGCAGCAACTCCCGCCGGCGCGGGCTGCGCGAAGCGAGGTAGATGCGGTTGTCGGTGTGCGTCATCGGCAGGAGACGGAAACGTAATTGCAACTGAAGGAACCAATTCGAAGTGAATGAGTGAAGGAGTGAAGAAGTGAAAGGTGAACGCCCGTACCACTACCCTCCGGACCGACCACGCGAGAAGGGGGTTTATTCACTCTTTTACTCATTCACTCCTTCACTGCCTGTGATACGGATGCCCGGCGAGCAGCGACACCGCGCGGTAAAGCTGTTCCGCGAGAATGACGCGGCAGAGGCCGTGCGGCAGCGTCAGCGGCGATAATGACAGCAGCAGATCGGCTTCCAGTTGCAGCTCGCGCGCCGTGCCGTCGGCGCCGCCGACCACGAACGCAATGTCCCGGCCGTCCTGCTTCCAGCGCTCGATGCGGCGCGCGAGGTCTGCGGTGGCAAGCGGTTCGCCGCGCTCGTCGAGCACGACCTTGAATGAGCGCGCCGGCAGCGCGGCACGGATCAGCTTGGCTTCCACGGCAAGCCACTGCGGTACGGATTTTCCGCCGCTGCCGGAGCGCGTTGCCGGCTTGACCTCGATCAATTCGATCCGGGATTCACGCGGCATGCGCTGCGCATATTCGTTGAACCCGGCATTGATCCAGGCCGGCAGCTTGCGGCCAACCGCCACAATCCTGAATTTCATTCGGCGAAGAACCTACGGTCGGGCGGCGGCGTGCCGCCGCGGAAGCGCGACCCCTCCGCCCCATAGTTCCTCGAGGTTGTAGTACTGCCGGATTGCGGGTTGCATGATGTGAACAACGACGGCGCCGAGATCGACCAGGATCCATTCGCCATTGTCCGCCCCTTCGACGCCGTGAACGGTGGCGCCGAGCGCTTTGAGTTTTTCCTGCACATTGTTGGCGAGCGCTTTGTTCTGCCGCGTCGAATCGCCGCTCACCACGATCAGTTTGTCGAACAGCGCCGTCATGCGGCGCACGTCGAGCACCACGATATCGCGCCCCTTGATGTCTTCGATCGCAGCGACTGTGGCGGTTACCATTTTATCGGCTCTCATTCACCTCCTGCGTAACGTAAAGGTCATGACTGCGAATATAGTCGAGAACCGGATCGGGAAGCAAATACCGCGGGCTGACGCCGCGCGCGAGCGAGTCCCTGATCATCGAGCCTGAAATGTCCAGCGCGGCGATCGCCTGAGTCGCAATGCCTCCGGCGGGCGACAGATGCACCGCATACGGTTGATGCAGCAGCCGCGCTGCGTACTCCCGTGCGAGCGGCTGCGGCATCCGTGCCGGCCACGATTCGGGCGGGAAACCCGGGCGGTGCGCAACGATCAGATGCGCGAGCCCGAACAACTCACGCCAGCGGTGCCAGGTCGCAAGCTCGAGGAAGGCATCGGCGCCGATCAGCATGCACAACGGTCGCGTTGCACCCGCCTCGCGCCGCAATTCGGCCAGCGTGTCTATGGTGTAACCGGGGCCGCTGCGCCTGACTTCGCGGTCGTCGACGGTGAACAGCGGGTTGCCGGTGACGGCCAGTCTGACCATCTCAAGCCGCTGTTGCGAGGTAACCTGCGGCGCTGCGCGATGCGGCGGCGTGCCCGCCGGCACGAACCGGACTTCAGCCATGCGCACCGACTCGGCAATCTCCTGAGCCAGCCGCAAATGACCGTAGTGAACCGGGTCGAAAGTGCCGCCGAAAATGCCGATGGGAGCGTTCACGTCGGCGATTCACCGCAAGTTCGAAGCGACAAAATCCTGGACCGCAAAGGACGCGAAGGTCGCAAAGGGAAACCCGATACGGATCTCAACAACGATTGTGCATTGAATTTTGACAAAATGGCCCTTGGATTTTCCTTGGCGTCCTTTGCGGTGAGGCTGTTGCATCAAAGGACCAGGCGGCGAATATCGGAAAGCACGGAACTCAGGAACGCGATGAAGCGCGCGCCCTGCGCGCCGTCGATGACGCGGTGATCGTATGACAGCGACAATGGCAGCATCAACCGCGGCGCGAACTGCTTGCCGTCCCATACCGGTTTGGTGACTGCCTTGCCGACGCCGAGTATCGCGACTTCCGGCGCGTTGATGATCGGCGTAAAGAGGGTGCCGCCGATGCCGCCGAGGCTGGATATCGAAAAGCACCCGCCTTGCAAATCGGCAGGATTGATTTTGCCATCGCGCATGCGGCCGCTCACGTCGCCGAGTTCTTTCGCGAGATCGCGCAGGCCCTTCTGGTCGGCGTCGCGTATTACCGGCACCACCAGGCCGAGCGGCGTGTCGACGGCAACACCGATATGGAAATACTGCTTGAGGATCAGGTTCTCGCCATCGGGCGACAGCGACGCATTGAAATTCGGGTACTGCTTCAGCGCCACCACCGCCGCTTTCATCAGGAATGCGAGCAGCGTGAAGCGGATGTCTTCTTTCCTGGCTTCCTCGGCCTGCGACTTGCGGAACGCTTCAAGCTCGGTGATGTCGGCTTCCTCATGCTGCGTGACGTGCGGGATGGAAAGCCAGTTGCGGTGCAGGTTCGCGCCCGCCAGTTTCTTGATGCGCGACAGCGGCTGCATCTGCACCGGGCCGAACCTCGCGAAATCGACCTGCGGCAGCGGCGGCAGGTTGAAGCCGAGGCCGCCACCCGCGGCGCCGCGCAGGCGCGCGAGCTCGGTCTTCACGTACGTCTGCACGTCTTCGCGCAGAATGCGGCTCTTCCGCCCACTGCCCGCAACCCTGGACAGAGCGACGCCGAGCTCGCGCGCGAAGCGCCGCACCGACGGGCCGGCGTGCGCGAGTTTCGCTTTCGCTGCATCGATCGGCTCGAGCGATGCAGTCGGACTGCTCGGCGCCGGCGCCGGTGCCACGGGTTGCGATGCCGCGGGTTTGCTTATCGCCGGCGGTGCTCCCGCAGCGGTCGCCGGTTGTTTCGCCGGCGCGGCGGCATTTGCGCCGCCAGCGTCCAGCGTCAGCACCAGCGTGCCTTGCGATACCTTGTCGCCGACCTTGACCTTGAGTTCCTTGACGGTGCCCGCCTGCGGTGCGGGCACCTCCATCGTCGCCTTGTCTGATTCGAGCGCGATCAACGGGTCCTCAGCCTTGACGGTGTCGCCAGGCTTGACCAGCACCTCGATGATCGGGATGTCCTTGAAATCGCCGATGTCGGGAACTTTGACTTCGATGGTTTGGCTCATGGTATTCGCCGGTGAATGCGTGAGGGGTGAATGCGTGAAGCCCCCTCACCCCAACCCGCTCCCCCGGGAACGGGGGAGCGGGGGCTTTATTTCACTCCTTCACTCCTTCACTCGTTCACTCATTCACTCGTTCACGCTTCTAAACCGTCGCCGGATTCGGCTTCTCGGGATCGATGCCATACTTTCTGATCGCCTCGGCCACTTTCCTGCGCGGCACGGTTTCCATGTCGGCGAGCGCCTTCAACGCCGCGACTGCGACATAGTTGCGGTCGACCTCGAAGAATCGCCGCAGCTTGGCGCGCGTGTCCGAGCGTCCGAAGCCGTCGGTGCCGAGGGCATGAAATTGGCGCGCTGGCAGGAAACCGCGCACCTGATCGGCGAACATCTTCATGTAATCGGTGGCCGCAATCACCGGGCCTTCGCGGTCCGTGAGGCAGCTTTCGACGTGGCTCAGGCGCGGCGCGGCTTCCGGGTGCAGCATGTTCCAGCGGCTCGTTTCGATGCCGTCGCGGCGCAACTGGTTAAAGCTGGTGACGCTCCAGATATCGGCGACAACGCCATAGTCTTTTTCCAGCATCTCGGCGCCTGCGATGACTTCGCGCAGGATGGTGCCGCTGCCCAGAAGCTGCACCCTCGGCGCATTTTTCCTTGCCTTGCCTTCGCGCAACAGATACATGCCCTTGAGGATGCCCTTTTCGACGCCGTCGGGCAGCGCCGGCTGCTCATAGTTCTCGTTCATCACGGTGATGTAGTAATAGACGTCTTCCTGCTCCTGATACATGCGGCGCAGGCCGTCCTGGATGATCACCGCGAGCTCGTAGGCATAAGTCGGGTCATACGATATGCAATTCGGGATGGTCGCGGCGAGCAAGTGGCTGTGGCCGTCCTCGTGCTGCAACCCTTCGCCGTTCAGCGTGGTGCGGCCTGCCGTGCCGCCGAGCAGGAAGCCGCGTGCGCGCATGTCGCCCGCCGCCCATGCGAGATCCCCCACACGCTGAAAACCGAACATCGAGTAGAAGATGTAGAACGGGATCATCGAAATGCCGTGCGTGCTGTAGGCGGTGGCTGCCGCCATCCACGACGACATCGCGCCAGGCTCGTTGATTCCCTCCTGCAGCACCTGGCCTTTCTGGTCTTCCTTGTAGAACATCAACTGTTCGGCATCCTGCGGCGTATAGAGCTGCCCGACGTGCGAATAGATGCCGAGCTGACGGAACATGCCTTCCATGCCGAAAGTGCGCGATTCGTCGGGCACGATCGGCACTACGTACTTGCCGATTTTCTTGTCGCGCACCAATGTCGTGAGAATGCGCACGAACGCCATGGTGGTCGACAACTCGCGCCCCGCGCCGCTGGCCTTGAGCAGCGCCTCGAACGCGGAGAGCGGCGGGACCTCGAGCGGCGCCGCCTTGCGCCGGCGCGCCGGCAGGTAGCCGCCCAACGCCATCCGGCGCTCGCGCATGTAATTGAGTTCGGGCGAACCTTCCTTGAACGTTACGTACGGCACTTCCTCGAGCTTGTCGTCCGGCACCGGAATCGCAAAGCGGTCTCGAAATGCCTTGATCGACGAGGTGCCCATTTTTTTCTGCTGGTGCGTGATGTTCTGCGACTCGCCGGCCTCGCCCATCCCGTAGCCCTTGATGGTCTTGGCGAGAATCACCGTCGGCTGGCCCTGGTGTTTCATCGCCGCCGCATACGCGGCGTAGATCTTGTGCGGATCGTGGCCGCCGCGGTTCAAGCGCCAGATGTCGTCGTCCGACATCGTCGCGACCATTTCCAGCAGCTCGGGATACTTGCCGAAAAAGTACTTGCGCACGAAGGCGCCATCTTTCGACTTGAACGTCTGGTATTCGCCGTCGACCGCTTCCTCCATGCGCTTGAGCAGTATGCCCTTGGTGTCGCGCAAAAACAGCGGGTCCCAATACCCGCCCCAGATCACCTTGATCACGTTCCAGCCGGCGCCGCGGAAGTCGGCCTCGAGTTCCTGGATGATTTTGCCGTTGCCGCGCACCGGCCCGTCCAACCGCTGCAGGTTGCAGTTGATCACGAAGATCAGGTTGTCGAGCTTTTCGCGGCCGGCGAGCGAGATCGCGCCCAGCGATTCCGGCTCGTCCATCTCGCCGTCGCCCATGAACGCCCACACCTTGCGGCCCTGCGGCTCGATAATTCCGCGGTCCTTCATGTAGCGCATGAAACGCGCCTGGTAAATCGCCATCAGCGGCCCCAGTCCCATCGATACCGTCGGGAACTGCCAGAAGTCCGGCATCAGCCATGGATGCGGGTACGAGGACAATCCTTTGCCATCAACCTCCTGGCGGAAGTTGTCCATCTGCTCTTCGGTGAGCCGCCCCAGCATGAAAGCGCGGGCATAGACGCCAGGCCCGGAATGGCCCTGCACGAAGACCAGGTCGCCGCCAAATTTTTCGCTTGGCGCGCGCCAGAAATGGTTGTAGCCGACGTCGTAGAGAGTGGCCGCGGACGCAAAGCTAGCGATATGCCCGCCCACGTTGGTATGTTTGTTGGCGCGCACCACCATCGCCAGCGCATTCCAGCGCACGTACGCACGTATGCGGTTCTCGAGCTCATGGTTGCCTGGCGAACGCTCCTCCTGCGCCGGCGGAATGGTGTTGCAATACGCGGTGTTGAGCGAGAACGGAAAATACGCGCCGCTGCGGCGCGCCTTCTCAACCAACTGCTCGAGGAGGTAATGGGCGCGTTGCGCGCCTTCGTATTTGAGGACGCCGTCGAGCGCTTCGAGCCACTCCTGGGTTTCCTGCGGGTCGGCGTCAGGAATATCCTGCATGTCCATAACATCACCTTTGTGGGGTTTGCGGCGTCCGCTTGACGGACATTACCAGCCGGGGCTGAGGCACTTTTGGTGCCATATTTGTTCAAGAATTATAACATTGGCACCGCTCTGATCACTGAGCGCTCGCACCTGGAACTTCAGGATTTGGGAACGCGTCCCAGCAGGTAAAACTCATCGTTCGGGCGCATGTTGATCAGGTTCGCCATGCGGTTCGACAAGGCGAATAACGCCGCGATGGCTCCAATATCCCATACGTCCTCGTCGGAAAAACCGTGCTCGCGCAATTGCGCGAAGTCCGCGTCGGCGACTTCGTGCGAGCGCAGCGCGATCTTGAGCGCGAAGTCCAGCATCGCTTTCTGGCGCGGCGTCAGGTCTGCCTTGCGGTGATTGACCGCGACCTGGTCGGCGATCAGCGGATTCTTGGCGTAGACGCGCAGGATCGCGCCATGCGCGATCACGCAGTAGTGGCATTGATTGGCGGCGCTGGTCGCAACGATGATCATTTCGCGCTCGGCCTTGGTAAGCCCGCCGTCCTTCAGCAGCAGCGCGTCGTGATAATCGAAGAACGCGCGGAATTCCGCCGGCCGGTGCGCGAGCGTGATGAACACGTTGGGAATAAAGCCCGCTTTTTCCTGCACCTTGACGATGCGGCTGCGCACGTCCGGGGGCAGCTCCGCAAGCTTCGGCACCGGGTAACGGCTGATGGGCGCTCCGCTCATGTTACCTGCCTACGAATTTCGCGACGCGTTTTTCGAGGAACGCGGCCATGCCTTCCTTGCGATCGGCGGTGCCGAACGCGAACGCAAACAGGCTTGTTTCCAGCACGCAGCCGTTGGCGAGGTCCAGATCGAGCCCGCGCTGCACCGCCTGCTTGCTGACGCGCACCGCGACAGGCCCTTTCGCCACAATCAGCCGCGCTATTTCCAGGCCTTTTTCCATCAACTGCTCGCCGGGCACGACGTGATTGACGAGGCCCATGCGCAGCGCTTCGTCCGCTTTGATCTGCCGCGCGGTCGTGATGAGTTCCAACGCGCGCGCGCGACCAACCTGGCGCGCGAGACGCTGCGTGCCGCCAAAGCCCGGCGGAATGCCGAGATTCACCTCGGGTTGACCGAATACCGCACGCTCGGATGCGATGATCCAGTCGCACGCCATCGCCAGTTCGCAGCCGCCGCCGAGCGCGTACCCATTGACGAGCGCGATCACGGGTATCGGCAGCGCCTCGAGCGCATGCATCACGCGTTGCCCTTTTTCGGAGAACGCATGCGCTTCAAGCGCGCTCATGGTCTGCATCGCGCTGATGTCGGCGCCTGCGACAAACGCTTTGTCGCCCGCCCCGGTGACGAGCGCTACGCGCGCCGCGGGATCTTCCGCGACGCGCGCGACTGCATCGGCAAGCTCGTCTAGCGTTGCAGTATTAAGCGCGTTAAGCGCTTGCGGGCGATTGACCGTCAGCACGTAAATGCCGGGTTCGGCGTGCTCGAGAATGATGTTTTGATAAGTCATAAAAGTGTGTGAATGGTGAAGAGTGAATAATTAACCTGCGTATGGGTCACATGGTGCTTTCTCTTTACGATTTACGATTCACCATTCACCCGACTCTACTTCGCCGCCATGCGGATAGCGCCGTCCAACCGTATGACCTCCGCATTGAGCATCGGGTTCTCGATGATGAATGCAGCGAGCCGCGCGTATTCCCCGGGCTGGCCGAGGCGCGACGGGAACGGCACCTGCGCGCCGAGCGAGGTGCGCACCTCCTCGCTCATGCCGGCGAGCATCGGCGTGTCGAAGATTCCAGGCGCGATCGTCATCACGCGTATTCCAAGCCTCGCGAGCTCGCGCGCAATCGGCAGCGCCATCGCGACGATGCCGCCTTTCGACGCGCTGTAGGCGGCCTGGCCGATCTGGCCCTCGAATGCGGCGATCGACGCGGTATTAATGATCACGCCGCGCTCGCCGTCCTGGTTGGGCGTGTTGCCGGTCATCGCCTGTACGGCGAGCCGCAGCGCGTTGAAACTGCCGACCAGATTGACGTTGATCGTGCGGCTGAAAGTCTCGAGCCGGTGCGGGCCGTGCTTTCCGACCACTCGCTCACCCGGCGCGACACCGGCGCAATTGACCAGCCCGTGCAGAGCGCCGAATGTTTTCACCGCAGTATCGACCGCCTGGTTCACCTGCGCTTCGTTGGTCACATCGGCCACAACAAATTTCACATTGGCGCCGAGCCCGGCCGCGAACTTTTCGCCCGCCTGCTGGTTGAGATCGGCGAGCATTACCTTGCCGCCCGCCGCGGCAAGATGCTTTGCAGTTGCCGCGCCGAGGCCGGACGCGCCGCCGGGAATCAGGAATACGCTGTCTTTGATTTGCATGGGGAGTTAACGGTTAGAACCAGCTTCAAAAAACCAAAACACCGGCCACAGAGCAACTGCGTTGACTGTCAAGCATTCTGTGATTGTTTCCAAGGCTGATTAGACCTGATCATGGCGTTGAGGATGACCAGCATTTTTCGCATACAAGCGGTGATGGCCACATAGTGATGTTTACCCGCTTGGAC
>JBGPFE010000062.1:0-18402 GCA_041483135.1 Gammaproteobacteria bacterium | reverse complement strand
GCAGGCGGCGGCTCACACATCTACCGGCCGCGGTCGGTCGGCGAAGGCATGGGAAGAACCTGGTATGCGCCCTGGAGCACGGCTTCGGCGTACGGCCTGATCATACCGACGGGCGCCACGATGACGCAGATGGAGAACAAGATCGTTCTCGCGCGCTTTAAAGACGGCTACGGCCCGGTGGGCGCCTGGTTCCTGCTCTTGAAGTCGCATGCGACGAACGCCGCCGGCGAATTTTACGAGAAGGATCGCTATCCCGAAATCAAAGCGCGCGTCGGGCACTACGTAGACATCCAGCCGATGCCGACGTGCCTGCGCAATCACGCGATGATCGAGGAGATCAAGGCCGGCAAGGGCCCGATCTACATGCACACGCAGAAAGTTCTGGATACCAAAGAGAAGGAGGAGATCGGCTGGGAGGATTTTCTCGACATGACGGTCGGGCAAGCCGTGGTGTGGGCTGCGCAGAACATCGAACCGAAGGAAACGCCGTCCGAGTTGATTACCTCAGAGCCGTACGTCATGGGCTCCCACGCCACGTGTTCCGGCGCCTGGGCAAGCGGGCCGGAGGACTGCGCGCCGGCGGACTACCAATGGGGCTACAACCGCATGACGACTGTGCAAGGGCTCTTTGGCGCGGGCGACACCATAGGCGGTTCCGCGCACAAGTTTTCATCCGGAGCCTTCACGGAAGGAAGGCTCGCCGGCAAGGCGGCGGTCAGGTACGTGATGGACATGAAGTCGGACACGCCTCGCGTGGACGACGACCACATCACGCGTCTGCGCGAGCAGGTCTTCAAGCCGCTGGAAAACTACCGAGTGGGCAGAAACGAGATCGTCGCCGGGACCGTCGCGCCGAGCTACATCAATCCTCTTCAAGGCCTGCAGAGGCTGGAAAAGATCATGGATGAGTATGTCGGTGGCGTCAGCATGTTCTATGTCACCAACGAACCGCTGCTCAATCGCGGCCTCGAGCTTCTCCAGATGCTCACCGAGGATTTCGAAAACATCGGCGCCGACAGCCTGCATCAACTGCAGAGGGCATGGGAGCTCCAGCACAGGATCCTGACGGCCGAGTCGGTGACCAGGCACACGCTCTTCAGGCAAGAGACGCGGTGGCCGGGTTACTACTATCGCGCCGACCATCCGAAGCTCGACGACAGCGACTGGCACTGTTTCACGGGATCTCAGTACGACCCGAAGACACGTGAATGGAAGATGTCCAAGCTTCCCGTCCACCGCATCGTGCCGGGGTTCGAGTTATTGAAGAACTGAGGGCGTCCATGCCCGGGAACGCGACGACGGGTGAATCTCAGATGTCGAAGCTGCCTGTGCACCACATCGTCTAGCTAATCCGCGGTCACCGAGCGCGCAATGCCCTCTGGCCGCGCGCGCTGTGGAAGGACCTTTGCACGTGCTCGCCGCCGACGGAGCGTTTCTCAAAATCCGAAAACAATAATTAACCGCCGATGAACGCCGATGTAACGAGTAATGATGTAGAAGTCCCGATGTGATCTGACAGGCGATGTCCGATTACGACCCCAAGCTGTCATTCCCGCTGGCTGTTAATCTGGGGCCTTAGTTCGAGCCCCGGTCGGGGAGCCACTCTAGTACGAAAATGGGCACTGATACAGTGCCCTTTTTTTTGTTCCGAGCTAATAAATCGGCGTAATATCTTTGGCAATGTATCCGTAGGCCCCCGTGTTACTCGAACGGAAGCTAAGTTAGGTTTGGTACACGAATTTCCAAAGCGTTGGAGGTGGAGCGTATGAGCGAAGTGAATGAAGGAACCAAAAGGCAGTTTGACGGCTTAGCTGCATTAGAGTCTCAAAGATGGAAAGAATACGATAACAAAGTTCGACATGAGTGGCGATTGAGTATCGCAATTTGGATCGCACTAGTCGCGTCAATCGGCGCCATCTTTAGTGGTAAGCAGCTACACGCGTGGCTTTGTGTTACTCCAGTTGCCTTAGCAGCGATAGTCGCTGTTTTAATTTTTGCTCTGCACGTATGGTTCCTCTTCTGGATTCAGATCTCTCTACAAAAGATTCGTGAAAAGCTTTGCGAGATTCGAAACAAGATGCAGGCTCTTATCGACGAGTCGCTTAAAGAAGAAAAGTTCACCAGGAATATATTCACGCAGCCGTCGATGTACGTTCAGGCGCTCTTAACCTTCCTACTTTGCGTTGTTTTTTTCTGGATGGTATCAGCGGCGTCGGCTTAGAAAATAAATAAAAATAAATAGGGGCAGTGTAACTTTTACGCGGCTGTGGGGCGCAAAACTTCTAACCGCGGCTGAGGAATGTGACACTGACCCTATTTATTTCGCCAGTGTCCGGTTTTGACCGTTATCAGACAATATCTGTCAGATCACATCGGGACTTCTACACATTACTCGTTACATCGGCGTTCATCTGCGTTCATCGGCGGTTGCATTTTGTTTTTGAGATGGTCGCCGGGCGTTCACGCGAACAGCGTCAGCACGCCGGTGTAGCCATACAGGCGGTTGTGCGAGATCTCGCCGTTGCAGAAGAAACCGACCAGCGGGAACTCGCCGAACGCGGCCTCGATCATTTTGAGCTCTTCGGAATCCGGACCGAACAGGTTCGCGCCGCGCCCGAGGCACGAGTAGTACACGCCGCCGCGCGGCCGCGCATACAGCCCTTGCTTCATGCTCTCCAGCATGCGCGTCATATCTTCGGTGGCGCTCGCCGTGTCGCGGCGGCAGAACATCACCGGCATGCCGGTCTCGACCAGCTCGCCGATCGCCACCAGCCCGCGCGCCGGGTCGATGCCGACCAGGTTGCGCACCAGGTAATCGCCGGTGTCGGTGCCCGCAATCGGCAGCCCGACGAAGATCAGGCCGCCGAGCCGGTTCAGATCGCGCGCGAGCTTGTCTCCGATGTCCTCTTTCAGCACGTCGAGCGCGGGGCGCTCATCGATCGTGATGATGATGTTGCGTTGCGCCTGCGTGATCACGCGCTTGGGGCCGATCGGCGAGCAGCCTTGCGTGAGACGCGTGGCGATGGCCACCTCGTCCGCAAACAGCACGCCTGAAATCCCGCCCTCGGTGACTGTGTCGGCGATCTGCAGGTTCTGGCGGCGCGAGCTGGAAAGGCCGCCGACCAGAAAGCCGCTTTCGACCTTGCCGGCAATGCCGGCGATCAAGTCGGGCACATCGCTGTTCTTCGGATCGGCGTGCACGATCGCGAAATTCGCGGCGCGCGCGCCGCATTTGAGCCGCGTCAGGCCGAGATCGTTGCCGGATTTGATGCCGGAAAATACCTGAAACGAGTCGGGCGCAAACTCGCCGAGCATCACCGCCAGCGCCGGTTCGTCGAGGTATTCGCGCCCCGAGGCGCAAATGCCGATGCCGACCGTGCCGACCCAGTGCGGCACGCCGGTGCGCTGCCGGAAAAAATCGAGGATTTCTCCTAGGTGGTCCGCGAGCAGGTCGGTGACGTAGAGAAAACCAAGGCTCGCCGGCGGGCCGCTGAGCTGCGCGAGACACGAGCGCGCAGCTTCCTGCCAGTCCTTGCCGGCCGCATGGCCAAACCGGAAATCGGAACCCATGCGCCGTATTATCGCCGTTGCAACGGCGGCTGCGCCAGCTTGTTTTGAACCGCTATGATTGCTGCGCTTCCCCTTGTGCGAACATTGCCATGCATCCCGACCGAGTCGATTCAGGGCGCGATCTGCCTGATGTTTTCAACGTCATCATCGAAATCCCGGTGAGCACTGATCCGATCAAGCACGCAGTCGACGACATAACCGGCGCCCTGTCCGCCGGCCGCGTTCAGCTATCGGCAACGCATGTACAGGCGCGCAGGCGGCCGACAGTGAAGCGCTGATGTTCTTGATGGCCGTCCGGCGGCCGCACAGCGACAGCGGCGACAAAAAGGGACGGCCTGGCCGCCCCTTTTTCGTGTTTGCGGTGCGGCTTCAGGCGCGGAAGTGGGGATTGGTCTGTGTAAGCTGGACCTTCTCGATCGCTTCGAGCTTCTGCAGGCGCTTGTCGAGAATATCGAGGATGCGCACCGATTCCTTGGCGTGCGCCTGCATGTTCGAAAATATGCTGGTCCAGTCCATGTTGGCTATCACACGGCGCATCGCCTGCTGCTCGGCATGCACCGCGCGCAAGCTCTGGATCAGGAAAATCGTCGCCACACCCGACAGTATCAGCGCCAGGGTCAGCACGGCGAGAATTGCCAGTAATAACGATTCGGTCGTCATTGCAAATCCTTTTTTGTCGCGCCCTTCCTCCCCGCCCGATATTATGCACCAGGAGCGCTCGGCGCGCGCATCCCGTATCTATCGGCCACCGTCGCCGACCAGCGCATACGGCGCCCAAAACAACGGGTGGGCATAAGAGAACACCGCCTTCCCGCTCGCCGGATCGCTCGCTGCCTTGTCCATCAGACTTAAGCTCGCCTGGCGCAGCGCCTCGGCACGCGTGAGCGCAGGATCAGCCGCGTAGCGCTGGAAAATCTCCGTCACCAGCGTCCGCGCCGAGCGCGTCTCCACCGGCCAGTGCGTCACCAGCAACGCGCGCGACCCGGCGTAAAAGAAACCACGCCCAAGACCCGAGATCGCATCCGCGCCCGCGCCGTCCCCCGCCGCCGTGTTGCAGGCAGAGAGCACTATCCAATCGGCATCGAGCTTGAGCCCGAGAATATCTTCGAGCGTCAGTAATCCGGTCTCAGCGTTTCCGTCCGGCGCGGCGAGAGCAAGCGCCGGCTGGTCGAGATTGGGAAAGTCGCCGGAAATCAGACCGTGCGTCGCGAACGCGATGATTCTCCGTTGCGACAAGTCGGTTGATTTCGCGTTCTGTTTGCTCGCCGCCGCGCCAAGAAATACGTCCTTGTTCACGTCAGCTTTCAGCGCGGCCGCAATCGACAGGATTTCCTCGCGTGTGTCGGGCAGCGGCGGCAGCGCGCCATAGGCGATGTAATTTACGGGCGCGCTACCGTCTCTCAACGCAGCTTCGGTGACGCGCCGAATGCCAAGATTGCGCGTGTGCACGGCAACTTGCTCCTGCGCTGGCACAGGCGCTTGCGCGCCGAACTGTGGGTCGCCGAACCCGGCAAACACCGATCGCGCGGCATTGCCTGCCGGCAACGCGCGCAGCGTTACCAGCGTGTTTACCGCCGGCAACTGTGTCACCGCAACCTGCCTGATGAGCCAGGGCACGGCTTTGTAATGCTCGAACCTCAATCCCTGATCGGCCGAAGAGTCATTCGCCGAGGTAGGGAGGATGCCGAAGGGCAGTTGCGCCAGCGCGCCGTTCGCCACCACCATGAGATTGCGCGCGCCAGTCCACGCGCCCTGGACGGGCTTGAGCAGTGCGTCGTAGAGTTTTGCGGCCTGCGCCAGATCAAACTCTGGCAGCCGATCGATTGCGACGTCGCCCGGATCGAGCGCATGGCGAAGCTGTGCCACAACTCGGTTGACTTCCGCTTCGCCGATGCCCGCAGCATGAAAAGTTACAGGACCTTGCTTCGGCACCGCCCAGACATACGTACGATCCGCCGTTACTAGCACGCTTAGCAGCGCCTCGCCCTCGCGTAGCCCCGCTCGCGCCTGCTCTACCGACGCGGGTTGCGGATTGATCAGATTCGCGTAGGTAGGAAAGCGCTGCTCAAGCTCGACCAGTAATGCGCGCTGCTCCTTCTCCAGTTCCGCGATGCGCGCGCGCATCTGCTTCGCCACCTGCGGCAACTGCTGATCGGCGGGCGCATTGAGCACTCGCAGCAGCGTCGCGTACAGCACCGGGAGCTGCTGCTTCACGTCCTGCTCCCGGCGCATCAGTTCGGCCAGCGCGGGCGTGCCGGCCGCCGCACGAGCGGCAGACGCGGCCAGGGCTTGCTGCACGCTTTGCCCGCGCGCCGCGTCCGCTACCCGAAACGCTTCGGCAGCCGCATCGAAACCGTTCTGTTCGTTGCGTATGTCGTAGAGCAGTTTGATGTAACCGTCCAGGATCCATGTGAGCCTCCGGGCCCGCGCGGGCGAGGCCTCACGCTCTTCGCCGCTCACCTTGCCCCGAGAAAGCAATACTTTGACTGCCTCCTGGAACTCAGCAAGCGCCTGTTCCCGCCGCCCGGACTCCGCAAGCGCTAACGCGAGAAAACCGCGCCGCTCGGCGGTCTGGTAGTTATCGTTGCCCAACTGTTCGCTGGTGGCCTTGAGCCGCGGCTCCAGCAACTTCACCGCCTCGCCAGCGCGATTCGATTTGATCAGCGCCAGCATCCAGTTGACGTCACCATATGCCAGCACTTCCAGAAGTGCCGGGTCCTTGGCGAGACCGGATCGCATCTCCTCGTACACGGCAATCGCGTCGGGCCAATGTGACTGCAACACCAACGCGCTGCCCAACATCCGGCGCGTCTGCGCAAGCTCTCGCGATTCAGGAGCGGAGCCGATCTGCTTGTGTATGTCGATGGCCGCTTTTGCCATCGCTTCGGCGTCGCGTGCGCGCCCCTGCTCGACAAGTACCGCGGCGAACGCTCCCACGGCCTGCGCCGTTCTCGGCGCGTAGCGTCCGAGATGACTCAGGGTTCGCGTCAGGACATTGCGCACCACAAGCTCCGCTTCCGCAAGTCTGCCCTGCAAAACCAAGTTCTGAGCGAGACTAAGCTCGCGTATGTCTAAACCTATGCGCAGCGTCTCGACAGTTACGCTGCCCGGGAGAACCTTTGTTGCCACGGGAATTAATCGCTCGAACGCTGCAAGCGCGGTTCGGAAGGCGACCTCCGCGTCCCGATATTTGCCTTCAACCTCCAGCAATTGCGCACGTGCATTCTCGAATTGCCCAATACTGAGATCACCCTGTGTTTCCCAATAAGGCGATTTCTTGAACTGGAACAACATGGCCTCAGCGTTCCGCAAGCTAGATCGTGCGGCGTCAATATTACCGCCCTCCAAATTGAGTCGTACATTGACCGTGTAAACCGTATGCCGCTGCGCCACATTAACCGACCTGTCAAGCAACTGGTCGAACAACTGGATCGCGTTTACGTAATTGCCGCTGAATTCCTCGGCGACCCCGAGCGACAGCCCAATTGCGCGCCATGCATTACTACCCACCGGCGCGAGATCCCGGGCGCGTCGCAAGTCCTCGATCTGGCGTGCAACCATTCCGAGCAGTTCCGCCGCCTGCGCGCGCTCATGGTAGAAACGAGCGAGCGCATCTTTGTCCGCTCCGGCGGGCGGCTCCCGGGTCGCGGCCGTCTTGAGCTCCTGTATCTTCATTGGATCGGGTTCTTGCTGGTCCAAAAGCGCGGTGATATCGGAGATCGTACGCGGAGGTGCAGACTGCGCCCCGCACACATATTCCGGCAAAAGAAGGATCGCGACCAGCGCCGCGACGACGGCGCGCAATGCGCGCGATGGCGAGAACACGCCAATTGGGTCGCGATGAAAACTTGCGTTCGCCATTGCGATGGCCTCCGTGCTACACCAGACTATGTCCGGATGCCAAACATAGAATGCATCCGACCAGCCGCTTCGCCCTGCCGCTATCGTTCGGCCAGCGCTTTGAGTCGTGGATCTTCGGGCCGCTCGGCCGCTGCGGCTTGCCAGTATTTGCGCGCCTCATCTTTCAGTTCCACCTGATCGAGCCACGCCGCGTAGGCGATGCGGCTCGACAGCGGCGCGGATGCGGCGGGACGCAATGCTTCGGCCTGCGCGCGCAATGCGGTAGGGGCAACGGCGAAATCCGCGGAGCTCGAATATTTCCTGCCATCGGGCAACCGTGCGGACACTTCCCATGTATAAGGCACACCTTCTTTCAGCGGAACGCTCGCCGGCAGTTTGAACGATGCCGTATCCACCTGCGTCTCGTGCACGGCGCGGCCGGTGTCATCGGTAATCTCGATCTGATACTTGACGCCGGGCTGCAGTTCCTTCCAGCGGAACTCGGGCTGGCTCTCCAGGGTACGCGTCTTGTGCAGGTTCAGGAGTTGAATGCGCGCGCCGGCGCGGAACCCGCGCATGACCATCGCCCCTTGCGCCATGCCGACCGGCTTGATGCGTATGCCCTTGCCACCCTTGCCGAGCGACGGGCTGCGCTTTTCGGGTTTGGCACCGCTGGTGACCTCCGGCTGCGCAGATTTGAACACGATAGAGGCCGGCCCCTTGAATACATATTCGTCGCCCGCATCAAGATAGAGCGCAACCAGCGTCGCGCCCGCCGCGAGCTGAACTTGCGCGCCAGCCTCCAACTCGGCGAGTATCGTCACATCACGCGTGCGACCCTCGCCCGCCATGGTCGCCTTACCCTGCAGATCCGTCACCATCGCCACGCCGGCGCCGTAACCTGCGGCAGGCAGCGCGCCGAGTGCGGCCAAAACGACCGTTCCCAGCCATTTACGCAAGATTGCAGGAAAATCAGCCTTCGCTTTCATGATCCAATGCTCCTCGACTCAAACAGCAGTTTCGTTTCCACCCCGGCGAAAAACTTCGCCAAGACCATCCGCGTTAACGGCTTTTTTTGTAGCATAGCAAAATCGGCGCGGTTATTGAGCGTACCACCCGTCGTCATCGAATCCGTCGTCGTTGACCGCGTCTCAGTGTGTTTAGTCTAAACCGGATCGTCCTTATGAGCAGTGTGTTACGCCACGCAATTTTGTTGAATTTTCACGTTTTCGCCCACCTCGACACCCGCTGCATGCGGGACCCGGCACGCGTCGCCATTCCTGTATCGCGGGGCACTTTCCATATCGGCGGCAGCAACTGCAGGCCACCGACCTGCTAGACTTTGCGGCATGATACGCGCCGGCGCCGCCATTCTCATCCTGCTGCTCGCGGCAGGACTCGGTTTCAGTCCGTGGCTGCGCCCTCTCGACCTGACGCTGCTCGACGCGCAATTCAAGGTGCTGAGGACTTACGCGTTGCGTCCGGTCGCGAACGAGGTGGTCATCGTTGGATTTGACGAAGACACCACCAGCATCCTGCGTGAACCCGTTACGCTGTGGCATCCTCATCTGGGTAAGTTTTTGCAGGCGGCAGCAGGCGCCGGCGCTGCGGCAATCGGCCTTGATGTAGTGCTGCCCGACCGCAGCTACGAAAAAATTGTTCCCGGTTACGACAGGCAATTACTGACGGGCATACTGATCGCCCGCCGCACCGCACCGATCGTGTTGGCGCTGACTGTTGATCGCGCAGGCGTTACGCGGCCGATCTATCCGGCATTCGTGGCTGCCGCCGGCAAGGATGCAACCGGCTACGCGTTGTTGCCGGTGGATGCCGACGGCACGGTACGCAGGTTCGACGAACGGATCGAAGTGGATAATAGCGCAGTGTCCACATTGGTTGGCCAGATGGCGCGCAGGCTGGGTAAACCCGTTAGCGAGGGCCTGATCGATTTTACGGCCGGCGATCCATTTAACTTTGTTCCACTGCAATCAGTACTCGCATGGTATGACGCGGGCAACACTGGCGAACTCGAGCGCGCGTTTGCCGGGAAAACCGTTCTGCTGGGCAGCGTGCTGAAATTCGAGGACCGGCTTACCGCGCCGGTCAATCTTGTTGCGTGGGACCCGGATGCGGTCAACGCACCCGGCGTCCTGCTGCATGCCCAGGCATTGCGCAATCTCTTAAACGACGGGCTCATACAGCGCGTTGCAACGTGGATCCCGCTCGTCTTCGCGCTCGCTGCAGCCCTGCTCTGGCTGTGGGCGCCATCACCGGTTGCCGCGCTCGCAGTGCTCGCAACCATATGGATTGCCTGCATTGCGGCATCCACGCTAGCGTTAGCCAAAGGTTTCGAGCTGCCGGTCGCCAACGTGATGCTCATCGCACTGATCTCGGTCGGCGGGCGGCAGGTGCTTGAAACCGCACTCAGTTTGCGCGAGCGGCGCCAATTACGGCGCGCTTTTGGCGGCTACGTCAGTCCGGCGGTGATGCGGGAAATTCTCGCCGGCACGCTGAATCCCGCACCGGGCGGCGTCAAGCAGTTCGGGTGCGTTCTGTTTTCAGACATTCGCGGTTACACGAGCCGCAGCGAACACATGAGCCCCGAGCAGGCGATCGCGTTTCTCAACGGCTACTTCGAGCGGATCGTGCCGATCATTCACGATCACGGCGGCACCGTCATAAGTTTCATGGGCGACGGCATCATGGCGGTGTTCGGCGTACCGCAGCCGCTGCCTAATCCCTGCGCTGCCGCATTTGATGCGACGCGCGCGATGCTCACCTACCTGCGGGACCTGAACGCTGAACTCGCGGCGAAGGGGGAAATACCACTGGAGATCGGCATCGGGTTGCACGCCGGCGAGGGCGTCGCCGGACACATCGGCGCGGCAACGCGGCACGAATACACGGTCATCGGCGACGTGACCAACGTCGCATCGCGCCTCGAAGGCGTCACCAAGGAAGTCGGCTATCACCTCGTGTGCTCGCGCGTCGTAGCTGACCAACTCGCGGATCGCGCGGCGCTGGTGCCGCTCGGGGCGCGCCCGATCAAGGGGCATTCGGCAGTCGAAATTTTCGGCTACGACCGGATCGCCAAAGCGGCAGGCAACCCGTCATCATGATGCTGATACGTTATTCGCCCGCCACGATCAGGCGCCGCCGCCAATGACCACGAACGCGCCGGCAACCGACGGCTTCTCGGACAGCTCCCGCGAACTCGACGAGCACGAGTTGCGCGTGCTGTCGGCGCATGCCAGCGAGCAGATGTTTCAAAAAAACGTCGTCATCGTCAATGAGGGGGATCAATCCAACACGATCTTCATCATTCTCTCCGGACGGGTGAAAGTATTTCTGCGCAACGCCGACGGCAGGGAAATGGTGATCAACGTCCTCGGCCCGCGCGAATATTTCGGGGAAATGGTGATCGATGACGGCCCGCGCTCCGCCTCGGTGGCAACGCTCGAAACGAGCCGGTTCATGATTATCACCAAAGCCGATTTCAAGGCGCTGGTGACCGCCGATTCCGATTTTGGGCTGAAACTCATCAACCGGCTCATGCAGCGCGTGCGCGCGCTGACCGATAACATCCGCTCCCTCGCGCTCCTGGACGTCTACGGGCGCGTCGCGCGCTTGCTGCTCGAGCTCGCGACCGAGCAGGACGGCCGCCTCATCGTCGCGGAGAAACTCACCCAGCAGGACATCGCGGAACGGGTCGGCGCCTCGCGCGAAATGATCAGCCGCATCTTCAAGGATCTCGTTGCGGGCGGCTATATCAGCGTCGAGCACAAGCACATCACCATCAACCGGGATCTGCCGGGGCACCGGTGAAGCAGTGCCCCCGGATTCAGCTTGGCGTCACCTGGAGTACAGATAAGCGGGAAAACCGGCCTTCTCCATCCATCCGCAGTGCGCTGGATGGAATATAATTAATTCGCCAGCGTCACTTCCGCATAGAACTCTTGAACATTCCGTGCCGGCACCGACACCGAGAGGAAGGCACCATGGATACCACCGCAAACACCACGAGCGCCGAACCGCTGCTTCCGCGCAGCGACACGGGCGGCATGACCACGCTCACGCTTAATCGTCCGAAGCAATTCAACGCGCTGTCGATGGACATGCTCGATGCGCTGCAGGCCGCACTTGACGATATCGCAGAAGACCAGTCGGTACGTGTAGTGGTCATCGCCGCACACGGCAAGGCGTTCTGCCCCGGACATGATCTCAAGGAGATGCTCTCGAACCGTAATCGGGAATTCGTCGGGGGCCTGTTCGACAAATGCTGCAAGGTGTTGATGAGCATCACGCGCCTTCCTCAGCCAGTGATCGCGCGCGTGCACGGAATCGCGACTGCAGCCGGCTGTCAGCTCGTCGCCTCGTGCGATCTGGCGGTGGCATCCACCGAAGCACGGTTTGCCACGTCCGGCATCAACCTCGGATTGTTCTGCGCCACCCCGGGAGTCGCGGTCTCGCGCAACGTTTCGCGCAAGCAGGCGATGGAGATGCTGCTGACCGGCGAGTTCATCGATGCCGCCACCGCGCTCAAGTGGGGATTGGTGAACCGTGTCGTGCCGCCCGAACAACTCGACAACGCAGTGCGCGAATTTGCGGATCTGCTGCTGTCCAAACCCAAGGCGGTATTGGCTGCTGGAAAAAAGTTTTTTTATCGCCAGATCGAGATGGACATGGAGCCCGCCTACAAGCTCGCGAGTCAGGTCATCACCGACAACATGCTCGGCCCCGACGCGCTGGAAGGCGTCGGCGCCTTCGTCGAAAAACGCAAACCGACGTGGCATGACGAATAGTCGCGCGCGCAGCGTGCGTAATCCGGCGGCAATCCTCGTCTCGTGCGTTATGGCGGCGCTCGCCGCGCCGGCGTTGGCCGGCGGCTCGAACTACGGCATCACGCCGGGCGCACATCCCAATCTCGCGGGCAAGGTGAGCGAATGGCCGGTGCCGACGCCGCGTTTCGCGCGCGACCCCGCGCCCGGCCCCGACGGCAATATTTACATCACGGTAATGAGCGGCAACAAGATTGCCCGCTTCGACACCAGGACTCACACGTTCAAGGAATGGGACCTGCCGTCGGGTGCGCACCCGCACGGCCTGCTGGTCGACAAGAACGGCATTGTCTGGTACACGGGCAACGGCAACGGTACCATCGGCCGCCTTGATCCCGCTTCCGGCAAGGTTAATCAATACGAGACGCCCTCGCATGGCGGCGGTCCGCACACGCTGGTGATCGGCGATGACGGGGTGATCTGGTTCACCATGCAAAGCGGCGACAAGATCGGGCGCCTCGACACCCGGGGTACCGGCCAGATCACTGAATACAAAACTTCAGGCGGACCGTATGGTCTCGCGCTCGACAAGGCGGGCAACGTCTGGTTCTGCCGCATGGGCGACGACAAGCTCGGCAGGCTCGATCCGAGAACCGGGCAAATGAGCGAACTGAGCACCGGGGCGCGTTCGCAGCCGCGCCGTATCGCAACGGCGCCGGATGGCATGCTGTGGGTCACGCTGTACGGCAACGGCAAGCTCGCCAAGATCGATCCGTCCGCGATGAAAGTGGTCAAGGAATATCAGTTGCCGGGAGGCGATGCCGGGCCTTATGCTGTAACCATGGACGGCGGTGGCATGGTGTGGGCAAACGAAATCAACACCGACACCGTGGTGCGGCTCAATCCGGTCAATGGTGAAATGCGTGTGGTGCAACTGCCTTCAAAAAACACCGGCATTCGAAAAATGATCGTTGATACTGGAGGCAAGCTGTGGTACATGGGGAGTCATAATGGCCGGCTTGGCGTGGTCGAATAAGGATTCTAAATCGCGCGTGCTTACCATGCAGCGACCGCAATTTGCATGGCTCGCGACGGCGTTGTGCCTGTACGCCGCGGCAGGACACGCCCAGATGAGCATTCTGCCGCCCCAGTGCGCGGGCAAGACCGGCGACGCGCTGGACAAATGCGCACGCGAAATCATGCCTCCACAGCGGAGCCAACGCGTCGAGCCGATAGAGCAGAAAATCGATCCGAAACAACTGATCAATTGCGAAACGGTGCACGCCGCCGATCAGTCGTTTTGCATCCTGCGCAACCAGATCATTCTCGAATGCCGCAAACGCCAGAAGCACCCGGACCTCGAGAAGTGCCTTGCCAATGCCCTCGCGGGTGCAACGGTCCCGCCGGTCGCCAATTGCACCCCGCTCGCTCCGGTGAAGAAAAACGAATGCTTTCGGCGCAACAAGGTCTACAAGGATTGCTTCACCGGCCCATTGCGCTACTTCATCTGCCTCGGCGAGAAAATGTCCGCGCTCAATGCGCCGGCGGCGTCACCGAAAAAACCCTGATCAGCTCTTGTCAATGGCCAGCATCAGCTGGTTGAGCTTTTTCACAAACCCCGCCGGGTCCTCGAGCTGGCCGCCTTCGGAGAGCAGCGCCTGATCGAAGAGCACGTGGCTCCAGTCATTGAAACGTTGCGCATCGGCCTCCTCCTTGAGGCGTTGCAGCAGCGGGTGATGCGGGTTGATTTCGAGGATCGGCTTGGTCTGGGGCACTTTCTGCCCCGCCGCTTTCAATAGCCGTTCGAGATTCGCACCCAGATCGTGCTGATCAGCGACCAGGCACGCCGGCGAATCGGTGAGCCGCAGCGTCACGCGCACGTCCTTCACCCGCTCGCCGAGCGACTGTTTGATCTTCTCCGTGAGCTCCTTGTATTCGCCGGCTTCCTTTTCCTGCTCTTTCTTCCCGGTCTCGCCTTCCAGCTTGCCGAGATCGAGTTCGCCCTTGGCGACCGACTGCAATGGCTTGCCGTCATATGCGTGCAGATGGCCGACCACCCATTCGTCGACGCGGTCACAAAGCAACAATACCTCGACGCCTTTTTTTCGCAACACCTCGAGGTGCGGGCTGTTCTTCGCCGCAGCAAACGTGTCGGCGGTCGCGTAATAAATCCTGTCCTGTCCCGGCTTCATGCGCGCCACGTAATCGGCGAGCGCCACGTCCTGCGTCTCGGTATCGGCATGGGTTGAGGCAAACCGCAGCAGCTTCGCTATGCGCTCGTGGTTCGCAGGGTCCTCGCCGACGCCCTCCTTGAACACGCGGCCGAATTCCTTCCAGAAGATCGCGAATTTCTCCTGTTCGTTCCCGGCCAGGTCTTCGAGCATGCCGAGCACGCGGCGCACCGACCCGGCGCGTATCGCCTCGATGTCCTTCGATTCCTGCAGGATTTCGCGCGACACGTTGAGCGGCAGATCGTTGGAATCGATCACGCCGCGCACGAAGCGGAGATAGGTCGGCAGCAGCTGCTCGGCGTCGTCCATGATGAACACCCGCCGCACGTAAAGCCTGATGCCGCGCCGGTGCTCGCGGTCGAACAGGTCGAACGGCGCATGCGTCGGGATGTACAGCAGTTGCGTGTATTCCTTGTTGCCCTCGACTTTGGCGTGGACGTGGCAAAGCGGCGCTTCGAAGTCGTGCGCGACGTGCTTGTAAAACTCGTCATACTGCTCCTGCGTAATCCCGGACTTGGGCCGCGCCCATAACGCGCTCGCCTGGTTGACGGTTTCGTCCTCGTCGCTCACTGCGGTGTTATCGGATTTGTCGCGCTTTTCTTCTTTCTGCCAGACCTCTTTCTTCATCACGATCGGCAACACGATATGATCGGAATATTTATGGATGACGGCCCGCAGCCGGCCGCCGGCCAGCAGCTCGTCCTCGCCTTCGCGCAGATGCAGCGTGACTTCGGTGCCGCGTGCGGCACGTTCCATCGGCTCGATCGTGAATTGGCCGCCGCCCGCGTCCTTCCTGTCGCATTCCCACTTGACGCCGGCATCGGCGGGCAGCCCGGCGCGGCGCGTAACGAGCGTCACCTTATCGGCAACGATGAACGACGAATAAAAGCCGACGCCGAACTCGCCGATCAGGTGCGCATCCCTGGCCTGCTCGCCGGTCAACTGCCCGATGAATTCGCGCGTGCCGGATTTGGCGATGGTGCCGATATTGGCGATCACTTCGTCGCGCGACATGCCGATGCCATTGTCGGCGATGGTGATGGTGCGCGCCTGCTTGTCAAATGCGACACGAATCCTGAGCTCGGCATCGATTTCGAACAGCTGCTTGTTGATGAGGGCTTCGAACCGCAGCTTGTCGCACGCGTCGGACGCATTTGAAATCAGCTCGCGCAGGAAAATCTCCTTGTTGCTGTACAAGGAGTGAATCATGAGATCGAGCAGCTGCCTGACCTCGGTCTGAAAGCCGAGCGTTTCCTTGCTTGCCGTGTTGTCCATCGAAAATCCCGTCGCGTCCGAAACTGAGTGGAATCTGGGGGTCATTTGCGGTAAATCAAGGCCGCTATACGGGAACGCTGCAAGCTGAGAATGGCAATAAGCCTCGCCGGTTGGGCCGCATTTCCCAGCGCCTGTTCGATAAGGCCGAAACCGCCGAGCGGGGACCGTTTCGCACTGGCGGTGAGGTATTATTGGGAACCAGAATTGGAAAACCGGCCGGCTCAGGCCCAGCCGGAAGTCCGGTTGAATCGGTGGATGTGCCAAAGGTGTTTCATTTAGCCGCCGCGATTTACACTGATAGTGCCGTAACATAGGAGAATTCCCATGCGTACCGTCTCAGCTCTTAAGGTCCTGCTCTCGGCGGGCATCGCGTTCGCCGCCTGTCTCGCGACGCCGGCAGCGGCGCAACAACAGGTCGTGATCGTCACCTCGTTCCCGAAGGAACTGACCGAGGCCTACAAGAAGGCGTTCGAAGCGAAGAACCCCGGCATCAAGGTCGAGATCCTCAACAAGCCGACTCCAGCGGGAGTCTCCTACGTACGCGAAGCGCCGGCAACCAATAAGCCCGACGTGTTCTGGGTGTCGGCGCCCGACGCATTCGAGGTGCTGTCCAACGAGAATCTGCTCGCCAAAATCGAATCGCCCGCCAAGGAAGTGCCGGCGAAGATCGGCAACTACCCGATCAACGATCCGAAGGGCTATTACCTCGGCCAGGCGCTCGCCGGTTACGGCATCATGTGGAACACGCGCTATCTGAAGGCGAACAAGCTGCCCGAGCCGAGAGAATGGGCCGATCTCGCCAAACCGGTCTATTTCAGCCACGTTGCAATATCGTCGCCGTCGCGCTCGGGCACGACCCACCTGACGGTCGAGACCATCCTGCAAGGCGAAGGCTGGGACAAAGGCTGGCGCCAGATGCTGATGATCGCCGGCAACTGCGCCGCCATCACCGAGCGCAGCTTCGGCGTGCCTGACGGCGTCAACAGCGGTCAGTACGGGCTGGGACTCGTGATCGACTTCTTCGGCCTCGCCGCGAAAGCTTCCGGCTTCCCGACCGAGTTCGTCTACCCGTCGGTGACCGCGATCGTTCCCGCCAATATCGGGTTGGTCGCCGGCGCCAAAAACGCCGAGAACGCAAAGAAGTTCATTAATTTCACGCTTTCGCCCGAAGGCCAGGAACTGCTGTTCGACAAGCAGATCAGCCGCCTGCCGGTGCTGCCGAGCATCTACAAGAAAGCGCCGCCGGGGTTCCCCAACCCGTTCACCGGAAAAATCAAGCCCAAGGTGAATTTCGACTCGGACCTCTCGGAATCACGCTACTACGTGGTGAGCTCGATTTTCGACCAGACCATCACATTCCGGCACAAGGAACTCACGCAGGCGGCAAAGGCCATCAACACCGCGGCCGCGAAGCTCGCCGGCAAGAGCAATCCGCAGGCTTTGAAGCTGCTCGACGAAGCGCGCGATCTCGCCTACTCGCCGGTGGTGGGCGAGGAAAAATCGAAGGACAAGGAATTCCTCGCGCTCTACCGCAGCACCAAGCGCGACGCCGCGAAAACCAAGCAGGTGACCGCGCTCGAGGAATACTGGGGCAACACCGCGCGCAGGAACTACGCCAGAGCAATCGAGCTCGCGAACCAGGCCGCGGCGCTGGCGAAATAATCCGACGTACGTCGGGGTGAGGGGTGAACGAGTGAACGAGTGAACCCCTCACCCCGACCCTCTCCCCGGTGGACGGGGAGAGGGAGTTTTCTTTCACCCGTTCACCCGTTCACTCGTTCACGTGGGATGACTGGCGTTTCTCTGCATTCATCGGCGGTTGCGGCAATGGCCGGGCGCTTCTCCTTCGCCCAGGCAGCGCTCGCGCTCGTCATCGCGCTGTTCCTCTGCGTCTTCCTGGCCGTCCCGGTCTTTACCGTCGTTTACGTCGCGTTCACCAGCAATGGCAGCTTCACGCTGTCGCACTTCCAGTCGTTCTTCCACCTCACGCTGATGCGCGAGGCGTTCTACAACAGCCTGTATGTCGGCGGCATGAGCGTGGTGATCTCCTCGATCCTCGCGCTGCCGCTCGCCTATTTCATCACGCGTTTCCAGTTTCGCGGCGCACTCGCGATCCAGACGCTCGGCGTGCTGCCGCTCATCATGCCGCCGTTCGTCGGCGCCACCGCGTTACAGCTGCTGTTCGGCCGCAGCGGCTCGCTCAACCTGATACTCGGCGACTGGTTCGGCATCAACCTGCCGCTCATGCAGGGGCTGAACGCGGTCATCTTCGTCGAGGCGCTGCACTACTTCCCGTTCATCCTCCTGAACCTTACGGTCGCGCTCAACAACATCGACAGCGCGATGGAAGAGTCGGCGCAAAACCTCGGCGCCAGCGGGTTGAGGCTGTTCCGCCGCATCGTGTTTCCGCTGGCGATGCCCGGCTACATGGCCGGCGCCGCGCTGGTGTTCTTGAAGGTGTTCGACGACGTCGCGACGCCGCTCGTGCTCAACGTCACCAGCATCCTCGCCGCTCAGGCCTACCTGCGCATCACCTCGATCGGGATCGACGACCCGATCGGCTACGTCGCGAGCGTGATCATGGTCGTGGCGTCGATGGCGGCGCTGTGGGGCTCGACCTGGGCGATGCGCGGCAAGGAGTATGCGACGCTGCAGCGGGGCGGCAGTTCGCTCGCCACCCGGAAGCTGAAGCCGTGGCAGGCAATGCT
>JBGPFE010000061.1:0-24072 GCA_041483135.1 Gammaproteobacteria bacterium | reverse complement strand
TGCAGGATCTGATCAAGCAGCTGCAGGCGGGCAAGAGAAAACCGGATGGGGAAGCGTTGAAGATCTGGTGGACGCAGATCGATCTGTGGCGCGGCCGCGACTGCCTCAAGTATGACCGCTCGAGCCCGATCGTCAAGCCGCAGTTCGTGATCGAGAAGCTCTACGAGATCACCAAAGGCGATGCGTTCATTACGTCCGACGTTGGCCAGCACCAGATGTGGGCCGCGCAGTTCTACAAGTTCAGCAAGCCGCGGCGCTGGATCAATTCGGGCGGGCTGGGCACCATGGGCTTCGGGCTTCCGGCGGCGATGGGCGTGCAGCTCGCGCATCCCAAAGCGACGGTGGCGTGCGTGACCGGCGAGGCGAGCATCCAGATGTGCATCCAGGAGCTGTCGACCTGCAAGCAATATCACCTGCCGATCAAGGTCGTGAACCTCAATAACCGCTACATGGGGATGGTGCGTCAGTGGCAGGAGTTCTTCCACGGCAATCGCTATTCCGAGTCCTACATGGATGCGTTGCCGGACTTTGTCAAGCTCGCCGAATCGTATGGCCACGTCGGCATGCGCATCGAGAAGCCGGGCGACGTCGAGGGCGCGTTGAAGGAAGCGTTCGCGCGCAAGAAAGACCTGGTGTTCATGGATTTCATCACCGACCAGACCGAGAACGTGTTCCCGATGGTGCCTGGCGGCAAGGGCCTGTCGGAAATGATTCTGGTGTAGAGAACGGCATGCGACACATCATTTCGATACTGCTGGAAAACGAAGCCGGTGCGCTGTCGCGCGTGGCGGGGTTGTTTTCCGCGCGCGGCTACAACATCGAGTCGCTGACGGTGGCGCCGACCGAGGACGCGTCGCTGTCGCGCATGACCATCGTCACCACGGGCTCGGACGAAGTGATCGAGCAAATCAACAAGCAGCTCAACAAATTGATCGAGGTGGTCAAGGTGGTCGATCTTTCCGATGGCGACCACATCGAGCGCGAGTTGATGCTGGTGAAGGTGCGCGCGGTCGGTAAGGACCGCGAGGAGATGAGGCGTATGGCCGACATTTTTCGCGGTCGCATCATCGACGTTACCGACAAGGATTACACCATCGAACTGACCGGCACCGGTGCCAAGCTCGACGCCTTCCTGAGCGCGATCGACCGCGGCGCGATCCTGGAAACGGTGCGCACCGGCGCATCCGGCATTGGCCGCGGTGACCGGGTGTTGCGAGTCTAGCCGTCAGCGTTCAGCTACCAGCGGTCAGACAGGAATTGTTTTCGGTTCACGCTGCAAGCTGACTGCTGATCGCTGATGGCTTCAACCAAAGAGGAAACCATGAAAGTCTATTACGATAAAGATGCCGACCTGTCGCTGATCAAGGGCAAGAAGGTTACCATCGTCGGTTATGGCTCGCAGGGCCACGCCCATGCGCTCAACCTCAACGAATCCGGCATCAAGGTGACAGTCGGGCTGCGCAAAAGCGGCGCGTCGTGGGGCAAAGCGAAAAAAGCCGGCCTCAATGTCAGGGAAGTGGCGGAAGCGATCAAGGGCGCCGATTTCGTGATGATGCTGATGCCCGACGAGCATATCGCGGCGGTCTACCGCAGCGAGGTGGCGCCGAACATCAAGAAAAACGCAACGCTGGCTTTCGCGCACGGCTTCAACATCCATTACGGTCAGGTCGCGCCGCGCGAAGACCTCGATGTGGTGATGATCGCGCCCAAGGCGCCCGGTCACACCGTGCGCTCGACTTATGCGCAAGGCGGCGGCGTACCGATGCTGATCGCGATCCACCAGAACCCGTCGAAGAAAGCGCGCGACATGGCCCTGTCCTATGCCGCAGCGATCGGTGGCGGCAAGGCCGGCGTGATCGAAACCACGTTCAAGGAAGAGACCGAAACCGATCTGTTCGGCGAGCAGACCGTGCTATGCGGCGGCTGCACCGCGCTGGTCCAGACCGGGTTCGAAGTGCTGGTCGAGGCCGGCTACGCACCGGAAATGGCGTATTTCGAATGCCTGCACGAACTGAAGCTGATCGTCGACCTGATGTACGAAGGCGGCATCGCCAACATGCGCTATTCGATCTCGAACAACGCCGAATACGGCGACTTTACGCGCGGCCCGCGCATCATCACTGACGAGACCAAGAACGAGATGCGCAAGATACTCAAGGAAATCCAGACCGGCGCCTACGCGCAGGAATTCCTGCTTGAGAACCAGACTGGCGCGACCAAGCTGAACGCGCTGCGCCGCATCGGCCGCCAGCATCCGATCGAGATCGTCGGCGCCAAGCTGCGCGACATGATGCCGTGGATCAAGCGCAATAAGCTGGTTGACCAATCTAAAAATTAGTGAAGAAGTGAAGGTGTGAAGGAGTGAACGGGCAAGCTAGGCAGGCCCACACTCATTCACTCATTCACTCATTCACTCGTTCACTCGTGAGCCCCCACTATCCCCACCCGATCATTGCGCGCGAAGGCTGGCCGTTTCTGGCGATCGCGGTGGCGGTTGCGGTTGGGGTTACGCTGTTCGCAGGCTGGGGCTGGTCAGTGGTGTTCTGGCTGATTGCGCTGTTCATGCTGCAGTTTTTCCGGGATCCGCCGCGCGCGATTCCATCCAATCCGAACGCGGTGCTGTCGCCCGCGGACGGCCGGGTCGTCGTCGTTGAGCGCACCGAGGATCCCTATCTCAAGCGCGAGGCGCTCAAGTTCAGCGTGTTCATGAACGTGTTCAATGCGCACTCCAACCGCAGCCCGGTCGACGGCGACGTGCGCGAGATGTGGTATCACGCCGGCCGGTTCGTCAACGCCGCGCTGCCAAAAGCGTCGCTCGAGAATGAGCGCAGCGCGCTGTGGATTAAAATGGCGAACGGCATCGACGTGACATGCGTGCAGGTCGCGGGGCTGATCGCGCGCCGCATCCTGTGTTACGTCAAGGCCGGCGACCGGCTCGCGCGCGGCCAGCGCTATGGTTTCATCCGCTTTGGCTCGCGCCTCGACTTGTATTTGCCGTTGTCGGCGGTACCGAAGGCAAGCGTCGGCGACAAGGTCTATGCGGCCGCCACCATCCTTGCGGAATTGGGCTGAACCATGTACGAGCCGCAGCAGAAGCCAAAGTGGCTGGGCAAAGGCGGCAGAATCCGCCGCCGCGGCATCTACTGGCTGCCGAACCTGTTCACGACGGCGGCGCTGTTCGCGGGCTTCTTCGCGATCGTGCAGGCGATGAACGGGCGCTTTGAGCTATCCGCGCTCGCGATCTTCGTCGCCATGGTGTTCGACGGGCTCGACGGCCGCGTCGCGCGCTTTACCCACACTCAAAGCGAGTTCGGCGCCGAATACGACAGCCTTGCCGACATGGTGTCGTTCGGCGTAGCACCCGCGCTGGTGATTTATGTCTGGGCGCTCAAGGATTTCGCGACCGCGAAGAACATCCCGTTGCTCGGGCAATGGCTTACCACCAAGCTGGGCTGGATTGCCGCGTTCATTTACTGCGCGTGCGCGGCGCTGCGGCTCGCGCGCTTCAACACCCAGATCGAGGCCGCCGACAAGCGCTTTTTCCAGGGGCTGCCAAGCCCGGCCGCGGCATGCCTGGTCGCCGGCATGGTGTGGGCAATGAACGAGTATCAGATTCGCGGCGCCGAGGTGAAAGGAATGGCCTGGGTGCTGACCATGTTTGCCGGGCTCACCATGGTGAGCAACTTCAAGTACTACAGCGGCAAGGACATCAACCCGCGCAAAAGCGTGTCGTTCCCGGTGGTGGTTGCGATCGCGCTGGCGGTGGTGACGTTGGTGGCGGTATCGAGCACGCTGCCCGAGATGCTGTTTCTGCTGTTCATCTGCTATGCATTGTCCGGTTACGCGATTGCGGCGTGGGACATGGTCAAACGCAGGAGCGGCGGGCGGCCGCCGGCAGCGCTGCCATAGTCGCCACCTCTTGCCAGCCGGGAAAAAACCCTTTATATTTCGATGCCATGAGTTCATTGCGTCAGGCCAATGCGTCGTTCCTCCCTGCCAGCTTTCTGCTGGCCGGCCTGCTGCTGCGCCTCGCGCGCTAAATACTCCCCTTATTTCATTCATTGTGTTTGTTGCGGCCGGGTCGATCGGATCCGGAGTCGATTTTGAATCGCGCGCGCCGACTGCGTGCGGCGCGCCACGCTAAGGCAGACTGGAGACGGCCATGAAGAAAGAAAAGCTGATCATATTCGATACCACCATGCGCGACGGCGAGCAAAGCCCCGGCGCGTCGATGACCAAGGACGAGAAGCTGCGCATCGCACGCCAGCTTGAGCGCATGCGCGTCGACATTATCGAAGCCGGGTTTCCGGCGGCGAGCGACGGCGATTTCGACGCGGTGAAGGCGGTCGCGGGAATCGTCAAGGACAGCACGGTGTGCGGACTGGCGCGCGCCAACGAGCAGGATGTGCGGCGCTGTGGCGAAGCGGTAAAAGGCGCCAAGTCGCCGCGCGTGCATACCTTCATCGCGACGAGCCCGATCCACATGGAGAAAAAGCTGCGCATGGAGCCGTCGCAGGTGATCGAGCAAGCAGTGAAGGCGGTCAAGTGGGCGCGTGAATACACCGACAACATCGAGTTCTCGCCCGAGGACGCCGGCCGCTCGGACATCGATTTCCTGTGCCGCATCCTCGAACAGGTGATCAAGGCCGGTGCCACCACCATCAACGTTCCCGACACCGTCGGCTATACCTTGCCCGAGCATTTCGGCGGGATCATCCGCAAGTTGCGCGAGCGCATCCCAAATTCAGATCGGGCGGTGTGGTCGGTGCATTGCCACAACGATCTCGGGCTTGCCGTCGCCAATTCGCTGTCCGCCGTGCTGAACGGCGCGCGCCAGGTCGAATGCACGATCAACGGACTCGGCGAGCGCGCGGGCAACGCATCGCTCGAGGAAATCGTGATGGCCGTGCGTACGCGCCAGGACGCGTTTCCGTGCGATACCAACATCGATACCACACAGATCGTGCCGGCGTCACGGCTGGTGGCGGGCATCACGGGTTTCGCGGTCCAGCCCAACAAGGCAATCGTCGGCGCCAACGCGTTTGCGCACGAAGCCGGCATCCACCAGGACGGCGTGCTCAAGAGCCGCGATACCTACGAAATCATGCGCGCGCAGGACGTCGGCTGGAACGCCAACAAACTGGTGTTGGGCAAGCACAGCGGCCGCAACGCATTTAAGGCGCGGCTCACCGAGCTTGGCATCGAATTGCCGTCGGAGGAAACGATGAACGCCGCGTTCAAGCGCTTCAAGGACCTCGCCGATAAAAAGCACGAGATCTTCGACGAGGATTTGCAGGCGCTGATCAGCGAGGAGGCGAGCGACCACCTGGAAAACGAGCACTATCACCTGATATCGCTGACCGCGCACTCCGAGACGGGCGAGCAGCCGTTTGCCAAGGTAGTGGTGTCCGAAGACGGGAAGAAGAAGCCGGCGCAGGCGAAGGGCAGCGGACCGGTCGATGCGTCGTTCAAGGCGATCGAGAGCATCGTCAAAAGCGGCGCGGAGCTGCTGCTGTACTCGGTCAACAACATCACCAGCGGCACCGACTCGCAGGGCGAAGTAACCGTGCGTCTGTCCAAGAGCGGACGCATCGTCAACGGCCAGGGCGCTGACACCGACATTGTCGTAGCGTCCGCCAAGGCCTATATCAACGCGCTCAACAAGCTGCATTCCAAGCTCGAGCGGCTGAATCCGCAGGTCTGACGAATCGTTCACAGGTGCGGCGCCCAATGGCGGCGCCATGCGGGCGGAGGAGGCGAGGCGATGGAAGAAGAAACGGTTTCGATAGCCGGCAGCGAGATCGCAGTGTGGCCTGAACATCAGCAGTTCGGGCTGCTTGACGCGCCCAACATGGGGCTCACCGATTTCGCTGATTGCGACCGCTATCATTCACTGTTGATCGCGACCGTGCTCGAACTCGAGCGCGACCCGCAGTACCGCGACTGGATATTCAAGGGCGGCTGCGGAACGAAAGTGCGGGAACCCGGCCGGTGGGGCCGCGCCGAGGCGAGGCTCGTGGAGTTGCGCGCGCTGGCGTTCGCGGCCAAAGCGCTCGGCACGAAGCATCTGTTCGTCGATGAGGCGTGGGCCAACGTTTATCGCCAGGGCGATTACTGCATGCCGCACAGTCACCTGCGCGCGACGGCGAGCCTGATCTATCTGGTGGATCCCGGCGACCCGGTGCCGGAAGATCCGCTCAGCGGCCGCTTGTGCTTTGGCGATCCGCGCATCCCGTTCTGCTGTGACCATGAGCCGGGCCGCATGACCCGGATGCTGATGCCCGAGCTCATGCCGGGATCCCTGCTGATTTTCCCGGCCAAATACATGCACAGCGTGAATCCGTATGGTGGCGCGCGACCGCGTATCACGATGTCATGGAACATCACGCTGCAGCCGCTGCCCGGCAAGCCCAGCGACGGCTGGAAAAACAGCACGGCATAAACCGGCGCCGCCTGATTTACCGGGCAATTGGGCGGTGCGCAGTTGGCGCTTGAGCGGTGGAAGTCATTTTGTGCGTATCGCAAACTAAAAAAGGGCGCCGGCGGCGCCCTTTTTTTGGTGTTGCGCAAGACGTGGCTCAGCTGTCGATCTTGATGCGCGACATCATCGCGACCTTGAGCTGATTCTTGACGTCTTTGACTCCGGCAACCGCGGCCGCGACTTCGGAGGCGTGTACCGGCTCGTGATCGCGGTCGATGATGCCGGAGAGCGTGATCGAGCCCTTGTCGGCGGCGATCGCGATCAGCATTTTCGAAGTGCGTGGATCGGCGCGCAGCGCCGCGCGCACGTGGGTTTCCAGCGCGAGGTTCGCGAGCATCTGCCTGGATTGGGCGGTGTCCTGGAATTGTTCATTTTTGACCAGCGCCATTACTTCGTCGGCGCATTCCTCGATCGAAACGCGCTCGGTGTTAAGCACCAGATCATACTGCTCGGGATCCTGCCAGTTGATGCCGAAATGGCGGCGCGTGATCGCGCCGTGCGCTTCCTCGCTCAGCTTGATTTCGTTGGTGACGAAGTCCACGTCGTCGGTGTTGAGCCGCTCCATCATGCGCTGCACGCGCACTTTCATCGGCGCGCAGACCCGCATGCAGATTACGTGCTGGATCGGGCGCAGAAGATGCGCCGAGCCCCACCCGCGGATCACCGCGACGTTGTTGCTTTCGGCGAGCGCCAGCGTCTCATCCGCGGTATAGATCGACAGGCTGGTCTTGTCGGTGGTCAGGCGCTCCCAGATATTGGCTTTGCCTTCGAGAAAGCGGATGACGTGGCTTTTCCGGAGGCGCATTTTGTTGGCGAGCTGGTCGATCATTTCGTGGTGCACGACCGGCTTGCCGAGACGGGCCGACACGGCGGCGGCGACATCTTTGCCAAGCGAGCCCATTTCACGGGTCATGGCGATGAGCGGCATTGCTTCTCCCCAGAATCGTGGAGCGGTAAACCGACAGAATAGCACTATGCCTTGTTTTGTGCTGACGGGTCGTTGCGGCACTGCGTCATGTTCTGCGCCCGGCCAAACCATACCTCAAAGGACGCTGCCGGCGAAGAATATTACCGCCAGCGCGGTTCAGCGAACGCCAGGCGAGCCGACGGTCCGTAGTCGGTCCAGGCACGGACCATGCCTTTGGCGAGGTATGCCAGGATCAGCATGGCCGTCCACTGGCAGGTGTATTTTCCCGTGCAGGATTCCGAACATCGGCATCACCATCAACGCCAGGGCCGAGCCGCCCGGCCGCAACGGCGCCAGCCGCAACTTCCACGCCAGACCGAGAAAAATCAGCGCGCTCAGGCCGGCTACGCAGCAGAAATAAATAGCGGCTGCCGCTTTCATTGGCCGCGCGCCTGGTGCGCCATCGCGGCCAGCGCCTGGCGCGCTGCGGCAGCGTCGGCGACCGGTTGCTCGAAATCGAAACGCAGCAGCACACCGTCGGCACGCGCATCGAAGCCGTCGCAATCGATCCCGACCACGGTGACATGGCGCACGGCCATTTGCCTGAAGTGGCGGCAGTAATCACGCAGGTTGTGCGCGTGCTCGGCGTTCAAATGGGCGACGATGTCCGCTTCGTGTTCGGCCAGCGAGTTCGGCGGCGGCGCGAAGCTCGCGGCGGAGATCCAGCAGACTGCGCCGAAGCCGCCGATAAAACGCAGCATTACCGGCGCGATGCGATAAAACGAAAAATCGCCGAGCGCAAACAACCGTTCGGCATCGGGGTAATAATTGAGATAACGCTCATGCATCAAGTCGAGGCCGTCGCCGACCCGTGCAGCATCGCCGATCAGCGTCAGGCGCGCCGCCGCCTGTATGTCGGCGGCAGGTTCGTGCACGAGCAGGCTTACGCGCGGGTCGGCGGCGATGTTCTTGGTGTGTTCGGCGAGCTGGCTGACGAGTACCACTGGCTGCGCGGAATGGTCGAGCATGAACGGCAGCAGAGAGCCGAACGGGTAACCGGCGATTTTTTTCGAAATGGTCGCCAGCACGCCGTGCCGGTGCGCACGCAGATAACGGCGCGCCCCGGGCCCTTCGTTCACCTGGCCAATCGAAGCGCGATTTCGGCGAGACGCTTGCCGAGCGCGATGCAGAGTTTCTTTTCTTCCCCGGCGATCGGGCGGTCGCTGGCGGCACCGGCGACGTGGCTCGCACCGTAGGGAGTGCCGCCGCTCGCGGTCGAGATCAGCTCGGGCTCGGTGTAAGGCAGACCGACGAGCACCATGCCGTGATGCAGCAGCGGCAGCATCATCGAAATCAGCGTGGATTCCTGCCCGCCATGCATGCTGCTGGTCGAAGTAAAGACGGCCGCCGGTTTGCCGCTCAACGCGCCTTTCAACCACAGGCTTGAAGTCGAATCGAGAAAATACTTGAGGGGCGCCGCCATGTTGCCGAAACGCGTCGGAGAGCCGAGCGCAAGGCCGCTGCATTCCTCGAGATCTTTGAGTTCGGCGTACGGCGCGCCTGAATCCGGCGCTTCCTTGGCGGCTGTTTCGCACACCGTGGACACGTTAGGTACGGTGCGAATACGCGCTGTCGCCCCTGGTACCTGCTCGATACCGCGCGCAATGAGCCGCGCCATCTGTTTAACGGCGCCGTAATGGCTGTAATAGAGGACGAGAATTTCTTGCATCGGGGACGCGCGTGACAGTTCGCGAGTATTATATAGCAGTGACTTAAGCCCTCCCGGTGACGATGGCACTCAAGAGCGCTCCATTAACCGATTTGCTGCTTATCTTCAGCGCGCGCTTCCGCGAAGACCGCTGTATCCAGATCGCGAGCAGCCTGACGTTCACCGCGCTGTTGTCGCTGGTGCCTATCATCACGGTGGCGTTGACCGTGATGTCCGCGTTCCCGGTGTTCGCATCGCTGACCGGCCACGTGCAAAGTTATGTGCTGGAAAACATGGTGCCGCAGTCGGTCGGTATGCTCGCTGACTACGCCGATCAGTTTTCGGCCAATGCGGCGCGCCTGACGGCGGTCGGCGTCGTTTTTCTTGGCGTCACGGCATTGCTGCTGATGTTCACGATAGAGCGCTCATTCAACGATATCTGGCGCGTGTCGTGGCGGCGTCCGCTGCTGCATCGCATCCTGATCTACTGGACGGTGTTGACCATCGGCCCGTTGTGCATCGGCGCGAGCATGTCGCTGACTTCCTACCTGCTCACGCTGTCGCTCGGCCTGGCGGACCACGCGCCCGGAGTCGGCCTGCTGGTGCTCAAATTCCTGCCGGTGCTGCTGACGTCGTCAGCCTTCGCGCTGCTGTATTTCACCGTGCCGAACCGTCTAGTACTGAAACGCGACGCGTTGCTCGGCGGCATTGCCGCCGGCATCGGCTTTGAAGCCATGAAGCAGGGGTTCGGTTTATACATCACGCATTTCCCGACCTACAAGCTGGTTTACGGCGCGTTCGCGGTGGTGCCGATTTTCCTGCTGTGGATTTACCTGTCGTGGCTGATCGTTGTCGGCGGCGCAGTGCTGGTTGCCATCCTGCCGGAATGGCGCGAGCGCGCCGGCCAGTCGCGGCCGGTGCCGGGCAGCGACTTTTTCGACGCGCTGCAGATACTCAAGGAGCTATGGCGCGCGCACAAAACCGGCGAAGTGGTATTGCTGTCAAAATTGCATCCGCGGGTCAAGGTGCGGCTCGATCACCTGGAGAAAATTCTCGCCGTGCTGATGCACGCGACATGGGTCGCCCGCTCCGGGCCGGCCGGCTGGGTGTTGAGCCGCGATACCGCTACCATCAAGGTCGAGGACGTCTATCGTTTGTTCGTGTTTCGCAGCGAAGCGCGCACGCCGGCACGGCATGCCGACCCGCAGCTCGAAGTGCTGATGCACGACATTTCAATTCGCACCGGCGACAACATGCAAATGTCGCTCGAGCAGCTGTTCCGCCAGTCGGAGCAGGACGCTGCTGCTGGTGTCGCGGCGACGCGCATCAAGGCGGTGTAACAAGCGCGGCGGTGCTCAGCCGCGGCTGGAGTCGCGCCGGGGTTCGCTCACTTTGCGCACTTGGTATTTCCAATTGCTGATCCACGCGCGCACCACCATGTTCGGATAATCGGCCTGGCCGATACTGCCGTTGTAGCGGCCCAGCGCCCGGAACAGATCGCCTTTCTCGATTTCGAGATAATGTTTCAGGACGACGCAGCCGTAGCGCAGGTTGGTGCGCAGGTGAAACAGATTGTGCCCGGGTTGCCCGATCTGCTTGACCCAGAACGGCATCACCTGCATGTAGCCGCGCGCGCCGGCTCTGGAAACCGCGTATTTTCGGAAATTGCTTTCGATCTGGATCAGGCCCAGCACGAGCTGCGGGTCGAGGCCTGCGCGCGTCGCCTCGTAATGTACCGTCACCAGGAATTCCTCGCGTGTGCGCCGGTCAGGGATGCGGCGATCGAGCTTCCTCGACATTGCATCGAGCCATGCGCGCGCTTCCTCCACAGTGTCGAACGCGAGAAACGGCGTCGCTCGATCGCTGATTGTCGATTGCATCTGGCTTTGCACGCTCGCGGCCAGCGGCTCGTATTTCTGTGCCCCTGCCCAGGCGAGCAAAGGCGCGAGTGCGAGCGTGGCGGCGGCGATCAGCCTGCGCATACGCGGGATTTGACCGCGGCGACCGCTTCCGCGAGCGCGATCGGCTGTGCGGCCTTATCGCGCCGGCCCTGATATTCGATCTGGCCTTGCTTCAAGCCCCGCTCGCCGATCACAACGCGGTGCGGGATGCCGATGAGTTCCATGTCGGCGAACATCACGCCAGGCCGTTCGTCGCGGTCGTCGAGCAGCACCTCGATGCCGGCAGCCGACAGGTCCGTGTATAGCTTCTCCGCCGCCTCGCGTACCGCTGCGCTTTTGCCCATGCCGATCGGCACGATCGCCAGCGCGAACGGCGCGATTGGCAGCGGCCAGATGATGCCGCGCTCGTCATTGTTCTGCTCGATTGCGGCGGCCACGATGCGCGACACGCCGATGCCGTAGCAGCCCATCTCCATCACCCGCGACTGGCCTGCTTCGTCGAGGAAGACCGCTTTCATCGCCTCCGAATACTTGGTGCCGAGCTGGAACACATGCCCGACTTCTATGCCGCGGCAGATTTCGAGCGTACCCTTGCCGTCGGGACTCGGATCCCCGGCGACGGCGTTGCGGATGTCGGCGACAGTCGTCGGCGCGGGCAGATCGCGGCCCCAGTTGACGCCTTGGTAATGAAATCCATCCTCGTTCGCACCGATGCTGAAATCGCTCATCGCATTGACCGCGCGATCGACGACGATGGTGAGTTTCGCGCGCGCCGTTTCCATCTGGGCAAGCGGTCGGCGCCGGATGAAAGTCGGATGATCGAAAAGCGGTCCCAATGAGCCAAATCCTGCGCTGAATACCGCGCGTACTTGCTCTTCGGAAGCTGGCTGCAGAGGGGTCTTGATCTGCGGTAACTTGGACGCTTTCATCTCATTCAGCACGTGATCGCCACGCACCAGCAATGCGACCAGACCCTCCACGCCTTGATACACCAGGGTCTTGATCGTTTGCGCGGGCGCCAACTCGAGAAACCGGCACAGATCATCGATAGTCCGCACGCCGGGGGTCGCGATCTTTTCGAGTGATTGCGTCGGTGCGGTACGCGGAGTCCTCGGCGCGACCGCTTCGGCGAGCTCGATGTTGGCGGCGTAATCCGAGCGTGGGCAGAACGCGATCGCGTCCTCGCCCGAATCGGCAAGCACGTGGAATTCATGCGAGCCGGTGCCGCCGATCGCGCCCGGGTCGGCGGCGACCGCGCGGAATTTGAGGCCGAGGCGCGTGAAGATACGCGCGTAAGCGTCGTACATGTCCTGATAGGTCTTGCTCAGGCTTGCCTTGTCGGCATGAAACGAATACGCGTCCTTCATCACGAATTCACGCGCGCGCATCACGCCGAAGCGCGGCCGGATCTCATCGCGGAACTTGGTCTGGATCTGGTAGAAATTGAGCGGCAGCTGGCGGTAGCTCCTGATATCGCGGCGCGCTATATCGGTGATCACTTCCTCGTGGGTCGGGCCGAAGCAGAAATCGCGCTCGTGACGGTCCTTGATCTTGAGCATCTGCGGGCCGAATTGATCCCAGCGCCCGGACTCCTGCCATAGCTCGGCCGGCTGCACCGCCGGCATCTGGAGCTCGATCGCGCCGCTTGCGTCCATTTCCTCGCGCACGATATTTTCCACCTTGCGCAGCACCCTGAGCCCAAGCGGCATCCAGGTATAAAGCCCGCTGCCCAGGCGCCGGATCAGGCCGGCGCGCAGCATCAGCTGGTGGCTCGCGAGCTCGGCCTCGGCCGGCGCCTCCTTGAGTGTCGATAAGTAGAATTGCGAAACGCGCATGACTACCCGAAATCGGCAAAAGTCCTTATTCTACCGAACCATCGTGGTTTACCGAAAAATCTCTCACGCATGAAATTCTTCCAGAGCTGGCGTATCCGCAAACCCGAGGACGACAACGAATCGGTCTATATCAGTGAGAAATTCGGCGTGCGCACGCTGCATATCGGCAGCGACACGGTGCAAAGCTCGATGCGCCTGGCGCGGCCGAACGACCTCGAAATCTCGTATACGCGCAGTATGATGGCGTGCCTGCTGTTTAATACCGACCCGCGTAAGGTGCTGATGGTGGGCTTGGGCGGCGGGTCGCTCGCCAAGTTCATCTATCACCAGCTGCCGCGCACGCGCATAGTGGCGGTCGAGGTGAATCCGCGCGTGGTTGCGGTGGCGCGCCAGTTTTTCCACGTGCCGCAGGACGATGAGCGGTTCGCGGTCGTGATCGGCGACGGCACCGTCTATCTGGGTAACAACGAGCTTGCAGCCGACGTGATTATGGTCGACGGTTATGATGCCGAATCACAGGTCGAGGCATTGTCTACCCCCGGCTTTTACCGCGACTGCGCACGCGTGCTCGGCGGCTCGGGGATGCTGGTCGTGAATTTGTGGGGCGGCGACCGCAGTTTTATCACCTGTGTTGACCGCATCGCCAAGGCGTTCGACGGCTGTGTCGCATGCCTGCCCGCCGGCAGGCCCGGCAACATCGTGGCGCTGGCTTTCAAGCAGAGTCCGGGGCAGCCGACATGGCAGGAACTGCGGTCGCGCGCCGATAATCTGGAACGCAGCTACGGACTCGAATTCGCGCGTTTCGTGCAGGAGCTTGCCGCCATGAATCCGCACGACCGGGAGCGCCTTCTGCTATAGCTTGCAGAGCTTTCAATCTTTACTAATTTGTGAAAGAATCTAACCAGTTAGACCAAATCAAGGGTGATTCACATGATCGACCGTGACGGATATCGCCCCAATGTTGGAATCATTATCTGCAACGGGAAGAACGAGGTCTTCTGGGGCAAGCGCATTAAAGAGCATTCGTGGCAGTTTCCGCAGGGCGGCATCAAGCCGGGTGAAACCCCTGAGCATGCGATGTATCGCGAGCTACAGGAAGAAGTGGGCTTGAACCAGCAGCACGTCAAGATCCTCGGCCGCACGCGCGACTGGCTGCGCTACGAGGTGCCCGCGCAGTGGATACGGCGCGAATGGCGCGGCAATTACAGGGGCCAGAAGCAGATCTGGTATTTGCTGCGCCTGGTCGGTCGCGATTGTGACGTTCACCTGCGCGCGTCCGAAAAGCCCGAATTCGATGCCTGGCGTTGGAACGACTACTGGGTGCCGCTTGAATCGGTGATCGAGTTCAAGCGCGACGTTTATCAAGAGGCGTTGAACGAGCTCGCCAAGTATCTGCATCGCAATCCGCAGGAACGCCGCGCACACGTCGCCAGCGCGCGCTGACGGCGTGCGTCAGCGCGGTCCCCGCTGTCTGCGCGCGGATTGCACGCCGATAACTCATCGATAATAGGGTCTTCACGTTCGCCCCGCAGCTCTGCGTTAAATCGGTGTTGTTCATCAGGGAACAAAGGACCAAGACATGCTTAGAAATTATGCAGCGCTTGACTCCTTATTGTTGCAGCCGGGCAGTGGCTTTTGCCAGCCGTCGCAGAGCCTGCCCCAGCGCGTCGGCTTCGACGATACCGCCGAGAGCGTGATGACCGATCTGCAGCAGATTAGCGCGGTGTTGATACGTCCCGGCGATGGCGTCGATGAGGCCAACCGCCGCATGTTGCAGCGCAGCGTGCGCCTGTTGCTGGTGGTGGACGAAAACCGTAAAGTGGTCGGCCTGGTTACTGCGACCGATATCCTCGGCGAAAAACCGCTGCAGCTGATCGCCGAACGCGGCTGCCGGCGCGAGGACATCCTGGTGCGCGATATCATGACTCCGCAACATCGGCTCGAAGTGCTGCGGATGGCTGACGTGCGCAGCGCCAAGGTCGGGCATGTCGTCGCGACCCTGAAGAAATCCGGCCGCCAGCATGCGGTCGTGGTCGATGTCGACGGTAATGGCCGGCAGACGGTGCGGGGGCTGTTCTCCGCCATCCAGATCGCGCGCCAGCTCGGTGTCGCGATTCGAACCAGTGAAGTCGCGCGCACCTTTTCAGAGATCGAGGCGCAGCTGGCACGCTGAGGCGGCATGCGGCGCCTTCGGATTGACTTGGGTCAATACCGCGGCGCGGTTTAAGGCATAGGATTTTGGCAAGATTGCCGCGTGTTTGACATCCTGAAAAACCGTGATTATACTAAGTTCACAGATTAGATTTAGTCTAATTCCTGTCCCGGCACGGTAGGCTGTACAGCATGAAGCTGCCTGCAGGCTGGTTGTTCGCTGATCCAGTCTTGGCTATCCAAGCAATTGAAAAATAGGAGAAAATCATGCAACTCAAAGGATCGAAAACGGAAGGTAATCTGAAAGATGCATTTGCCGGTGAATCGCAGGCGAATCGTCGTTACCTGTATTTCGCAGCCAAAGCCGACGTCGAAGGCCAGAACGATGTCGCGGCAGTATTCCGCTCCACCGCCGAGGGCGAAACCGGCCACGCCCACGGTCACCTCGAGTATCTCGAGGCGGTCGGCGACCCGGCCACCGGCCTGCCGATCGGCAAGTCGCGCGACAACCTGAAAGCGGCGATCGCGGGAGAGACGCACGAGTACACCGACATGTACCCGGGCATGGCGAAGGCTGCGCGCCAGGAAGGATTCGAAGAAATCGCCGACTGGTTCGAGACATTGGCGAAAGCCGAGCGCTCGCACGCCAACCGCTTCAAGAAATCGCTCGACGCGCTGCAAGATTGAGAAAAGCGTGAGGCGTGAGGGGTGAGGGGTGAGGCGGAAACCTCGCTCCGCCGCCCCTCTTTTTTCGCCTAACGCCTAACGCCTCACCATCTCATGACCGTTCGCGAAGGCAGTCTCGAAGCCCCGACCCGGCACGCAGTGGACTGGAAGTCAGCCGATTTTTTCGACGAGCAGAAACTGTTCGCGGAAATGCATCGGGTATTCGACATCTGTCACGGCTGCCGGCGCTGCGTGAACTTGTGCACGGCGTTCCCGCGCCTGTTCGACTTGATCGACGAGGGCAAGACCGGCGAGCTTGACGGTGTCGCAAAAACGAATTACTGGGAAGTCGTCGACCGCTGTTATCTGTGCGACATGTGCTACATGACCAAATGCCCGTATGTGCCGCCGCACCGGTGGAACGTCGATTTCCCGCATTTGATGCTGCGGGCCAAAGCGGTCAAGTTCAGGCAGGGCCGGACCGGGTTTCGCGACAAGCTGCTGTCATCGACCGATGCGCTCGGCAAGCTCGCAACAATTCCGGTGATAGTGCAGTTCGTCAACGCCGCCAACAAGGCACCGGTCATGCGCGGCATGATGGATAAAATGCTCGGTGTGCACAAGGACCGGGTGCTGCCGGACTACAACAGCGCGAAGTTCCGCTCGACGGCGCAGCCGAATGCGTCATTCACAGTCAGGGACGGCAAGAATGCGCCGGGCAAGGTCGCGATTTTTTCGACCTGTTACGTGAACTACAACGAGCCGGGTATCGGCCACGACCTGCTGCGCGTGCTCGCGCACAACGAAATCCCGGCCGTCATCGTCGACAAGGAAGCGTGTTGCGGCATGCCGAAACTCGAGCTCGGCGATCTCGAGGCGGTGGCGCGGCTGAAAGAGATCAATATCCCGCCGCTCGCGAAACTCGCACGCGAGGGCTACGCGATCCTGTCGGCGATCCCGTCATGCACGCTTATGTTCAAGCAGGAGCTGCCGCTGCTGTTTCCCGGCGACGCGGATGTGAAAGCGGTGCAGGATGCTATGTTCGATCCGTTCGAGTACTTGGTGCTGCGCAACAAGGACGGGCTGCTGAAAATCGATTTCAAGCAGCGGCTCGGCCGGATTGCGTATCACATCCCATGCCATTCACGGGTGCAAAACGTAGGGCAGAAAACGCGTGAATTGCTGCAGCTGGTGCCCGGAACCGAGATCAACGTCGTCGAACGCTGCTCGGGCCACGACGGCACCTGGGGGGTGAAAAGCGAATTTTTTGAACAATCGATGAAAATCGGCCGTCCCGTGTTCAAGCAGATGGCGGGGGTGGATCCGGACTACATCAGCTCGGATTGCCCGATCGCCGGGCGGCACATCCAGCAGGGCATGGGCGAAACCCGCGCGCGCAAGGAGCATCCGGTTACCTTGATCCGCATGGCTTACGGTTTGTGACGGAAAAATGTTTGCCATGAACAACAAGCTCGCTCCCGACAGCCTGATGGCGCTCGAAGCCTATGCCAAAGTACGCATGGATTTCCGCGCCAAGGTCATAGCGCACAAGAAACGCCGCACGGTGGCGCTCGGCGATCATGTGACGCTGATTTTTGAAGACGAACTCACCATCCGCTACCAGGTCCAGGAAATGCTGCGCGTCGAGCGCATCTTCGAGGAAGCGGGCATCCGCGACGAGCTTGATGCCTACAACCCGCTGATTCCCGACGGCAGCAACTGGAAAGCAACGATGCTGATCGAGTATCCGGAAGTCGACGAACGCCACACCATGCTCGCGCAGCTCAAAGGCATCGAGGACAAGGTTTGGGTGCGGGTCGCGGGCTGCGACCGCGTGTATGCGGTCGCCGACGAAGATCTCGAGCGCGAAAACGAGACCAAGACCTCATCGGTGCACTTTCTGCGGTTCGAGCTGACTGAGGCCATGAAGCGAGCGCTTGCTAATGGCGCCGACCTCGGGATCGGGGTCGGCCACCCCGCTTACAGCGCAGATATTGACGTGGCGCAATCGGTTAGAACATCATTGATGCAGGATTTGCGAATGTAGCTATCCGCAATCCGTGGGGTTGCGCCATCCGTTCGGTGCCGCCGGCAAGGTGCGGATCCAGAATCACCTTCGAACGGTTGTTTCGCGCGGCGTGTTCGCAACTGTATTTGAGCGAGGAGACTGCGATGCTGCAAGGTCACATTCTCAACCTTTTCGAACAGCGCCTGCACGCACTCGGCGTGCCGGTCAGCGTCGAGCTCTGGAACGGCAAGCGCGTCGGCCGCGGAGACTTTCCCAAGGTGAAAGTGGCGCTGCGCCGGCCGGCGGCCTTGAAAACATTGGCCCGGCCCGGTCTCGGTAAAATTGCCCAAGCCTATGTTGAGGGCGATATCGATCTCGATTGCGACATCCACGATCTGGTCGAGTTTGCCGAAACATTATGCGGCCCGCAGCAAGTCCAGCTGAAGAAACGCGACAGCGATGACTGGAAATGGTGGTGGCACACACGCCTGTTTGACCGGCGCTCGATCGGCCATCATTATGATGTTTCCAACGATTTCTTCGCACTCTGGCTCGACCGGCAGCGTGTCTATTCGTGCGGCTATTTCCGCAAACCCGGGGACAGCCTCGAGCTTGCGCAACAGCAGAAAATCGACCACATCTGCCGCAAGCTCAGCCTGCAGCCAGGCGAGCGCCTGCTCGACATCGGCTGCGGCTGGGGTGCGCTGATCTTCCGCGCCGCGGAACACTATGGGGCGCAAGCGACCGGCATCACGCTCAGCGAGCAACAATTTGCCTATGCGCAGGAGCAGATCCGGGCCCGCAACATTGCCGGCCGCTGCGAAGTGCGCCTGCTCGATTACCGCGATATTCCCGAGGATGAGCCGTTCGACAAGATTGCGAGCGTCGGCATGTTCGAGCACGTCGGCAAGAAAAATCTGCCGGGCTATTTCGCCAAGATTTATCGCCTGCTCAAGCCCGGCGGTCTGCTCATGAACCACGGCCTGACCTCGGCCGGGCTGTATTCGGGTGGCTTGAGCCGCGATATCGCCGATTTTATCGAGCGCTATGTATTTCCCGGCGGCGAAATCCCGCACTTGTCGAAGGAAATCGAACTGATGGCGCACGAAAACCTGGAATGCATAGACATCGAATGCCTGCGCCCGCATTACGCCAAGACTTTGTGGCACTGGGTCGAGCGGCTCGATGCGCGCAAGGACGAGGCGCGCGCGCTGGTCGGCGAGAAGAAATACCGCATATGGCGCATTTACATGGCCGGTTACGCGCTCGCGTTCCAGCGCGACTGGGTCTCGATATATCAGGTTCTGGCCGGCCGGCCGCTCCCCAACGGTGCGCTGTCAGCGCCGCTGACGCGCGAGCACGTCTATTGTGGTTAGTGCAGTGCTGCAGCTGCTGCTGGCATGTAGCGTGCTGCTGCCAGCCGCGACGGCCGCTCAGCCTCGACCCGACATGGAAGAGGAAGAAGGGAAGGGAAAGCCGTGGGTCGAGCTTGAGGTCAAACTGCCGCTGTTTCCCAAACCGGAAAACCTGCTCCAGTTCGATCCCAGTGCCGCAAGCAGCAACCATTTTTACATCGACCCGGGGTCGATTTCCATCGGCAGCGACGGGGCCGTGCGCTACACACTGGTGGTCAGGAGCTCAAGCGGCGCCGAGAACGTTTCTTATGAAGGCATCCGGTGCGAAACGCGCGAGCAGAAGTATTATGCCTTCGGCGGCCGCGACGGAACCTGGTCAAAAGCGCGCTTGAGCGAGTGGCGCCGGATCGAATACAAGGAAATCAACCGCCAGCATGCTGTGCTGTACGCGGACTATTTCTGTCCCGACAGAAAACCGGTCAAATCGTCCCGCGACGCCGTCAACCGCTTCAAATACGGCGTGCCCCGCATCGGCAGTGGCAGCAGTTGAGCCGGGAACCTACCTGCAGTCGCCGACGCGACGCGCGCTGAACCGCTGCGCGATCTGCATTTTGGCCATGCCCGGCTCGTTGATCTCGGAGTTGATGCTGCCCTGGTAGCTGGTGGCGCCGAACACAAACTCACCACTGCTCGTGAGTTTGGGCTGGTCGCATTGCAACGTGTAAGTGTAGCGGTAGCCGCTCTGATTGCTGGCGAGCATTTTGCATTGCGCGCCCATGCCGGTTGACGGCGCGACATTCTGCAGGTCGTTGAGTTCCTGCTTGCTGTAGCAGCGCTGCGTTGTGTGCTGTTGCGGCTGGAGCGCGCCGGATGCCTGCACGGTCACCGTGATTTCCCATAACCCGGGTTCGATCGACTGCGCGCCGGCCATGCATGGCAGCGAAGCGAGCGCCGCGACGGCGAATAACGGAAGTTGACGGTTCATCGGTTGGTAGATGACGCGGCTGCATTATGCCTCGGACACCGGCCTTGTGCAGATGCCGGTCGATCGCAGGCCAGGCTCTCCCGTTGCCGGTATCCGATCTTGCTCAGGGGTCGTGCCGCCGGTTTACAATGCGACTGCGGCACGGATACAGCCGGAGTCGCGCCCGTGAGGCGCAGCGGAACGGAGAGGGGGGCTGATGGACGACCAAACAAAAAGTGGCGGCGGCTCGCAGCAGGCCGCGGATACACCGGGCGCGCGTGATCTATCGTTTTTGTGGCCGGTGATAGACCGTATCCGCGCGGTCGAGATCAAGTTTCAGGCAGACAGCGCGGCACCGGCGGGCGAGGCGTCCGGCGGGCAAGACCTCGCCGGCGGAGTCGAAGCGCGGCTCCAGGCGCTGGAAACGGATATCGCCGCGATCAAACAAACACTGCAGGATACGCTCGGCGCACTGACCAGTGGCGTCGCTGAGGCCGCCGACGCGGTCGCCGAAGCGCGCGTCGAGCTGGCGCCGCCGTCGTCGTCGCGCGTCGTGTTCGGAGCCGCGGTGTCCATCGGATTGTTGTTGCTCGCGCACTGGCTTATCGTGTTCGTTTACGACAAGCCGACGCTCGTCTTGCGGCTGGTCTCGATCGCAATTCCGCTGCCAATCGGGCTGTGGCTGACGCTGCGCTACCGTATCCATCCGTGGTTCGAAGTCGCGATCGCGCTGACGATCGGATCGCTCGCGGTATTCGGGATGTCGTACGTGACCGGTATCCACGAGAAGACATCGTTTCTTCCCGAAAACATGCGCGAATGGCAGGAAACGATCGAGTACATCGCGAGCATCGCGTTTGCCTATCTTACCGGCGGGCTGATCAGCAGCGCGTTGCAGGCGCGCTCGGGCGCGGGTAATCGTGCCGGTCAGGCTACGCTCAAGCTCGCGCAAGTGCTGGCGACGGTGACCGGCAAGGCAATCGAGAAAGGTCCGCAGCTCAAGAAGCACGTGGACATGATCCACGGCCTGGTCAACAACCTGATGCCGGTCGCGAGCGCCATCGTGGCGGTCGTCACCGGCCTCAAAGGCATACTCAATTAACCCGTGGCCGGGCGGTTCGATTGACCGCCCGGCCACGCGGCGCTATTTCACCACGGTAAAGCTGACCACCTCGGATTTGGTGCGGCCGTCGGCGTCGGTAACATCGATTTTGATGTCGTGCGTACCCGCCGGCACGTTAGCGTCCGCGAGGCTGATGCCTGATTCGGAAATCGCCGATTTCAGGCGCGGCGTGAGATCGACCGCCGGTTTTTTGAGGTAAGTGACCTTGACCGACGAAGCATCGATCTTCGAGCCGCCGTGCGGCTGGAACTCGATTTTCATTGCAAATGGCGCCTTGATCTGGCCGTCGGGTTGCGGGTTTACCACTTTGATGCTGGGCCCGCGCGTGATGCCGCCGCGGGTACCCATCTTGGGCACCGAGGGAAGCTTCGCTTCGTCATTGGTGATGAGATCGAGGGCGCTCGCTGGTGCGGCAAGCGTCAGGCCGGCCGCCAGGATGGGGGCGAAAATCAGGCAACGGATACCGCGACAAGAGCGTTCAATCATGTTCAATTTCCCCGTGTTTGAAATTACATCAGCCGCAGCCGCCCGGCCGCTGCAAAGATGCGTAGGATAATCGTCGCGCACCTGTTAATGCAACAGCAGGCAAGCCATTGACAGCGTCGCCAATCTTTCCCCGTGGCGGTTGCCGGCGCGACACCCCGGCATCCGCTAAAGCAGGACCAGATTGTCCCGGTGGATCAATTCGGGCTCATCCACGTAACCGAGCTTCGCTTCGATTTCGCTCGACGGCGTCTTCAGGATGCGGCGCGTCTCGGCGGCGCTGTAATTGACGAGCCCGCGCGCAATCTCGGTGCCGCTCTCGTTGCAGCAGCCGACGACCTCGCCGCGCTCGAACTCGCCGGCCACCTCGAAGACGCCGATCGGCAGCAGGCTCTTGCGCTGCACGCATAACGCCTTGACTGCGCCGGCGTCGAGCATCAGGCGCCCGCGCACCTGCAGATGATCGGCGAGCCATTGCTTGCGCGCCGCGAGCGTCTGCGTCGCGGCCTTGAGCAGCGTGCCGATATGCTCGCCGCGTGCGAGTCGCACCAGAACCTGGTCCTCATGGCCGGAGGCGATCACCGTGTGCGCGCCGCTGCGCGCGGCGCGCTTCGCGGCCAGCACCTTGGTCAGCATGCCGCCGAGCCCGATCTGACTGCCGGCGCCGCCCGCGATTTTTTCAAGCTCCGGGTCGCCGGCCTGCGCGGCGGGAATCAGGGTGGCGCCGCGGTCCCTGCGCGGGTCCGAGGAATAGAGTCCGGCCTGGTCGGTAAGGATTATGAGCGCGTCGGCCTCGACCAGATTGGTGACGAGCGCGGCGAGCGTATCGTTGTCGCCGAGGCGGATTTCATCGGTCGCCACCGTATCGTTTTCATTGATGATGGGAACCACGCCGAGATCGAGCAGCGTGCGCAGCGTCGAGCGCGCGTTGAGATAACGCTTGCGGTCGGCCATGTCCTCGTGGGTGAGCAGAATCTGCGAAGTGAGGAGCTGATGCTCGCGAAACCGCGATTCGTACGCTTCGATCAGTCCCATCTGGCCGACTGCCGCCGCGGCCTGTAGTTCGTGCACGGCGCTCGGGCGCCGTTTCCAGCCGAGTCGCTGCATGCCTTCGGCGATTGCGCCGCTCGAGACCAGCACCACTTCGCGCCCGAGCTTGCGCAATTCGGCGATCTGGCTCACCCAGCGTGCAAGCGCGGCATGATCGAGCCCCCGCCCCCGGTCGGTTACCAGGCTGCTGCCGACCTTGACGACCAGGCGCTTGGCTTTGGCTAGCATGGAACCCATAAAAAACCTTTAACCGCAAAGGATGCAATGTAGACCATAACAACTATTGTTCGTGACCCGAATTTTCATTGGCGCCCTTCGCGTCCTTGGCGGTGAATACTTCTTTGTTCTCGTCCAGATACACCATGATGGCGTAAGTCAGCTCTTTGCAGCCTTCGCCATTCAGAGCCGAGATGATAAAGCTTTTGCCCTGCCAGCCAAAATCCGCGATGAACTGTCGTGTCCGCTCGGCGCGTTCTGCGGGCGCGAGCAGGTCGGCCTTGTTCAGCACCAGCCAGCGCGGTTTGCGGAACAGTTCTTCGTCGTATTTTTTCAGCTCGTTGACGATCGCGCGCGCTTCCGCGACGGAATCGGTGCCGGCATCGAACGGTGCGATGTCGACCAGGTGCAGCAGCAGGCGCGTGCGCGCAAGATGGCGCAGGAATTGATGGCCGAGTCCCGCACCTTCGGCGGCGCCCTCGATCAGGCCCGGGATATCGGCGATGACAAAACTGCGGTTGTCATCGACACGCACCACGCCGAGATTGGGATGCAGCGTGGTGAACGGATAATCGGCGACCTTTGGCCGCGCCGCCGATACGGCGCGGATGAAGGTCGATTTGCCGGCGTTCGGCATGCCGAGCAGCCCGACGTCGGCCAGCACCTTGAGCTCGAGCTTGAGCTTGCGGGATTCGCCCGGCATCCCGCGCGTGAACTGGCGCGGTGCGCGGTTGGTGCTCGATTTGAAATGGAGATTGCCGAGCCCGCCGCCGCCGCCCTTGGCGAGCAGCGCCTGTTGCTCGTGTACCGCGAGATCGACGACGACTTCGCCGCTGTCGAGATGGCTCACCACGGTGCCGACCGGCACGCGCAACACAATATCTGCGGCGGACTTGCCGTTGCAATCGGAGCCGCGCCCGGGCTCGCCGTTCTTCGCGCGGTGGATGCGCTCAAAGCGATAGTCGACGAGAGTGTTGATGTTGCGGTCGGCAACGGCAAAGATACTGCCGCCGCGCCCGCCGTCGCCGCCGTCGGGCCCGCCGCGCGGCACGAACTTCTCGCGCCGAAAACTGGCCGAGCCGTCGCCGCCTTTGCCGGCGTGGACTTCGATGAAGGCTTCGTCGATGAATTTCATGAGTGTAGTCGCGACCAGTTTCGGCGAAGGCTAACTTTCGCGTGCGCGAAAGTTATGCCGGAGCCAAAAGCCCCCAAGAGACACGCCGC
>JBGPFE010000060.1:0-25054 GCA_041483135.1 Gammaproteobacteria bacterium | reverse complement strand
GCGAATTCCCGATTCGACTCCCCATCTATCGTCTATCTCTCGGGGCGCCGAAGATGTGAACAAGCGCCACCCCTTTAGGGGATGTGACCTCGGAGACGGATGCAACGCCTGCGCACGACGGCGCTGCGCCAGACTCGCGGACGATCGCATCCCGCAAGCGGGAGCCCTGCACACTGCTCGCAGGCGCGCCATCGAAGAGCGGAACAGGGGCCCCCGCTTGTGGGGATGTGACCTCGGAGACGGATGCAACGCCTGCGCACGACGGCGCTGCGCCGCGATTCGACGCGCGGGCGCGCATTCCGCTATGCTGTCGCATTTTTCGCGTACAGGGACTCATGGCCCAATACGTTTACACCATGCGCCGGGTCGGCAAGGTCGTGCCGCCCAAACGCCAGATCCTCAAGAACATTTCGCTGTCGTTTTTTCCCGGCGCCAAGATCGGCGTGCTGGGGCTTAACGGCTCAGGCAAATCGACGTTGCTCAACATCATGGCTGGCGAGGACACGAATTTCGATGGTGAAGCCATCCCCATGCCCAACCTGCGCATCGGCCATCTGGCGCAGGAGCCGCAGCTCGATCCGGACAAGACGGTGCGCGAGGCGGTGGAAGAGGGCCTCGGCGACGTGTTCGAAGCGAAAAAGAAGCTCGATGAAATCTACGCCGCCTACGCCGAGCCGGACGCCGACTTCGACAAGCTCGCGGCCGAGCAGGCCAAGTACGAAGCCATGCTCGCCGCGGCGGGCAGCGGCACCGAGCACCAACTCGAGATCGCCGCCGACGCGCTGCGCCTGCCGCCGTGGGACGCGAAGATCAAGCCGCTGTCGGGCGGCGAGAAGCGCCGCGTGGCGCTGTGCCGCCTGCTGCTCTCCAGGCCCGACATGCTGCTCCTCGACGAGCCCACCAATCACCTCGACGCCGAGAGCGTGGAGTGGCTCGAGCAGTTTCTGAGCAAATTTCCGGGCACCGTGATGGCGGTGACGCACGACCGCTACTTTCTCGACAACGCGGCGCAGTGGATACTCGAACTCGACCGCGGCCACGGCATTCCGTGGCAGGGCAATTACAGCTCGTGGCTCGAGCAGAAAGAGGCGCGCCTCGAGCAGGAAGAAGCCACCGAGTCTGCGCGCCAGAAGACCATCAGGAAAGAGCTCGAGTGGGTGCGGCAGAATCCGAAGGGACGGCAGGCCAAGGCCAAGGCGCGCATCGCCCGCTTCGAAGAGCTGACCTCGTACGAATACCAGCAGCGCAACGAAACGCAGGAAATCTTCATTCCCGTCGCCGACCGCCTGGGCGACAGCGTGATAGAGTTCAAGGGCGTGAGCAAAGGCTACGGCGACCGCTTGCTGATCGACGATCTCTCGTTCGCGGTGCCGCCTGGCGCGATCGTCGGCATCATCGGCCCCAACGGCGCGGGCAAATCCACGCTCTTTCGCATGATCACAGGCCGAGAAAAACCGAACCAGGGCAAAGTCGTGATCGGCCCGACGGTGAAGCTGGCGGTCGTCGATCAGTCGCGCGACGAGCTGGAAGGCGACAAAACCGTGTTCGAGTATGTGTCCGGCGGATCGGACACGCTCAAGGTCGGCAAGTTCGAGATGCCGTCACGCGCGTACCTCGGCCGCTTCAACTTCAAGGGCGCCGATCAGCAAAAAAAGGTCGGCGACCTGTCGGGCGGCGAGCGCGGGCGGCTGCATCTCGCGAAGCAGCTCGCCGCCGGCGCCAACGTGCTGCTCCTGGACGAGCCTTCCAACGACCTCGATGTCGAAACGCTGCGCGCGCTCGAAGACGCGCTGCTCGAATTCGCCGGCAGCGTGCTCGTGATTTCGCACGACCGCTGGTTCCTCGACCGCATCGCGACCCATATCCTCGCCTTCGAAGGCGATTCGAAAGTGGCGTTCTTCAACGGCAACTATCACGAGTACGAGGCGGACAAGGTGAAGCGCCTCGGCGCGGAAGGCGCGCAGCCGAAGCGCATCCGCTTCAAGCCGCTCAGGTAACCGTCGCGGGCAGCGGGCTTTCCGTCCGTTACTGGTTTGCCAGCGCGCGCGCTATGCGCTCGGCAGTGGCCGGATGGGTGGAGAGGTAGTCGAGCGCACCGCTTCCACCGGCCGGCTTGTCGCGCTTGCCGCCGCCTGGCAGGCCGCCCCCCTTGTTTCGATGCTCCTCGAGCCGCGTCATGATCTCGGCAAAATATTTCGGCGACGACCCGGTCTGCTTCAGGCGCTGGAACGCGTAGGTGTCGGCCTCGTACTCGAAATCGCGCGAATAACCGGTTTGCAGCAACACGGTCGGCAGCATCACCGCCAGATGGGTGATGCCAACCGCATCGCCCGCGAGCGCCGCGATCAGCGCGGCAACACCCGCTCCCTGCAGCGCCGCCCGCAGCCCATGGCGATAGCGCACGTGCCCGATCTCGTGCGCCAGTACCGCCGCGATCTGCCGGTCGTTCTGCGCGAGCTTGATAAGGTCGTCGGTGATGACGAGCGCGCCGCCGGGCAGGGCGAATGCATTGGGACCGACCCTGCCGCACGCACGGAATTCCAGCCGATAGGCGTAGCCGTCGTTGAGCCCGGCGGTCAGCGTACTGAAACTTTTCTGCACAGCCCGCTTCCGGTCGGCGGCGAGCGCGCTCGGCGAGCACAGGCTCTGATCGAGCGCGTAGAGAGTCTGCTCGCCGAGTCTGGCTTCGATATCGGCCGGCACGAAACCGGCGACTGCTTTTGCGGTCACCGGCAGGCCGTAGGTCACGCACCACCAGGCAAAGCCGGCGGTGACGACGATGGCCCCCAGCGCATATCCCCAGCGGCGCTCCAGTGCCTGGACCCACGTTTCCAGGCGGTTGGCGCGGGGAAACAGCTGCGCGAGCGCGGCGTGATCGTCGGTCTGCAGCTGCGCGCCGCCGGGCAGGCTGAGCGTGCGGCGGGCGTCGCCCACGCGCGCATCCACGCGCACGTCCGCGAGCGCAATTTCGATATTCACTTCCGTGCTGACGATGTGCAGACTGTGGTCGAGCCCGCGCACGCGCACCGGCGTGCGCGCCGACGTCCTGCCGTCGTAATAGACTGCGCTGAACTCGATCACAATCCGAAGTCGATATCGAACATTTCGCCGACTTCCTCGCCGGCGGCGCTCACCTGCGCGGATTCGGCCGCGACAAAGCTGCCCATTCCGCCGCTCGCGAGCACGGTCATCTTGTCCGCGCGGTAGCGCATGGTGCGCACCGCGGCCCACGGTGTCGCGAGCCCCAGCGTCACGATGATCGCGACGATGTTGACCAGGTAGAGCCAGAATAAATCGCGCGCGCGCAACAAGCATTCGAAGTGCACCGGGCCCATGCTGATGCTGTTCCAGGTCGCATTGGTGATCCGGGCCCGCAAGTAGGCGAAAATGACCAGATAGCCCGCGTAAATGATAACCGTAATGCCGACGGAAACCGCGGAAGAAGACGACCTGCCAAAAACAGCGACGTTTCCCGCCGCCATGGCGATCAGCGCGACCATCAACAGCAAGCCGAGACCGATGGCCTTCGCGTAAACGTTGAAGAAAAGCTTCTTGAGATCGGCGGCCTCGAACCGAGTGCTGCCGTAATGGTGATTGCGGATAACGAACTCCGTGAGCCGCACCCTCAGGAATGCATACCCGATGCCCGCGGTAGCGAGAGTGAGCAGTCCGTATCCGATGATCAGCTTGAGGCACTTGGGGTAGGTGCCGCGGAAATGCAGCCGGATATTCCGGTAGGCCGTGTTATAGGCGTTGAACGCCAGCGAGCGCACCAGCAGCCACGGCACGATGAATGCGGCGGCGACGAAGAGCGCCCACTGGAACGACGGAGCAAAGTGTCTTACGCCGTAGAACAGCGCGAGCGCGCCGACCGCGATGAACCGTCCTTTCAGGATCGCAACCGGATTGCCGCGGTACTCGAAGCTGTCGCCGTCGATTTTCGTGTGGCCGTAGAAATAGCGCTTCTTGCGCACTTTCGCCCACGCCGAATAAATACCGAGCGTGATTATGGTCAGCGCGAGATTGACGATCCAGATGCGGAAGTACTCGCCGGCCGACGCCGTGAACTCCACCGCGTAGCTGCGCTGACCCGCCGCCGTGGGCGGAGTAACCGCGGCGGCTGCGCCTGCGCCGGCGTTGGGATCAGCGTACGGGTTGCTGACCAGATGCGGCTCCTGGCGGCCGGGCTCATCCATGTTCCTCCCCCCTGATTTGGGTTCCTGGCCACCTATGGTAACAAGGCCGCGAGCCCGAAAGCCAGCGCGCGCTGCGCCGGGGATCGTATGACAAGTGAATATCGAGGCCGGTGCCGCATTTTTTCCGCAACTCCCCGACCGGGCCGCCGCAATAGCCGGACGCGACGGCCGTCCGCTCAATGTCCCACGGTAACGACGATCAACCCGATCGTCAGCAGCACCATGCCGGTCAACTCGGTGCGGGTCAAACGTTCCTTGAAAAAGCGTCGCGCTATGGCGTAGCCGAAGAGCAGTTCGACGAGGGCCAGCGTGCGCACGCGCGCGACGGGCTCGATTGCAAACGCGGTAAACCAGCCCACCGAGGCGGCCGCGCCCATGAACCCCGCAAACAGCGACACGCGCCAGGCGCGGCACACGCGTACCACCACCGCGCTGTCGCGCGCGAGCAGCCACCCCCCGAGCAGCCCGGTTTGCAGCACTTGGGCCGCGACCAGCGTGTAGGCCGCGGCCATCGGGAACGCGGCGCCTTCGAGCGCGAGCGCGCCGCCGCGATAGCCGACCGCGGCGAGGCCGAAACCCGCGCCCGAGGCGAGACCGAGCAGCGCCGGCCGCGTGGTCCAGCCCGCGGTCAGCGCGCGCAGCGGGTGCCGGCGGTCGACCGGCGCGAGCAGCAGCACGCCCAGCGTGCCGAACGCTACGGCCGCCGCCACGGCCGGCGTAATCGGATCGCCGAGAAAAATCAGCCCGAACACGGCCACCTGCATGACTTCGCTTTTCGAGTAGGCGATACCCAGCGCGAAGTTGCGCTCGGCCATTACGCGCAGCAGCAGCGCCGTTGCCGCGATCTGCGTCACCGCGCCGAGCAGCACCCACCACCAGAACCTTGCGTTCGATGCCGGCAGCGGGAATTCGCCGATCGCGCGGACACAGAGCAGCCACAATATGGCAAACGGCAGCCCGTAGAGAAATCGCACGAGCGTTGCGCCGAGCGTGCCGAGCGCCGCGGTGAGATGCCGCTGCGCGGCGTTGCGTATCGTCTGGGCGAAGGCCGCCCCTAACGTGACGGGTATCCAGAGCGATTCGTAGGAAATCAATCAATCGTTCCGAACGGGACGTCAGCCGCGCCCGACGAACGGCATCTTGGTCGCCATGATGGTCATGAACTGGACGTTGATGTCCAGCGGCAGGCCCGCCATGTGCACCACCGCGTTCGCGACGTGCTGCACGTCCATCATCGCCTCGACCGCGATCTCGCCGTTAGCCTGCTTCACGCCCTTCGCCATTCTCGCCGCGAGTTCGGTCAGCGCATTGCCGATGTCGATCTGGCCGCATGCGATGTCGTACTTTCTGCCGTCGAGCGAGATGCACTTGGTGAGACCGGTGACCGCGTGCTTGGTCGCGGTGTAAGGCGCCGAGTCGGGCCGCGGCGCATGCGCCGAGATCGAGCCGTTGTTGATGATGCGCCCGCCGCGCGGGTCCTGGTCCTTCATGACGCGGTAGGCCGCCTGTGCGCACAGGAACATGCCCGTGAGGTTGGTATCCACGACCGCTTTCCATTTTTCGTAAGCGAGGTCTTCGAACGCGATGCCGGGCGCGTTGGTGCCGGCGTTGTTGAACAGCACGTCGACGCGGCCGAACTCTTCCCTGGCCAGCGCGAACAACGCATGCACCGATGCCGGATTGCTCACGTCGGTGGGAACCGCAAGCGCGCGCTTGCCGGCGCCCGATTCGGCCGCCGCTTTCTCCAGCAGCTCCGCGCGCCGCCCGGCGAGCGCGACGCGATACCCGTCCTTCAGAAATGCGAGCGCGGCTGCTTTGCCGATGCCCGTGCCCGCGCCGGTGACGACGGCGACCTTAGGGTGCGAACTCATGATTTCAGTCTCCTGACCTGTGGTGATGATGGGCCTGACGGCGTGGTGTCATTACGAGTCGGCCTGCGAAGCCGTATGGTAGCGCACGCGCGGCGGGAGGAGCCCGCTGTCGAAACTACCGGAAATCCGCAGATTCCGTGAGCCCGTTCCGCACTTTGATCTGGATCAATAGCGCTGATTCGCCGGATGCCACAATAACCACGGACAGCGGAAGACTCCGCAAGCGGCCGCCTGCATGCCGCCGTAGAATAAGGAAGCCGATCCCATGAATATCGTTTTTGTCGTGCATAACGAGCTCTTTGGCGCCCAGGTGATCGAGCTGCTCAAATCCGCTGGCATCGATTACTACACGCGCTGGGAACACGTAAAAGGCAAGGGCCACGGTACCCAGCCGCACCTCGGCGCGGGCAGTTTTCCGGGCATTAACTCGGTCTTGATGATCGCTTTCAAGGAAGAGGGACCCCTCGAAGCCCTGATTCAAGGTATTGAGGCGGCCAACGAGGCGATCAAACGTCCCGACGACAAGATCCGGCTGTTCCAACTGCCGCTTGAGCGCATGGTGTAGGGGCGGACCATACGCATGTCCCGTTATAGGTTGTTCCGGCTCGCGCAGATACGGCACGCGTAATCCTCGAGCGCGCTCACCGTCACGCCGACCGCGCCGTGCTGCCGGCGGTTGTACTCTGCGGTCTCGAGCTCGGTGCGGAACGAATCGTTGAGCCGGTTGATCATGTTGAACATGCCGGTGATCATTGAAATCTCCACGATCTCGGCATCCGTGAACAGGCGGCGCACTTCGTTCCATGCCGCGTCGTCGCGCTTCGCCGTGTTCAGCGTCATCGCTTCGGCCCACCACATCGCGGCTTTCTCCCGTTCGTTGAACAGCGGGCTCGCGCGGTAATCGTCGCCCTGCAGCGCGGCGAACTCGGCGTCGGTAAGTCCCAGTGCTTGACCAAGCACCCGATTGTGTTCCGTTCAGTACCGGCAATCGTTGACGGTCGAAGTCTTGAGCACGGCGAGATTGCGCAGCCGCACGTCGGAGACGGCGCCGGCGGCGGGCTGCCGCACGGCCGCGACGAACGGCAGGAACCACCGCGCGAGGTACGGGCTGTGGGCGAGGATCCGCAGCAGGTTCGCCGTCCGGCCGAGCAGCTGATTGGAGGACTCGAAGATTTCCCTGGCGGCGCCGGTTGCTTCCCCGTCGGAAATTCCGCGTATGCGCTGACTCATGCCGATCTCCCCGTGCAGTTGGAAAAAAGTGCGGTCAATTGCGAAAACTTTCCGCCGCGCTCATGCCGCGCGCAGCGAACGGTCGAGCCCGCGCAGCAGCGGCAGGATGACGTCGATGTTCGGCACGGCGACTTTCATTTCGCGCGCGAACGCCTGGATCTGGCCGAGCAGCGCTTCGACTTCCATTGGCCGCCCGGCGCGCATGTCCTGCAGCATCGAGGGACGCTGGCCCGGCCGGCCGCGCTGCGCGAGTTTATCCACGTCCATTTCCGCGCGCAGGTCCCAGCCTTGCGCCGCGGCGACCGCGAGCGCTTCGCGCATCACGTTGATCGACAACTCGCGCAGACCGGGGTCGGCGCCGAGCCCGCCCAAGTCGACGCGCGTGAGCGCGGCGAGCGTGTTGCCGGAGGCGTTGAGCGCGAGCTTCTGCCAGATGTCGCGGCGCAGGTCGCTGGAAATCCGCGCATCAATGCCGCCGCGGCCGAACATTTCGGCGACCGCATGGAGGCGCGCGCTCATCGATCCGTCCGGCTCGCCGAGGATCAAATGACTGGGGCCCGCATGCACTATCACGCCCGGCTCGACGAGATCGTTGGGGCAGTGCACGACGCAGCCGAGCGCGCGCCCGGGCTTGACCTCCCGCCATAGCGCGCCGTCCGGGTCAAGCAGCGGCAGCGTGCCGCTTGCGCCGGGAAGTCCGTGCCGCCACCACCACTGGATGCCGTTCAGGAGGAAGACCGCGCAGCCTTGCGGCGCGAGCAGCTGCGCGATTGCCGCGGCGGCGCCGGGCACGGCGTGCGCCTTCAATGTCACGGCAACCAGGTCCTGCGGCGGCAGCGTCGACGGATCGTCCGTCGCGACTTTCGCTCGCGCCGTAATCTCCTTGCCTCCCGAGCGCAGCGTCAGGCCGCGGCTGCGGATCGCCGCGAGTTGCGCGCCGCGCGCGACGAGCGCAATCTCATCCGTTTTTGCCGCCAGCAATTTCACCGCGACGTGGCCGCCGACGGCGCCCGCGCCGAAGATGCAAATTTTCATGGGCCATCCTGGTTTTTATCAAACGGCGGTCGCGCGTCTCAGCCCGCCGATTTCGGCGCAGCGTTCGCGCCGGGCAACATCATAACGGTTTTTTGCGCAGGCGGCCCTGTGACTCGCGCAGGTCGCCACCGCCGCGTGCACCATGCGGCGCGCGCGGCCCGGTTACAAACGATTACAACTTATTACACTACGAGACGCGCCTCGGGCGTTAAATGGTTATGGCTGCAGAGGGTTTAAGTAGCAGACAAGGAGGCGTTATGAAAAGCCTGATTACCGCGATGCTGGCAACGCTGACTCTGGCGGGCTGCACGGACATTCCGGTTTACGAGCGGGGTTATGCGTATTACGAACCGGCACCCGTCTATTACGCGCCGCCGCAAGTGGTTTACGCGCCTGCGCCGGTGATTTACGAACGGACGACGGTGATTCGCGAACCGGCGCGTGTCGTGCACGAGCCGCCGCGCGTGATTCACGATCCGGTACGCGCGACTCACGAACCGCCGCGCCCGGTTCACGGCAATCCGCCGCCGGCCCGCCGCGACGACCGCGATCACCGCGATCACGATTCCCGGTAGCGGCCGCGCGCACGCGCGATGACGATGTCGCCCGCCCGCGGTTGCGGCACGGGCGCCCCGGCTAGCGAGCTCCGGAGTCAATAGTATTTTCTTTTCCGTGCCGCGGCTGGACTTTCGCCCAGGCGCGATTGCCGTTGAACGCGAACTTCGATGGATGCGCGGTTATAATCGCTGCTCCAGATGGCGGACCCCTCGTACTGCGCTCCCGCAACCGTGCACCCGTCCTTTCCGGAGTAAAGACGGGTGGCGGTCCAGCTCACGCTTGCGCTCACTTTTTTCAGCTTCGTCGGCGTCAATGCGGCCCGCGTGGTGCTCACGCTTTACGCGCTCGAGCTGGGCGCGTCGCCCGCGGCGGTCGGGTTGCTCGGCGGAATGTTCTACGTGTTCCCGCTGCTGCTCTCGTTTCCGATCGGCGCGCTGACCGACCGTCACGGCTCGCGGGGGCTGCTCATCATCGGCAGTGTTTGCGGCGCGTGCGCGCTGGTGCTGCCGTATTTCGTGCGTCAGGTGCCGGCGTTCTACGTGGCGGCGGCGCTGAGCGGCCTGTCGCTCGCTTTCTTCCACGTCACGCTGCAAAACCTGATGGGCGTTTTAAGCGAGCCGCATGAACGCGCCCGCAACTTCAGCAACTTCAGCCTGGTCGGGGCGGTGACCAGTTTTGTCGGGCCGCTCGCCGCCGGGTTTTCGATCGACTACGCGGGACCCGCCGGCGCGTGCCTTGTTATCGCCGCGTTCTCGCTGGCGGTCTTCATTCTGCTGGTCTTCCGGGGCCGTTTGCTGCCCGCCGGCAACCCGGCGAGCGCAGGCGGTGCGGGCACGACGCTCAGGACGCTGACGGACCGCGAAGTGCGGCGCATGCTCGCGACGAGCGGCCTGGTGCAGCTCGGTACCGATCTCTTCCAGTTCTACCTGCCGATCTACGGGCATGCGGCGGGACTCTCGGCCTCGGCCATCGGCGCCGTGCTTGCGAGTTTTGCCAGCGCGGCTTTCATCGTGCGGTTCTACCTCGCCCGCCTGGTGCAGCGGGTGCCGCCCGAAAGGCTGCTCGCCGGGTCGTTCTACATGGGGGCGCTCGGTTTCCTGCTGGTGCCGTTCTTCAGCCATGCCGTCATGCTGGCGCTGATTGCGTTCGTCTTCGGCCTCGGCATGGGCATCGGCACGCCGCTCACCGTGATGCTGATGTTCAGCCGTTCCGCGGAGGGGCGCTCGGGCCAGACGCTGGGGCTGCGCCTGACTACCACCAACTTCGTGCGCGTGACGGGGCCGATTGTGTTCGGGGCGCTCGGCTCGGCGTTCGGCTTGCCTCCGGTGTTCTGGTTGAGCGCGCTGATGATGGGATCCGGCGGGCTCCTGTCGCGTGCTCTGGCGGGGCAGTCTCGACAGTAATCGTCAGCGGGCGATTTCCTCTTCCCTAAAGCCGGCGGATTGAGTACGCTGCGGTTACCGCCGCGACGATCATGGGCGTTCGCGGAAGCGCGGCAAGCTTCCGCTGCGGGCGCGTCGTCAACCAAACAGTGGAGGGAAGTCATGGCTCATACCGTCGAACAGTTGGCGCAATCGTTCCACCACGCGCTCAAGGCGACGCCCGGCCCGGGCGGCCGCAGGAAAGTTTCCGAGCTTTTGCAGGAGGTGCTGAAAGACCAGGCGTTCATCGCGGCCCATTTCAGCGACAGCACACCCGACCGGCATCTGCTGTACGAGGACCCGGAGCTGGGCTTTTGCATCCTCGCGCACAACTACAAAGGCGCGAAAGAGAGCCCGCCGCACGACCACGGGCCATCATGGGCGATCTACGGCCAGGCGCAGGGCGAAACGCAAATGACGGACTGGGACCTGGTTGAACCCGCCAGCGCGGACAAACCCGGCAGGGTCCGCCACCGCAGGACGTACAAGCTGGTGCCGGGTCAAGCCCACGTCTACAACGAAGGCGACCTGCATTCGCCGAGCCGCGCCGGCCCCACGCGTCTCATCCGCATCGAGGGCACCAACATGGAAAGGATCAAGCGGCGCAAGTTCGAGGTGATCTGAGCGCCGTTGTATCCGGTTTCCCCGGGTTGCCGCCGAGCGCAAGCGCCGCGGGCCGCATACACGCGCGGCGTGATGGGAACCGGTAATTCAAGACCGGGCGCCGCGGCTCCCGCACCAGTATCGAGTGCTGCATAGTCAATATGAAATCATATGAGGGCGGTTGCCATTGCGGAAAAGTGCGGTTTCGAATTCGCACCGATTTTTCGCGCATAACGGAATGCAATTGCTCGATCTGCACCAAAAAGGGAACGCTTAATCATCGCGTCGCACCGGAAAATTTCGAGCTTTTGTCCGGCGGAGACGCGCTCTCTGTTTACCAGTTCGGAACCAGGACCGCAAAGCACTACTTCTGCACGGCCTGCGGCATCCACGCGTTCAGCCGCCCCCGGGCGGTGCCGGAAATGTTCGCCGTAAACGTGCGATGCCTGGATGATTTTCACCAGGCAATCGCCGCGGCGAAAGTTGCGAAGTTCGACGGGCTAAACTGGGAGCAGGCCGTCAAGGAATTCAAATTCATCCAATGACCGGATTTACTCTCGCTGCGGCCGCTCATGCCGCAGCCGGAATTCGGTACTCATTCAAGCGGAGGAACAGGCAATGCCAAAAGTCCTGATCGTGCACGGCGCGGGGATGAACATGCGGGGAAAAGCGCAGGTCGACGTCTTCGGCAAGATGACGTTGCCGGAGTACGACGAGCATATCCGCAAGTACGCGTCCGAGTTGGGCATCGAAGTCGAGATATTCCATTCGAACGTCGAAGGCGAGGTCATCAACAGGTTCTACGATGCGCACGACCGTAACGTGGATGCAGCGATCATCAATCCGGCGGGCTACACCACCGGCCATCCCGCGCTGATGGCCGCAATCGCGCAGGTGCGTTTTCCGACCATCGAACTGCACATCTCGAATCCGGCGCGGCGGGGCAGGGAGTCGGAGATCGCCCGCGTGAGCCGCGGCGTGGTGACCGGCTTCGGCATTTTCGGCTACTGCCTCGCGCTGCGCGGCATCAAGGACATGTTGGCCGCGAAGTGAACGAGAGAGGCGAGAGAAGTGAGGTGAGGGGGGGCGGATTCCTGCATCCCCCCGCCCTCATCCTTGATCTTTGCACGCCGGAACGATCGACCCCGGCCCGAATTGATTCTGCGGCCTACTCCGCTTTGGCGCCCGACTCCTTGACGGCTTTGCCGAAGCGCGCGGTCTCCGAGCGGATGAGCCTGCCGAATTCCTCCGGCGTGCCGCCCAGCGGATCGACCCCCATCTGCACGAGGCGCTCGGTCATCTCGGGCGCGCGCAGGATCCGCGTCATTTCCGCCGCGAGCTTGTTCACCACGCTCTTCGGCGTGCCCGCGGGCGCGATGATGCCCGTCCAGTTGCCCATCACGAATTCCTTGTAACCCTGCTCGATGAAGGTCGGCACGTCGGGTATGAACGGGTGGCGCTTCTCCGTCATCGCGCCGATCACGCGGAGCTTGCCCCCCTTGGTGTGGGGGAGCAGCTCGGGGATGGCGTTCACCATCACGTGCGCCTGTCCCGAGATCAGGTCCGGCACGGCGGGGCCGACTCCCTTATACGGCACGTGCGTTGCGTCTATTTTTGCCGCCACCTTGAACATTTCCATCGAGAGGTGGCTGATGACGCCGATGCCGCCCGAGGCGTAGATCAGTCGATTCTTCTTCGCCCAGTCCACCAGCTCCGCGACGTTCTTCGCCGGGATGCCGGCATTGACCACCATGATGAGCGGCGAGGAGCCGAGCACCACCACCGGGGTCAGATCGCGCGCGAGGCTGTAGTTGAGCTTTGCATACAGCGTCTGGGAAATGGCGTGAGCGGTGCTGATATTCATTATCGTGTAACCGTCCGCAGTCGATTTCGCGACGAGTTCCGCGGCGAGATTGCCACCCGCGCCGGGACGGTTGTCCACGATGACCGTCTGGCCCCAGACTTCGTTCAGCTTCTGGCCCACGATGCGCGCCAGAATGTCGTTGATCCCGCCGGGGGCGAAGCCGACCACGTAGCGGATGGGCCGCGTTGGATAATCAGCAGCGGTCGCAACCGCGGCCAGAACTGCGGCAAGGCCGATGAACACCGCGCAGGCAATACTACGTGCTCTTATTGCAGCCATGACTGATTCCCTCCTGTGATCGATCCGGGACGCTCGCACAAGTATATAGGCAAATACGCGGGGATGGAGGTGCGGGAGTGCGCGTCAAGCAGTCCCGGCGCGACAAGACGCGCCGGTCGTTGCGGCGGACACGGCAGGTCGATTACCATCCTTGTTCGAAGCAGAGGGGAGACGGACGATGGCCGTTCGCAACCTGCAGCACATCGCGCTGACGGTGCCGGTTGCCACGGTCGGCAGGAAGTTCTACTCCGATTTCGGATTGGAGCGACGCGGCGTGGGCGCCTGCCGGTTGCTCGGCAAGGGTTACCGCAACGGTTGGGGCTTCGGCCGGCACGTCACCGGGTCGAACTTTTTCCATTACATCCGCGATCCCTGGAACAGCCGCGCCGAATACGTCTGCGACATCGACTATATACCGGGCGACACGGACTGGAAGGCGACGAACCACCCGGCGGAGGATACGCTGTGCGTCCGGGGGCCCAAGGTCCCGGCAGGTTTCGGCGCGAGCTTCGGGCTGCCCGACTGACAATCTGAAAGTGAAAACGATGAGTGAATATCTTTATCTCGTGCAAATGGATGTGCCACCGGAGCTGGAAGCGGACTTCAACCGTATTTACGATACGCAGCACATCCCCGAAATCTCGAAGGTGCCCGGTGTGCTCGGCGTCAAACGCTACGCCCTCGAGAAGCCGGTTCCCGGCGTGCCGAAATACGCGGCGCTTTATCGCGTCGCTTCACCCGACGTGCCGCAAAGCCCGGCGTGGGTCGCGGCGTCCGACACCGGGGAATGGAAGCCCAGGATCCGGCCGCATACGTTCAACCGGATTCATGCGATATTCAAGGCGCTGCCTTGATGGTTTTCAACCAGCCGCCGCGATTGTCCCTGATTAGCCGCCGTGGGCCCGTTATGCGGGGACCAAAAAAGATGCGGGACGGCGCGGGCAAGCCCGGTCGTCCCGTATCCGGTCAGGCTGGAGTGGTTGCCCGACCCGCGCCGCTCTGAATGGCGGCGCTGCATCGCCTTGTGAGCGATAGCTCAAGAATTCCACATACGAATCGGGCGTACTTTGATTAAGATCAACCGGGAACGGGAAAAATCATTCAGGCCGCCACCGGCGTAATACTGGCGACCGGGTCCGGGGACAAGAATCAGGAACCGCCGGACGCTATTCCTGGAATTTTGAGATGTAACTGGTCAGAGCGCGAACCTTCGCGCGGACAAGCCGTTCATCGGCGGAAGACACCCCGGACCGCGCTTCGTTTGCCATTTTCTGTTCCTCGCGATAAACGGTTCCCCATACGGGCATTTCCTGGGGGCCATGCAGCTTCACCGGCTTGGTGCCGATGATCACCGCATTGACGCTCGCGAAGGGAAACACGCCGCCATTCTTCTTTTTCAGTTGCGTCAGCGACGGGGGGCGGCTCATCAGATATTCCGCCAACCACCCATCCCCTTTTCCGGCGGCCCCATGACACATCGCGCACCGGGTCTGGAATTCTTTTTCGCCAAGAGAATTATCGGCAGCCGGCGCGTGCGCAGGAGCAAACAAGATCAATGCCGTCAATCCGGCGATGCCGGTGGTCATGAATCCGATCTTCATGCTCGTCTCCTGTCGGTACCCCTGGAATACCCGCCTTGAATGCTGGCAATGAGCCGCATTTTGCATTTTGACACGTATCAAGATAGCAGGAGTCTGAATCCAAACGCAACCCGGCGCGAGCTCCGGTAAAAGTCAGTGCAGCGTGCGCACCGCCGGCCCGGCGCGTAGTCCCACGTTGAGTATCACCAGCCGGTGGCCGAGCAGGATCACGCTGCCTTTGAGGCGGTTGTCGCCGGTATCGCTGTATTCGAAATCGTAGACGCGCTGCAGTTTGAGGCGGCTGTCCTCATCGCGCGCGAATTTCAGGTCGGAGATCGCCACGGTGTCGTCGAGCAGCATCAGCCCTTCCGCTGCACAGGCCGCGCGGGCGGCGCGGACTGCGGCTTCGCGGGCCTTGAGGCTGTCGAGCCAGAGCCAGACGAGCCCTCCGAGCAGGAGGATACCGACGGATTCGAGAACGGGCATGGCGGTGCCGCGAAAAACTCGCGGGAGATTAACGTGGAAGGTATTTTAGACCATGCTGCCTACGAACCCCGGGTTGCCCGTTTGCCGCGCAGCGATACCCATCCGGAGGCGGCGCAGCGGGCGAAGAACGTAAAGGCAGCCGGCATGCACCGGATGCTAATCCGGGCGGCTGCGGGCGCGGCAAATGAACGGCAAATAATTCGTCGGGATGTTGGTTTTATTATCGCCCTTGACCGTCATCTTGGCGGGCGCTTCGGCGGTGCCGCAAACCCAGGTGACCGGCACGATGGGCGCATCGTCCACCACGGCCGGGCGGAGGGTCAGGATTTTACCGTTGATGAGACTGTTCGCGCGGTTGCCGAACGTTATATGGATCGCGCCATCCTGAACCAGGACCGAACTGATGTAGTTGTTGACGATCCTGTCGGCGGAGGGCAAGCCGGCGCCGGCGTTGTCGGGGGGAAAGGCTTGCGCGACGGCCCACGATGCAGCGATTGGAGTTTTTGCGATGTCCGCCAGCGGCAGAGCGCCGTTGATTTGATCCCTGACAATCTGGTCCTGGAAACCGGGGGCCGCGAGCAGCGCCAGAATAGCGATGACCGCGAGAACCACCATCATTTCCACCATCGTAAAGCCGTCGTGACGTGTTGCCATCGCCCGGTCCCGCTGTGCCATCGATGATGGAATCATAGCCGATCTTCCACTTAGAGCATTTCCAGCGAGCGCGGGCCGGTGGGCGGCGGGAACAGGCGGTCGAGTTCCGCGAGCTGCGCCGCCGTCAGGCTGTGGTCGAGCGCGCCGAGATTTTCGCGCAGCCGCTCGCGGCGGCTGCATTTCGGTATGACGATGACGTCGTCATTGGCAAGCAGCCACGCGAGCGCGGCCTGCGCCGGCGCCATGCCGTGGCGCTTGGCAAAAGCAGCGAACCGGGCGTTCTTGAGCAGTCTCGCCTGCTCGAGCGGCGAATAGGCCATGACCGGGACTCGCCGCTCACGCAGCCACGGCAGCAAATCCCATTCGATGCCGCGGCGAGCGAGGTTGTAGAGCAACTGGTTGGTCGCGACAGCCGCGCCGCCGGCAACCGGCCACAGCTCCTGCATGTCCGCGAGTTCCAGGTTGCTCACGCCGTAGTGGCGGATCTTGCCGCCGCTTTGCAGCGCCATCAGCGCTTCCAGCGTTTCGGCAAACGGAACATTGCCGCGCCAATGCAAAAGATAAAGATCGATCCGGTCGGTCTTCAGACGCTTGAGGCTTTTCTCGCACGCGGCGGCCGTTCCGCGCCGCGTCGCATGGTGCGGCAGGACCTTGCTGACGAGAAAGACTTCGTCGCGCCGTCCGGCGATCGCTTCGGCGACGAGTTGTTCGGACCGGCCATCGCCATACATCTCGGCGGTATCGATCAGCCTGAGGCCGAGATCGAGACCGAGCCTGAGCGTTGCGATTTCCTCCGCGCGCTTCGCGCGGTCGTCCCCCATGTACCATGTGCCTTGGCCGAAGGCCGGGACGTGCTCACCGGAGGGCAGGGTGACGGTTTTCATGCGACGGTCCTGGCGCACATGTCACGCAGACGGCAAGGCGATGACGCGATTCAGATTACGGGGTAACCGTTGACTGTCGCTGATTTCCCTGGTGGCTTCCGGCGTTAGACAAGCCGACGAAAGCCGCCACCATAAAACGCAGCGTTGGACTCCAATGTCAAAAAAAGGCTGCCTTACCAATCAGAACTCGGCCTTGATTCCCCCGTCCTTCACGACCTTGGTCCACTTCGCAATCTCATTGGCAATAAACTGCGCGAATTGCCCGGGAGAGCTGCCGACGGCTTCGGCGCCTTCGGTTGCGAATCGTTGCTTGACCACCGGGTCCAGCAGCGTTTTGACCGCTTCGTCGTGCAACCGCGCGACGACGGCTTTCGGAGTCGCCTTGGGCGCGTGGATGCCGAACCACGCCATCGCGACCACGCCCGGCACGCCGGCCTCTTCCATGGTCGGCGTATCGGGAAACGCCGGCGAGCGTTTCTCGCTCGTCAGCGCGAGCAACCGCAGCCTGCCGCTGTTAATGTGCGGGACCGCCGACTGCAGCGTGGGGAACATCAGTTGAAAATGCCCGCCGAGCAGATCGGTGAACGCGGGCCCCGCGCCTTTGTACGGAATATGCACGATATCGATGTGCGCCTTGATCTTCAGCAGCTCTCCGGCCATATGCACGGGCGTGCCGATGCCGCCCGATCCGAAATTGAGCTCGCCCGGCCTGGCTTTCGCCAGCGCGACCAGTTCCTTCACCGAATTCACCGGCAGCGCCGGATAAACCACCAGCCCGACCGGCACGCCGGTGATTTGCGTGACCGGCTGGAAATCCTTGAGCGCGTCGTAAGGCAGCCTGGGGTAAAGGCCCGGGATGATGCCGAACGTGGTATCGCTCATGAGCAGCGTATAGCCGTCGGGCGTCGCTTTCGCAACGAGGTCGGTGCCTATCGTCGAGCCCGCGCCCGGGCGGTTGTCGATCACGACTTGCCGGCCCAGCCCTTCCGACAGCTTGCCCACGATCGTGCGCGCGGTAACATCGGTGCCGCCACCCGGCGGGTACGAGACGATCAGGCGTATGGGCCGCTCCGGATAGGCCTGCGCGAACGCAACTGCGCTGCACAAGAATGCCATCAGAAAAGCGATAAAGATTCTGTCGGGCATCGCGACTCCTCGCTCAATCACGTTTTTCCGCGGTTTGTGTATTGACGTCGATGTTTTGGCGCAAGCTTCCGCCTCGCCCGCGGCAGTGTCAAGGAGCAGGGGAAGCCGAAGGACGAAGGCGGAAGGATGGAGTACGAAGAGGCCAGGCTCGAGGATCGGGACTCGCGTCAGTCGCGCTGCGAGCGAAGCCTAATTTTCGCCGAACACCTCGTTCGTCTCCGTTCCCACCCGCACGAAAGTGGTTCGCTTGGTGAGCTCTTTGAGCGTGCGCGCGCCGACGTACGTGCACGCGGAGCGCAGGCCGCCGAGAATGTCCTGCAGGGTGTCGGCGACCGGGCCGCGATACGGCACCAGTACTTCCTTGCCTTCGGAGGCGCGGTAGTGCGCGACCCCGCCCGCGTATTTTTCCATCGCGGTGCGCGAACTCATGCCGTAGAAGCGCTTGAATTGCCGGCCGTCCTGCTCGACCACGTCGCCTGCGCATTCAGCGTGGCCGGCGAGCATCCCGCCCAGCATCACGAAGTCCGCGCCGCCGCCGAACGCCTTCGCGATATCGCCCGGCGTCGTGCACCCGCCGTCGGCACAGATGCGGCCGCCGAGACCGTGCGCCGCGTCCGCGCATTCGATTACCGCCGACAGTTGCGGGTAGCCGACGCCGGTCATGCTGCGCGTGGTGCAGACCGAACCGGGGCCGATGCCGACCTTGACGATGTCGGCGCCGGACAGTATCAGCTCCTCGGTCATTTCGCCGGTCACGACATTGCCGGCCATCAGGGTGACCGTCGGGTAGGCGTGGCGGAATTTTGCGACGAACTTGACGAAGCTTTCCGTATAGCCGTTGGCGACATCGATGCACACGTAACGGATGGCCTCGCCGGCGCGCCGCAGTACGCGCTCGAACTTGTCGCGGTCGCGCTGCGTGATGCCCATCGAATAAAACGCGTTCGACTTCACTTTGAGCGCCTTGAAAAACGCGACGAGCTCGTCCGCGCCATAATGCTTGTGCAGCGCGACCGACAGGCGAAACGGCGCGAGCGCGCGCGCCATCCCGAACGTGCCGACCGTGTCCATGTTCGCGGCGATGACCGGTACGCCGCTGTAGCTGTTGTCCGAATGCTTGAAGCTGAACTTGCGGACGATGTCGACTTCCGCGCGCGACGGCAGCGCCGAGCGTTTGGGGCGGATCAGAACGTCCTTGAAGTCGAGTTTGATGTTTTGGTCTATGTGCATGAAAAAACAAAGGGGGTCGAGTCGGTGTCCGCGCAAGCTTCCGCCTCCGCTGCGGCAGTGTCAAGGATGAAGGCGGCAGGATGAGTGATGAAGTAATGAGCAACACGGCTTTTTACCATTTTTTGTTTCCTGCCCCCATTTCCTGATATTCGCCTAGCAGTCCGAGTGCGTTGAGACCCCGGATTCGCTCGCGCTGCTCATCGGTCAGCTCCGGCAGCGCGTCGAGCATCGCGAGCGGATTTTCCTCGCCCATGTCGTACGGCGCATCGGTGCCGAGGACGACGCGGTCGGCGCCGACGCGTTCGATCAGGAAGCGCAGCGCCGCGGCATCGTGGGTCAGCGCGTCGCAAAAGAACCGCCGCAGCAGCGCGAGCGGCGACGCCGCGGAGTTTTCCCGGGTTTCCTTGCGCACCTGGTGGCCGTGCGCGAGCCGCCCGATCTGGTAGGGCAGGTAACCGCCGCCGTGCGCGAGCACGATCTTGAGCCCGGGCAGATCATCGAGCGTGCCGCTGAACATGAGGTGGGCGGCCATCACCACGGTGTCGAGCGGATGACCGATCAGGTTGGCGAGGTAATAGCAGTCGAGCGGCGCGCGCACGCCGCCGACGAAATGCGGATGCGCGAACAGGAACACGCCTAGCTCCTGCGCGCGCCGCAGCACCGGACGGAACCGCGGTTCCGCGAGCTGCCGGCTTTCGACCGTGCAGCCGATCTCCGCCGCGCGGAAACCGTATTCCCTGACCACGCGTTCGAGCTCGCTGACGGCGGCATCCGCGTCCTGCATCGGCAGTGTCGCCATGCCGCGCAGCCGGTCGGGACGCGCAGCGACCATCCGCGCAATGCCGTCGTTGGTCACGCGCGCGGCGGCGAGCGCGCGTTCGGCGGCCAGCCAATAGAAAAAGATAAACGGCGTCGGCGAAATCACCGAAATGTCGATGCCTTTGCGGTCCATGCCTTCGACCTTGGCGTCGGCGTCGTGGAACTCGGCGAAAATCGGCGTCGCATGCTTGTCGTCGCGCACGAAGCGTTGTTGCGCGCCCTCGCCGTCGATGCGCATCTGGTAATCGCGCGGCCGCGCCCGTATCGCGTCGAGCATCTCCTTCGGCAGCACGTGGCTGTGGACGTCGATGCGTTTGGCTTTTGTCATGTTGCTTCCTGCACGTTGACCGGCACATTCGACTGCATCGACTTGACGATCGCTTCGAGCGCCGCGATCACATCCACCATTTGTGTCACGGTTACCGGATACGCGGCACGTCCTTCAATAGCGTCGGCGAACGCCTCGAGCTCGCAGCGCAGCGCGTTGACCGGCTCGAAGTTCTGCCGCCGTGGCGGCGCGCCGCTCGCGCGCAGCACGAGCTCGGTTTCGCCGAGCGCCTCGGCCGAGCCGTTGGTCCCGAACATGTGCACGCGCGAATACAGGGGCGTTGCGCGCACGCCGCACAGCACGCCGCTCACGCGGTTCGCAAACTCGAACAGGATCGACAGCGTGTCGAGCGTATCGGGCGGCGGCCGGTGCAGGATGTGCTGCGCCTGCACGCGGCGCACCGGCCCCAGCATGTTGACGAACGCGTCGAGCACGTGGATGCCGGTCGCGGTGATGCTCCCGCCCGGCGCTTCGGCCGGCGACTCGCGCCAGCCGTGGTGCAGGCCCTTGCGCGCGTTCTCGTTGCTGAAATGGCCTTCGACGTGCAGCACCTGGCCGAGCACGCCGCTGTCGACCACGCGCTTCAATTCGCGCATTGAGGGCCAGTAGCGCTTGTCCTGGCCGACGCCGAGCGGGACGCCGGCGCGCTCGCACGCCTGCACTGCGCGCTGCGCGTCGGCACGCGTGAGCGCGAGCGGCTTCTCGCAGAACACCGCCTTGCCGGCGCCGGCCGCCGCGATGATCTGCTGCGGGTGCAGCGAGTTGGGCGTCGCGAGCGCGACCGCCTGGATCGCCGGGTCGGTGAGCAGTTCGGCGAAATCGCTCGATACCCGCAGGCCGTGCTTCGCCGCAAAGTCGCGCACCTTGTCCGGATTGCGGACGACGCCGCGCGCGAAGCGCAGGCGCCCGCTCTTGCCCTGCACCGAGTTGACGAGGTTCTGGCCCCAGCGGCCGAGACCGACGATTGCCGCGTTGATCACTCGGGTTTGATGCCGGCGTCCTTGATGACTTTGGCGAAGCGCGCGTTTTCGCTGCGGATGAAATTTCCAAACTGCTCCGGCGTGCTGGTCATCGGCTCGATGCCGGCCCCGGCGAGCCGTTCCTTCAGGTCGGGAGCCGTCAGCGCTTTGGTGAGCTCGCCGTTGAGGCGCGTGATGATGTCGCGCGGCGTCGCCGCCGCAGTGAGGATGCCGTACCAGATCGGGACTTCGAGGTTTTCGACGCCGGCTTCCTTGGTGGTGGGCACGTCGGGAAGCGCCGCCGCCCGCTGCGTGGACAACACGGCAAGCGCGCGCGCCCTGCCGGCCTGGACCTGCGCAACGGAAGCGGGCACCGCCATGATCAACACGTCGACCTGCCCGCCGATCAGCCCGATCAGCGCCAGGCCCGAGCCCTTGTACGGCACGTGCACCATGTTGATCTTGGCGAGGCTCTTCAGCAATTCCGGCGCCAGATGGGTCGTGGTGCCGACGCCGCCGGAGCCGTAGTTGAGCTTGCCGGGGCTGCGGCGCGCGACCTGTATCAGCTCCTTCAGTGTTTTTGCCGGCACCGACGGATGGACCAGCAGAATATTCTGAATGACCGCGACCTGCGAGATCGGCGCAAGATCCTTGAAGGGATCGTAATTGAGCCTGGAATACAGCAACGGACCGAGCGCGATCAGCGGCGAGCTCAGTACGATCGTGTAGCCGTCGGGCGGCGATTTCGCGGCGACCTCGAGACCGAGATTGCCGCCCGCGCCCGGCCGGTTGTCCGCCACCACCGGCTGGCCCAACTGGTCGGCGAGCTTTTGCGCGATGGCGCGGCCGAGCAGGTCGGTCGGGCCGCCGGGCGGGAACGGCAGGATCATGCGCACCGGCTTGGCCGGGTAAGCCTGCGCCAGCGCAACGTTGGCAGCGAGCGCCGATGCCGCCAGTGCGAGGATGCCGCAAAACGCGCGCACGGAACGTTGCATGGTTTCCTCCTTCGTGGACCCGGCTCGGGCCGGATTGAGTATGATCGCGCGGTCACGCGGATCGGGAGCGATCCCGATTCGGATGCGCTGCGTTATTGTGGCATATTCTTCCCGCGCCGTCTTGCGGCAACGGTAGACGGGAAAGCCGGTTGCGGCGGCACCGCTATTTGAGCAGCAGCGGGATCCCGCACAGGAACAACGTGACGCAGACGAGCTTTCTGAAAGTCAGTTCGCTGAGCCTGACGTGTATGCGATCGCCGATGTAGATGCCGAGCAGCATCACCGGCAACGCCGCGGCGAACGTGAGCCACGCTTCACGCGTGAATTCGCCGACCGCGAAGTAGCCGACGCCGCGCACGGCGCTCAGCGCGAGCAGCATCGCCGACATGGTGGCGCGGAATTGATCCTTCACCAGGCCGCGCGCATCGAGGTACATGGCAAAGAACACGCTGGCCATGGTGCCGAACAACGCGCCCACCGCGCCGGACAGCGTGCCGGTCACGGGCGTCACGATCTGCGACAGCCAGCGCAGGTTTGCCGGCGGCCGCGCCAGCGCCCACATCGAGTGGCCTGCGTAGAGCAGGATCATGACGCCGAGACCGCGTGCGAGCGTGTGCGCGTCGAGCGTCTTGAAGAGATAGAGCCCGAACGCGATGCCGAGCAGACACCACGGGATGAAGGCGACGAATTCGCGGCGCGCGACGTGCCTGCGGTCGCGGCCGAGGATGGCAACCGAGGAAGTGAAGCCGAGCAGTGTCCACACCGGCACCAGGACCTTGATCGGAATCACCAGCGCGAGCAGCGGCATGCCGATCGCGCCGCCGAAACCCGTGCTGCCGCGCAGACCGTAGGCGAGCAGGATGGCCGCGGCGCAGTACGCGAGCTCAAACGCGGACAGCGTCGACATGCGGCCGTTCAGTCAACACGCAAACCGGCTCTTTTTATGATATTCGCGTAGCGCGCCGTCTCGCTGCGCACGAGACTCGCCAACTCCTCCGGCGTGCCCGGCCATGGGTCGACGCCCGAAGCGGTCAGCCGTTCGCGCAGGTCGGGCGAATCCAGCGCCTTGACGATTTCCTGGTTGAGCCGGGTGACGATCTCGCGCGGTGTTGCGGCGGGTGCAAGCATCCCGTACCAGATCGACATCACGAAGTTGTCGACGCCGGCCTCCTTCGAAGTCGGCACTTCAGGCAGCGTTGGCACGCGGCTCTCCGACAGCACCGCGAGCGCGCGCACCTTGCCGGCGCGGATCTGCGGCAACACCGAGGCGACCGACACGATGACTTCATCCACCTCGCCACCGATCAACGCGATTGCCGCCACGGTCGCGCCCTTGTACGGCACGTGCACCATGTTGATTTTTTCGAGACCCATCAGCAATTCGTTCGCCAGATGGTTGGTGGTGCCCGCGCCGCCCGAACCGTAGTTGAGCTTGCCGGGATGAGCGCGCGCAAGACTGATAAATTGCTGCAGCGTCTTCGCGGGCACCGACGGATGCACGAGCAGTACGTTCTGGATAGAAGCCAGGCGCGCGACCGGCGCGAGGTCTTTGGCCGCATCGTAATCGAGGTGAGCATAGAGCGACGGGCTGATCGCAATCGTCGGCGAAGTCAGTATGAGCGTATAGCCATCGGGCGGCGCTTTGGCCGCCTGCGCGATTCCCAGATTGCCGCCGGCGCCCACGCGGTTGTCCGGTACCACGTTCTGGCCGAGCTGCTCGGCAAGCTTCTGGCCGAGCGCGCGGCCGACAATGTCGCTGGGACTGCCGGGCGGAAACGGCACTATCATCCGGATCGGTTTGCTCGGATAGGATTGCGCCAACGCAGCGGCGCAACACAGCGTAAAGAGCAGCGACGCGACGATGGCGTAACTACGGCTCCGCACGGGGCGCATCATTCCTCCTTTGAATAAACCGGGTCGGAGTACTTTATCCTGTAATTTTTCAGCCGCGTTCATCGGCGGTTTCGTCCTTGACGCGGGCGGCAAACTGCCCGGGCGCGCGGCCGACCCGAGCGTCGTGCTCAAGCCGCTTTACGGCCGCCCGCCGCGGCGGCCACGGAATCGCGGATCCAGGCCGCGACGCTCGCCGCGTTCTGCTGCGGCGGCATCAGCGCGGAGAACGCAGACCCCGGTATCAGTTCGCGCAGCGCGTGCGCGGACGACGTCGAGTGCGACGCATCGTCGCCGCTCATGATGAACGAGGGCGTCTTGATCGCCATCAACTGCTCACCCGTCGCGCCCGACGGCATGGTGTCGTCAAAAAGCGTATCGCGGCTCTGGGCGACGACGGCGAGGTACTGGTCGAGGTCCTGCTTGACGTAATTCGCCGCGAAAGCGTCATCGTGGCCGAGCACCGCGGTCCACGGACCTGACTCCGGATCGGCCCAGAAGCCGGTCGCTTTTCGGGCCCGCTCCGCGACCGCCGCGAGGCCGTTCGCGCGCGCGAAGGCGAGGTGGCGGTCGAAGTTCATGCGGCCCTTGGCGCGCCAGCGGTAGCCGCCCACCGGCCAGTGCAGCAAGAGGCCCGCGCAGCGCTCGGGGAAGTGTGCCGCCATGGCGACCGCGACCGACACGCCCATGCACCCGCCGATGACCCACGCGCGGTCGATCTTGAGATGGTCGAGCAGCCCGACGGCCTCCACGGCCCACAGCCGCCAGGTGTGCGGCTCGATGCGTCCGCCTGAACGACCGGCTTCGCGCCGGTCATAGGCTATCAGCGTGAAATCGCGCTGCAGCGCGTCGAGCGGCCGCAGGTCCTTCCATACGCCGCGCGTCGACCAGCCCTCGATGGTCGAATCGAAGCCGCCGGGCGCGAGCATGATGAGCGGTGGCCCGTTGCCCTGCACGAGATAGTTCAGCTTGATACCGGCTATAGTGGCGTATGGCATGGCAGTTCCTCGTGGTCATCCGCGGCGG
>JBGPFE010000059.1:0-25145 GCA_041483135.1 Gammaproteobacteria bacterium | reverse complement strand
GTTCGTCGCCAACGATCCGTACAACGGCGGCGGCACGCACCTGCCCGACATCAACATCATCGCGCCGGTGTTCGTCGGCAAAAAGATCGTCGCGTTCGTCGCCAACATCGCGCATCACGCCGACGTCGGCGGCATGGTGCCGGGCTCGGAAGCCGCGGTGTGCAAGTCGATATACCAGGAAGGCATCCGCATCCCGCCGGTGCGGATCCAGCGCGCCGGCAAGCTCAACCGGGATGTGGTCGATTTGATCCTGCTCAACTCGCGCACGCCGGACGAGCGCAGCGGCGATCTCAAAGCTCAGTTCGCGGCCAACACCGTGGGGATGCGCAGCGTGTTGCGCCTGTTCGAGCGCTACGGCGTCAGGGACACCGAACAGACGGTCGCCGCCTATCTCGACTTTACCGAACGCCGCTTCCGCGCGGCGATCAACCGGCTGCCGGCCGGCCGCTATGAGGCGGAGGATTTTCTCGACGGCAACAATGAAGGCGAGGTGTGCAGGATACGGCTCGCGCTCACCGTGGGACGCGGCCGGCTCGACTTCGATTTTGCCGGGTCGGGCCCGCAACTCGAAAGCGCTCGCAACATTCCGTACCGCGCACTGCTCGCGACCGTCTACACGGTCGCCAAAAGCCTGCTCGATCCGGAGGTTCCCGCCAACGCCGGTTACTACCGCACGCTGCACATCGCCGCGCCGCCCGGTTGCGTGGTCGGACCCGTGCCGCCGGCGGCCGTCGGCTGCCGCTCGATTTCCGCCACCGTACTGGGCGACGTCATCGCCAACGCGCTGTCGCAGGCCATGCCCGGCAAGGCGCTCGCCGCGAGCGGCCCGCACCATCTGTACGTGATGGCCGGCACCGATCCGCACTCCGGAAACTATTTCGTCAATTACGAGACCCTCGCCGGCGGCATGGGAGCGCGCGCGATCCGGGACGGCGTGGACGGCGTGCGCGTGCATGCGTCCGGCTCGTCCAACCTGCCGGTCGAGGCGCTGGAGCACGCGTATCCGTTCCGCACCGAGCGCTACTCGCTGTGGGACGGCTCGGCGGGCGACGGTAAATACCACGGCGGCATGGGCGTGCTACGCGATTACCGCGTGCTCACCGACGGCATCGTGGTAAGTTTGTCGTCGGAGCGCCAGCACGTTGCCGCGGGCGGCATGCAAGGCGGGGGAGCGGGCGGGCGCGGCGCGTTCATCCTGAATCCCGGCACGCCGCAGGAACAGATGCTGCCATCGGCGGCGGGCGAAATCGCGCTGCCGCGCGGCAGCGTGCTGAGAATCTGCACGCCGGGGGGCGGCGGCTACGGCAAGCCTGCCGAGCGCGACGCCACGGCGAACGAACGCGATGCGCGCGAAGGTCGCGTGCCGCATAAAGGAGAGGCCCATGAATAAGCCCGCCGAATTCGGCGCCATCGAAGCGGCGCGCGCGAACTATCCCGCGCTCGAGCGCTGGACTTACATGGACGTGGCAGGGCGCTGCATCCTGTCGCGCGCGACCCGCGCGGCGATCGACGCGCAACTCGACGAGCGCATGATGAATGGTGGCGACAAGGACAGGTTCTTCGCGCTGATCGAGCGCGCGCGCGGCAAGTTCGCGCAACTCATCAACGCCGAACCCGACGAGATCGCCTGCACCAAGAACATTTCCGAAGGCCTCAACATGATCGCGACCGCGCTGCATTGGCAGCGCGGCGATAACGTGATTCTGTGCGCGGACCTCGAGCACCCGAATAACATCTACCCGTGGCTCAACATGCGCCGCTACGGGCTCGAGGTGAAGAACGTCAAGCCGCGCGACGGCCACATCCCGGTCGACGAGATGGTGAAGCTGATCGACCGCGGCACGCGCGTCATCACGGTATCGACCGTCACGTTCGCGCCGGGTTTCCGCACCGACGTCGATGCGCTCGGCCGCGCCTGCCGCGAGCGCGGCGTGCTGCTGCTGGTCGATGCCGCGCAATCGGCCGGGGTGCTGCATACCGACGTGAGGAAATCCAATATTGACGCGCTGGCGGTATCGACGCAGAAGGGGCTGCTCGCGCTCTACGGCATGGGCTTCCTCTACTGCCGGTGCGAGTGGGCGGAAAAACTGCAGCCCGCGTATCTCGCGCGCTTCGGCATCGATCTTGGCAAGGACATGCATGAAGCGAGCATGGGTACCGAGGACTTCAAGCTGATGCCGGCGGCGCGGCGCTTCGATCTCGGCAACTACAACTACGTCGGCGCCGCGGCGGTCGACGCGTCGCTTACGGAGCTCCTCGCGTACGGCACGCGCGAGATCGAGCGCCACGTGACCGGGCTCGCGCACGCGTTCGCGCAGGGTTTCCTCGACCTCGGGCTGCCGGTGTCCGGCGGCAAGCCCGGACCGCACCTGGCGGGCATCGTGACGGTCGGTCGCATGAGCGCCGACCATTACGGCACCAGCGACGAGCGCATCAACGGGCTTTACGCGCATCTCACCGAAAACCGAGTGAAGCTATCGATACGGCGCGGCGTGCTGCGTTTCTCGCTGCATCTCTACAACAACATGGACGACGTCGCGCGCGTGCTCGAGCTGACCGGGATGTTTCTCAAGCGATGAATTACGTCGACGCTGCGAGCGGCGCAACATACCCGCTCGATCGGCCGCGCTGGTGCGCGGACGGCGGCGGTTATCTCAATCTCGGCGACGCGCCGGGGCTTACTCGAAGCGAGATCGACACTTCCAAGCACTCGGTGTGGCGCTATGCCAAGTCACTGCTCGTCGATGCTGAAAATGCAGTGACGCTGGGCGAAGGCTGGACGCCGCTCGTCTGCGGCAAGCTCGACGGCGTGCCGGTGACGATGAAGCTCGAATTCATGATGCCGACCGGTTCTTTCAAGGACCGCGGCATGACGGTGCTGGTGAGCTATCTCAAGCGCCGTGGTATCAAGCACGTGCTCGAGGACTCGTCGGGCAACGCAGGCGCCTCGCTCGCCGCGTATGCGGCCGCCGCCGGCATGCGCTGCCGCATCCTGGTGCCGGAGACGGCTTCGTATCCGAAGATCGCGCAGATCGCGGCATGCGGCGCGGATGTCGTGACGATCAGGGGCACGCGGCAGGACGTCGCCGACGCGGCGCTCAAATACGCGAAGGAAATTTTCTACGCAAGCCACAACTGGCAGCCGTTTTTCGTCGAGGGCACCAAGACGCTCGCGTACGAGTTGTGGGAGCAGCTCGCGTTCAAGCCGCCCGACAACATCGTGATTCCGGTCGGCTACGGCAGCAACGTGTGCGGCTGCGAGCGCGGGTTCGCCGAGTTGAAGCGCCGCGACGAAATCGAGAAGGGGCCGCGGCTCTTCGCCGTGCAGGCCGCGAACTGCGCGCCGCTTTATGGCGCGTTCAAGGCCGGCACCGAGCACTTGGTGCCGACGAAGATCGAGCCCACGATCGCGGAAGGCATCGCGTCATCGAAGCCGACGCGCGCGCGCGAAGTGCTGCGCGCGGTGCGCGCCTCGGGCGGCAGCATCGTCGCGGTGAGCGAAGACGAGATCGTATCGGCGCTCGGCGCGCTCGCGCGCCAGGGAATTTACGTCGAGCCGACGAGCGCGGCGGCGGCGGCGGGGTTGCGGCAGCTCTTGAAGAGCGGCGCCATCACCCCGCGGCAAACCACCGTGCTGGTGCTGACCGGCTCGGGGCTGAAGGCGTCGGAGAAAATCGGCGAACTGCTGAAGGTCGGCGCGCGCGCCGAATAGGCGCAAAAAAAGCCCGCTCGCGCGGGCTATTGGTAATGACCGCGGATCATTCAAGCTTGAGGTTCGCGGCTTTGACGATTTTCGCCCACTTGTCGATTTCGCTTTTCAGCCAGTTGCCGAGCTGCTCCGGGGTCATGGTGTAAACCTCGGTACCCTGCTTGGCGAGGTTCTCCTTCATCTCCGGCGTGCTGAGGATGCGCACGATCTCGGTGTTGAGCCGGCCGACGATTTCCTTCGGCGTGCCCGCTGCCGCGACTATGCCTTGCCAGGAGCCGGTCTCGAAGCCCTTGAGCCCCGCTTCGGCGACCGTCGGCACGTCGGGTATCGAGGCGACGCGCTTCGCGCTCGATACCGCGATCAGTTTCAGCTTGCCCGACTTCACGTGCGGATACGTCGCGAGCATGCCGTTGAAGATGGCGTCCGCCTGGCCGGAAGCAAGGCCGATGATCGCATCCGAGCCGCCTTTGTACGGGATGTAGGTCCATTTGACGCCGGTCTGCGCTTCGAAAGCGATGCCGGCCAGATGCGGCGCGCCGCCGATTCCCGAGACGGCGAAGTTGAGCAGGCCCGGTTTCGACTTGGCGAGCGCGATCAGTTCCTTCACGGTCTTCACCGGCACCGACGGATGCACGGCCAGCAGGTGCGGCGAATAGGTCACCATCGTCACCGGCGCGAAATCCTTGGTTACATCGAACGGCAGCTTGTAAATGCTGGGGCTGATCGTGAGCGCGCCGAGGTCCGCGAGCAGCATCGTGTAGCCGTCGGGCGCGGATTTCGCGACCAGGTCGGCGCCGATGTTGCCGTTGGCGCCGGCGCGATTGTCGACGACGACGGGCTGGCCGAAGATGTCGTTCAATTTGGGGCTCAGCAGCCGCGACAGGATGTCGGAGGTGCCGCCCGGCGGGTACGGCACGATGATGCGCACCGTCTTCGATGGATAGCTTTGCGCGAGTGCGCCGCCGGCGGCGAGCGCAACGATGCAAGCACCGGCTGCCACGATCAATAATTTTTTCACCACAGGCTCTCCTCCATGCGGAACGATCCGCGTGTCACGGCGATCTACGCCACCCCGTGCTTCCTGAACCAGTCCTGCATCTGCTTCCAGCCGTCTTCCGCCGCATCCTTGCGGTAGTTCGGGCGGTAGTCGGCGTAGAACGCGTGCGGCGCTTCCGGGTAGACGATGATTTCGCACGCGGTATTGCCTGCGGCCTTGAGCGCGGCGCGCATCTGCTCGACGTGGTCGAGCGGAATGCTCGCGTCCTGGCCGCCGTAGAGTCCGCGCACCGGCACTTTCAGGCTTGCCGCAAGCTCGACCGGATAGGCCGGCTGCAGCGGCGCTTTCGACGGCGCGACGAGCCGCCCGTACCACGCGACGCCGGCGCGCACTTTCGGATTGTGCACGCAGTAGGTCCACGTGAGGCGCCCGCCCCAGCAGAAGCCGGTGACGCCGAGCTTGGCCGTATTGGCCTTGCCCGTCGCTCTGGCCCATACGACTGCCGCGTCGAGGTCGGACATCACGACGCTGTCCGGCACGTGATTGACGACCTTGGCGAAGATTACCTGGTTGTCGGTCATCTTCGAGACGTCGCCGTAGCGGAAATACTGCTCGACCGCGATCGCGAAGTAGCCGAGCTTGGCGAGCCGGCGGCACACGTCCTTGATGTGCTCGTGCACGCCGAAGATTTCCTGCACCACCAGGATCAGCGGAAACGGCCCGTCTTTTTCCGGGTGCGCGCGGTAGGCCGGCACCGGGCCGTCGCGCGTTTCGATTTTCACTTCGCCGGCGACGAGGCCCCTGGTGTCGGTGGTGATCGTGCTCAGCGCGACCGGCTGCACCATGCGGGCGAACCCCTGCGGCAGCCACGCCGCCAGGATGTCGCGCAAGCCGGATTCAGGTTGCGGCGCGAAGCCGCGCAATACGGTATCGGTCATGATGTCCCCCGTGCAGTCCGCGCCGGATTTTTGTTGGTCGGCGGCGAGCGCGGATTATAGCAGCTTGACACGCCGAATCGGCGCAGCATAGATTCAACGGCTCACGCACGCAAACGGATTCGGAGGAGCGCAGTGAAAATCACGGCGGTAAAGCCTTACACGGTGCATCCGGGCTGGCGCAAGAACCTGATTTTCGTCAGGGTCGAGACCGACGCCGGGCTGCACGGCTGGGGCGAGGCCTACTCGCAATACGACCGCGACCCCGCGGTCATGGCGCAGCTCGACATGCTCGGCAAGTACGCGCTCGGCCGCGACCCGTTCGCGATCAAGCATTTCACCCAGATCGCGTTCGACGATTACGCGGCGCGTCGCGGCTCGCTTGAGCTCTTTTGCGCGATTTCCGGGATCGAGCAGGCGCTGTGGGATATCGTGGGCAAGGCGACGCAGCAGCCGGTCTACAACCTGCTCGGCGGGCGCTGCCGCGATAAAATCCGCGTCTACGCCAACGGCTGGAGCTACCAGCTCAAGGAACCGGCGGACTACGCGCGCGCCGCGGAGAAAGTCGTCAATCAGGGCTTCAGCGCGCTCAAGTTCGATCCGCTGCCGACGCCGTGGCGCAGCTGGATCCCGAAGGAGCACGAGCGGCGCGCAGTCGCCGTCGTGAAGGCGGTGCGCGACGCGGTCGGCCCCGACGTCGATCTCCTGATCGAGCAGCACCGGCGCCTTGCGCCGATGCACGCAATCCGGCTCGACAAGAAGCTCGCCGAATTCGATCTCTACTGGCTGGAAGAGCCGAACGTCGCGGAGAATCCCGAAGCGCTCGCCGAAGTGAGGCGCGCAACCGCGCTGCCGATCGTGATCGGCGAGGCGACCTACACCAAGACCGGCTTCCGGCCGCTGCTCGAAGCGCGCGCCGCGGACATCCTGAATCCCGACGTTGCGTGCTGCGGCGGCATCCTCGAGTTGAAGGAAATCGCGGCGATGGCGGAGCCGTTCCTGGTCGCACTGTCGCCGCACAATTACAACTCGACCACCGTCGCGTTGTCGTCGACGGTGCACGCGTCGGCGACGATGCCGAACTTCATCATCACCGAGTACTTCCTGCCGTTCGTCGAGTTCGGCGACAAGATCTCGCGCAACGCGTTGAAACCCAGCAACGGCTACATCGAGTTGCCGACCGCGCCGGGGCTCGGCATCGATCTCGATGAAGAAGTGCTCAGGAAAAATCCGGGCAAACCGTATGCGGCGCGCAAGCTGCGGCAGCCTGCGGACGAAGGGCCGTAATCAACTGCGGTATATAATTTAGCGCAGCAAGAATAACAATCGGCGCTGCCCGCCAGGCTCGTGCCGGAGGTATACCAATAGGAGGAAACGTGGCAACCATCAGCAATTTGCGTTCCGTTTGTCCTGTGCTGGCCGGCGTCTTCCTTGCCTTCGCCGCGGCGGCACAAAATTACCCGGCCAAGCCGGTCCGCATGATTGTCCCGTTCGTGCAAGGGCGGGGCACCGGATCCCGGCGAGGGGGTTGGTGTTGGGGCGGAGACGGGGCACGGCCGCCCGGATTATGGCACCGCGCTCTACGATCGGTTCTGGCTGTGTTGCTGGCTGGAGTGTCGATAGCAGCGATGCCGGTGATTGCACAAACCTACCCGTCCAGGCCGGTACGGATGATCGTGCCGTTCGTGCAAGGGCGGGGCACCGGATCCCGGCGAGGGGGTTGGTGTTGGGGCGGAGACGGGGCACGGCCGCCCGGATTATGGCACCGCGCTCTACGATCGGTTCTGGCTGCGTTGCTGGCTGGAGTGTCGATAGCAGCGATGCCGGTGATTGCACAAACCTACCCGTCCAAGCCGGTACGGATGATCGTGCCGTTCGTGCCGGGCGGCAATACGGACATCATCGGGCGCGTGTTCGCGCCGAAGATGGCGGAGATAATCGGCCAGCAGATCGTGGTCGACAACCGCGGCGGCGCCGGCGGTGTGATCGGCACCGAAGTTGCCAGCCGGTCAGCACCCGACGGCTACACCATCCTGATGGTGTCGGCCGGGCACACCATCAACCCGGCGATGGTCAAGAAGCTTCCCTACGACTCGGTCAAGGACTTCGCGCCGATTTCGATAATCGCCGATGTCCCGACTGCGTTCGTCGTGCATCCGTCGCTGCCGGCGAAGAGCGTCAAGGAATTCATCGCCATCGCGCGCGCCCGGCCCGGCGAAATCAATTATTCGACCGCCGGCCGCGGTACCGTGGGCCATCTTGCGGCGGAGCTGCTGAGTTCCATGGCCAAAATCAAGATGGTCCATATTCCCTACAAGGGGACGGGACAGGCGATGGTCGATCTCGTCGCCGGCCACGTGCAGATGCAGTTTCCGAGCATGCCGGCGGCGATCCAGCAGGTGCGCACCGGCCGACTGCGCATGATCGCGCAGACCGGAAAACAGCGCTCCGGCGCAGCTCCCGATGTGCCGACGATGGAGGAATCGGGTCTCCCCGGCTTCGTGGTGTCGAGCGGTTTTGGCCTGATGGCGCCAGCCGGCACACCGCGAACGATCATCGACCGCATCCACGCCGCGCTGGTGAAGGCGCTCAACGACCCGGCCGTGAAAGAAAACCTTGCCAAGCAGGGTGCCGAGGTCGTGGCCAGCACGCCGGAAGAGTACGACCAGTTCAACCGCGCCGAAATCGCGAAATGGATCAAGGTCGCGGCGGCAGCCGGCATCAAGCCCGACTGATGCGGCTTGTGTATCGTCGAATTGCGCGGCGCAACCCGGTGATAAATCAAGCTTCTTGCCGGTTCCGCGCGATTGATTTGATATCGGTGCGGCGGTTTGTTATAAGGTCGCTACCGAGGCTTCCGCGCAGGAGGGTCATATGTTCAAGCATATCCTGATCCCCACCGATGGTTCCGAACTGTCGAAGAAAGCCATTCGTACCGGCGTCGAACTCGCCAAGTTTCACGGCGCGCGCGTGACCGGCGTGCACGCGATTCCCGATTACCACCTGATGATCGCGTACGAAGGCGCGTTCGATCCGGTCACCGAAGAGCGCATCGAGAAGGAAGCACGCGTGCGCGCCGACAACTATCTCGACTTCATCAAGAAAACCTGCGCTGCGGCCGGCGTGCCGTGCGAAACGGTATGTGAAACCAGCGATCATCCGTACGACGCGATCCTCAAGACAGCGAACGCCAAAGACTGCGATCTGATCCTGCTGCATTCGCACGGACGCAAAGGGCTGGCGGCGGTGTTGCTGGGCAGCGAGACGCGTAAAGTCCTCACCTATTCCAAGATACCGGTCATGGTGGTGCGCTAGTGCCGTTCCAACTATTCCGAGCTATCTGTGAGGCGTGATCGAGGCACGATATTCTGCAGAAGGATCCTCGTGGTCATTAGGCCAATCAAGTTGGAACGGCACTAGCACCATTCGTTGCACCCTGTCGCCAGCAATATGCCCACCTCGGGCGGCGGACATCCGGCCGGTTGTTCAATTCAATATCATGATTTTTAACGATATATATATCGTATCAATTCCAAATCGGCAAATATATTGCATAGCAGCAGAAATCGCTTGCAGGCTGTCCCGGATTCGGTCATAATAGCGACGCGTTGGGCATCTTTACAGGTGTCGGCGCATATCCTCCAAAACCTCCTCCTTTGGTGGAAACTTAGCGCAACCCCCCGGGGTTGCGCTTTTTTTTGTCCGTCATTCGCGCGGCATCTCATCGCATACCTGGGTCTTTACTCGGTCTAAGCCTTTGGCGCGGTCTTGTTGTTGCAACGCAAAATCGGTACTTTAATCGAGCCACGGATTCGATAACGCACGCCATTGCACCGCTTCAGCGCGGGCGCCATGCGCTTGCCGCAGGCGTTGCGCATGCGCGTACGGTACCAGCATGCCGCGCCGGCGCGGCAGATAATGATTCGATTCGGCTATACTTGCGCGGCTTGCTGGCGCGCGCGGTGAGGTCGAGCTGGTCGACCGAAATGGGCGGCGGCGAGCGGACTCGGACCGCGTATTTCGCGACCATTCTCGGCGAATGTTTCACTTCACTCATCCTCCAATATTGACTACGGTCAAGGCAGCATCGCGCATGCGCAGTTAAGTTATCGTCAACTTGTGCTCGGCGGCCCGTTGCGGCCGGCGATCCAATACCGGGAAGGCTTGATGAAGATCCACGAATACCAGGCGAAAGAAATCCTGCGCAAGTACGGCGTCGCGACGCCGCGCGGCATACCCTGCTTCAGTGTCGACGAAGCGGTCGAGGCGGCCAGGAAACTCGGCGGCAAAGTGTGGGTGGTGAAAGCCCAGATCCACGCCGGCGGCCGCGGCAAGGGCGGCGGCGTGAAACTCGCGAAATCGGCCGACGAGGTGAAGCAGCACGCAGGCCAGATCCTCGGCATGATGCTGAAGACGCATCAGACCGGCCCGCAGGGCCAGGAAGTGCGCCGCTTGCTGGTCGAAGAGGGCGCCGATATCAAGAAAGAACTCTACGTCGGCATGGTGGTCGATCGCGGCACGCAGCGCGTGTGCCTGATGGCGAGCAGCGAAGGCGGCATGGACATCGAGGAAGTCGCCGCCAAGACGCCGGAGAAAATCCACAAGGTGTTCATCGACCCGGCGGCCGGGCTGAAAGACAGCGAGGCGGACGAGATTGCGCGCAAGATCGGCATTCCCGGGGCGTCGCTCGCGAAAGCGCGTCCGGCGCTGCAGGGATTGTACAAGGCGTTCGATGAGACCGATGCGTCGCTTGCCGAAATCAACCCGCTGATCCTGACCGGCGACGGCGACGTGGTCGCGCTCGATGCAAAAATGAATTTCGATGATAACGCGTTGTTCCGCCATCCCGACATCGTCGCGATGCGCGACCTCGACGAGGAAGACCCGGCCGAGATCGAGGCCTCGAAATTCGATCTCTCGTACATATCGCTCGACGGCAACATCGGCTGCCTGGTCAACGGCGCGGGTTTGGCGATGGCGACGATGGACATCACCAAGCTCTACGGCGGCAGCCCTGCCAACTTTCTCGACGTCGGCGGCGGCGCCTCGACCGAGAAAGTGACCGAGGCGTTCAAGATCATGCTCAAGAATCCGCATATCAGGGCAATCCTCGTCAACATTTTCGGCGGCATCATGAAATGCGACGTGATCGCCGAAGGCGTGGTCGCCGCGGCGAAAGAGGTGCACATCAAGGTGCCGCTGGTGGTGCGGCTCGAAGGCACGAACGTCGATCTCGGCAAGAAAATCCTCGCCGAGTCGGGGCTGCCGATCATTTCCGGCAGCAACATGGCCGACGCCGCCGCGAAGGTGGTGAAAGCGGCGCAAGGCGCGGGAACGTAGCCATGCCGATACTCATCAACAAAAATACCCGGGTGATGACCCAGGGCATCACCGGCAAGACCGGCCAGTTCCACACCCGGATGGGCAGGGAGTACGCGAACGGCAGGAATTGCTACGTCGCGGGCGTCAACCCGAAAAAACCGGGCGAGTCGTACGAAGGCATTCCGATTTTTGCGACGGTGAAGGAAGCCAGGCAGAAAACCGGCGCCAATGTGTCGGTGATTTACGTGCCGCCGCCTTTCGCGGCCGCGGCGATCGACGAGGCGGTTGCGGCGGACCTCGATCTCGTGATCTGCATTACCGAAGGCATACCGGTGCGCGACATGATCCGCACCAAGTACAAAATGCAGGGCAAGCGCACCAGGCTGATCGGCCCGAACTGCCCGGGCGTGATCACGCCCGATGAAATCAAGATCGGCATCATGCCGGGTCACATCCACAAGAAGGGGCCGGTCGGCGTGGTGTCGCGCTCCGGCACGCTCACGTACGAAGCGGTCGGACAACTCATGGAGCAGGGCCTTGGCCAATCGACCTGCGTCGGCATCGGCGGCGACCCGGTCAACGGACTCAAGCACATCGATATCATGAAAATGTTCAACGACGATGCGCAGACCGAAGCGGTGATCATGGTCGGCGAGATCGGCGGTTCGGACGAAGAAACGTGCGCGCGCTGGATCAAGGCTAATATGAAGAAGCCGGTCGTCGGCTTTATCGCGGGGGTAACTGCGCCGCCGGGCAAGCGCATGGGCCATGCCGGCGCGATTATTTCGGGCGGCAAAGGTACGGCAGCAGAGAAACTGGCGGTCATGGAAGAGTGCGGCATCAAGGTGACGCGCAACCCCGCCGAAATGGGCAAGTTGCTCAAGTCGATACTGAAATAGTCGGTGGAATCGAATTTGCCGTATCAAGCCGTTTGATTCGCACCCGCGGGTCAGGGTGTATTTTGTTTCGATAGCGCCCGCGCCTGTTTCATATTGCATGCACCAGTAATGCAGAGGAGTCAGAGTTGGACGGAGGAACGATTAAAACCAAACGCGGCAAATTGAAAGGCCGCGCGCCCGACGCCACGGCGCTGGCCGAAGTGCTGGCTTTGCTGGGCAGCGCGCCGCGCCGGCGCGATCTGCTGATCGAGCACCTGCATAAAATCCAGGACAGATACGGCTGCATATCGGCTGCGCACATCGTTGCGCTTGCGCGGGAAATGAAGCTCGCGACGACCGAGGTCTACGAAGTTGCGACGTTTTATCATCATTTCGACGTGATCAAGGAAGGTAACGTTTCACCGCCAGCGCTGACCGTGCGCGTATGCGATTCATTGTCGTGCGAGCTTGCCGGCGCGCAGCCGCTGCTGGAAAAGCTGCAAGCCACGCTCGGTCCGGGCGTGCGTGTGATCCCGGCGCCGTGCATCGGGCGCTGCGAGCAGGCGCCGGCAGCGGTGGTCGGCCAGAACCCGGTCGCGCAGGCGACGGTCGAAAAAATCAAAGCGCAGGTGACGGCGAAAAATACGCGCTGCGCGGTCGCCAAGTACATCGGCTACGACGAGTATCGCAAGCAGGGCGGCTACCGGATTGCGGCCGAATGTCTTGCCGGCAAGCGCGACGCCGAGGACGTTCTCAAGACGATGGAATCCTCCGGCCTGCGCGGTCTTGGCGGCGCCGGTTTCCCGGCCGGGCGCAAGTGGCGCATATTGCGCGCCGAAGCGCGCCCGCGGCTGATGGCGATCAATATCGACGAAGGCGAACCGGGAACATTCAAGGACCGCTACTACCTCGAGCGCGACCCGCACCGTTTTCTCGATGGCATGGTGATCGCGGCGTGGACGGCGCAGATTTCCGAGGTCTACATCTATCTGCGCGACGAGTACGCGGGGTGCCGCGCGATACTCGAGCGCGAGCTCGCGGCTTTGCAGAAAAGTCCGCCCTGCCCGCTGCCGCCCATCTATCTGCGGCGCGGAGCGGGCGCTTACATTTGCGGCGAAGAGTCGGCGATGATCGAATCGATCGAAGGCAAGCGCGGCATGCCCAGGCTGCGCCCGCCGTACGTGGCGCAGGTCGGACTGTTCGGCTACCCGACGCTCGAGCACAACATGGAAACGCTGCACTGGGTGCGCGACATTCTGGAAAAAGGCGCCGGCTGGTTTGCCGGACACGGCCGCCATGGCCGCAAAGGATTGCGTTCGTTTTCGGTGTCGGGGCGCGTGAAGAAGCCTGGCGTGCATCTCGCGCCTGCGGGCATCACGGTCAAAGAATTGATCGACGAATTTTGCGGCGGCATGTTGCCCGGCCACAAGTTCTACGCCTATCTGCCGGGCGGCGCATCGGGCGGCATCCTGCCGGCGGGCATGGGCGACGTACCGCTCGATTTCGACACCCTGCAGGCGCACGGCTGCTTCATCGGCTCGGCCGCGGTGATCATCCTGTCGGATCACGATAAAGCGAGTGCCGCCGCGCGCAACCTGATGAAGTTCTTCGCCGACGAGTCATGCGGCCAGTGCACGCCATGCCGCGCCGGCACCGCCAAGGCGCTTACCCTGATGCGGGCGCCGAAATGGAACAAGGATTTGCTCGAGGAACTTTCAGGCGCAATGGCGGACGCATCCATATGCGGCCTGGGCCAGGCGGCGCCGAATCCGGTGCTCTGCGTGGCCAAGCATTTTGGGCATGAGATAGAGTGATAGCATCCAGCGATCAGCTTGCAGCCGGAACCGTGACTTATCGTGATATGAAGTTACTGAACGCTGACAGCTGATAGCTGAAAGCCGCGAACGGAGTGAGCATCATGACTGCGATGAGCAAACAGGAATACGAAGCGATGCCGGTGGAGTTCAAGTTGAACGGCAAGGATGTGGTCGGCTACGGCAACGAGACCATTATCCAGACCGCCAAGCGCCTCGGCATCGAGATCCCGCACCTGTGCTACAAGGAAGGCCTGCGCCCCGACGGCAACTGCCGCGCGTGCATGGTCGAGATCAAGGGCGAGCGCGTGCTCGCGCCGTCGTGCTGCAGAAAGCCCGCCCCCGGCATGGAAGTGACGACCGACAACGCGCGCGCGATCGCATCGCAGAAAATGGTGCTCGAGCTGCTGCTTTCGGACATGCCGAAAGAGCGCCACACGCTCAAGTCGGAGCTTGATCACTGGGCGGCGAGGCTCAAGATCGGCAAGCCGCGCTTTGCGCCACGCCATCAGGTCAAGGCCGACCTGTCGCACCACGGCATCGCGGTCAATCTCGATTCGTGCATCCAGTGCACGCGCTGCCTGCGCGCGTGCCGCGAGGAGCAGGTCAACGACGTGATCGGCTACGCGTTCCGCGGCGAGCATTCGAAAATCGTGTTCGATCTCGACGATCCGATGGGCGAATCGACGTGCGTCGCGTGCGGCGAATGCGTGCAGGCGTGCCCGACCGGCGCGCTGATGCCGGCGCGCGACGTCGGCATGGTGAAGCCCGACCGGCAGGTGCACTCGGTGTGCCCGTATTGCGGCGTCGGCTGCCAGCTCACTTACAACATCAAGGACAACAAGATCCTCTACGTCGACGGCCGTGACGGACCGTCGAACCACAACCGTCTGTGCGTCAAGGGCCGCTACGGCTTCGACTACGTGCAGCACAAGCAGCGCCTGACCAGGCCGCTAATCCGCAAACCGGGCGTGCCGAAGACGGCCGAGTTTGCGATGGACCCCGCCAATCCGCTCGAGTATTTCCGCGAAGCGACGTGGGAAGAAGCGCTCGATCTCGCCGCGGGCAAGCTGAAGAAAATCCGCGATAAGGGTGGGGAAAAAGCGGGCAGAAAAGCGCTGTGCGGCTTCGGCTCGGCGAAAGGCAGCAACGAAGAGGCGTATCTGTTCCAGAAGCTGGTGCGCACCGGCTTCGGCAGCAACAACGTCGATCACTGCACGCGGCTGTGCCACGCCTCGAGCGTCGCGGCGCTGATGGAAGGCGTAAATTCGGGCGCGGTATCGAACCAGGTCAACGACGTGACGAATGCGGAGGTGGTGCTGCTGATCGGCGCCAATCCGACCTCGAACCACCCGGTGGCGGCGACCTGGATCAAGAACGCGGTCAAGCGCGGCACCAAGCTGATCATCGCCGACCCGCGAAAATCGGACCTCGCGCGCCACGCCACGCACTTCCTGCAGTTCAAGCCGGACACCGACGTTGCGCTGCTGAATGCGATGATGCACACGATAGTGCACGAAGGGCTCGTCAACGAGGACTTCATCCGCGCCCGCACCATCGGCTACGAGGACCTGAAGAAGAACGTCGCCAACTACAGCCCGGAGGCGATGGCGCCGGTCTGCGGCATTCCCGCCGAGACGATCAAGGCCGTTGCCCGTTTGTACGCAACGTCGAAAGGCTCGATGATCCTGTGGGGCATGGGCATTTCGCAGCATATCCACGGCACCGACAACGCGCGTTGCCTGATCGCGCTGTGCATGATGACCGGCCAGATCGGCCGACCTGGCACCGGGCTGCATCCATTGCGCGGCCAGAACAACGTGCAGGGCGCGTCCGACTCGGGGCTGATCCCGATGGTGTTTCCGGATTATCAGCGCGTTGACAATGCCGAAGCGCGCGCGCGCTTCGAAAAGCTGTGGGGCGCTACACTCGATCCGAAGCCCGGGCTCACGGTGGTCGAGATCATGGAAGCGGTGCACGCCGGCAAGATCCGCGGCATGTACATCATGGGCGAGAATCCGGCGATGTCGGACCCCGACGCGCATCATGCGCGCGAAGCGCTCGCCAAGCTCGATTGTCTGGTGGTGCAGGAAATCTTTCTGACCGAAACCTGCTACCACGCCGACGTGATCCTGCCGGCGACCGCATGGCCGGAGAAGAGCGGCTCCGTGACCAACACCGACCGCATGGTGCAGCTCGGCCGCCAGGCGCTTGCTGCACCGGGCGATGCGAAACCGGATCTGTGGATCATCCAGGAGATCGCGCGCCGCATCGGGCTCGACTGGAATTACGGCGGGCCGAAAGACGTATTCAACGAGATGCGCAAGGCGATGCCGTCGATCGCCGGCATCACTTGGGAGCGGCTGGAAGCTGAAAGCTGCGTCACTTATCCGTGCGAAAAGGAAGGTGATCCCGGGCAACCCGTGGTGTTCGTCGATAAATTCCCGACGCCGACCGGCCGCGCGAAGCTGGTGCCGGCCGACATCATTCCCGCGGCGGAGCAGCCCGACCGCGAATTCCCGTTCGTGCTGATCACGGGACGCCAGCTCGAGCACTGGCACACCGGAGCGATCACGCGGCGCGCCGCGGTGCTCGATGCGATCGAGCCCGAACCGGTTGCGTCGCTGCATCCGCTCGACCTCGACGCGATCGGCGCCAAACCCGGCGACGTGATTACGGTCGAGTCGCGGCGCGGCATCATCTCGCTCTATGCGCGCGCCGACGACGGCACGCCGCGCGGCGCAGTGTTCATCCCGTTCTGTTATTACGAGGCGGCGGCGAACCTGCTCACTAATCCGGTGCTCGACCCGTTCGGCAAGATTCCGGAATTCAAATATTGCGCGGTGAAAGTGATGCGCGGCGGCGAACTCACGCCGCGCTCGAGCTACGGCGGCGGCCAGGCGCTCAAGCAGCTCGCAACCACCTGAGCCGCCGCGCCGGCGGAATCCGGTAAAATTGACTGCGGTCAAGGCCGGGCTGTGGGCCGCGGCCTATATTGCCGGCTCACCGCGTGAACGCGTGCGGCACAACAAGAACCTGCCCGTAATTTCAACAGTCGGATTAAGGATAAAGCGTCATGCAGTTATCGGATATTGAAATCGCGCAAGCCGCGAAGATGCAGCGCGTCACCAAGGTCGCCGAAAAGCTCGGCATTCCTGAAGACCAGCTCATACCCTACGGCCACTACAAGGCCAAGATTTCGCTCGGCTACGTCGACAGCCTGGCCAAGAAGAAAGACGGCAAGCTGATCCTGGTGACGGCGATCACGCCGACGCCGGCAGGCGAAGGCAAGACCACGACCACGGTCGGCCTGGGGGACGCGCTCAACAGGATCGGCAAGAAAGCGATCATCTGCCTGCGCGAGCCGAGCCTCGGGCCGGTGTTCGGCATGAAGGGCGGCGCCGCCGGCGGCGGCTATGCGCAGGTGGTGCCGATGGAAGACATCAACCTGCATTTCACCGGCGACTTCAGCGCGATCGGACTCGCCAACAACCTGCTCGCGGCGGCGCTCGACAATCACATCCACCACGGCAACGCGCTCGGCATCGACGTGCGGCGCATCGCCTGGAAGCGCGTGATGGACATGAACGACCGCGCGCTGCGCGACATCACGGTGGCACTCGGCGGCCCCGGCAACGGTTACCCGCGCCAGGACGGTTTCGACATCGTGGTCGCCTCCGAAGTGATGGCGATTTTCTGTCTGTCGAATTCGCTCAAGGACCTCAAGACGCGGCTCGGCAACATCGTGGTCGGTTACACGCGCGACCAGAAACCGGTCCATGCACACGACTTGCGCGTGCACGGCGCGATGACGGTGCTGCTGAAGGACGCGCTGCAACCGAACCTGGTGCAGACGCTCGAGAACAACCCGGCGTTCATCCACGGCGGGCCGTTTGCCAACATCGCGCATGGCTGCAACTCGGTGATCGCAACCAAGACCGCGTTGAAGCTTTGCGATTACGTGGTGACTGAAGCCGGCTTCGGTGCCGACCTCGGCGCGGAGAAATTCATCGACATCAAATGCCGCAAATCGGGGCTGCGCCCGGCGGCGGTGGTGATCGTGGCGACGGGGCGCGCGCTCAAATACCACGGCGGGGTCGACCTCAAGGAGGTCAACAAGGAGAACCTCGCGGCGCTGGAGAAGGGCATTACCAATCTCGAGCGCCACGTCAACAACATACGCAACCACTACGGACTGCCGTGTGTGGTTTCGATCAACCGTTTCAACTTCGACACCCCCGCCGAGATCGAGCTGCTGAAGAGAAAAATGGCGCACCACGAAGCCCCTGTGATTCTGGCGACGCACTGGGCCGACGGTGGCAAGGGTGCGGAGGAAGTGGCACGCACCGTGGTCGATCTGGTCGAGAAGGTGCCGTCCAACTTCAAATATGTTTACGAAGATGCGCTGCCGCTGTGGGACAAGGTCAAGACCATCGCGACCAAGATCTACGGCGCGTCCGACGTGACCGCCGACGCCAAGGTGCGCGCGCAGATCAAGAAGCTGCAGGACGACGGCTACGGACACTACCCGGTGTGCGTCGCCAAGACGCAGTACTCGTTCTCGACCGACCCGCAGCTGCGCGCCGCGCCGTCGGGCCACGTGATCAACGTGCGCGAAGTGCGGCTCGCCGCCGGCGCGGAATTCGTCGTCATGGTGTGCGGCGACATCATGACCATGCCGGGACTCCCCAAGGTGCCGTCGGCGGAGAAAATCGACCTCGACGACGAGGGCAGGGTGGTCGGGCTGTTTTAGCTCCCAGGCCGGCGCTGGCGCCGAACTGGTTTTTTGGATGGTGCGCGCCAGGACGCTCGGGTATCATAAGGCCCCCTATTTACGGCGCGAGGAGGCTCGACCGCGGTCGGGCCGGGAGGAAAGGTTTCATGGATTTGATAGCAGAGATACAGACAGCGCATTTCTGGACCGGATTAGGGGTAATCATCTGGGTCAACATCATCCTGTCCGGGGACAACGCGGTGGTCATCGCGCTTGCGGCGCTTTCGCTGCCCAAGCACCAGCAAGGCAAAGCCATATTCTGGGGCGCGGGCGCGGCGGTGGTGTTGCGGATTGTCCTCACCATCATCGCCGTCGAGATGCTGAAGGTGTCCTATCTCAAGATCATCGGCGGGCTGTTGTTGTTCTGGATCGCGGTCAAGCTGCTGATGCCTGAAGACGGCGACCCGGACATCGAAAGCTCGGATAACCTGATTCAGGCGATCAAGATCATCCTGATCGCGGACCTGGTGATGAGCCTTGACAACGTGGTCGCGGTGGCCGCCGCGGCGAAAGGCAGCATCCTGCTGCTGGTGCTGGGGCTTGCGATCAGCATCCCGCTCGTGATTTTTGGCGCGACGATTCTGATGAGGCTGATGGAACGCTATCCGATCATCGTCGTAATCGGCGCGGCCCTTATCGGTGCGGTGGCGGGCGAGTTGCTGGTCACCGATCCGGTAGTGGTGGACTGGATCAGTGCTAATATGCCGTGGCTGGAGATACACGTGCCGCTGATCGGCGAAGTGAGCTGGGCGCAAATCGCGGGGGCAGTGGTCGTGGTCATAGCGGGCAAATGGCTGGCGGCGCGTGCCGAAAAGGCGGAAGTGAAAGTAGTCGATCTCGCCGCCGACGATCAGCAGAATAAATAAACACGATCGAAATTGGAGATCCATACATGCTGCGTGTTTTGATACCCATTGACGGCTCCGAAAATTCCCTGCACACGGTCAATTTCGTGATCCGCAAGGCGCCGCACTACAAGGAGCCGCTGGAGATCCATCTGCTCAACGTGCAGCATCCGTTTCCAGGCACGATCCGGGGCGTGGGCGAGGAGGCGAAACGCTTTCACCACGACGAGAGCATCAAGGCGCTGGCGCCCGCGCGCAAGCTGCTCGATGCCGCGGGTCTCAAGTACGAGTACCACATCGGCGTCGGGGATTTCGGCGAAACCATCGCGCGATACGCCAAGGATCTGAAGATCGAGCAGGTCGTAATGGGCACCCGCGGCGCGGGCTCGGTGGCCAACATGCTGCTCGGCTCGGTGGCCACCAAGGTGCTGCACCTGGTGGACGTGCCGGTTTTGCTGGTGAAGTAGCGGGGGAAGGCGGTCCGGGCATTCGAATACCGTGAAAACTTGATTGCGGTCAATTCATCTACCGCGGGTTTTCGGATGATAATGCGGGTCCTGGTCATAAGAAACCGCCAACAGCGGGCGAGTATGTTGATTAATCACAACCACCTCAGGAGGGTGATATGTATAACAGCTCAGCATTGATATTGCGGCGCGCATCGTGCGCGCTGATTGCGGCCGCCTTCGTCGCGGCGGTACCGGCCGCGTTCGCGGCCGGCTGGGAACCGACCAAGCCGGTGGAATTCGTGGTGCCGGCCGGCACCGGCGGCGGCGCCGACCAGATGGCGCGGTTTGTCCAGGGCGTGGTTACCAAGAATAACCTGATGAAGGAGCCGATCATCGTCGTCAACAAGTCGGGCGGCGCGGGTGCAGAGGGTTTCCTCGCCGTCAAGGACTCGAAAGGCGAACCGCACAAAATCATCATCACGCTTTCCAACCTGTTCACGACGCCGATGGCAACCGGCGTGCCCTTCAACTGGAAGGATCTGACGCCGGTCGCGATGCTGGCGCTCGACCAGTTCGTGTTGTGGGTCAATGCCGACACCCCGTACAAGTCCGCCAAGGAATATCTGGCCGCTGTGAAGGCCGGCGGGCCCAATAAATTCAAGATGGGCGGCACCGGGTCCAAGCAGGAAGACCAGATCATCACCGTCGCAATCGAAAAAGCCGCTGGCGTCAAATTTACCTATATTCCGTTCAAAGGCGGCGGCGACGTGGCGGTGCAACTCGTCGGCAATCACATTGATTCTAGCGTCAACAACCCGATCGAAGCGGTCGCGCAATGGCGCGCCGGCAAGCTGCGGCCGCTGTGCGTGTTCGACGACGTGCGCATGCCGTACAAGAACAAGGTGACCGAGACGATGTCGTGGTACGATATCCCGACCTGCAAAGAAGCTGGCGTTCCGACCGACTACGTGATGCTGCGCGGCATTTTCATGCCGGCCGGCGTCACCAAAGAGCAGGTCGATTTTTACGTCGGTTTGTTCAAGAAGGTGCGCGAAACCCCGGAATGGAAGAAATTCATGGAAGATGGCGCGTTCAACACCACTTTCATGAGCGGCCCCGAGTACGCGAAGTGGGTCGAGAAAGCTGAAAACACCCACCGCGAATTGATGCGGGAAGCGGGGTTCCTGGCCAAGCCGTAATTTTTTCCCTACGAAGACCGCGCTGCTCCGGCGCGGTCTTCGCATCGGCGTTCGCGTAGTGGCGCGCCGCCGTGACAGGCAAGCTCAATCATTTTCATGGACGATAATCAACAATCCGGCGCCGGCAAGCGCGCTGGCGTTTCGATCCGCACGGCGGACATCGTCGTCGCACTGCTGCTGTTTACGCTGGGCGCGATCGTGGTGTTCGACAGCTACCGTCTGGGATCCAAATGGGGCAGTGACGGGCCCCAGTCGGGATACTTCCCATTCTACGTGGGGTTATTGATCTGCGTGGCGTGCCTGGTGACCTTCGTGCAGGCGCTACTGACTAAATCCGAAGACGGTGGGGTGTTCGTCGCCTGGGGGCCGTTAAAGCTGGTGCTGACAGTGTTGATCCCGGCGGTGATATACGTGCTGGGTGTGCAATATGTCGGCTTGTACGTGGCATCCGCGATTTACATCACCGTATTCATGCTGTGGCTCGGCAAATATTCATGGTTCAAGAGCGTTACCGTCGGCCTGGGAACCAACGTCTGCTTTTTCCTGATGTTCGAGGTGTGGTTCAAGGTGCCGCTATTCAAAGGTGATCTCGATCCGCTGCGTTTCCTCGGCTATTGATTGTAGATCCGGCACGCCGAATGTTTAAGTTTGGGGACGCAAGTTGTTAGAACTCGGCGCTTTGTTTCACGGTTTCGCGGTCGTGCTGACGCCGTTCAATTTGCTGCTGATGATGATCGGCATCGTGCTCGGCGTGATCATCGGCGTGCTGCCGGGCCTCGGCGGCGCCAACGGCGTTGCGATTCTGCTGCCGCTCACATTCACGATGCCGCCGACTTCCGCGATCATCATGCTGTCGTGCATCTACTGGGGCGCGCTGTTCGGCGGCGCCATCACGTCGATATTGTTCAATATTCCGGGCGAGCCATGGTCGGTCGCGACCACTTTCGACGGCTATCCGATGGCGCAGCAGGGGCGCGCCGGGGAAGCGTTGACCGGCGCTTTTACCTCGTCGTTCGTCGGCGCGTTCGTTGCAGTGGTGATGATCACCTTTCTCGCGCCGCTGGTCGCGAAATTCGCGCTGCAATTCGGCCCGCCTGAATTTTTTTCGGTCTACCTGCTCACTTTCTGCAGTTTCATCGGCATGGGCAAGGGCTCGCCGTTCAAGACGCTCGCGGCGATGATGCTGGGCTTTGCGCTTGCCGCAGTCGGCATGGACACGGTCACCGGTCAGTTGCGGCTGATCTTCGGTTTCACCGATCTCATGCGCGGGTTCGATTTCCTGATCGCGGTGATCGGGCTCTTCGGCATCGGCGAGATCCTGCTGACGATGGAAGAAGGGTTGTCGTTTACGGGCAAGTCCGCCACCATCAACCCCAAGGTCGTACTGGAAACGTGGAAAAAGCTGCCGCAGTACTGGCTGACTTTGTTGCGCAGCTGCCTGATCGGCTGCTGGATGGGGATCACGCCAGGTGGCGCGACGCCGGCGTCGTTCATGAGCTACGGCATCGCCAAGCGCATGTCGCGCGACGGCGACAAGTTCGGCACCGGCCAGCTCGAAGGCGTGGTGGCGCCGGAAACCGCCGCGCACGCCGCCGGCACTTCTGCCTTGTTGCCGATGCTCGCGCTCGGCATCCCCGGTTCGCCGACTGCGGCAGTGCTGCTCGGGGGCCTGTTGATCTGGGGTCTGCAGCCGGGGCCGCTGTTGTTTGTCGAGCAGAAGGATTTCGTATGGGGCCTGATCGCGAGCATGTACCTCGGCAACATCGCCGGGCTCATCATCGTGCTCACCTGCGTGCCGCTGTTCGCCGCGATCCTGCGCGTGCCGTTTTCGATCATCGCGCCGATCATCATCGTGATCTGCGCGATCGGTGCCTACACCGTGCACAGTGCGATGCTCGACATCTGGTACATGCTGCTGTTCGGCGTCGTCGGTTACGTGTTCAAGAAGCTCGATTATCCGCTGGCGCCGATGGTGCTGGCGCTGGTGCTCGGGGATAACGCGGAAAATGCGTTCCGCCAGTCGATGCTGATGTCGCAGGGCGAAATGGGAATCTTTTTTTCGAACTGGCTGGTCGGCGGCATCACCGCGCTGGCGCTGGTGATGCTGTTCTGGCCGTTGCTGTCGATGCTGCTGCTGCGCCTGCGCGGCGATTGACGCGGCTTGCTACTGCAGGTCGATTTTACCGCGGCGCTTGAGGCGCGACAGGGTTTCAGGCGACAGGTTGAGGTAGGAGGCGAGCTCTTTTTTCGGCAGGCGCTCGACCAGCGCCGCGTGCTTGCGCATGAAGCGCGCGACGCGGCCTGGCGCATCGAGCAGGTGCAGCGTTATGGTGTGCGCCATCACTTCGCTCATCAATTTCATCACCTCGAATTCGAACTGACTTTTGACCGACGAGTGACGTTCCATGAATGCGGCCCACTCTTCCATCGCCAGCCGCGCGGTGCGCACTCGCGTGACGGAGCGTATCGAATACGGAATCGGGGTTTTGAGGCGCCACGCCGCGTAGCTCGTGTCGATTTCGGTCTCGGCGGCGAAGCGCAGGATCATCTCGCGGCCCTCCGCGTTCGACACCACGCGTTTGAGTATGCCGTCGAGGATGAAATATTGCTGCATCGACGAATCGCCCTGGTTTTCGAGCAGCGCGCCTTTCGCGTAATCGGCGATGTCGAGCAACGGCTCGAGCTCATCCCATTGCTCGCGCGTCATGGGCCGCAGCACCAGATTCTGGCGCAGTTGCACCCGCACGATTTTGGCTTCCGGGTGGCGGGCGAGGGAGGTCATCGGCTTGTGAAACAACGCTGTGTCGGGTGCTACGGCAGGGCGGTTTGGTGCGCGAACAGTATACCAAAACGGGGTTTATTGACCGTGGTCAAGGCGCTTCGCGCGCGCGCTGCATATATTTAAAACCCTTCAAAAAAAGGTAGTCCCGAGCGGATTGAACACCTTTTTTGTTAACAGGAGACTTCGATGGATACCGTTACTGAAAGCAAGGGCACTGCCGCCGGCACCAAAGAAGTGACCGACGGCTTTCACCTGGTCATCGATGCCCTCAAACTCAACGGCATCGACACGATCTTCGGTCTGCCCGGTATCCCGATCACCGACCTCACCCGCAAGGCGCAGGCCGCGGGCATGCGTGTGATTTCGTTCCGCCATGAGCAGAACGCCGGCAACGCCGCCGCCATCGCCGGCTTCATGACGCAAAAGCCCGGCATCTGCCTGACGGTGTCCGCCCCCGGCTTCCTGAACGGCCTGACCGCACTGGCCAACGCCACCACCAATTGCTTCCCGATGATCCTCATCAGCGGCTCCAGCGAGCGCGAGATCGTCGACCTGCAGCAGGGTGACTACGAGGAGATGGACCAGTTGGCTATCGCCAAGCCGCTCGCCAAGGCCGCTTACCGCGTGCTGCACGCCGAGGACATCGGTGTGGGGATTGCGCGCGCCATCCGCGCCGCCGTCTCAGGCCGCCCGGGCGGCGTCTATCTCGACCTGCCGGCCAAGCTGTTCGCGCAGACCATGGACGCGGAGGCCGGAAGAAAATCGCTGATCAAGGTGGTCGATCCGGCGCCGCGCCAGATCCCGGCCCAGGACGCCGTGCAGCGCGCCCTCGCGCTGCTGAGGAGCGCCAAGCGCCCGCTCATCCTGCTGGGCAAGGGCGCTGCCTACGCCCAGGCGGACGCGGACATCCGCGCCCTCATCGAGCGCACCGGCATCCCGTATCTCCCCATGGCCATGGCCAAGGGCCTGCTGCCTGACACCCATGAGCAATCGGCCGCGGCAGCCCGCTCTTTCGTGCTGCCCGAAGCCGACGTCGTGGTGCTGATTGGCGCGCGCCTGAACTGGCTGCTGTCGCACGGCAAGGGCAAGACCTGGGGCGGCAAGGGCCACAAGGACTGGGGCGGCCAGAAGTACATCCAGGTCGACATCTCGCCGCAGGAGGCGGATAGCAACGTCCGCATCGACGCCCCGCTAGTGGGCGACATCGGTTCCTGCGTGTCGGCGATGCTTAACGTCATTAGCGCTATGGGCGCCAACTGGCCCCAGCCATCCGCGGACTGGCTGGGTGCCATCGACGAGCGCAAGACCAAGAACATCGCGAAGATGGCCGAGACCCTGGCCAAGAATCCGACGCCGATGAATTTCCACAGCGCGCTGAACGTAGTGCGCGACATCGTCAAGACCAGCCCGGACGCCATGCTGGTCAACGAAGGCGCCAACG
>JBGPFE010000058.1:0-25463 GCA_041483135.1 Gammaproteobacteria bacterium | reverse complement strand
TGATCGACTTCTGGGCGCCGTGGTGCGGGCGCGCGCCGGGACTCGTTAGCCGCAGGCCCGTTTGCGGGCACGGCGCGCCTGTGTCCGCAAGAGACCTCATTGAATAGGACCGCCGATGGCTGCTATCGAACTTACCAAGGACAACTTTGAAGATGTCGTGACCGAGAACGAGATCGTGCTGATCGACTTCTGGGCGCCGTGGTGCGGACCGTGCAAGTCCTTCGCTCCGGCGTTCGAAGCGGCATCGGAAAAATACCCCGACGTCGTATTCGGCAAGGTCAACACCGAAGAGCAGCAGGAGCTCGCCGGGCATTTCCAGATCCGCTCGATCCCGAACGTGATGCTGTTCCGCGAGAAAGTGATGCTGTTCTCGCAGCCGGGCGCGATGCCGGCCGCCGGAATCGACAGCGTGATCGAGCAGGCGAAGGCGCTCGACATGGCGAAAATCCGAGAGGAAATCGCGGAAGAGGAAGCGCAACGCGCCGGCGATGTCAAGGCGTGAAGCGTCCCATCAACGTCTAAAGTTTAAGGTCTAAAGTCTAACGTTCGAACCTTAAACGTTAAACCTTAGACTTGAAACGATAATGCCGAGGACATGACATGGCAACCATCGAACCACTCACTGATGGCCCGCTGATGGTCAAGGATGTCGCGCAGTGCCGCAATTCGCGCGGCGAGGCGATTGCGGTCGAGAATCCGTTTTACCTGTGCCGCTGCGGCGGCTCGGGCAACAAGCCATTCTGCGATAGCACGCACAAAAAGATCGGATTCAAGTCGGCGCGCGAAGCGCCGCCGCCGTCCGGCGTGCCGTCGCCCGCGCCAGGCGGCAAGAGTGCGGCTGCCGCTGCGCCGTGCGTGCAGATCAAGAAGAACGGTCCGTATCTCGTGACAGGCGTAGCGGATCTGAAATGCGATGTCGCGCCATCCGATCCCGCGCAGTACACGCTGTGCCGCTGCGGCGCGTCGAAGACCAAGCCCTATTGCGACGGCTCGCACCGGACGATCGGTTTCAAGGACGACAAGAACTGATGCCGAAGGCAGCTGGCTGCGCGAGCCTCAAAACGCCGCGCACGCGGCTGAAGCGCCGGCCCAAGCGCGGCGCGTACGACTTCAAGACGGTCGCGGCGATTCTCGGCGAAACGTTCTATTGCCACGTCGGATTTGTGGCGCACGGCCAGCCGTACGTAATCCCGACCAACTTCGGCCGCAAAGGCCGCACGCTCTACATCCACGGTTCGTTCGCGAGCCGCATGCTCAACGAACTCGCCAAAGGCATCCCGCTGTGCCTGGCCGTGACGCTCGTCGACGGACTCGTGCTTGCGCGCTCCGGGTTTCATTCGTCAGTGAATTACCGCTCGGTCGTCGTGCTCGGCAAGGCCAGGCTGGTCGAAGGCGAAGAGAAGAGTGCGGCGCTCGAAATTATTTCAGAGCACATCCTGCCGGGCCGGTGGGCTGACATCCGCTGGCCCAATCGCAAGGAACTCAAAGCAGCCACCGTGCTCAAGCTCGGCATCAACGAAGCGTCGGCAAAAATCCGCACTGGCCCGCCGGTAGATGACGAAGAAGATTACGCGCTCAAGTGCTGGGCCGGCGTGATGCCGTTGAAGATTGTGCCAGGCGAGCCGGTTGCCGATCCGCGCCTGCCCAAGGGCATCCCGGTGCCGGCTTACGCCAGGAAATTCCCGCGCCCGGGCTGACGGGATTGCAGTCGCTGATTCAGGATCAGGGCCCGCATCGACAGGTAGAGCACCGCGCCGTTCAGCACGTGCCACAGGAAGTGCGTGCCGACGGGAATATACGAACAAGCGGCCTGGTCGATTGAGCGAAAAGCAAGCGAGGCAAGGAAAATTCCCGCGGTGGCGAGCAGCAGAAAACGCTCGCGTTTGTTCTGCAGAACATGGTACAAGCCCAGGCCCAGCATCAGGGCCAAAGCCGGCGCATAGACAAGCGAGCCGTTCAAAAGGTGCGGGAATTGCCTGCTGAAAATAGCCGCGATAAGAAACACGGCTATCGATGCAGCAGCGGTCCCGCGCCGCCGCATCATGACGCGCCGCATGTACGACCACAGATACTGGAGTTGGAACAGCAGGATCGGGACTTCATCCAGGATCCTGGTCCAGCCCGCCGCAAAGATATGAAATAACGCGCTGCCGATCCCGATGGCAATCGACAGGGCGATCAGCCAGCGGATGTCGGTAGAGAGAGCGTTCGAGCGGCGGGCGAGGGACCACGCCGCCCACGCCGCCAGGAAGAACGCGACGTTGGTGAATGCGTTGACGGGCTCTGCAAATAATCCCGGTGCGTATCGTTCGCAGTACAAGGTTTGCCGGTTCCAGCAGAAAAATCAGCGGCCTGTTTTTCGCTTTATACGCGCATCATTTCTTGCGTGGCGCGAGGCTGGTGTAGACGACCTCGACGAACTGCTCGGGCTTGAGAAAGCCTTTGCCCCACACCACGTCGAATTCGCTCGTAGGTTTTGCTGCGATCACCTGCTGCAGTTGCTTGCCGGACTTGATCATCTTCGCGATGCGGCCGGACACCTTTGCGAGCATGTCTCGATAGTTCTTCAGCTCGCGCTTGTTCGACAGCGGGCCGTGGCCGGGAATGATCTTGGTGTCGTCGTCGGTCAACTTGAGCACGCGATCGACCGCGGCGATGAAACCCCTGATCGAGCCGCCGGTACCGTAGTCGATGAAAGGATAGATGCCCGCAAAATAGATGTCACCCATATGCACGACGTTGGCCTTCCGGAAGTGCACGATGGCGTCGCCGTCAGTGTGCGCGTGCGGTGCGTGAAAGGCCGTCAGGTCATCTCCGTTCTGGTGGAAAGTGAACGTATCGGCGAATGTGATTGCCGGCAGCGCTGCCGGCGGCATGGGCCCATACGGTTTCCGGAAGAATTCGATCCTTTGCTCTGTCAACAGGCGCTTGCGAACATTTTCATGCGCGATGATGAACGCGCCGGCCTTGCTGAAATTCTCGTTGCCCCCGGTGTGATCGAAGTGCCAGTGCGTGTTGATGACGAAGCGCACCGGTTTGTCGGTGATGATCTTGATTGCAGCGAGAATCCGCTCGGTGAGCGGGCCGAACTGGCCATCGACCAGCAACACGTCGTCCGCGCCGATCGAGACACCGATGTTACCGCCTTCGCCCTCGAGCATGTAGACGTTGGCGGCGACTTTGCTGGTCTTGATCTGCACGTTGTCGAACCGGCCCGGCTGCGCAGCGGCGCTGAGGCAGAGCGCGGCCGACAACGCGGCGGCTGATGCTACCAGCAGTTTTTTCATGATTTACCCCGGGCGGATGGCCATGACACGAAGTAATTGTCCCGCAATTTGCTACACTGCACCACACACCATGACATCCGATTTCAATTTTACGCGCGACGACCTCGAGCGCGCCGCGGCCATCGTCTACAAGACGCTTGCGCCGACGCCGCAGTTCGCGTGGCCGCTGCTTGGCACGGAGCTCGGCGCCGAAGTTTGGGTCAAGCACGAAAACTACACGCCAACCGGCGCGTTCAAGGTGCGCGGCGGGCTCGTCTACTTTCACGAGCTGGCGGCGGGCGGCGCGCGCCCTGCAGGCGTGATTTCGGCGACGCGCGGCAATCACGGGCAATCCGTCGGCTATGCGGCGCGCCGCGCCGGGATGCGCGCGACGATTGTCGTGCCGCACGGCAACAGCCGCGAGAAGAATGCGGCCATGCGCGCGCTTGGCGTCGAGTTGATCGAGCACGGCACCGACTTTCAGGAATCGCGCGAACACGCGGCGCGGCTCGCCGCCGAGCGCAACCTGCACATGATCCCCGCGTTCCATCCGCACCTCGTGTGCGGGGTCGCGAGCTACAGCCTGGAGCTATTGCGTGCGGTGCCCGATCTCGCGACGGTCTACGTGCCGATCGGGCAGGGTTCCGGCATCAGCGGGTTGATCGCTGCGCGCGACGCTTTGGGCCTGAAAACCGAGATCGTCGGCGTGGTGTCGGCGCATGCGCCGGCCTATAAGCGCTCGTTCGATCAACGCAAGCGCGTCGAATGCCCGGTGACCACCGAGCTCGCCGACGGGATGGCGTGCCGGGTGCCGGACGACGCCGCGCTCGAGATGATCTGGCGCGGCGCGGCGCGCGTGCTCGAGGTGACTGACGGCGAAGTCGCGGCGGCGATGCGGCTTTATTTCAGCACGGCGCATTGCGTCGCCGAAGGCGCGGGCGCGGCGCCGCTAGCGGGCGCGCTGCAGGAACGCGGCCGCAACCGCGGTCGTAAAATCGCACTCGTATTGTCCGGCGGCAACGTCGACCGCGACATGTTCGCGCGGGTGCTCGCCGGCTGAACGGCGTTCAGTTCAGGCTGATCGCGCGGCTCACGCCGCCAATGCGGTGGGTTTCGTGCTGCTGCTGACGGCGCGGGCGCGGCTGTTGACGCGCCGCGCGTGCTCTTCCCCCCATTTGCACATCAGCCGCAGAATCGGTTCCAGCGTGCGTCCGAATTCGGTCATTGCATATTCGACGCGCGGCGGCACCTGGGCGTAAACCTTGCGCGACACCACGCCGTCGCGCTCGAGCTCGCGCAATTGCTGGGTCAGCATGCGCTGCGTGATGCCGGAAATCGAGCGTTTCAGCTCGCCGAAGCGCTTGGCGTCATGCCACAGGTACCAGAGTATGACCAGCTTCCATTTGCCGCCGATTACCCGCAAGGTGATCGTGGTTGGACATGTGCTTTGTTTTGGTGCCATTTCGCGCTCCCTAGTACAATTGCGTTATCCAGCTTTCCGCGGCCGCCAATGGTTACATTTTCGTAACTACTATGCATAATCGCTTATAACATGCACAATTGCAATATGCGGTCGTGAATAATTTGCGGTGTCGCCCCGGTTTCGGGCACGCGCGTCAGGCGGCGGTATCTTCGCTTTGCAACTATCCGTGTGTTCGTCTGTGGCCGGTCCGCGGGCAGCCCCGCTTATAGCTGCGGCTCCGGTTTCCCGTGACATTGCGTTTTAGCTTGGGAGAATTTCCGTGCCTGTGATTTCATTGATCGGATCGGGACGTGCCGCGATGCCGGGGTCATTCGCGCTGGCTGCGATCCTGCTGGGGTTGTCGGCGTGCTCGGGCAAAGGCGGGAACCAGCCGCCGCCGGCGCCCGAGGTGAGCGTGCTCAAAACCGTCGCCCAGCCGGTGACGGTTTACGAGGAATTCGTCGCGCAAACCGAGGCGGTCGATACGGTCGAGATCCGCGCCCGCGTGAGCGGCGTGCTCGAGCGCCAGGCGTTCGAGGACGGCGCGCGCGTGAAAAGGGGCGATCTTTTGTTCGTGATCGACCAGCAGCCTTTCATCGCGGCGCTCGCCCAGGCGAAAGCAGCCCTGGCGCAGGCCCAAGCCAACCATATTAATACAAAGCAGGTGCTCGAGCGCATCCGCCCGCTGCTCGCTGACCAGGCGATCAGCCAGCAGGACGTGGATTCCGCTGTCGCCAAGGAAGCCGCCGACGCGGCGAGCGAGGAAGCGGCCAAGGCCCAGGTCACGACCGCCGTGCTGAATCTCGACTACACCACGATCCGTGCGTCGCGCGACGGCGTGATCAGCAAGGCGCTGATCAAGCCCGGCGGGCTCGTCAATGCGTCCACGACGCTGCTGACGACGCTGTATTCGATCGACCCGATCTACGTCAACTTCACGATCAGCGAGCAGAAACTGCTCGACCTGCAAAGGCAGCTCAAGCGCAATCCCGGCGAGGAGAAAGGCAGGGCGCCGCCGTTCCGGCTGCGGCTCGTCGACGGCAGCGAATACAGGTTCGCGGGCAAACTCAATTTCGTCGACGCTGCGGTGGATCCGAAAAGCGGCACGCTGCAGGTGCGGCTGTCGGTGCAGAATCCCGACCGTCAGCTGCGCGCGGGACAGTTCGTGAGGGTCGTCGTGCCCGCGATGCAGGACATAACCGCCGTCCGCATACCGCAGCAGGCGGTGCAGGAGATACAGGGCAAGCGCTCGGTGTTCGTCGTCGACGCCGAGGGCAAGGCCGCGTACCGTGAAATTGTCGCGAACACGCGGCTCGACAACGACTGGCTGGTGGAAAGCGGTTTGAAATCCGGCGAGCTCGTCATCGTCGAAGGCGTCAACAAGGTCCGTCCCGGCATGCCGGTCAAACCAGTGCCCGTGACGCCCGCGGATGCGAACGGCGGCAAGTCCGCGCCGGAGAAACCGCCGGCCGCACCCGCCAAAAACGAGCCTGGCAAAGCCGCGCAGGACCAAGGCAAGAACTGAGCATGTTCAATTTCTTCATCGACCGCCCGGTCTTCTCGACGGTCATCTCGCTCATCATCACGCTCGCGGGGGCGGTCGCGTGGGTCGGGCTGCCGGTCGCGCAATATCCGCAGATCGTGCCGCCGCAGGTGCAGGTGACGGCCAACCTCCCGGGCGCCAATGCGGGGACGGTCACGGATTCAATCGCGGCGCCGATCGAGCAGCAGGTGAACGGCGCGCGCAACATGATCTACATGGATTCGAAGAGCGCGAACGACGGCTCCTACAATCTCACGCTCACCTTCGAAGTCGGCACCAACCAGGACATCGCGGCGGTCGACGTGCAGAACCGCGTGGCGATCGCGCAGACCTCGCTGCCGCAGGACGTGATCCGCCAGGGCGTGCAGGTCCGCAAGCAATCGACCGATTTTCTCGAGGTGCTGGCGCTGACTTCGCCGAAGCGCACCTTCGACAACGTGTTTCTCAGCAATTACGCGCTGCTCAACATCCAGGATGCGCTCTCGCGCATCAACGGCGTCGGCTTCGTGCGCATCTTCGGCGCGCGCGATTACAGCATGCGCATCTGGCTCGATCCCGACAAGATGGCGCGCCTCGGCGTGACGGCGGGCGACATCGCCAAAATCGTCCAGGAGCAGAACGTCGTCGCGCCGGCGGGGCGCGTCGGCGTGCCCCCGGCGCCTGCGGGCCAGCAGATGCAGTACTCGATATTCGTGCAGGGACGGCTCGCCGACGCCAGGCAATACGAGAACATGGTGGTGAGCGCGGCGGCGAACGGCCAGATCGTGCGCCTGAAGGACATCGCGCACGTCGAGCTCGCCGGCGTCGACTACTCGATCAACGTGAGGGAGGACGACCGGGCCGCGGTGTTCGTCGGCATCTTCCTCGCGCCGGACGCGAACGCGCTCGACGTGGCCCGGCAGGTAAAGACGACGATGGACCAGCTCGCGCAGCGGTTTCCGCCCGACCTCGTCTACTCGATACCGTACAGCACGACGCCGTTCGTCACCGAGTCGCTGAAAGAAGTGGTGAAGACGCTCTTCGCGGCGATCCTGCTGGTGCTGCTCGTCGTGTACGTGTTCCTGCAGAGCTGGCGCGCGACGCTGATTCCGATGCTGACCATTCCGGTGTCGCTGATCGGCACGTTCGCGGTGTTCGTCGCGCTCGGTTTCTCGATCAACACTTTCACGCTGTTCGCCATGGTGCTCGCGATCGGCATCGTGGTGGACGACGCGATCGTCGTGGTCGAGGCGGTGCAGCACAAGCTCGACAGCGAGCACCTGTCGCCGCCGGACGCCGCCAAGTCCGCGATGGCCGACGTGGGCGCGCCGGTGGTCGCGATCGCGCTGGTGCTGTCCGCGGTGTTCATCCCGGTCGCTTTTCTGGGCGGGCTGACCGGCGCGCTCTACAAGCAGTTTGCGCTGACGCTCGCGACCTCGGTGCTGCTCTCGGCGCTGTGCGCGCTGACGCTGACGCCCGCGCTGTGCGCGCTGCTGCTGCGCCCGGCGAGCCACCACAAGCCGCACGGGCTGATCGAGCTCTTCTTCGACTTCTTCAATCGCTGGTTCGCCGCCTTCGTCGAACGCTACATGAGTTCGGTCGCGGTGCTGATCCGGCGCGCGACCCTGGTTGCGCTCACGTTCCTCGCGCTGCTCGCCGCAGTCTACGGCCTGATCCACGCGCGCCCGACCGGACTGGTGCCGGACGAGGATCAGGGCTATCTGTTTGCGGTGGTGCAACTGCCGCCCGCCGCGTCGCTCGAGCGCACCTCCGCCGCGGTCGACAAACTGACGGCGATTGCGCGCGATCTGCCGGGTGTCGACGGCGTCGCGTCGCTGACCGGCTTCAATCTGCTCACCGGACTGGCCACCTCATACAACGGGACGGCATTCATCCGGCTCAAGCCGTGGGACGAGCGCAAGGACCCGCAGCGGACCGCCGGCGGGATCTTGCGCGCGCTGACGGGTCTTGCGAACGCCCAGATCAAGGACGCCAACATCCTGGTGCTGAACCCGCCGCCGATCCGGGGGCTCGGCACCGCGGGGGGGTTCGAATTCCTGCTGCAGGACCGCGCGGGCGGCGATCCCGGGCAATTCAGCCAGGTGCTGCAGGGCTTTCTCGGCGAGGCGCGCAAGCGGCCGGAGCTCGGGTTCGTGTTCGCCAATTACAACGACGGCATTCCGCAGATCGAATACGAGATCAATCGCGACGCGGTGAAGACGTACGGGGTCTCGTTGAGCGACGTGTTCTTCACGTTGCAGATGTTTCTCGGCGGCTATTACGTGAACGACTTCAACCTGTATGGGCGCACGTTCAAGGTGCAGGCGCAGGCCGAGGCCGGGGCGCGCGCGCATCCGGACGACGTCAAGCGCTTCTACGTGAGGAGCGCGCGCGGCGACATGGTTCCGCTGTCGACGGTGGTGAACGCCAAGCCGATCAACGGGCCGGAATATTACGAGCGCTACAACATCTACCGCGCGGCGACCATCAACGGCGCCGCTGCGCCGGGCTACAGCTCGGGCCAGGCGGTGGCGGCGATGGAGGAGGCGGCGAAAACGCTGCCGCAGGGATTCGGCTACGACTGGACCGGCGCGGTGTATCAGGAGAAAAAAACGGGCGGGCAGACCGGCTACATTTTCGCGCTGTCGCTGATGTTCGTGTTTCTGGTGCTCGCGGCGTTATATGAGTCATGGGCGATGCCCGTCGCGATCCTGCTGGTGGTGCCGTTCGGCGTGTTCGGCGCGTTTCTGGGGCTCACGCTGCGAGGCCTCGACGACAACGTCTACGTCCAGATCGGGTTGGTGATGCTGATCGGCCTCGCCGCGAAGAACGCCATCCTGATCATCGAGTTCGCCAAGCTCGCGCACGAACGCGGGGCGTCGATCGTCAAAGGCGCATTACAGGGCGCGCGGCTGCGGCTGCGGCCGATCCTGATGACGTCGTTCGCGTTCATACTGGGCACGCTGCCGCTCGCGATCGCAACCGGGGCGGGCGCCGGCGCGCGCCTGTCGCTCGGCAACACGGTGGTGCCCGGCATGCTGTTCGCGACGATGCTCGGCATTTTCGTGATCCCGGTGTTTTACGTCGTGATCCAGCGCATCAGCGAAGGCAAGCGGCCGTTCCGGCAGGAGCAAGCAGAGCAAGCCGCCGCGCCGTCGCCTGAAACGCCGGAGGCGGGAACGTGATGCGTTCGCTCTATCTGGCGGGGTTGGTGTCGTTGCTCACCGCGTGCTCGATGTTCCCGGATTACAAGCGGCCCGAGGTCAAGGCCCCGGAAGCGTTCCGCGGCCAGACCGCGGCGCCGGGCGGCAAGTCGCTGGCTGATTTGTCGTGGTGGGAGATCTATCGCGACCCGGTGCTGGAGAAGCTGATCGCCACCGCGCTCCAGCAGAATTACGATGTCAGGATAGCGCTGGCGCGCGTCGAGGAATTCCGCGCGACGGTAGGCATCAGCACTTTCGGCTCGATCCCGCAGGTATCGGCGGGCGGCAGCGCGTCCCACTCCCGCATATCGACCGTCGGGCCGAACCCGCTGCCTGCCACCGCCAAGCCGGTGCGTTCGACCTACAACGCCGAGCTCGACGTCACGTATGAAATCGATTTATGGCGGCGTATTGCCAATCTGAGCGCGGCGGCGAGGGCCGACCTGTTCGCCACCGAGTTTGCGCGCGACACGACGCGGGTTACCGTGGTCGCCAACGTGGCGAGCGCTTATTTCACGTTGCGCACGCTCGACCGGCAGCTTGCCGTCACGCAGCGCACCGTGGCGACGCGCGCGAAGTTTCTCGAGCTGACGCGCGCGCAGTTCAAACGCGGGGTGGTGTCGGGCCTCGACGTCAACCGCGCCGAAGCGAGCCTGGCGGTCGCGCGTGCCAATATTCCGGACCTGCAGCGCCAGATCACGCAGACCGAAAACCAGCTGCAGATTCTGCTCGGCGAAAATCCGGCTTCGATCGTGCGCAGCACGCCCACCGAATCGCAGTTTTTTCCGGTACCGCCCGACGTGCCGGCCGGACTTCCGGCTACGCTGCTCGAGCGGCGGCCCGACCTGCGCCAGGCGGAAAACAATCTGATCGGCTCGAACGCGCGTCTGAAGTCAGTCAAGGCGTCGCTGTTTCCGACGATTTCGCTGACGGGATCCTACGGCTCGCAGAGCGCGGCGCTCACGGACCTGTTCGGCGGCCCGGCAAAGACCTGGGCGTTCGGTCTGGCGCTGTTGCAGCCGATCATCGACCCCAATCGCAACGTTTACCAGGTCGATATTTATACGGCGCGCGAGAAGCAGGCGATCTTGCTGTACCAACAGGCCGTGGCGCAGGCATTCCGTGAAGTGTCCGACGCGCTCGCCGCGCGCCAGGGCTACGGCGAGTTCCTGCGCGCGCAGGAAGACCAGGTCGCGGCATTGCGCGAGGCCGGCCAGCGCGTGCTCAAGCGTTATGCGATCGGCTATTCCTCGTACTTCGAGGTCATCGACGCCGATCGCGATCTTTTCAATGCCGAGCTGCAACTGGCGCTGGCCTACCAGAACGCCTTGACTTCGCTGGTCCAGCTCTACAAGGCTCTGGGCGGCGGCTGGCAGACGGCGGCGCTGGACACCCGGCAGCCGGGCGCTGGCGAAGCGGCCGGGCAAACGCCGCCGTCCAAGTGAGCGTGTCAGGTGCGTGCTGCGATGATGGCGGATACAGTTACGGGATTACTCTAAAGGACGACCAATGATCGCTTTGACTATCAATGGCAGGAAGCAGGAAGTGGATGTCGCGCCGGACACGCCGCTCTTGTGGGTGCTGCGTGACCACCTCGATCTTACCGGCACCAAGTACGGCTGCGGCATGGCGCTGTGCGGCGCGTGCACGGTGCATCTCGACGGCGCGGCGATCCGCTCGTGCGTGACGCCGGTGTCGGCGGCCGCCGGCGGGATAATCACCACCATCGAGGCGGTCAGCGCCACCAGGGCCGGCAAGGCCGTGCAGTCGGCGTGGGAAAAGCTCGACGTCGTGCAGTGCGGCTACTGCCAGTCGGGCCAGATCATGAGCGCCGCCGCGCTGCTCGCAAAAAACGCCAAGCCGACCGATGCCGACATCGACGCCGCGATGGCGGGCAACGCGTGCCGCTGCGCGACCTACGTGCGCATCCGCGCCGCGATCAAGGTCGCAGCCAAAGCGCTGGCGTGAGGGGAAGATCATGACGACTCGAATCAATCTGAACCGCCGTGAATTTCTCAAGGCAGGCGCCGCCGCCGGCGCCGGACTCACGCTCGGCTTTTACTTACCGGGCGGCCTGGCGCAGACATCGGGGCCGGGCAAGACGGCGGGCGGCATCGCCGACGCTGCGTTCGCGCCGAATGCGTTCGTGCGCGTCGGCACCGACAACACGGTGACTGTGATCGTCAAGCACCTCGAAATGGGCCAGGGCACCTACACCGGTTTGCCGACGCTGGTCGCCGAGGAGCTCGACGCCGACTGGGCGCAGATCAGGGTCGAGGGCGCGCCCGCCGATGCGAAGCTCTACAACAATCTGTTCTGGGGACAGGCGCAGGGCACGGGCGGCAGCACGGCGATCGCGAATTCCTATGAGCAGTTGCGCAAGGCGGGCGCCACCGCGCGGGCGATGCTCGTAGCAGCGGCGGCGGATGAATGGAAAGTGCCGGCCGCTGCAATTGCGGTCAGCAAAGGGATCGTTGCGCACAAGGCGAGCGGCCGCCAAGCGAGTTTCGGGAAACTTGCAGCCAGGGCCGCAATGATGCCGGTGCCGGCCGGGGTCAGGCTCAAAGAGGCGAAAGACTTCAAGCTGATCGGCAAGCATGTCCCGCGCACGGACAGCAAGTCCAAGACCAACGGTACCGCGCGGTTCACGATCGACGTCAAACTGCCCGGCATGCTGACTGCCGTGGTCGCGCACCCGCCGCTGTTCGGCGGCAAGGTCAAGTCATTCGACGCGTCCAAAGCGAAAGCGGTGAAAGGCGTCGTCGATATCGTGCAGATTCCAGCGGGCGTCGCGGTGCTCGCCAACGATTGGTGGGCGGCGAAACAGGGCCGTGACGCGCTGGTCGTGGAATGGGACGACACGGCTGCCAACAAGCTCGGCTCGGCGCAGATTCTTGCCCAGTGCAAGGAGCAGGCGCAAAAGCCGGGACTGGTTGCGCGCAAGGAGGGCGATGCGGAAAAGGCGCTCGCGGGCGCCGCGAAAACGCTCGCAGCGGCCTATGAGTTCCCGTACCTCGCGCACGCGGCGATGGAGCCGCTCAATTGCGTCGTCAAGCTCGGCGCTGATGCGTGCGAAATCTGGAACGGCGAGCAATTCCAGACCGGCGACCAGATGGCGATCGCAGGCCTAACCGGATTCAAGCCCGAGCAGGTCACGCTCCACATGCTGTACGCGGGCGGCAGTTTCGGGCGGCGCGCCAATCCGCAGTCGGACTATCTGATCGAGGCGGTGCATATCGCAAAGGCGATCAACGGCCGCGCTCCCGTCAAGCTGCAATGGACGCGCGAGGACGACATGCGCGCCGGCTATTACCGCCCGCTGTACTATCACGCATTGTCCGCGGGGCTCGATGCGCGGGGCGATCTTGTCGCATGGCAGCACCGTATCGTCGGCCAGTCGATCATGGCGGGCACTGCGTTCGAGAGCGGGATGGTCAAGGACGGCATCGACGCGACATCGGTGGAAGGCGCGAGCACGCTGCCGTACCGGATTCCCAACATGCTGGTCGACCTGCACACGCTGAAGATCGGCGTGCCGGTTCAGTGGTGGCGCTCGGTCGGCTCGACGCATACCGCGTTCTCGACCGAGACTTTCATCGACGAGCTCGCCGTTGCGGCCGGCAAGGACCCGGTCGAATTCCGGCGCGCGATGCTGGCGAAGCATCCGCGCCATCTCGGCGTGCTGAATCTTGCCGCGCAAAAAGCCGGTTGGGGCAAGCCGCTGCCGAAGGGCAGGGGGCGCGGCATCGCAGTGCACGAGTCGTTCAATACCGTCGTCGCGGAAGTGGCGGAGGTAACGGTCAGGCCCGATGGCGTGTTCAAGGTCGACCGCGTCGTGTGCGCGGTCGATTGTGGCGTTGCGGTCAACCCGGACGTGATCCGGGCGCAGATGGAAGGCGGCATCGGCTTCGGTTTGTCGGCCGCGCTGTATGGCGCGATCACGCTCAAGGACGGCCGCGTCGAGCAATCGAACTTTCACGATTACCAGGTGCTGCGCATCAACGAGATGCCGAAAGTGGAGGTGCACATCGTGCCGGGCAACGAAAAGCCGACCGGCGTCGGCGAGCCCGGCGTGCCGCCTATCGCACCGGCCGTCGCCAACGCTATCTTCGGGGCAACCGGGAAACGCTTGCGCAATCTGCCGTTGAAGCTCGAGGCGTGATTCGCGGCGCATTGGCTTATTTTGACGCCCGGCCTGCATGGTGGCGTTAACTGAATTGTAAATACGGAGTCCGCCATGATCGTACTGCGCAAAGCCGGAGAGCGGGGCCATGCCGACCACGGCTGGCTCGACAGCTACCACAGTTTCTCGTTTGCCGAGTACTACGATCCGCAGCACATGGGCTTCGGCAGCCTGCGCGTGATCAACGAGGACCGCGTGCAGCCGGGCAAGGGTTTCGGCACGCACGGTCACCGCGACATGGAGATCATCACCTACATCCTCGAAGGCGCGCTCGAGCACAAGGACAGCATGGGCAACGGCTCGGTGATCCGTCCCGGCGACGTGCAGCGCATGAGCGCGGGCAAGGGCGTGCAGCACAGCGAATACAATCCGTCGCAAAGCGAGCTCGTGCATCTGCTGCAGATCTGGATCGAGCCGAATGTCAACGGTATCCAGCCTGGTTATGAAGAGAAGCATTTCGACGCTGCTTCGAAGCGCGGCAAGCTGCGGCTGATCGCGTCGAGCGACGGCCGCGACGGGTCGGTGAAAATACACCAGGATGCGGAGGTCTACGCTGGGCTGATCGACGGCGTCGAGCGCGCAACCCACGCGCTCGCCAAGGGCCGCAGGGCCTACGTGCACGTGGCGCGCGGCAAAGTGACGGTCAATGGCCGGCAGCTCGCGGCCGGAGATGCGCTGAAGGCGGACGGCGAATCCACGCTCACGCTCGAACAAGGCGTGCAGGCCGAGATTCTGCTGTTCGACCTGAAGTAACCCGCAATTGCAGCCTGAATATTTCATGGAGCCCATGATGCGTGATTTGATGCTCGCGGCGTTCGCCGCATTTGGTTGCAGCGGAGCGGCGCTCGCCACGGACAGTTACACGCTCGATCCGGGCCATACGTTTCCGCGCTTCGAGATCAGCCATTTCGGCTTTTCGACGCACCATGGCCAGTTCAACAAGACCGCGGGCAAGCTCGTCCTCGACCGCGCGGCGAAGACGGGCAGCATCGATATCACGGTCGACACCGCGTCGATCAGCACCGGCGACCCGGCGCTCGAAAAGCATCTGCGCTCGCCGGATTTTTTCGACGTCGAGAAATTCCCGGCCATGGTGTTCAAGTCGAAGACGGTCAAATTCAACGGCGACACGCCGGCCTCCGCCGAAGGCGAGCTGACGCTGCTCGGCGTGACTAGGCCGCTCGCGCTGACGATCTCGCGCGTCGTGTGCGCACTGCATCCTTTCTATAAAAAGGAGGACTGCGGTGCCGAGGTGACGGGAATGCTCAAGCGCTCCGAATTTGGCATGAAGGCCTATATCCCCGCCGTCGGCGACGAGGTCACGCTGCACATCCAGGTCGAAGCGCTCAGGGATTGACGCCCACGCCGCGCGGTGTATCGATTCGTGCAATTATGACAGCATCAGAACATTCGCAAACCAAGGCGGCCGTCATTCCCGCGAATGCGGGTATCCCCTTCCTCCGCTTGCGGGGGAAGGTAGGATGGGGGCGTATTTTTTACTGGATGCCCGCCTGCGCGGGCATGACGGTTTTTTTTTCTTTTATTAATGGCAAGCGGGTAACCGCCTATGATGGAGCAATTGACCGCGCTGCTCGCGCAATACGGGCTCGCGCTGGTGTTCGTGAACGTGTTCCTGGTGCAGGCCGGCGCGCCGGTGCCGGCGGTGCCGACGTTGATGGTGGCCGGCGCGCTTGCGATCGGCGGCAGGCTGTCGCTGCCGGCGATCATCCTGGTGTCGGTGGCGGCATCGTTGCTTGGCGATCTGATCTGGTACGCGGCGGGGCGCATCTACGGCTTGCGCGTGTTGCAATTGCTGTGCCGCATTTCGATCTCGCCGGATTCGTGCGTGCGCCAGACCGAGACCCGCTTCACGCGCTGGGGGGCGCCGTCGCTGATGTTTGCCAAGTTCATCCCCGGCTATTCGATTGTGGCGCCGCCGCTCGCCGGCGCGCTGCGCCTCAAGCTCACGCCGTTTCTCGTCTACAGCGCGGTCAGCGCCGCGCTGTGGTCGGGCTTGGCGGCCGGCGCCGGCATGTTTTTTTACAGCCAGATCGACTGGGTGTTGAAGCAGCTCGAGCAGATGGGCGGTTACGCGCTGATGGTGCTCGGCGCCGCGCTCGCGCTGTTCATTGCCTTTAAATGGTGGGAGCGCTGGCGTTTTTTCAGGGCACTGCGGATGGCGCGGATTTCGGTCGAGGATCTGTACCGGTTGATGCAGGAAGGGAATGAGCCGTTGGTGGTCGACGTGCGCTCGGCCTCCGCGCGCGAAATCGATCCGCGGCGTATCCCCGGCGCGATCGCCGCCGACATCGAGAACCTCGACGCGCATCTGGCCGAGCTGCTGCCCGACCGCGACATCATCTTGTACTGCACGTGACCGAACGAAGCCAGCGCGGCGCGTGTCGCCCGCATGTTGATGGATCGCGGATTCGCCCGCGTGCGCCCGCTCGAAGGCGGGCTCGATGCATGGGGCGAGGCGGGATTTGGGTACGAAAATCTCAACGGTTAAAGTTTAAGGTTTAAAGTCTAAAGTCTAAAGTTCTAACCTTAAACCTTAAACCTTAAACCTTAAACCTTAAACCTTAAACCTTAAACGTCAAACCCGAGACAGGAAAACCCATGAACAACCTGTGCAACTTGATCAAACAATATGGCCCGCTTGCCGCGCGCATACTGCTCGCGCAGCTTTTTATCATCTCGGGCGTGGGCAAGATCGCCGCGTTCGGCGGCATTGCGGCCTACATGGCCGGCATCGGAATGCCGATGGCCAAGGTGTTGCTGGTGCTGACCATCGCGCTCGAGCTCGGCGGTGGCATCCTGCTCGTGCTCGGCTGGCAGGCGCGCTGGATAGCCGCGGCTTTTTTCGGCTTTACGTTTCTGACCGCGGTGATTTTCCATCCGTTCTGGAGCGCCGACCCGGCGAATTTCACCAATCAGCTCAATAATTTCATGAAGAACATTTCGATCATGGGCGGCATGCTCTACGTGATGGCCTATGGCGCGGGACCGTTCAGTCTCGGCGCCGACGGTTGCGCGACCGGCGCCGGTTCCGGCGCTGGAAACAAGGGCAGGAAATGAACGTTTTGAACAGGTGATCACCGGGAGCAGACATGGCAGCGGATAAAGCGGTGCACGTCCTCGGCATTTCGGGCAGTTTGAGGAAGAAGTCGTACAACACGGCGGCGCTGCGCGCGGCGCAGCAGTTGCTTCCCGACGGGATGACCATGGAAACCGCCGATCTCGCGGACATTCCGCTCTATAACGACGATGTGCGTGAGCAGGGTTTTCCCGCGCCGGTCGAACACTTGCGCGGCAGAATCGCGGCGGCCGACGCGGTGCTGATCGTCACGCCCGAGTACAACTATTCGGTGCCGGGCGTGCTCAAGAATGCAATCGACTGGGCGTCGCGCCCGCCGAACCAGCCGTTCGACGGCAAACCGGTCGCGATCATGGGCGCTTCGCCCGGCGTCATCGGGACCGCGCGCGCCCAGTATCATCTGCGCCAGTCGTTCGTGTTTCTGAATGCATGCGTCGTCAACAAGCCTGAAGTGATGATCGGCTCGGCTGCGACGCGCTTCGACGCCCAGGGCAATCTGACCGATGAGGCGACGCGGGGATTCATCAAAGCCCTGCTGGTTTCGCTCGCCGACTGGACGCGGCGCCTGCGCAAGTGAGAGGATGAAAAACATGAATCCGGGTATGCGGGTATTTTGTTCTCTTTCATGCGTGCTCGCCGTGTTGTCGCTGCCGGCTTCGGTTTCGGCGGCCGGCGCCGGCGTGGAAAAGCGCTATGCGCTGTCCGAGCGCGGATTTTTCAAGCTCACTGTCCCCGCCGGCTGGACTGACCGGATCGAACAGAAGTCGCAGGCAGCGCCGCCCTTGATCACCTTCGGGCCGGGCCAGGGCAAACCCTTTATCGTCTCGGTGACCCCCATGTGGCAAACCGGGGCGGGCAAACCGGAGCTATCGAAGGAAGAGTTGCGCAAAAGAGTCGAGTACGAGGCCGAGGGAATTCGCATGTTCGCGGTGGAGAAAGACATCAAGCTGAAGGAGTTCGCCGGCGCCTCGGGTCCCGGCTTCTATTTCTTTGCGACCGACCAGGCGCCGAAGCCAGGGGAGTACAAGTTCATGACCAGAGGCGAGCTCAAAGTCGGCGATTTATCGGTGGCCTTTACGATACTCACCAACGTGGGACAGGACGAGGTCGTTCGCGCTGCGCTTGAAATGCTGAAAGGCGCGGCCCACCTCCCGCAGTAGCGGGATTGCATATTGGTTCAGGAAATACAGAGTTGCATGCAAACCCTGGCCACAGAGAGCACGGAGAACACAGAGAAAGGCGTGAAGCGTGAATAGTGAATAGTGAATCGTAAATCGTGATTGGAATGCCCATTCACTATTCATCATTTACCATTCACCGAGCTTTGGTGTCCTGTGGCGAATAAAGTTTCACCGCTCGCGCAGCGCGTCGCCGCAATCGCGCCGTTCCATGTGATGGAGCTGCTCGCGCGCGCGCGCGAGCTCGAGGCGCAGGGCCGCTCGATCGTGCACATGGAGATCGGCGAGCCGGACTTTCCGACCGCGCAGCCGATCTGCGACGCCGGCATCCGCGTGATCGAGTCCGGGAATCTCTTCTACACGCCGGCGCTCGGGCTGCCCGAGTTGCGCGCGGCGATCTCGCGTTTCTACCGGCAGCGTTACGGCGTCGAGGTGCCGGCCTCGCGCATCATCATTACTTCAGGCGCCTCCGGCGCGCTGCTGCTCGCGATTGCCGCGCTGATCGATCCCGGCGACGAAGTGCTGATGGCAGACCCCGGCTATCCGTGCAACCGCAATTTCGTGCGCATGATGGGCGGCGTGCCGGCCGAGATCGCGGTCGGCGCCGAAAGCGCGTATCAATTGCTGCCGGAAATGGTCGAGCGCCACTGGACGCCGCGCACCCGCGCCGTGATGGTCGCGTCACCTTCGAACCCGACCGGCACGCTGATGCCGGAAGACTCGCTGCGCGCGATCGCCGCGATTGCGCGCGAGCGCGGCGGCGCCATGATCTCCGACGAGATCTATCACGGGCTGGTCTACGACGGGGCCTGCACGACGGCGCTCAAGTTCGGCGACGGCGTGTTCGTCATCAACAGCTTTTCCAAATACTTCAACATGACCGGCTGGCGCCTGGGATGGATGGTGGTGCCGGACGCTTACGTGCGCGAGTTCGACAAGCTGTCGCAGAACATTTATCTCTCGGCGCCGACGCCGGCGCAGCATGCGGCGCTCGCCGCATTCGCGCCCGCGACCATCGCCATCCTCGAAGAGCGCCGTGCCGAATTCAAGGCGCGCCGCGATTTCCTGGTGCCGGCGCTGCGCGAACTCGGCTTCCGCATTCCGGTCGTGCCGCAGGGCGCGTTCTACATCTATGCCGACTGCGGCACGCTGACCAAGGACAGTTTCGCTTTCGCGCGCGATCTGCTCGAAACGGCGGGTGTCGCGATCACGCCGGGTGCCGATTTTGGAGCCAACGCCGCCGAGCGCCACGTGCGCTTCGCCTACACCAACGCGATTCCAGTAATCGCCGAAGGGATGCGGCGTATTGCCGGATTTCTCGGGCGAGGATGCTAGGATCTGTTGACAATGACGCCAATCATTCTTGGCAATTTTCTTGGCGCCGCCGTGATTTCCTTACAAAAACCGGAATGTACAAACTCTCATCAATAGTGTGCAATCCCTGGAGCATTCCACCGGTTCAAATGCGGGCTGGTCAACGATCGAAGGAACGCGATCAGATCGTCCCTTTCCTGCAGGGTCAGTATAAGGGGATAGCCGTTCTCGACTCCACGGTAATAGACCTCCAGTTCCACGGCTTCTTCGAGGGTCTTGACGCTGCCGTTGTGCATATAAGGCCCGGTGACCGCGACGTTGCGCAATGAAGGCGTGCGGAATTTCCCGATGTCGGCTGGTTTCAGCGTGACGGCGAATCGCCCGAGTTCGGCAATATCCCGATCGTTGGTGATGGTTTGATCGAGCGACTTGCCCCCGGCACGAGAGGCCACCAGCTTGGTCGTAATCTCTACTAACCGCTGTTCGATTGCCTGAGTTCCCACGCTCAGACTGTGAAATTCGAAGTCGGTGAAAAGTGCATGCTCGTTTCCGATGACGTGGCAACTCGCGCACTTCGCCCGGCCTTGAAAGATTGCCAGCCCGCGCGCAGCGCTTTCCGACAGCGCCCGCTTCTCTCCTTTGTAGTAATACCGGTCAAACGGCGAGTCGCCAGCCGCCAGCGTGCGTTCGAAACCGGCAATGGCCTGAGTCACGTGCTTGATTTCAATCGCCCCCGCGGAGAGGCGGTAAGTTTCAAAAAACGCGTGCACATAAGCAGGGTCTTTCTTGATACGTTCCAGCAACTCGGAGCGACCGCGCAGTCCGTGTTCGCGTGGATTGAGAAAAGGATCGATCGCCTGTTCTTCCAGGGTCGCCCGCCGGCCGTCCCAAAAAAACGAATTGTTGAATCGTACGTTGATCAGGCTCGGGGCGTTTCGCGTGCCGGTTTGACCCCGGTCGCCACGCGACACGGGTAATCCGTCCGACAGCGCGTGGCCGGGTTGATGGCAGCTTGCGCAACTGACCGTGCCGCTCGCGCTCAGTCGTCGATCGAAGAATAATTTTCGCCCCAGTTCGATTTGTTTGCCGTCGGTCGCGTTCTGCGCGGAGGTCATTGGCGGCAGGCCGAGAAGTACATGGTCTTCCCCGGCCGCGGAATGGATCGAGAGGGGGGCAATACCCAGGACGCCGAGCAGCAAAGCCGGAAGTATTCTTCCGCTCTTATTGCGCGGACGCCTTTTCCCGCGCGCCACGGGGCTCCGGTCCGCACTCTTTGCACGCAAGCGAATTCTCATTAGTTCATGCTAAATCGCCGGAACGAAAGATTCGGTCAACGGCAGCGGATATGGATTTCGAGTACCCAGGTTGTAATTGTGGACCGCGTTCCTTGCAAGCTCGTAGTGAATTCTAGTGGAAGAAACGTCATCATTTAACGCGGCACACAAAATATTATTCAGGCCGCGACTGATTGCACTACCGCGATTGCGTCGTATCAGTCCCGTAATACACCACCACTTCAGAAAATCTTTCTAATAATCATCAATGAGAAATTTGGATGTAGGGAAATGTATGACACGCGTGTCAGGAATTTCCTGACAAGCAATCAGACGTGCGCGGAAAAATAATTTTCGTACTGTGATCATTATCACATTACAGAAACGGAGGTGCGCATAAGATTGCCATCTCTCGCATTGCTTCGGTGGGATTGATTCGAATATCGTCACTCCTGGTGTGGGCGTCGCGAAGAGAGAGTGGTAGATGACCTGCGGAGGGAATGGTCTATGCTGCGACGTTTCTGCGTTCCGGTGACTGACGCCGGCCTTGCACAGGGCTGCACGCAATATTTGCGCAGGTGGAGGTATGTAATCTCCCGAGCCGCAGCCCGCCGGCTGTTTACCCCGTTTGTATTGGTGGCCGCGATTGCGGCCCTTCCTTCCGCCCTCGCCGCGGACGTCCTCTACGTATACGATGATCTGGGGCGTGTAGTTCAAGTCGTCGCTCCCAGCGGCGACAACGCCCAGTACAGTTACGATGCGGCGGGAAATATCACCGGCATCACCAAGAACACGGCAACCACCGTAGCGATTGCGCGGGTTTCTCCGAACATTGGCCCTGTCGGCACAACCGTAACAATCTACGGTAGCGGGTTTGACACGACTCCGGCCAACAACACAGTCACTTTCAACGGCACCGGGGCAACAGTCAGTGCCGCCACTGCAAATAAGCTGACGGTGACGGTGCCCGGTGGCGCAACGACCGGGACAATAGGGGTCAGCGACAGCAACGGATCCGCGACGAGCGCATCGAGCTTCACGGTCGGCACACCCTCCGCTCAAGCGCCCACGGTCACCAGCTTCACGCCGAGCCTGGGCACCGCCGGCACTTCGGTCACGGTAAGCGGCACGAATTTCCAGACGACGGCGCAAAACAACCGGCTGACGTTCGGCGGCTGGACGGGAGTCATTTCCAGCGCGAGCTCGACATCCATCGGGACGACCGTCGCCAATGCCTCGGCATCCGGAAAGATCTCGGTGACGACGCCGTACGGGGTAGGGACCAGCAGTAACGACTTCTACGCGGTTCCGACCAACGCAGGGACGAATGCAAGCAACGTCGAATACACCGGCCGCCTGACCGTGGGCGGGGGGACGAATACGGCAACGACGACGGCCAACGGCAAAAGGGCGTTATTCATTTTTGACGGCACGCAGAACCAGTTTGTTTCGTTGTCGCTGACGAGCGGCACCTTTGCGGGCGCGCTCACGACGTATATCTACAGCCCGGACGGCACATTACTGACTTACAGAGGCACCTCAAACAGCGACCGGTTTGATTTCATCGGCGCACTGGGGGCGCATTCGTATTCGGGATTGCAGCTGACCGGTACCCATTCGATCCTGATGGTGCCGGGCGGAACTGACAAAGGCTCGATCACAGCGCAGTTGAAAACGCCGGCGAGCGGCGTGCTGACGATAGGCTCCACGACGACGGCGACATTGGCTTCCGGCCAGATGGGCGCGTATACGGTGACTGCCAATGCAGGGAGCATGCTGCAAGTCGAGGTGTCGAGCGTCACCCTTGCGGGCGCTACGAAGATTTCGCTGGTGACGCCGGATGGGCAGCTAATGAGCACGGGGAATTTCACTACGGCAGGCGGCTATATTCCCGGAATCGCATTGCCGGCCAGCGGAATCTACACAGTTCTTATCCAACCGGCCGGGACGAACAGCGGCAATGCCGGCATTACGGTAGGCGCAACCGACCTGGTAGCCAGCAATGTGTCGGTAGGCACGATCACGGCAAACCAGAACGGCTCCTACTCGTTCCCGGTGACCTACACGGTGACTAATAACGGCACGACGCCAGCGCACGCAAACTGGAGCGACTTCTGTTACCTGTCAGCGGACGGGACGCTCGATACCAGCGATGCTTCGCTCGGCAGCTATTTTCGCACCAGTAACCTTGCGGCGGGAGCGTACTACACCAATACGCCGACCTGTACGACTTCGACAACGACCGCGGCGGGGTCTTACACCTTGTTCATGAAGACCGACGGTAGCAGCAGCAGCGGCAAATATGCGGCAGGCGGGGTCGTTGCCGAAAGCAACGAGACGAACAACGCGGCGTCGGTCTCATTGACGCTGCCGGCGTTGCCGGATTTGGCGATCAGTAACGTGTCGGTAGGCACGATTACGCACAACGGGAATGGCTCGTATTCGTTCCCCGTGACCTACACCGTGACCAATAACGGTGGATTGACGGCTCAACCCAACTGGTATGACCGCTGCTATCTGTCATCGGACGGCACGCTGGACACGACCGATCCGAACATCGGTACTTACACCCGCTCGGTCACGCTGACGCCGACTTCGAGTTACAACAACACATTTACCTGCACCACTTCGACGACGACCGCGGCGGGGACTTACACCTTGTTCATGAAGACCGACGGTAACAGCAGCAGCGGCAAATATGCGGCAGGCGGGGTCGTTACCGAAAGTGACGAGACGAACAACGTGGGCTCGGTATCGGTGACATTGCCGTGAGGTCCGGGACGCCGGGCGAACGCTTGAGCGGAAGAGGCGCGGCCGTGAAGACGGATGGAGAGGATACGATGAAACAATGTATTGAGGAATTGCCCTGTAGCAGCGGATACATGCGCCGGGATTCGTCCAAGCGCGTTTCGGTCTGTTTTTTTGATCTCGTTCTGATGCTGGGGATGAGCATACTGCTCTGCAGCGCGGGCGGATTGCCGCAATCTTCCTGGGCGGCTTCGCCGGCGGCGGATTCGGCCGGCTCCGCACTGGTCGTGATTGAAAGTCAGCCTGCCGCCGACGCACGCGACGTGCCTGTCGGCCAGCAACTCACGGTGCACTTGAATAAACGCGTTGACCCGGCAACGTTGAACGCGCAAACGGTGACCTTGATGGGGCCCAGCGGTGCGGCCGCCGTGAAGCTCGTGGTCGCTGACGGCGGTCTCGCGCTTTTTATCACGCCTTTTCAGGAGTTGCTGCCGGCGAGCCGGTACACCTTGTTCATTCAGGGAGCGAGCGATGAGGAGGGACAAAAATTGCCCTTTACCGCAATCGGGTTCAACACGGCCGCTCTGAGTGCCGGAGGTGAGTCTGCGAAGCACCCGAGGACAACGGCCCAGACCCTGGATAGCGCGGAAGACGATGAGGAATGGATACCCAATGCCGGGAACCGCAATGGAAATTGGCAAAGCGGCCGCGCGTCTCTGGCTGAGAAGAATATGCCCAGGCGGGAATCGCTGCGGCGCGCTCTTTATGGCCGTTACGATCAACCGCCCGTCACGAATTGGGCGACGCTGAAGGCCGCGCTGGACGCAAAGGCCGCGAATAGCGGGCCCCCTCCCGGCAAGGGGATGACGGCGCTGGCGGGCCAGGTGCTCCGGTTGAACGGCAGGCCGCTTGCCGATGTGACGGTTGAGATGGGCAGTGCAACCACGAAGACCGATGGTAACGGCGAATTCCTGCTGAACGACGTTCCCTCCGGCTACAATCAATTGCTGATTGTCGACGGCGGCAGCGCCAACCGGCGCGATGCGACCTATGGCCGTTTCACGTTCGTCACGAACGTCCTGCCCGGCCAGACGAACGATCTGGACTTCGTAGTCTGGATGCCCAAGCTCGATATGCGTCACGCGGTCACGATTGCGTCGCCGACCACGCGCGAGACCGTCATCAGCAATCCGAACATACCCGGCGTAGAACTCGTATTGCCGCCCGGCGCCGTCATTCGCGATGCCCACGGCAGGATCGCGACTCAGGTGAGCATTACCCCGATCCCGGTCGACCAGACACCGTTTCCCATGCCGTACTTTGACGTGCCGGTTTACTTCACGTTGCAACCGGGCGGCGCCGTGATTCAGGGCGTGGACGGCAAGCCCAAGGGGGCGCTATTGCGCTATCCGAATTACAGCGCATTCGGGCCCGATCACTTGGTGAAGTTGTTCGATTACGACCCCAACGGCCGCGGTTGGTATTCCTACGGCACGGGCAAAGTCAGCGATGATGGCCGGAAAATCGTGTCCGGGCGCGATTTTACGATCTATCAGTTCACTGCGAACGGGGCGTCTTCGGGCTATACCAAGCCTGATGTACCGCTACCGAAAGCGCCGCCACCGCCGGAATGTGACGTGCCCTCCAGCAGCAAGAGCGATTCTGCTTCACAAAACCCCGGGGATGCCAGTGGCTCTCAGAGCTGCAATGAGTCAGATCCAGGTTGGTATGCGTTTCCGGACGGCGGCGATCCCGTCAACCTGGCCACCGGCGTTCTGAAGAACGTCGAAACCGATATGACGGTGGCGGATGTCGTGCCCATTGCGCTCACGCGCACCTATCGCACGCTGGACAAGTCCGGCGGCACCGACATTCTGCGCCCGTTCGGCATCGCTTCGAGCCATCCTTACGAGATGTACCTGGACATGCCCGCCGGTTTTACGCAGATCAATCTCGTGTTGCCCGACGGCACTGTAATACCGTTTACCAGCATCGCGCTGAATCCAACGAGCTACCACACCGACTACCGGAACACGGTCACTGCGGGGCAATTCTATCAATCGATCATTCATTACGACGCCGCCAATAACAGTCAACTCACCTTGTATTTCCGCGATGGCCGCAGATGGGGATTTTTTGCTCACACCGCCCGGCTGCAATGGATCGATGACCGCAACGGCAATCGGGTGACCGTCTCGCGTGCCGGCGGCCTGGGC
>JBGPFE010000057.1:0-25945 GCA_041483135.1 Gammaproteobacteria bacterium | reverse complement strand
TCTGCTACAAACAGCACTCGTTCGTCCATAGGCTTCAGGTCCTTCCAAGGCATGGGCTTCTCCTTTGGTTGCCCATGCAGGATAAAAACTGTTACCTATGTCTTTGAACTCCTTTGTTACCTATGAGTGTGAGCCATACACATCTTTGGCTACTTTCTTTTGGCCGCGCCAACGAAAGTCACCAGCCCGCGCGAAAGGTCGGCGGCGAGATATTTGCGTTGTCGAGCGCGGGCTATATCGCGCTTCCCGCAAACGGGCGTTCCGCTAACGAGTCCGCGCGATCCCCTCGGGCTACCCCCGGGTAAAGAAATATGGGGGCGAAGCCCGATTTCTTTTCGTGAAGCGTGAGGCGAAAGGCGTGAAATGTAATCAGCGCAGGAATTCCTCAACCGCGTTCACGAAAATATCCGGTTTCTCCAGCTGCGGGCAATGCCCGCAGTCGAGTATCTCAAGAAACTTCGCACCGGGAATTCCATTCGCAAGCTCGCGTGCGAGAGGCGCGGGTGTTGCTGCGTCGAGCGCGCCGGCCACCCTCTGGTTAAGTTAATCGCGGTATAATATGCACGGTGAATAAACCCGTCTCAATGTTGCGCGTGGACAGAACTGCATTCTCCGTCGCTTCGCTTTCGGACGCGGACGGCGACAAGGCGTATTGGCGCTCGAAATCCGTGCATGAGCGCCTGCAGGCGGTCGAACTCATGCGGCAAGTCATTTATGGCTACCAGCCTGCTTCCGGCGGACTTCAAAGAATTTTTGAAGTTGCTGAACTCACGGCAGGTTGAGTACCTCCTGATCGGCGGTTATGCCGTTGGCTACCACGGCTACCCGCGCGCAACCGCCGACATAGACATCTGGATTGCGACCAATTCTCCGAACGCGCACAAGGTCGCTGCCGTCATTCGCGAATTCTTCGGCTCCGATGTGCAAGGCGCGACGCCGGAATTATTCCTTCAGGAAAACAAGATCGCCCGGATGGGCGTTCCGCCCTTCCGGATTGAAATCCTGACCACCATTTCCGGCGTTGGCTTCGCCGAGTGCTACGCCGACCGGGTTGTGGACAAGATCGATGGCGTTGAGGTTAATCTGATCAGTTTGAAGCACCTGAAAGCCAACAAAAAGGCCAGCGGCAGGTTGAAGGACCTCAGCGACTTGGAACATTTGGACTGACTGTCGCTGGATCCCCGCACGTCGTCATGCGGATCGGACGTAATCTGCAGCGTCACCGCAGAAACGATTCCACCGCGTTCACGAACACATCCGGCTTTTCGAGTTGCGGGCAATGCCCGCAGTCGGGTATCTCCAGAAACTTCGCGCCGGGGATTCCATTCGCAAGCTCGTGCGCGAGCGGCGCGGGTGTTGCCGCATCGAGCGCGCCGGCCATCACCAGCGTCGGCTTGCGGATGCCAGCAAGCTGCGGCGTCAGATCGACTTGCGCGAGCGCTAAACACGCGCGGGCGAAGCACTCCGGATCGGCTTTCGCCAGCGCTGCTTTGCGTTCCGCGACGATATCGGGATTCGCGGCGATGAACGCCGGCGGGAACATGCGGTTGATCGCCGCGTCGAGCACCGCGCTCATCCCGTGCTCGCGAACGCGGCCGGACATCAGGCGCAGCGGTTCTTTGCCCGCCGGCGGAAATCCGGCCAATGAATCGGCGACGATCAGCCGGTCGAACGAATTGCCATGCCGGATGGCGAGCGCGACCGCGATGAAGCCGCCGAGGCCGTTACCGAGCACGGCGGTTTCCCTCGGCAGCTTCAGCGCGCGCAGCAATTTCGCAATATGGTCGGCGTAGTCCTCGACGCTCGCACCGGACGCTGTCGATGCGCCCGCTGTTGATGCGCCGTAACCCGGCAGGTTGACCAGCGTCAATTTGTGTTTCTTCGCGAGCGCCGGGACGACGCGGTCGAAAGCCGTGCGATCGGCGAGCAGCGAATGCAGCAGCACGAGGTCGCGGCCAGCACCGGTTTGCGCATAGTCGACGCCGGCGCCGTTTACTTTGATGACCTGAGCCTTCAGCCGTCAGCTCTCAGCGGTCAGCGTTCAGCATGCAGCGGTTAGCATTCAGCATGCAGCGGTTAGCATTCAGCATTCAGCGGTCGGCTTGCAACGGTACACCGCCTTGGCTGATAGCTGATAGCTGATTGCTGCTTTTCATCTTACGGCTCGAGGTTCTTCGCCGCCGGATAATCGCGCGAATACACCGGAGCGGCGAGGAACTGTTTGGGATCGAATGTCCAGAACTGGTTCACGTCGTTGTAGGTGGCGAGGATCGTGTTCACCAGACGCCCGTCCTTGCGTTCGACCTTGCGCACATAGATGTTGAGTACGGGCTTGCCGTACTCGTCGATGCGGATCGGCCCGATGGGGCTCTTCGCGAGGCGCACGTTGTGCAGCGCTTTTACGAACGCGGCCTTGTCCTCGAATTTGCCTTTGATCGCCTTGAGCGCTTCCTCCAGATACATTCCCGCCACGTAGGTGCCGGCGGTATAGAAGCCGGGAATCACCTTGTATTCGGCGAGCACCGCCTCCACGAAGCGCTTGTTCTCCGGGGTGCCGAGCTCGGCCGAGTACCAGCTCGCGGAGTACACGCCGAGCGCCTCGTCGCCCATGTTGCGCAGGATGCCCTCGTCGACGCAGGTGGGGTTGCCGAACACCGGGATTTTCTTGAATCCGTATTCGGCGTACTGCTTGAGAAAACGCAGCCCGTTGATGCCGGCGAAACCGGCATACACGCCGTCGACGTTGGGCTTGATCTGGCTCACGTACGAGCCGTACTCGGGAACGTTGAGCGGCGGCCACAGCTTCTGCACGACTTTGCCGCCGTTGCCTTCGAAGGCCGCCTGGAAGCCGGCGGTGCCCTCGTGACCGTACGTAAAGTCATCCGCGATCGTGGTCAGGCGCTTGATGCCGAGCTTCTTCGCCGCGTATTCGCCGAGCACGTGCATCGGCTGCGCCGCGGTGCCCACCGCGTGGATCACGTAGTCGTTCAGTTTCTGCTGCGCGAGGTCCTTTTGCGCGGCGGACGTCGGCGTGATCAGCGGCACGCGCGCTTCCTTGATGTAGTCGTCGATCGCCAGCGCCTCGAACGTGGCAAGCGGGCCGATGATCACGTGCACGTGATTTTTTTCGACCAGCTCCTGGGTCTTGGATTTTGCCTGCGCCGGGTTGCCGGCCGTGTCGGCGATGAAGAGCTCGACCTTGCGCCCGGCTAGCATATTGTTGCGTTCCTTGAGGAACAGCGCGATGCCCTGTTCCATCTGCTTGCCGCCCGCCGCCAGCGGGCCGGTGGCGACACTCAGAAAACCGAGCCGCAGCGGTTCGGTCTGGGCTGGCACGGACTGGCTCAGCGTCGCCAGCAGCAGCGGGATAACAGTGAAAAAAACAGACCGCAGATGTAACCTTGCCATGATCCCCTCCGGAAAAAATGTCCGAAAATTCGTGGTATTTTTAGCGCACCCGGGATCGGTTTGGCGAGCCCCCGCGTGCGGCACTAGGTTGGATGCCGAATACATAATATCATCAACTGATTATGGCGCGAGGCCGAAAGATAAAGAGCAAACGCGGACGCGCGCAATGTGCGCTAACCACCGCCCACCGCGACCTTCTTATTGAATGGGATAGAGCCGCAAGCCGGGAACCGCGCGGGCGATGGCCTCGAAATCCCGGTCATCGTGAAGCAGGATCAAGGCGTGTTCGATCGCAATCCGGGCGATCAAACAGTCGTTGCTGCTGCGCGGCGTCTTCCCGGCGCGCCGGCAGGATTGATACAGCCGGGCTGCCGCTATGTGCGACGCGATGGGCTCAGCCGGAACGTAGCAGCACAATCCGGCGAAATATTTGCGCCACTTCTCGAAGCGTTGGTCGGAGTCCGCGCCCTGCAGGACTTCCTGCAGGATGATCGGAGCCACGCCCACGATGTCTTCTCCCGCGAGCAGTTCCCTCAGCGTGCGCACGCGCGCGGTTGTTCTCCCGCGCAGGTAGTCCACCCAGACTGAGGTGTCCACCAGATACATGTCAGGCGCCCGAGCGGGCCCGCTTGTAGTCGTAGTCCTTGCGTATCCCGCCCGTGCCGTAAAGATCGAGCAGCTTCCTTTGCTTGCCGCTCTGCACGAAACGCCGCAGGGCGATGTCGACCGCTTCGCGCTTGGTCCTGACGTTGGCAAGCTTCATGGCCTCTTTGACAAGGCCATCATCGAGCACAATATTGGTGCGCACAATACACCTCCGAATGTGTAGAGAAGACAGTCTATCATTGTGCGGCAGGCGAGACAAACTGCATGAATTGACCTGACGCCGCCGACTTCGTACTATCCTTGGGCGCATCGCTTTTGACCGCCCGTCACACCCGTACAGAAAGGAATCAATGATCCGCAAACTCAGAACCCAGCGTGACAACCAACAATGGATGCTCGACCTCGCGCTCAACATGCGCGGGCGGGTGCAGAACTTCGAGCGCGACGACCTCGAAGTGCCGGCGGGCAAGCGCGCGCGCAACTACCGTATGCTGCCCAAGGTCTGGCGCGAGGCGGCGGAGCGGCACGAGAAGCTTGCGCTGCGCGCGCAGGCGCAGGGGGCGCGCGCGACCGCGACGTTTCATTACGACCACGCGATCGAAGCCTACCGCATGGCCCAGCACCCGATTTTCTACGACGACCACCCGGTCAAGCTCCACCTGTGTCGGAAGCTTGATGAAATGGTCGACCGGCGCACGAAAGTGGCGAGCTACCCCATCGAGCGCGTCGAGGTGCCGTTTGGCCAGGGCAAGACCATTTCGTGTCTGCTGCACCTGCTGCCGGACCGGCGCAAGGCGCCGGTCGTGATCTACGTGCCGGGGATGGACCAGACCAAGGAGGTATTCCCCAAGGCGTTTCACAACATCGCGTTGTCGCGCGGTTTCCACGTGCTCGCGATGGACGGCCCCGGCCAGGGCAGCTCCAACATCCAGAAAATCCGCGCGGTGAAGGACAACTACGAGCGTGCCGGCGCCGCGGTGATCAGCTACCTGCTGAAGCGTCCCGAGGTGGATGCGAAGAAGATCGCGATCTACGGCATCAGCATGGGCAGCTTCTGGTCGCTGCGGCTTTCGAGCTACGATCACCGCGCGGCCGCGGTCGTGAGCTCGGTCGCATGCTTCAATCCGAACAACACGATCTTCACGCAGTCGAGCCCGCGCTTCAAGCAGATGTTCATGTACATGGCGGGCTATGAGAACGAAGACAAGTTCGACGAGGAAGTGGCCAAGGGCATGACGGTGCGCGGCTACCTCGGCAAGGTCAAGTGCCCGACGCTGCTCGTGACCGGCGAGTTCGATCCGCTGTGTCCGCTCGAGGATGCAGTCGAAGCGTTCGGGGATCTCAAGGTGCCGAAGGAAATGTGGGTGATGGAGAACCAGTATCACCCGTTGTGGGGCATCCCCAATCTGGGCGGCATGGATTGCCACGACTACGTGCTCGATTGGCTGCGCGCCCTGTTCTCGGGCAAGCGGGTGCCGAAGAAGCGCGGCCGCATCGCGTACATCCGGGAAAACGGCGACGGGCCGTGGGGCAACTGCGAATGGGCGCCGCCGATCAAGCCCGGGCAGGCTTATTTCTAGTGATTAAGCGATTGCGTGATTGAGCGCCTGATACCTAATCACTTAATAACTAAATCACTCAATCACACTTGATTGTCAACCACCTGCGTATGGTCGGATAATTACCGTTCGCGCGTTTCCACGGAGTGACCGCCATGCCTTTCAACAAGCTCAGCCACTACTCGATTCGCACCGCCGACCTCGACGCGTCGCGCAAGTTCTATACCGAAGTCATGGGCTTTACCGTCGGCCCGCGCCCGCCGTTCAACTTCCCCGGGGTGTGGCTGTATCACGGCAGCCACGATGCGTACGACAACGCGATCGTGCACATTCTCGGCTTCGACCCCAACGACGCGCAGGGCCTCAAGGAGTACCTCGGCGAGCGCGACGCGGCGAGCCTCAAGGGCTCGACCGGCGCGTTCGACCACATCGCTTTTTCCATGAGCGGGCTCGGCGGCATGATCAAGCACCTCAAGCAGAAAAAAGTCCCGTACCGAGAGCGCCGGGTGCCGAACCTGAACCTGCATCAGGTGTTCGTCGATGATCCCAATGGCGTGGTGATCGAGCTCAATTATCCGGCGGACGAGAAGGCCGCGGCCTGACGCGCGCCGAGGCAAATGAGCGCGCGGCGCACGGCACTCGTGATCGGCGGCTCGCTCGGCGGGCTGTTCGCGGCGAATCTGCTCGCGCGTGCGGGCTGGGATGTCGAGGTCTTCGAGCGCGTGGGCGAGGCGCTCGCCGAGCGCGGCGCGGGCATAGTCACCCACGGCGAGCTCTTTCGCGCGCTCGAGCGCATCGGCATTGCGGTCGACGACACGATCGGGATCGAGGCGCAAACGCGCACGGTGCTCGACCGCGCGGGCAACCTGATCGCGGAGCTCGCGTTTCCGCAGATCCTCACGGCGTGGGGCCGGCTCTACCGGCTGCTCAAGGACGCGTGTCCCGCCGCGAACTACCATTTCAACAAATCGTTCGAGCGCGCGGACGAACGCGACGACGGCGTCACGGCGTTCTTCGCCGACGGCACGCGGGCGAGCGGCGATCTGCTGGTCGGCGCGGACGGTATCCGTTCGACGGTGCGCGCGCAATTCGTGCCGCAGGCGAAACCCGTGTACGCAGGCTACGTGGCGTGGCGCGGAATGATAGACGAGACGAAGTTGAGCGCAACCGCGAGCAGCAGACTCTTTGGCAGCATGGCCTTCTGCCTGCCGCCCGGCGAGCAGATGCTCGGCTACCTGGTGGCAGGGCTGCACAACACCACCGCGCCCGGCGAGCGCCGCTACAACTTCGTTTGGTACCGGCCGGTCGACGAGGCGGCCGGGCTGCCCGCGCTTTTGACCGACGCGGCGGGCCAGCGTCACGACATGAATATCCCGCCTGACCGGATACGCGCGGAAGCAATCGAGGAAATGCGCGCTGCGGCTGAGCGGCTGCTCGCGCCGCAGTTCGTCGAGGTCGTGCGCGCGACGGACCATCCGTTTTTTCAGCCGATCTACGATCTCGAGTCGCCGCGCGTCGCGGCCGGGCGCGTCGCGCTCATTGGCGACGCCGCATTCGTCGCGCGGCCGCACCTCGGGCTCGGCGTGACCAAGGCGGCGGGGGACGCGGTTGCGCTCATCGACGCCGTGACGGGCCATCCTAACGATCTCGACGCCGCGCTGCGCGAGTTCAATGCGGGCCGCGTGTGCTACGGGCGGAAAGTCGTCGCCGAGGCGCGCCGCCTCGGCGCGGGAATAGGCCCCGCGGTCGTGCGTGGCAAGGATGCCGCGCTCGTGGCGCGCTACCGCACGCCGGAAGTCATCATCCGCGAAGTTGCGCCGCCGATCGCGTGATATCAATGCCGGTTCTCGATGTCGCGCAGTGCCTGTCTGACCGCCTGATGAGTACGCTTTCTTAGTGGAATACCCTTCCCGAAGGTCGCATCTTCCGGGACGTCACCTTCAATTCCGCCGAGGCTTGGGTCCTGCAACAACGCGTTCAAGCCCGGCACGGCGTCCCTGGCCGCGGGCCCGATCTTGCCGAGCGCGCGGACGGCCTGATAGCGGATGATGTCGTCTGCTTCCTTCAGCCGCTCAACGAGAGAAGGGACAGCCTCTTTCGCCAGTGGACCAAGTTTTCCCAACGTGAGAATTGCCGCCTGCCGGTCATCGAATCGCCCGTTGTCTACGATATCGACGAGTACCGGTATCGCTGCTTGCGCTTCGTTGCGGGCCCTCGGGAGCACGCGGCCCAGCGCATTGACAGCAGGCACGCGGAAACGACGATCCTGATACTGGGAGGCTTCGATCAGGGCTGGGATAGCGTGCGTCGATTGCGGCCCAATGTCCTTGATGTATTTCTCGAACCGGAAGAGCCTTTCATTGCGCGTCATGTCGAGCACCGACGGGTCGGGGTTGGGTTGCGGCCCGCGCCAATAAGCGTTCCGCCAGGAGTCGGGAGGCGGACTGACCGGATGCGCGGCAAGCCACAGAAGCGTCACTGAGCAGGCCAGCCAGATCAGTGCGAGCCCGCAGACGGTGTAGAAGCCGTTGAGGATAAGTCGCTTCGCGCTCACCTCGTCCCGGTCGGCGAGGAAGAAGACATTGAAGATGCTCTCGCCGCGGACCGCGTCGGCCTTCCCGAACAGAAATTGCCAGAGCGACAAGCTCAATGACGACTGGGACGATGGGCGAATCACAAGACAGTCCGAATCCGTGGCGCTTGGCGGGGCCTTGGGATTGACCTCGGCGTTACCAATGAGATAGACGGGGTCCCCCGGCATCAAGGTTCTCGTGACCGCGTCCCAGCGGTCGTCCTTCTCGACGCGGCCTTGGAGCACGATCTCGTGACAGCCAAACACGCTGCCGAGGTCCGAGACCCAGCCCGCACGCACACGGCAATCGGTCGGGTCCACCAGCACGCGGCCTGTCTCATCTTCAAGATAGAACGGCCGCAGTTCCTGTTTCGGCGTGTAGTCGAACATGTCCCAGTGCAAACGAACTATAGGGCCCGCTCCGTCGTCTGCGCTTCGCGCCACGCCTCTCAGCTCGACGAGCCCCAAAGCCACTGACCGGGATTTGGCGGCCGGCAGGTTTTCCACCTGACTGGCCTGCCGGATTCGCCATAGCGCGTCACGGGCAAGCCAGAACAGCGCGACCGCGAGTCCGGCGCAACCGACGACGAGATTGAAGCCCGCGAATTCAGGCTCCGTGGCTGCGAATCCCTCGAGTTCACCTCCCGCCGGTCTTCCCGAGAGAAAGTACGCGGCAATAAACGAGATCCTGACCGGCGCGGCCATGCCGAGAGTGGTGATCCAGACCATCGCCACGATCAACAGGACCCCCGCGAGCGGAATGTCCGGTTGGAAGTTCCGGCGGAAGAGCCGGCCGTAGATATCGTAGGCAAGGTAGGCGATCGCCAGCAGGGGCAACAGCAGGACGAGAAACGCCGGCAGGGTAAGCAGAGCGAGCAGAAGCAGTACCGTCAGAAAACAAGCGCGGATGGCAATATTGCGCGGGCTGACGTCTGCAATCCTGCCAAGCCACCGGCCAACGACGGTGTTCGGCCGGCGGCTCGGCCGTTTTTGCCACCAATCAAACGGCATGAACAGAGCGACAACCGCGGTGAGAATTGCCAGTCCGATGATAGTCACGGCAGGCGCGTCTCCGGCTAAAGCAATTCCCCGAATCGTTCGCTGACGGGCGCCAAGCCGCTCGTTCCTACAAACCCATGTAGAGCTTGTGAATAAGCTCGTTGTTGCTTAACTCGGCGCGCGTGGCGCCCTCGTACTCGATGCGGCCGTGGACGATCACGTAGCCGCGGTCCGCGATGCGGATCGCCTGGCTGAAGTTCTGCTCTGCCATCAGCACCGTCAGCCCGTAGCGTTGCTTGAGCTCGAGGATCTTGTCGATCGTGCTTTTCACCAGAATCGGCGCCAGCCCGACCGAGGGCTCGTCGATCAGCAGGATCTTCGGCGCGGTCATCAGCGCGCGGGCGAGCGCGAGCATCTGCTGCTCGCCGCCGCTCATGCTGCCGGCAAGCTGGCGGCGGCGTTGTTTCAGGACCGGGAACGCGTCGAAGCAGTGCGCCATGTTGTCGGCGATGTGTGCGCGCGCGGCGGGCCGGTAGGCGCCGAGCAGCAGGTTTTCCTCGACGGTGAGGCGGGGGAACAGGCGCCTGCCTTCGGGCACGAGCGCGATGCCGAGATCGACGATCTGCTCCGGCGCCATGCCGATCAAATCGTGCCCGACGTCGTCGATCACCGCCGCGATGCTGCCGGCGGTCGGCCGCACCATGCCCATGATGCATTTCATGAGCGTGCTCTTGCCGTTGCCGTTGGTGCCGAGCAGCGTCACGGTCTCGCCGTCGTCGACCCCGAGCGAGATCGAGTTGAGCACCTGGATCGCGCCGTAGCCGGCGGACAGCTCCTCGACCCGGATGCTATTCGCCAAGGTAAGCCTTTATCACGTCAGCGTTGCTCGCGACCGATTGCGGCTCGCCGTCGGCGATCTTGCGTCCGGCGACCAGCACCACGAGGCGTTCGGAGAATTTCATCACCGCGCGCATGATGTGCTCGATCATGACCACGGCGACGCCCTGCTCCTTGAGCCCGCACAGCAGGGCAAGGATGTCGTCGACTTCCGAGGCCGACAGCCCGGCCATGGCTTCGTCGGAGATCAGGAGTTTCGGCCTGGCCGCGATGGCGCGCGCGAGTTCGAGCTTGCGCATGTCGACCTGCGTGAGTCCGCCGGACATCGCCCGCGCCTTGTCGCCCAGCCCCACCTGCTTGAGGATATGCATTGCCTCGTCGACGATCCGGCTCACGGCGAGCTTTTCATGCTGCCGCGCGGCGTAGAGGAGCGGAATGCGCAGGTTGTCGAGCACCGACATGCTGGCGAACGGCTTGGGGATCTGGAAGCTGCGCGCGAGGCCCAGGCGGACGCGGCGGTACGCGGGGTGCGCGCCGATGTCGCGGCCCTCGAAGCGGATGCTGCCTTCTTCGTTGCGCAGCGTTCCGCAGATGCAGTTCACGAGCGTGCTTTTGCCCGAGCCGTTCGGGCCGATCAGCCCGAGCCGCTCGCCCGGGCGCACCGTGAGATCGACGTTTTCCAGGGCGGTGAAACCGCCGAAGCGTTTGCTGACGCCGGAGACATCGAGCAGCGGGCCGGACATCAGTGTTTCCGCCGCCGCCAGGCATCGACCCAGCCCATGATGCCGTTCGGCGCGAGCGTGACGAACGCGACCAGCAGCACGCCGACGATGAGCAGGTTCCAGGCCGACGAGACCGTGACCTGCACCAGTTGCTGGATGGTGCCGAGCAGCACGGCGCCGATCAGCGGTCCGGGCCAGCTCAGCATGCCGCCGATCAGCGGCATCGCGATGCTGTTCACCGCGTACGAGAGGCCGAACGCCGAGCTCGGCTCGATGTACGACAGGTAGTAGGGGAACGTCGTGCCGGCCATGCCCATCAGCGCGCCGCTCACGGCGGCGGAAAATATCTTGAGCCTGAGCGTCGGCACGCCGGAACACTCCGCGGCAAGCTCGTCGTCGCGGATTGCGGCCAGGCCGCGCCCAAGCGTCGAAGTTTCGATTGCGCGCGCAACCACCAGCGCGAAGGCGGCCATCAGCACCATCGCCGCGTACAGCAGGTGGATATAGCGCGGAAAGCCGAACGGCACCTCGCGCGGTTGCAGGATGTAAGCGCCGCGCGCCCCGCCGACGTAATCCCAGTTCACCACGAAAGTGAACAGCACCACCGCCATCGCGAGCGAGGCGATCGCGAAGAACACGCCGCGCAGCCGCAGCGTCAGATAGCCGAGCCCGAGCCCCAGCATGCCGGCGACGAGCGTTCCCGTCAGGATCATCACGATGAGCGGCGGCTGAAACGCCTTGTACAGGAACACGGTGGAGTAGGCGCCGACCGCGAAAAATGCCGCCGAGCCGAAATTCACGTAGCCCGTGTAGCCGCCGAGGATGTTCCACGCGGTGGCGAGGATCACGAACTGCAGCACCGTGTAGGCAGCGGAAAAAAAATACTCGTTGTGCACGAGCTGGCTCGCGGCGACGATGGCGAGCGCAATTACGAACGCAACGAGCGCAAAGGCCCGGTTGCTCATCGCCCGAGCAGCCCTGACGGCCTGAACGCGAGCGTCGCGAGCAGCAAGCCGAACGAAACCGCCGGCGCCCACGACGGGCCGAAGAACGTGGCGGTAAACGATTCGGCGAACCCGAGCACGAATGCGCCGAGCAGCGTGCCCCAGACCGAGCCCATGCCGCCGAGCACGCACACCGCGAACGCCAGGCCGATGAAGTCGCGCCCGATCGACGGCTGCACCGGCTGAATGACGATCAGGAACGCTCCCGCCACGCCCGCAGTGGCGATCGACAGCGCGAACGCGCGCTCTTTCACCTTGTACGGGTTGATTCCCATCAGACGCAGCGCGAGCTGATCCTGCGCCACCGCAAGAACGGCGCGGCCGAAAAAAGTATGCGTAAGGAACAACTGCACTCCCACCACCATTGCCAGGGACACCAGGAACGGGACCACGAGGCGCAGCGGGAAGTCGAGCACGCCCAGCCTCAAGGTGGTTTCCGAGTAGGCGGTCTGCACCATGCGGTAGTCCACGCCGAAGATCAGCACCAGCGTGACCTCGGTGATGAACAGCACGCCGAAGAAGAACGCGAGACCGCGCAGCGATTCCTGACCGCGTTTTTCAAAGCACAGGTAATAGACGCGGTAAAGTGCCATTCCGAGCATGAAAAAGAGCGGCGATACCGCCACCGACACCACGATCGGGTCGAACCCCATCGTGTCGTTGACGATGTAGGCGATGTACGAGCCGAGGAGGATGAAAGCCGGGTGGGCGATATTGACGACGTCGAGCATGCCGAACGAGATCGAGATGCCGACGCTGACGGCGGCGTAGAAGCCGCCAAGCAACAGGCCGGCGATGATGGCGTTGCCCAGCAGCGCCGTCGAGATTTCCATGGCGGAAAAGCCACACCGGCGGGTTGCCCCGCCGGCGTCGCTCTAAATCCTATTTCTTGCTGCCGTAGTAAGGCGCCTTCACCATTCCGGTCCTGTAGTCGATCGGGTACAGGACCGTGACGTGGCCGGGTTGCTTCCACTGCTCGGCGTCATTGCCGGCGATGCCCTGGTATTGCACCGTCAGCATCCGGGGCATGGCCCATTCGCCGTTCTTGGCGAAGCGCACCTTGCCGACGTAGGTGTCGAACTCGGCCTTGTGCATGTGGGCGGCGAGCTTGGCCTGGTCGAGGCTGCCGACGGCCTTGATCGTCTGCTCGAGCACCTGCATCATCGCGTACGCGTACGGCGGCAGGTAGAACCCGAGCGGATCGACCCCTTCCTTTACCGCGCGCGCCTGGTACTTGGCGAGAAACTGCTCGAGGAACGGGAACTTTTTGCTGACGTCCGGCGCGTAAGCCTCGTAGTTGACCATGCCGTTCAGCAGCGGCCCGAGCTGCGTTTTAAGCGCGGCGAACTGCGTGCCGACGAGCCCGCCGCCGAACATCCCGGTCTTCAAGCCGACTTCGTTCACCGCGCGCACCATGCCGGCGCTGTCCGGCGGATACGATGCGAGGTAGACGAAGTCGGGGTTGGTCGCCTGGATCGCGCGCACGATCGGAGAGAAGTCGACCGTGTTGGGCGGATAGGTCTTGTCGTAGACGACTTTGAGACCCAGCCGCTTGGCGTGCGCGCGCGCGCCTTCGAGCGCCATCGCCGGGTACTCGGCATCGGCACCGACGAGGGCCACGGTCTTCGGCTTGGGACTGAGCGTCATCGCCACATTGAAGTACCCCTGCGACCAGTCCATCGAGGGCTCGGGCCCCGCCGGCATGATCTGGAAGTAGCGGTCGTAGCCGAACTTCGAATTGACGTTCAGGCCGAACAGCGTCATGAAGCACAGGTTGCGCTGCATCACGATCGGCATCGCCGGCGCGATGACGTTGGTGCCGTAGCCGGACACGATCAAATCCACCTTGTCGACGTCGAGCAGCTTGGTGTAGATGCCGGGGACGGTCGCGGGACTGGTCTGATCATCGTAGTGGACGAATTCGACCTTGCGGCCGAGAATGCCGCCCTTCGCGTTGACGTCGTCGCGCCAGATCTCCATAGAAATCAGCGCCGCCTTGCCGTTGCCGGCAAGCGGTCCGGTCAGGCTCATGCCGAAGCCGATGCGCAACGGCGGCTGCTGCGCCAGCGTTACCCCCGAAGCCGCGAGCAGCATGACCCCGAGCATCCCTGCTATCGCACGTATCAGTTTCATGATCTCCCCTCCCTGGTGTGTGTCGTTTATGGTGGCATCCGGCTCAGCAGCCTGTCAACGAATGTCGTGACCGGCGGCTCGACCAGCGGCAGGTGAGCCTGCCCCGGCGATTATGAGAGGCCGACGCCATTTGTCAAGCGATGGCCGGGACCGGAGCATCAGACCCTGGCAAGCGCCCGCGGACGCGGTGGTTATAGTTACTTGAGAAACGCCTCCAAGAGACGAATAACAGCCGCGGGCGCTTCTTCCGGCACGAAATGCCCGCTGTCAGGAATGATTTCGGTGCGCAGGTTCGCGGCTACGGGCTCGACCATCTTCTGCATCAACGGCCCCAGCCACTGGTCTCCGCCGATCGCGAGCACCGGCATCGCCAGTTTCTTCGTTGCGGTCGCGCGGTTCTGAGCGATCGAATCGAAAATCGCGCGGTAGTATTCGAAGCCCGACTGCATTGCGCCGGGCGCGGAATAGACACGCGTATATTCATCCAGCGCGGCCTCGTCGATCGCCGATTTGTTCGTGGCGCGGGCGCTGAACAGCCAGGACAGATACATCCGTTCGCGACCGGCCACCAGCGCTTCGGGCAATTCCGGCAGGGCATTGAAATAGAAATGCCACGTCTTGTTGATGCGCTCCGGGGTCAACGCATAGGCATCGGCGGGGACGATTCCCGGGATCGCCGCGTCGATCAACGCCAGGCGCCGCACTTTGCGCGCATGGCGCGCGGCGTACGCATAGCCGATCCACGCGCCGATGTCATGGCCGGCGAAATCGACGCTGTCGAGTTTCAGCGCGTCGAGAAAAGCGTCGATGTACGCGGCAATATTCGCGGTGTCGTAACCGCCTCGCGGCGTCTCCGATTCGCCCAACCCCGGTGGATCGATTGCGATGACATGGTGCGAGTCCGCAAGCGCGGGCATGACGTGCCGCCACGCGTACCACGATTGCGGCCAGCCCGGCACCAGCAGCACCGGCTCGCCACTGCCGCCCTCGACGTAATGCAGTTCCGCATTGCGGACGACTACCCGGCGATGAGTGAAGACCTTGCCGAATGTTATTGGGTCGAAGCCGGGCACGTTGCAATAGTCAGAGCAGATCGCGAAATTGTTCGACCGTAAGGCCGGCATCTCGAACAATGCCGCCCAGGGTAAACGCATTGACCGGGTTGTGGCGCGGAATGGTCAGGATGCGTTGACCATTGCTCATGACGACATGTTTTCCCTGACGCGCGACCCGAAACCCGGCTTTCTCAAGCGCGCGTATCGCGTCAAGGTGATTCGCCGGGGATTCTTGGCAAAGCTAATGCGTGACTTCGATTTCGCGGATGTCTTCGCCGCGCAGTTGCTCTTCGACGACCGAAAGATATTCGCGAATGGCGTCACGGATATTTGCCAGCGCCTCCGGTTCCGTGTCGCCTTGCGACCAGCAGCCAGGCAGCCCCGGCACAGAAACGCTGTAGCCTTCCTTGGATTTGTGTAGTGCAATTCGGTATTTCATTGGTACCCCCGAGGCAAATTATAGACCTCTCCGAAATCGCACGTCTAATGTAATCGAATCGAGGCCGGGACACTTTGCGGCAAGCATTTTGTTCTTTTGTATTTCTCTGTGCCCTCTGTGTTCTCTGTGGCTAAACGCCTTAGATCTTGCCCAGCGCTTTCAGGATGCGTTCCGGCGTGCACGGTTGTGCGGTCACTCGGGCCTTGAACGGGCGCAGGGCGTCGTTGATCGCGTTCATCACAGCGCCCGGCGCGCCGGCGGTGCCTGCTTCGCCCGCGCCTTTCGCGCCGAGTTCGGAAGTCCTGGTGGGCGTCACGATGTGGCCGATGTCGATGTCAGGCATCTCGCCCGCCATCGGCACGAGATACTCCGCCATGTTGCCGTTGAGGAGCTGGCCTTCCGGACTGTAGATGCAGTGCTCGAACAGTGCGCCGCCGATGCCCTGCACGATGCCGCCGCGTATCTGCTCGTCCACGAGCTGCGGATTGATGATGGTGCCGCAATCCTCGACGCACCAGTGCTTGAGGAGCTTCACGAATCCGGTGTCGGTGTCCACTTCGACCAGCGATGCCTGGAAGCCGTTGGTGAAGGCGAAGCCAAACTCACGCGGCGTGTAATGACGCGTCGCCATCAGCTCGGACTGGAAATTCATGGGCAGCGTGTCGGGGCGGAAATAGGCGATGCGGCCAAGTTCCGCAAGACTCAGCTTGGTCTCGCCCGTGCGCGTGTCCACGACGTTGTCGTCGCGCACGTCGAGCATCTCGCCGCTCGACTGCAGGATCGCGGCGGCGACATCGAGGATGTTCGAGCGCAATACCTTGCCCGCCTGCAACACGGCTTCGCCGCCGATGCCCGCGCCACGCGACGCCCACGTGCCGCCGCCATAGGGTGTGACGCCGGTGTCGCCGGTCACGATGCGGACCTTGTCGATGGAGACGCCGACAGCGTCCGCGGCGATCTGCGCGAAGATGCCTTCGGTGCCTTGCCCCTGTTCGGTGACGCTGACCATGCACGTCACCATGCCGGTCGGCTCGAGGCGCAGCGTCGCGCCGTCCTGCGCCGAGATGCGCGCGCCGCCGACGCCGTAGAACGCCGGCGACGGATTGGTGACTTCGATCATCGCCGCGAGCCCGATGCCGCGATAAACGCCTTGCTTGCGCAGCCCGGCCTGCTCGGCGCGGAGTTTTTCGTAATCCATCAGCGCGAGCAGCTTGGCGAGCGCCTGCTCGTGCGACAGCTTTTCGAATTTCATGCCCGCAGCCGACGTATACGGATAGGCGTCGTCGGGAATCAGGTTGCGGCGGCGGAACTCCGCCGGATCCATCCCGAGTTTCTCGGCCGCAAGATCGACGATGCCCTCGGTGAGCGCGACGGCGATCGGATGGCCGACCGCGCGGTACTGGCAGGTCACGTTCTTGTTGGTGAACACGACGTTGAGCCTCGCGCGGTATTGCCGGTGCTTGTAGGGGCCGCCCGTCAGGTTGACGACCTGGTTGCCTTCGATGCCGCTCGTGCGCGGGTAAACCGAGTAGGGGCCGATGCCGGTGAGATCGTCGAGATCGAACGCGAGGATTTCGCCGGCTTTGGTGCAGGCAAGCCGGATCTTCGCCTTGTGCTCGCGCGCGTGGATATCGGTGACGAAGGATTCCAGGCGGTCGGCGATGAATTTCACCGGCCGGCGCAGCATCACCGACAGCGCGGCGGTCGCCATCTCGTCGGGGTAAACGTGGACCTTGATGCCGTAGGAGCCGCCGACGTCCTTCGCGATCACGCGCACGCTCGCTTCCGGGATGCCGAGGTGCCGCGAGAAGATGTCCTGCATCATGTGCGGCGCCTGGGTCGAATGGTAGACCGTGAGCGCGTGCTCGGCCGCGTTGTAATCGGCGAGCAGCGCGCGGCCTTCGAGCGTGACGCCGGTATGGCGTCCGAACTCGCAGGTTTCCTCGACGACAACGTCGGCTTTTTTCCAGGCCTCGTCGAAGCCATCGGTGGCCAGCTCGCGCTTGAAGCAGATGTTGTCGCCGAGATCGGGATGGATCACGTGCTTGCCGGCGAGCGCGTCCTCCATGTCGACGACGACGGGAAGCTCTTCCCATTCGGCTTCGATTTTTTCCATCGCGTCTTCAGCCTGGGCCCGCGTTTCGGCGACCACTGCAGCCACGGCTTCGCCCTGCCAGCACGCGCGGTCGATCGCAATCGCATATTGCGGCGCGGATTTGATGCCCTTCAGGTGGGCGAGCACCGCGACCCACGGCTTGCAATATTCGGCGACGCTGCGGCCATCCACGACGGCAACGACGCCGGGCATGCCGCGCGCCTTGGCGAAGTCGAGCCGCTTGATGCGCGCGTGGGCATGCGTGCTGCGGAAAAACACTGCGTGCGCGAGGCGCGGGAAGCGCAGATCGTCGACGAATACGCCGCGCCCTTGCAGCAGGCGCTTCGCATTCGCGCGCGGCACGCTCTGGCCGATGTAGCCGGCAGCGGCTGCGCTTTTGCCGTTGATCTTATCTGCGTCCATCGGCGTTCATGCCGTTACAACCATCACAAGGCCGCCACCACGCAATTTGATTCTCCGCACCTGACATATCGATCGGCTCCGGGAAGCACAGGTTGTAACGGCATTCATCGGCGGTTACACGGGTTTTGAGATCTTTGCATTCAGGACCGACTCGACGGCATCGACGATCGCGTGATAGCCGGTGCAGCGGCAGTAATTGCCCGACAGATGCCCGCGGATCTGCTCGCGCGTCGCGCCCGGGTGGTTGGCCACGATGTCCTGCGCCGCCATCAGCATGCCGGGCGTGCAGAAGCCGCATTGCAGTGCATTGCGCCGGTGAAACGCTTCCTGCAGCGCCGCGATCTCGCCGGAGTCCGACAGGCCTTCGATAGTATCGATGCGCTTGCCATCGGCCTGCACCGCGAGCATCAGGCAGCCGCGCACGATTTTGCCGTCGACGCGCACGGTGCACGCGCCGCATACGCCGTGCTCGCAGCCGACATGCGAGCCGGTCAGGCCCAGCTCCTCGCGCAGGAAATCGATCAGGTGCTGCCGCGCCGGGATGCGGCGCATCACCGCGGCGCCATTGACGATCAGCTTCGTTTCAACAGTCTGGTCCATGCGCTTCGCGTTCATCTTCAGGCATTGAGCGCAGCGAGCGCGCGGCCGGTGAGCACGCGCGCTAGGTGCAGCTTGGTCGCGGGCGCCGAATAAATATCTCCGCTGGGATCGAGGTCGGCCGCGAGCGCCTGCGCGGCAGACGCGACGACATCGGCGGACAAACGCTTGCCCTCGACCGCGGCCATTGCTTTCTGCGCGAGCATCGGCATCTGGCCGACGCCGAGGTAGGCGAGCCGCACGTCGGATAAAGTGCCGCGCGTGTTTTTCGCCATGGCGGCAACGCCGACGATTGCAAAATCGCCACGGCGGCGCGCCAGCTCGAGGAACGTGCCGCGGTATTCGCGTGCCGGGATCGGGATTTCGATTGCCGTCAGCACTTCGGTCGGCTTCAGGTCAGTCGTATACAGGCCCTGAAAGAAATCGCGCGCCTTGACGCGGCGGCTGCCGATCTTGCCGGCGATCACGAACTCCGCGCCAAGCGCAACGCAACAGGCGGGCCATTCCGCCGCGGGATCGGCGAGCGCAATGCTGCCGCCGAAGGTTCCCACGTTGCGGATCGCAACGTGCGCAATGTGCGGTGCTGCGAGTGAGAGCATGGGCAACGCCTGGGCGATTTCCGGGGAACGCTCGACTTCGGCGTGCGTGGTCAGGGCCCCGATGCTGATCTTGCCATCGGCCACCTTGATGCCGGAAAGGCCCGGGACCCTGGTGATATCGATCAAGACTTCGGGGGAGGACAACCGCAGATTGAGCGTCGCGAGCAGGCTTTGCCCGCCGGCGAGCAGCCGCGCGCCGTCGCCGTGAGTCGCAAGCAATTGCAAGACCTCGGCGAGCGTCCTGGCCTTGATATAAGCAAACGGCGGCGCTTTCATCCCTGACTCTTGGTCGCTACGGGCATCGTTGTGGGGCCGGCTCCGGCGGGGGACGGCTTGAGGGCATCTTAACGGACTTTCAGCGGATAAACGAGGGGCCTGCAGAAACGCCTTTGCACCCGGTTTTATCCACCGTGGCGTAAAATTCGCGTTGCGCGGTGTACTCTTCACGCTGTTTCATGAGCGAAGGCCTGGCATGCGATTGCTTGCGGCAACCCTGTTGATGATCGTGGCGGTATCTAATTACGCGCAGGCGCCGGTCGAAGACGCGCGTCTGCGCCAGGATGCGTTGCAGCGCGCACAACAGAAAGCCGGCGCGGCCTATCACGAATTGCAGCAGGCGGAATCCGGGGCGAAGCAGGCCGGGCAGGACTACGCCCAAGCCGATGCCGACCACAAGGCCGCGCAAAAACGCGCCGATGAACTGAAGCGCCAGGCCGACGCGGCGAACAAGAAACTCGACGCGGCGAAAGCGAAGGAAGCGCACGCGCGCAAAGCGTACGACGCCGCGGTCAACGCCGTCGATCAGATGTCGCATCCCGCGCCGGCGAAGAGGTAAAATGATCGCATCCGGAGAATCTTCGTGAGTCGCATCGGCCTGCTGGTTCCGTCATCCAATACCACGGTGGAAACCGAATTCTCCCGCGCGCTGCCGGCCGGCGTCACCTTGCACGTTGCGCGGCTGTTTCTGACGCAGATCGCGACCGATTCGATCCGCGACATCGTGGGGGATCTCGAAACGCAAAGCCGCAACCTCGCTACCGCCGACGTCGACGTGATCGTGCTGGGCGCGGCCGCGCCGAGTTTTCTCAAGGGGCTTGGTTACGACCGCGAGATGATCAAACGCATCGAGACCGCGACCGGCAAGCGCGCGACCACGACCTCGACCGCGCTCATCGAGGCGCTGAAGCACCTGGGCGTCTCGCGCATCGTGCTCGGCGCCGCCTACGACGACAAGGTCAACGCGATCGCCAAATCGTTTCTTGAGGCAAACGGCATCGAAGTGCTCGCCGCGCATGGGCTCGGTTACGTCGACAATCTCGAGGTCGGGCGGCTCGACGTGTCGAGCGCCTACGAGCTTGCGCGCAAGATCGACCGGCCCGACGCCGAGGCGATCGTGCTCGCATGCACCAACTGGAAAACCATGGATACGATCGAGCGGCTCGAGCGCGAGCTCGGCAAGCCGGTGGTGTCCACCACGCAGGTGAGCATCTGGGCGGCGCTGCGCGCGGTCGGCAGGATAGAAGGCGTGCCGGGCTGCGGTCGGCTGCTGCGCGACCTGACGACGCCGAGCAAACAGACTCAACTGGCGTAAGCAAAATCAGTAGCCACAGAGGGCACAGAGGGCACAGAGGTCACAGAGAAAAAACAAGGATTCAGAGCAGGAAAGTTTTTGTTGTTTCTCTCCGTGTTCTCTGTGATCTCTGTGGCCAGGCTTTCGGGTTGGTTTTTTTAGGAGAAATAGCATGTACGGCTGGCGGGGCAGAATCGGATTGCTGGTTCCATCGATCAACACCACGATGGAAACCGAGTTCTGGCGCATCGCGCCGGAGGGCGTGTCGGTGCACAGCGCGCGCATCGCCGGCGGCCGCCACGGCACGCCGGAAGAGCTGCGCGGCATGGAGAACGCGAGCAAGCAGGCGGCCAAGGAAGTCGCGATGGTCGAGCCCGACGTCGTCGTCTACGGCTGCACGAGCGGCAGCTTCTTCGAAGGCCCGGCGTGGAACAAGAAAATCAGCGAGCAGTTGACCGAGATCACCAAGGCGCCGACGGTCACGACTGCCGGCGGGATGGCGGCGTGCCTCATGGCGGGCGGCTACAAGAAAGTCGACGTGGTGACGCCCTACGTCGACGTCACCAACGAGCGCCTGAAGCAATTCCTCAAGGCGCACGGCATCGATGTCGTCAAGCTCGGCACTTTCGACATGCTCGACATGTTCGACCATGCCAAGATCGAGCCCAGCGAAATCTACGCCAAGGTCAAGGCGATCACCACGCCGGAATCGGAAGCGGTGTTCGTCGCCTGCACCCAGCTGCGCGCGCTCGAAGTCCTCGACATGCTCGAGCGCGATCTCGGCAAGCCGGTTTACTCGGCGGTACAGGCTTCGGCGTGGCAGGCTTACGACGCGATGGGCGTCGATCCCGGGATCATGGATTGCGGCAGCCTGCTCAGAAAGCTCTCGGAGCCCGGCGCGCAGAGGAAAGCGGTCAAAAAACTGCGCTCGGCGTAGGCACGACACGCGATAAAACTTTTGTTGTTCACGCCGGCGGTGTTCGCCGCCGGTTCAGAATTCTAAGGAGGAGTCATTGGCCGAAGTTACGGAAGCCGATGTAATAGTCGTCGGCGGCGGCGGCGCGGGGCTCGCCGCGGCATCGGAAGCCGCGCGGCTCGGCCGCACAGTGATCCTGCTCGAGAAGAATCCGCACACCGGCGGCTCGACGTCGTGGTCGATCGGCTCGCTCACCGCGACCAATACGCCGCACCAGAAAAAGGCCGGCATCAAGGATTCCGCCGACGAGCATTTCGAGGACATGGCGCTGCACGCGGGGCCGCTCGCGCCGCGCGATAATCTCGCGCTGCGGCGCATCCTCGTCGACCACACCACCGAAATGCTCGACTGGCTGATGTCGCTCGGCGTCGTGTTCGTCGGTCCGATGCCCGAGCCGCCGCACCGCTACAACCGCATGCACAACGTGGTGCCGAACTCGAAGTCGCTCGCTTATCATTTGACGCGCCACTGCCGCAAGCTCGGCGTCGACATCCGCCTGAACGCCGCATCGCAGCGGCTGCTCGCGGAAAACGGCAAGGTGGTTGGCGTCGAGGCGCGCCTGGCCGACGGCACGCTGCACGAGTTCTGCGCGCGCTACGGCGTGGTGCTCGCGAGCGGCGATTACAGCAACGCGCGCGATATCAAGGCGCGTTTCGCGTCGCCCGACGTCGTCGATGTCGACGCGGTCAACCCGACCGCGACCGGCGACGGCCACCGCATGGCGCTTGCGCTCGGCGCGACGGTGGTCAACGGCGACATCGTGCGCGGGCCGATCATGCGCTTCATTCCGCCGACGCGCGCCAACCTGATCCAGAAACTGCCGCCGGTAAAGCCGCTCGCCCGGTCGATCGCGTGGGCGATGGGCACTCTTCCGCAATGGATATTGCGGCCGTTCCTGATGAGCTTCCTGACCACCGCGCTCGGGCCGTCGCCCGATCTCTACAAGGAAGGCGCGGTGCTGATCAACCAGGACGGCCGGCGCTTCACCGATGAACTCGGCAAGCCCAATCTCGACGTCGCGAAGCAGCCCGGGCGGATCGCGTGGATCGTGTTCGACGGCAAGCTCGCCGAAAAATTTTCCGGGTGGCCGTATTTCGTTTCGACCGCGCCCGGCGTCGCCTACGCCTATCTTGCCGATTACCGCCGCAACCGTGCCGACATCTATCATCAGTCCGGCACGCTCGCCGGGCTCGCGGCGAGCATGGGCGTGCCGGCGGGAAATCTTGCGCGCTCGCTCGCCGACTACAACGCTTCCAGCCGCGCGGCGCGCCCCGCGCTCGATCAAGACCCGTTTTACGCGCTCGGCCCCGTCAAGAGCTACGTCGTGTTCACCGACGGCGGTCTCAAGGTCACGGACAATCTCGAAGTCGTGCGCGGCGACGGCAGCGTGATTCGGGGCCTTTACGCGGCGGGTTCGGCCGGGCAGGGCGGGCTGCTGCTCGAAGGCCACGGCCATCATCTCGGCTGGGCATTCATTTCCGGCCGCATCGCCGGCCGCAACGCGGCGGCGAACGCGCGGTCATGATTTTCATGAGCCAGAGCGGGCTCACCGACCGCGCGCGGGAAGCGCAGTGGGATGAGTGGTATATCGAGCATCTGCGCATCATGGCGACGGTGCCGGGGGTCTCCTCGGCGCAGCGCTTCAAGACCGATACGCCCGGCCATTCGCCGTCGCTAGCCATTTACAGCTTTGCCTCCGCCGATATATTCAAGGACCCCTATTACCTGAGCATACGCGGCATGGGCGAATGGCAGGCGCTGGTCGACAAGAGGTATTACAAACGCAACCTGTTCGAAGGGCTCGAGTACGCGCCGCAGGTTGGGGACGACGCGCGCATGCTGGTTGCGGACCGCGAACGCGCCGGGGGCGCGGTCGCCGGCATCGAATTTACCTGGCTCGAATGCGTCGGCATCGACCGCTCGACTCCGTACCGCGGCATCGCGGTCATCGCAGCGGCCGGGCTGCCTGTGCTCGACGCCACGGTCGCCGTGTATCGCCCGGTTTCGCCGCGCATGATGCCGGCCGCACGCTGATGTCGACTGCGCTGATCGCCGGCGCGACCGGCCTGGTCGGCCGGAGCATTGCCATGCAGCTTGCTGATGCCGGCGGCTGGGAGGTCATCGGCCTTGCGCGCATACCGCATGCCGTCGATCGTATGCAATGGGTCGTGGTCGATCTGACCGACGCCGGCGATTGCAAGGTCAAGCTCGCGGGCCTCAAGTCAGTCACGCACCTCTTCTATGCCGCGCGCTTCGATCATCCGGAAGGCAGGCCCGAATCCGTCGAAATCAATGCGGCGATGCTGCGCAACGTCGTCGAAGCGCTCGATGCGGCGGCCGGCTTGAAGCACGTTCACGCGGTGCACGGCACCAAGTATTACGGCCACCAGCTCGGGCCGGTCAAGGTTCCCGCGGAAGAGAGCGACCCGCGCGCGCGCGGCGGGAATTTTTATTTCGACCAGGAGGATTTTCTGTGCGAACGCAGCCGCGAGCGCGGCTGGACTTATACGCTCGCGCGGCCGCATACGTTCTGCAGTCCGGCGCTCGACACCCCGCGCTCGATCGGCCTCATCATCGCGCTTTACGCGGCGGTCCAGCGCGAGCTCGGACTCGCGCTCGATTTTCCCGGCAGCGCGAAAGCGTTCAGCGTGCGCACGCAGTTCACCGACTTGCGGCACCTTGCGCGCGCGATCGCATGGATGGCGACCGAACCGCGTTGCGCCAACCAGGCGTTCAACGTGGTCAACGGCGATTCCCCGAGCTGGTCGGAACTGTGGCCCCGGTTTGCAAACGGGTTCGGGATTGAAGCGGGTGTGCCGCGCCCGTTCGATCTCGCGGACTACATGGCGGACAAGCAAGAGGTCTGGGAGCGGGTCGTGCAAAAGCGCGGGCTGCGCCCGAGCGTGCTCGGCGGCATCGTGGTGTGGCCGTACGCGGGCTACGTGTTCAAACCGGAATGGGACATAATGTCCTCGATGGCGAAGGCGCGCGCGCTCGGATTTGACGAGGCGCTCGATACTGGCACAATGTTCGAGCGGCAGTTCGAGCACTACCGCGCCGAAAAAATCATTCCATGACGGGGAGAGTAGCCATGAAGATGCTGAACACCGTAATCGCCGCGCTGTTGGTGGCGGCATTGCTGGGAACGATGCCAACCTACGCTCAACCGTACCCGGCCAAAACGGTGCGGTGGATCGTGCCGTGGCCACCGGGTGGCGGCGCGGATGTGCTGTCGCGCATCGTAGGTCCCAAGCTCGCGGAGGCGCTGGGCCAGCAGGTCGTGATCGACAACCGCGGGGGCGCCGCCGGCAACATCGGTGCCGAGCTGGCGGCGAAATCGCCGCCGGACGGCTATACGATCGTGTTCGCCTATGCCGGCACGCACGCGATCAACCCGAGCATCTACAGCAAGATGCCGTTCAAGGAGAGCGATTTCGCGCCCATCATCTGGACGGCGGAAGTGCCGCAGGTGCTGGTCGTGCACCCGTCGCTGCCGGTCAAGAACGTGAAAGAGCTGATTGCGCTCGCAAAAGCGAAGCCCGACCAGTTGACCTACGGCTCGAGCGGCAGCGGCGCGATGAATCATCTCACGGGAGCGTTGTTCACGATGATGACGAAAACGAAGATCGTGCACATACCGTACAAGGGCGGCGGTCCCGCGGCGATCGCGCTCTTGTCGGGCGAGATCAGCATGATATTCGGCGAGCCGGCTTCCGTCGTGCAGCAGATCAAGGCCGGCAAATTGCGCGCGCTCGCGGTCACCAGCGCCAAGCACGCGCTCGCGCTGCCCGACCTGCCGACGATCGCGGAGAGCGGCGTGCCCGGCTACGAAGTCACGTCGTGGAACGCGATGCTCGCGCCCGCCGGCACGCCCGCGGACATCATCGCGCGGCTCAACGGCGAGTTCAACAAAATCATCGCCGCGCCCGACATGAAGCAGCGGCTGATCGACAACGGTTTCGAGCCGGTCGGCGGCACGCCGGAGAAGTGCGGCGAGAAAATCCGCGCCGAAATCGCGAAATGGGCGCCGGTGGTCAAGGCGGCCAACATCAAAGTTGACTAGATCAACAAACGGCCACAGAGGGCACAGAGTTCACAGAGAGAAGAAGCAAACAAATCACCCACTCGTCATGCCAGCGTAGGCTGGCATCCAGGCTAACAAATGTTCCTGGATTCCGGCATGCGCCGGAATGACATAAATCTCTGTGTTCTCTGTGCCCTTGTATGTTCGTTTTGTAGGTGTATGTTGGTAGTGTTCTCGAGTCTGGCCGGACTTGGGGACGGGGAAACGGTAGATCGATTGTGCCCAGGTTCAAATCGACACAGAGCAAGGTCGCCGTTTCCTGTTTTG
>JBGPFE010000056.1:0-26071 GCA_041483135.1 Gammaproteobacteria bacterium | reverse complement strand
TACAAATCTTGAGTCTCACCATGTTCGAGCGTACTCCATTGCATCAGCTACTTATGCTTGCACCACCTGAGCCAGATCCGCACGAACACGCTAATCAGCTAAATCTATTCAGGTTTTAACCGGACGCTACTGACTCATTACCCATAACTCATTGCCGTCGTCCAAAAATCGCGGTGCCGACACGTACGAGCGTCGCGCCCTCCGCAATCGCCGCCTCGAGGTCCGCCGACATCCCCATCGACAGCGTGTCGAGGGCGACTCCTGCGGCGGCTAATTGGTCTTTCAGCCGCTTCAATTCGGCGAAGTAGCGGCGCTGTCGCGCGGGATCCTCGCTCGCGGGAGGAACCGCCATCAGGCCGCGCAGCTTGAGCTGCGGCAGCGCAGACACTGCACGCGCGAGCGTGAGCGCGTCGCCGGGAGCGACGCCGCTTTTGGTGGTTTCGTCGCCGATGTTGATCTCGATGCACACCTGCAGCGGCACGAGCCCGGCTCGCCGCGCGGCGGACAGGCGCTCGGCAATCTTTGCACGGTCGATGCTGTGCACCCAATCGAAATGCTCGGCGATCGAACGCGTCTTGTTGCCCTGGATCGGCCCTATAAAATGCCACTCCAGGGCCAAACCGGACAGGGCGGCCATTTTCGCGACCGCCTCCTGCACGTGGTTCTCGCCAAACGCGCGTTGTCCATGGCCATACGCGGCGGCCACGGCGTCCGCGCCGAAGGTCTTGCTGACGGCAATTAAACCGATATCGGCGGGGTCGCGGCCGCCCGCACGGGCGGCATTAGCGATGCGCTGTTTCACAGCTTGCAAGTTGGCGCCGATTGTGTCCATAATTTCCAGGAAATAGAGGGATTTAATGCGGCGGTTTTCACGCTGCGATGCATCCCTACCGCCGTTCACGAACCCGCTGAAACAAGGAAATTATAATGGACATCTCCGAACTGCTTGCATTTGTCGTCAAGAACAAGGCTTCCGACCTCCATCTTTCGTCGGGCTTGCCGCCGATGATCCGCGTGCACGGCGACGTGCGCCGCATCAACCTGCCGGCGATGGAGCACAAGGACGTCCACGGCATGGTGTACGACATCATGAACGACGGGCAGCGCAAGTTCTACGAGGAAAACCTCGAGTGCGATTTTTCGTTCGCTATCCCCAACCTGGCGCGTTTCCGCGTCAACGCGTTCGTGCAGCAGCGCGGCGCGGCCGCCGTGATGCGGACCATTCCATCCAAGATCCTGTCGCTGGAGGACCTGAAGGCGCCGAAGATCTTCGCCGAGATCGCCGACCAGCCGCGCGGCATGGTGCTGGTGACGGGGCCGACCGGCTCCGGCAAATCGACCACGCTGGCGGCGATGGTCGACCACAAAAACAATACCGAATACGGCCACATCCTGACCGTCGAGGACCCGATCGAATTCGTGCACGAAGCGAAGAAATGCCTGATCAATCAGCGCGAGATCGGGCCGCATACGCTGTCGTTCGCCAATGCGCTGCGTTCGGCGTTGCGCGAGGATCCGGACGTGATTCTGGTCGGCGAGATGCGCGATCTGGAAACCATACGCCTCGCGATGACCGCCGCCGAGACCGGCCACCTGGTGTTCGGCACGCTGCATACCAGTTCCGCCGCCAAGACCATCGACCGCATCATCGACGTGTTCCCGGCGGAAGAGAAGGAAATGGTGCGTGCGATGCTGTCGGAATCGTTGCGCGCGGTGATCTCGCAGTCGTTGCTGAAGACCAAGGACGGCACCGGCCGCGTCGCGGCGCACGAGATCATGATCGGCACGCCGGCGATCAGGAACCTCATCCGCGAGGCCAAGGTGGCGCAGATGTACTCGGCGATCCAGACCGGCCAGGCGGTCGGCATGCAGACGCTCGACCAGAACCTGCAGGAGATGGTCAAGCGCAACATCGTGTCGGTCGACGAAGCGCGCACCAAGGCCGCCAACAAGGACAACTTCAAGTAACAACGGGCCGGTGAGCGGTAAAGTAAATTCAGAACAGTGAGCGGCAGGCGGCTCACGCATACAAGCGACGGGGGTATCGGATATGGATCGTGATCAGGCAGTTCAGTTCATGCACAACCTGCTGCGCGCGATGCTCAGCAAGAAAGCATCAGACCTGTTCATCACCGCGGGTTTTCCGCCCGCGTTCAAGGTCGACGGCAAGATGACGCCGGTGTCGAACCAGACGCTGACGCCGCAGATGACCGCGGATCTCGCGCGCGCAATGATGAACGACAAGCAGGCGGCGGAGTTCGAGTCGACCAAGGAGTGCAACTTCGCGGTAGCCCCCGCCGGCATCGGCCGCTTCCGCGTCAGTGCTTTTGTGCAGCAGGCGCGTGCCGGCATGGTGATGCGCACGATCACCACCACCATTCCGAAATTCGACGATCTCAAGCTGCCGCCGGTATTGAAGGACGTCGTGATGAGCAAGCGCGGGCTGGTCATTTTCGTCGGCGGCACCGGCTCGGGCAAATCGACCTCGCTCGCGGCGATGATCGGCTATCGCAACGAAAACAGCTACGGCCACATCATCACCATCGAGGACCCGATCGAGTACGTGCACGAGCACAAAAACAGCCTGATCACGCAGCGCGAGGTCGGGGTCGACACCGATTCGTGGCAGGCGGCTCTCAAGAACACGTTGCGGCAGGCGCCCGACGTGATTCTGATCGGCGAGATACGCGAGCGCGAAACCATGGACCATGCGATTGCATTCTCGGAGACCGGGCACCTGGCGATGGGCACGCTGCACGCCAACAGCGCCAACCAGGCACTCGACCGGATCATCAATTTTTTCCCCGAGGAGCGCAAAGCGCAGTTGCTGATGGACCTGTCGCTCAACATACGCGCGTTCGTCGCGCAGCGCCTGATCCCGATGAAGGACGGCAAGGGGCGCCGCGCGGCGATCGAGATCCTGCTCAACTCGCCGTTGATTTCCGATCTCATCTTCAAAGGCGAAGTGCACGAGATCAAGGCGATCATGGCGAAGTCGCGCGAGCTCGGCATGCAGACGTTCGACCAGTCCCTGTTCGATCTCTACGAGGCGGGCGACATCAGCTATGAAGACGCGCTGAGGAACGCCGATTCGGTCAACGAGCTGCGGCTAAACATCAAGCTGAACAGCAAGGAAGCGAAAGACAAGGACGTGATGTCGGGCATCGAGCACCTGAATATCGTGTGATGCCGGTAGTACTGCCGGATCACATACGCCGGTTCGAACAGACGGCAAGGTCGCTGTTCAACCGGCGCAGTCGATGAAAAGACGCCGGTGAATATAACCGGTGTTTTTGTGTACCCATGACTATTCCTTTCGAGTTCCACACTGTAGTCATTGCTGCACTGGCCGTCGGCCTGGCCTATATCATCTTCGGCATTTCGGCATTCGGCGCGGCGCTGTTCGCCGTGCCGGTGTTGTCGTACTTCTATCCGCTCGACTTCGTGCTGCCGACGTGCGTGCTGCTCGACGTGTCGGCGGCGCTGGCGGTCGGCGCGCGCTTCTCGCGCGAGTCCGACAAATCGGAGCTGAAGTGGATGGGGCCGTCGTCGCTACTCGGTGCGGTGCTGGGCGTAACGCTGCTCGTGAACCTGCCGCGCCAGGCGACGCTCACCGCCTTCGGCGCGTTCCTGGTTGCCTACGGCGCGTACGCGCTCCGGCAGGGCGGTGCGCACAAAATCGTCAGTCGCGGCTGGGCGCCGGTCGCCGGCCTCACCGGAGGAATGTTCGGCGCGCTGTTCGGCATCGGCGCGCCGCCGTACGCGATTTATCTTACGCGGCGGATCATGGACAAGATCGTGCTGCGCGCGACGCTTTCGAACATGGTGCTGCTTTCGACGGGAAGCCGCGCGCTCGTGTTCGCGGTCGGCGGGCTGATGCTCGCGGACCGCCTGATCATGTTTGCGATCCTGCTGCCGTTCGCGCTCGCCGGCGTTTGGTTCGGCCATCGCCTGCAGGGCCGCATTTCGCGCGAGCAGCTCGTCCGCTTCATCAGCGGGCTCGTGCTGCTGATCGGCGCGTCGGTGCTGGTGCGAGCTATCGCGTGATGAGTGATGGGTGATGAGTGGAATGGGCGCGGATGCGCTCTACCCATTACCCTTCACCCTTACCGCTTTTGGGCGCCGCATGCTGCCGGCGACGAGCTTGAATTCATATAACCGGCATTCGAGCGCGCCGTTGAATAATGGCGTGCGCTTCGATGCGGCGAGCCGGATCAGCTTGGGCAATTCGCGGTCCCCGCTGAAAATATAGGCGTGCCAGCCGCTGAACTTCTGCTTCAGCACGTCGCCGAGTTTGGGATAAAACTGTGCGAGTTCCTCTTGCGCACCGAGCCGCACGCCGTATGGCGGATTGGTAACCAGGACCCCGCTTGCCGCCGGTGCTGAAATCTCGAGCATGTTCGCCTGCTTGAGCTGGATCACGCTCTCCAGCCCGGCTGCCGCGAGGTTGGCGCGCGCAGTCTTCAACTCTTCGCCGTATAGGTCGCTGCCGTAAATCGGCAGCGCGGTGCGCGGGCGTTCGCGTGCCTGCGTGTCGGATTTTATCTTGTCCCACGCCTTGCGGTCGAAATTTTTCAGTTTTTCGAAGCCGAACCCGCGTTTGACGCCGGGCGCGATGTCGAGCGCGATCAGCGCCGCTTCGATCAATAGCGTGCCGCTGCCGCACATCGGATCGAGTAATGCCCCGTCCGGCGTCCAGCCGGTAAGCCGCACGATACCGGCGGCGAGGTTCTCGCGCAGCGGCGCTTCACCCGCGGCGCTGCGGTAGCCGCGCTTGAACAGCGGCTCTCCCGAGGTGTCGAGGTACAGCGTCAGCAGCTCGGCGGTGAGGAACGCGTGGATGCGGACATCTGGAGTGCCCGTATCAACGCTCGGCCGTTTGCCGCAACGCTCGCGGAACGCATCACAGACCGCGTCCTTGATGCGCAGCGTGACGAAGTCGAGGCTTTTGAGCGGACAGCGCACAGCCGCGACGTTGACGCGTAACGTGTTGCCGACGTCAAACCATTCCGGCCACTCAAGTGCCAGCGCAGCCCGGTAAATATCATCTTCGCTGCGGTACGGAGCGACTGCGACGCGCCACAGAATGCGGCTCGCGATGCGGCTTTCGAGATTGGCGCGGTAGCAGAGCCGCATCGGCCCGGCAAAGTGCGCGCCGCCATCAGTCGCCCCGACACCGGCGGCGCCGAGTGTAGCGAGTTCCTGCGCGAGGACGGCCTCGAGCCCGCGCGGGCAGGGTGCGAAGAAGTGTTCCATCAGAGGCTGAGAGGATAAAGGGGAGAGGGGAAAACCGGGGGAAGCCCATGTCCATTTATGCGCTCACCCTTCATTGGCGTTCCTCTTGTGCGTCGCGGACGACCTTGAGCGGGACCAGGATGTCGTAACTGATCAGGTGACGGCCGTTGCGGCGTTTGGCGAGATCAGTGATGCGCGCCTCGAGCACCGTGCCGGCATCGAGTTGACGCGCGAGATCGCTGTTTTCGCGCCGTGGCACGTATCCGACCCGGCGCCCATTCCATTCGAGGCGGATGGCGTCGGCATCGAACGGATTGTCACGCTCGTGCACGAGCCTGAGCGCATCGCCTGCGCGCATGTGATCCCACAGCAGCCGGCCGTCATTGTAGAGGAAGCCCGCGAGCGGAGAATTGCGCACGACGAGATGCACGACCGCCTCGTCCGCGCGGGCCGGCACGCCGAACAGAAGAGCAAGCGCGAGCATGGGCAGGGTGAGCCTCATGCCGGTACCAACGCGCCTGATGCGCCCCGGACATCAGACTAAAGTACTAGAATGGCTTGACGACGACGAGAATGACCGAAACGATGAGGATCACGGTCGGAAACTCGTTCAGCCAGCGGTAGAACACGTGGCCGTAGCGGTTGCGGTCGAGCTTGAAATCGATCATCAGCTTGCCGCAATAGACGTGGTAGACGACCAGCACCGCGACCAGCGCGAGTTTCGCATGCAGCCAGCCGCCACCAAAGCCGTAGGCCAGCCACAGCCAGATGCCGGAAATCAGCGACAGCACGCCGCCCGGAGTCGTGATGCCGTAATAGAGCTTGCGCTCCATTACCTTGAAACGCTCGTTGCCGGCGGCATCGGAGGTCATCGCATGGTAGACAAACAACCGCGGCAGGTAAAACAGCCCCGCGAACCAGGTGACCACGAAAATAATGTGAAACGCCTTGAGCCAGAGCATTGCAGCCCCTTTATTATAAGCGGCTTATCGCGCGCGAATTAAGCGGTATCTTACCGGATATTGGCTGCGATTCGCGTAATCATGACGTCGCCGTCAGGTCATCCGTCATGGTTTACTTCAGCAATCGGCGCCGCGTCATCGCCAGCGCAACGTAAAACCCGGCCGCTGCATAGAGCAGCAACACGCCGATATGCAGCGCTGCGGACGTCGGCAGCGTATCGTTCATCAGCGGCCGCGCCATGGCGATTGCGTGGGTGAGTGGCAGGAACGATGCCACGTGCTGCAGTACCTGCGGCAGCTGATCGGTCGGGAAAAACACGCCGCACAGCAACATGGCGGGCGTGATGAACAGCGTGAAGTAATACATGAAGAAGTCGTAGCTCGGAGATAGCGCGGTCATGACCAGACCGAGGCTCGCGAAAGCGATGCCGGTAAGGAGCATGACCGGCAGCACCCACAGCGCGAGCGCCGACTGGCACAGGCCGAGTGCCGCCGCGACGAGCAGCACGGCGGCGCCCGACATGAAGCTTTTAGTCGCCGCCCAGATCGCCTCGCCGACCATCACGTCGTCGAGCGTGACCGGCGCGTTCATGATCGCATCCCACGTTTTCTGCACATGCATGCGCGAGAATCCCGAGTACATCGCCTCGAAGGACGCGCTCATCATGGTGCTCGAGCACACCGTGCCGGCGGCGATGAACGCGATATAGGACATGCCGAACGTGTCGGGCAGCATGCGGCCGAGACCGTAACCGAAGCCGAGCATGTAGAGCATCGGATCGGCGAGGTTGCCGAGCATCGACGGGATCGCGAGCTTGCGCCATACCATCACGTTGCGGCGCCAGACATAGATGAAGCGCGGGCTCAACTGCGGCAGCCGCCAGATTTTTCCGGAAGTCATATCAAAAAAACCATGCAACCGCCGATGAACGCCGATAAACGCCGATAGAAAGCATCAATTCAAGCCACTGTGCGTACATATTTCGAAAAGATGCTGTTTTGGCTTCTCTCTGTGTTCTCTGTGCCCTCTGTGGCAAGAGCCTTTGGATTTTGATCTTACCCGCGTTCATCTGCGTTCTTCGGCGGTTCCGCTTGGTTGTTAATCCCGCAGATCGCGGCCGGTCAGCCGCAGAAACACGTCCTCCAGATTGGCCGGACGGTGCAGATAGCGCAACTCTGGCCGTTGCTCGAGGTCGTGCAGCAGCGGTTCGACGTTGCGTGCATAGCAGAACACCGTCTCGCCGGTTTTCTCGCAGCGCTCGCTCAGGCCGGCACCATACGCGCCCGCCCATGCTTCGGCGCCGTCGCCGAACACTTCCACCACCTGCGGCTCGATGTGCGTGTCGACGAGTTCGCGCGGCGAGCCGCCCGCGATCATGCGGCCGCGGTCCATGATCGCGAGCCGGTGGCACAGGCGTTCGGCTTCGTCCATGAAGTGGGTCGTCAGGAAGATCGTCTTGCCCTGCGCGAGCAGCTGCCGCAGCCGCTGCCAGATCAAATGCCGCGCCTGCGGGTCGAGGCCGGTTGTCGGCTCATCGAGAAAAATCAGGTCAGGATCGTTGATCAGCGCGCGCGCGAGCGTCAGCCGCCGTTTCATGCCGCCCGACAGCGTCCTGATATTGTCGTCGGCGCGGCTCGCCAGCCCGGCGAATTCGAGCAGCGCCGGGATGCGCGCATTGATGTATTCGTCGCCGAGCCCGAAATAGCGGCCATAGACGAGCAGGTTTTCGCGCACGGTGAAATCCGGGTCGAGGTTGTCCATTTGCGGCACGACGCCGACGCGCGCACGCGCCTGCCGCGCCGCGCGCGGGACCGGCAGATCGAACATGCTGATCGTGCCCGAATCGGGGTCGGTGAGCCCGAGGCACAGCCGCAACGTCGTCGTTTTGCCGGCGCCGTTGGGGCCGAGCAGGCCGAAACATTCGCCGGGCTTGAGCTCGAGGTCGATGCCGGCGATGACCTCATGGTCGCCGTACGATTTGCGCAGCGCGCGCGCGGTCAAATGAGCCATCAGCGTGCTCATGCCCGGCAGTGCTGTGTTACGATCTGCTGCAGTAAATGCAGCCGGCCGTGGAAGAAATGCCCGCCGCCGGGAACCACCACGACCGGCAGGTTTTGCGGCCGCGCCCAGTCGAGCACCGCCGCGAGCGGCACGACGACGTCGAGTTCGCCGTGGATCACCAGCGTGCCGGGCGGGACTTCTTCCGTTGCAAAGCGGTTCACTGCCGGCGCGACCAATATCAGCCGGTCCGGTTTCACCTGCTTGATGACGCGCGTCTGCACGAAGCTGCCGAAGGAAAACCCGGCGCAGGTGAGCGGCAGATCGCCGAAGCGTTGCCGCGCGTAGCGGGCAACGGCGATCAGGTCCTCGGTTTCGCCGCGTCCTTCGTCGTGCGTGCCTTCCGTGCCGCCAACCCCGCGGAAATTTGGGCGTAGCGTCACGTTACCGAGCGCATACAGCGTGCGCGCGAGCGTGGTCACCACCTTGTTGTCCTTGGTGCCGCCCATCAGCGGATGCGGGTGCGCGATCAACGCGATGCCGCGGCGACTGCCTTCTGAACCGCGGCCTGGATCGCTGATGTCGAGTTCGATTTTCCCCGCCGGGCCGTCGACCAGGACTTGTTCGGGCGTTGAGGGTCTCAAATTTTCAGGCGTGCGACGACGCGGCCGTGCTGCAGGTGTTCGCGGATGATCTCATCGATGTCTTCGCGGTCGACATAGGTGTACCAAACCGCCTCGGGATAGACCACCATGACCGGCCCTTCGGTGCAGCGGTCGAGACAGCCGGCCATGTTGACGCGGACCTTGCCCTGCCCGGCCAGCCCGAGCGACTTGATCCTGTCCTTCGCGTAATCGCGCATATTCTGCGCGCCATGGTTGTTGCAGCATGCCTCACCGGGCGCGCGTTGGTTGCAGCAGAAAAAAACGTGTCGTTGGTAAAAGCTCATAAATGCCGGCTTGGCCTGTTCGGGCCAAAATGAACTGCGCCTTCAGGCGCCCGCTTCGATTTTGGCGTCATGCGGGATGGCCACGATATGCCGCGTTGAATTATAGCGTGTGCAGGTATCACAGTTCGCTGTACTTGCGCGCATTGCCCCGGGCGCGGGCGACTGGATACTTGCGCGCGTTCTCGCGCATCTTGCGGCGCGCTGCGTCGAGCGCATCGATTTCGAGCACATCGGCAAGTCGCGTCAGGTACAGCAGCACGTCGGCGATTTCCTCGGCGACGGCACGCTTGCGGCGCGCATCGAGCCGCGTGCTCTGCTCGGCGGTCAGCCATTGAAAGTGCTCGAGCAGCTCGCCGGCCTCGGCGCAGAGCGCCATCGCGAGGTTCTTGGGAGTATGGAATTGCCGCCAGTCGCGGGCGGCGGCGAACTTGCGCAGCGCGTCGCGCAAGCTTGCGAGCGTGGTGGTTTGGCGTTTCATCGTTGGACTTTCAGAGCAGGTAAGAACGTATCAGTGCGCGGCGGCGCGCTCGGCGCGCGCGGCAGCCAGCAGAAAAATCAGCGCGGCGAACGGCCAGAGCTGGGACAGCGCGCGCACGATAAGTCCGAAATTGGCAAGATGCGTCGGTTGCGGGCTGAGCAGGAACACCGGCACCGCCTGGTACGGGTTCTCGGGCGTGACGTTGACGATCACCACCACTGCAATCAGGCATATCGCCGCCACGAGCGCGCGCACCGCGTGCGTCAATTGCAGCAGCGCGGCGAGCAGCATGCCGCCGCCGGCGGTCCCCGCGACCACGCCCGGCGTCAGCCATTGCAGCCAGTAGGCCGCGCGCGTGAGCGTCGCGGCGGTAACTGCCTTGACGGTCAAGGCGAGCGCGAGCGTGAGCGCGGTTGCCGGCAGCACGGAACGCTGCGGCAGCAGCAGCAGCGAAACGAGCAGGCCGATTGCAACGAGCGTGAGCGCGACGACGCCGGTTTCCGCCAGCAAATACAACTGCGGCGTGTGCGCGAAGAGCGGCGTGACGTGCAGCGCCTCGCGAAAGTCCCCGCTGCCCAGCGCGAGCGTAGCGATGTGGAATTGAGCCAGTACCCACAATCCGACGACGATCAGTCCGCAATCGCCTAGCTCATCCGTGCGCACCATCCGGCGCCGGAGCACCGCCAGCGGATGGTTGGCGAGCATCGGCAGTGTCAAAATCCATGCCACGAGCGCGCCGGTTCCCGCGCCGGCACTGTTGGTGAGCAGATCCAGATTCGAAGCGATGCGCGTCGGCAAAAACATCTGCGCGCTTTCGCACGCCAGGCTCAGGGCCGCGGCAAGCAAAACCGCGACGCCGAATGCAGCGGACGGCGGCAGCCGCGGGCGCAATGCGGCGAACAACAGCACGCCGAGCGGGAGATATGCGGCAATATTGAGAACGACGTCGCCGAGCGTGATGTAACGCGGCCACGGCGCGCGGAGATAGTTGAGCACTTCATCAGGCGGCATGCGCCAGCCCTCGAACGGCTGCAAGCTGGCATACACGATGACCAGTGTGTAAGCTAGCGCAACCAGACCTGCGAGCCCGGGCTTACCGGAAGTCATGACGGTATTCTATGACGTTTTCAACGGCGATGCGGACGGCATTTGCGCGCTGCACCAGCTGCGCCTTGCGGAGCCGCGCGGGAGCATGCTCGTCACCGGTGTCAAACGCGACATCGCCTTGCTCGAGCGCATCGAGGCTCAAGCAGGCGATGAACTCACGGTGCTTGACATATCGCTCGCAAGCAACGCGGCCGCGTTGCAAAAGCAGCTTGCGCGCGGCGCGACGTGCCGCTATTTCGATCATCATTTCCCGGGCGAGATACCGGCGCACCCCAACCTCAAGACGTTCATCGACACCGCGCCCGACGTTTGTACGAGCCTGCTCGTCGACCGCTATCTCGACGGCCGCCGGCGCATCTGGGCGGTGGTCGCGGCGTTCGGCGATAATCTTGCCGTTGCCGCGCGCAAGGCGGCGACACCGCTCACCATGAGCGAGGAACAGCTCGCGCAGCTGCAGGAACTCGGCGAGTGCATCAATTACAATGCCTACGGCGACAGCGTTGACGATCTCAATTATCACCCGGCCGATCTCTATCACGCGTTGAGCCGGTATACCGATCCGTTCCAGTTCATAAGCGACGAGCCGGTATTCGACGTGCTGCGCGCCGGTCGTGCCGACGATATCTATCGCACGGGCGAACTTAAACCCGAGCTGGAAACGGCGCGCTGCGCATTGTATGTGCTGCCCGACGCCGCGTGGAGCCGGCGCGTCAACGGCAGCTTCGCGAACCGGCTCGCGGGCATCCATCCCGGGCGGGCGCATGCGGTGTTGACAGCGAAGGCGGGCGGCTTCTCGGTGAGCGTGCGTGCTCCGCTTGACCGGCCACAGGGAGCCGATACGCTGTGCCGTCAATTCGAAAGCGGCGGGGGCAGGAGTGGGGCGGCCGGCGTCAACCGGCTGCCGGAGATCGAATTCAACCGGTTTGCGGCGGCGTTTCAGCGGGCGTTCGGCTGACGCGATCGGCGCGGCGCCAGCCACCGTTTCCAGGCCGAGTGCTGCAGGACACGAGGCGGTGGTATTACTCCGCTTTGATGTTGGCGTCCTTGATTACTTTCGCATACGTAGCGTTCTCGCCCTTGATGAACGCGGCAAACTCGTCGGGTGTCGAGCTGGTGGTGTCGCCGCCGAGCACCACCAGCCGCTCCTTCAGGCCGGCATCGGCGGTTGCGCGTTTGACATCGGACTGGATCTTGGCGATCACGTCGGCGGACGTGCCGGTCGGCGCGAGGAAACCGAACCACTGCGTGGATTCGAAGTTGATGCCTGCTTCGTGCAGGGTCGGAATGTCCGGCGCGGCGGAGCTGCGCTTTGCCGAGGTCACGGCAATTCCGCGCAGGCGGCCCGATTTGATGTGCGGAATGATCGGCGCGAGACCGAGGATCGCGGTCGGGATCTGGCCGCCGACGATATCGGTGATTGCCGGCGCGGCGCCTTTATAGGGCACGTGCAGGAAGTTGATGCCGGCATTGCGCTTCAGCCACTCGCCGGCGAGATGCTGCGTGCTGCCGATGCCGCTCGAGCCGAACGGAAGTCCGCCGGCCGTTTTTTTCGAGAGCGCGATCAATTCCTTGACCGTTTTTGCCGGCACCGATGTGTGGACCACGATCATGTTGGGGTAGATCGCCGCGAGCGTGATCGGCGCGAGCTCCTTGAACGGATCGTAACTCATCTTCGCGTAGAGCGCGGGATTGAGCGCGACTTCCGCCGGTGAGCAGATAAGGAGCGTATAGCCGTCCTTGGGCGCGCGCACCACCGATTCGGCGCCGATCATGCCGCTCGCGCCGGGCCGGTTTTCGATCACCACCGTCTGGCCCCAGTATTCGGCGAGCTTCTGACCGAAAGCGCGCGCCGTGGTGTCGAGACCGCCGCCGGCGGGGAAAGGCACGACGATGCGCACCGCTTTCGCGGGGTAGCTTTGGGCCTGCACGACGCCGGCAAATACGAGGGCAAACAGGAACAGCAGACGCAGGCTGGATGTCATGGGAATACTCCAAAGTCAAGAGTAACGATGCGGCACAAGGATACTAAACGAAATTGCCCGGCTCGGCGCAACCCGCAGTTAAGGTGCCGGGGCACGCGCGGCTAGACCGTGATTTCCCGGGGGGAAATCCGCAGCACATCCATTTCGATCATCGCGAATGCGGTCAACCACAGCAGTGCGTCGTAAGCGTCGAACCATTCCCGGCGCCATGCCCAGATCAGCACCAGAACCGCCAATCCCGCGTAGAGCGCAGTTGCCGTAGCCGCAAACGATATCCGGCGCCGCGTCACGGCGCGCGGAAAGCGCACTTCGAATTCGAGCAGCACGACGACCGCCATCCAGAGCCCGGTGTTGACTGCGTCGAGCCACTCGTTCTGATGGAAATAGCCGGTTGCAGCGGCGATTACCGCAGCGGCGGCGGCCAGCCGGGTGCCGCGGATTGCGATGGCCGCGCCGCCGGCACGAAAGCGGCCGGCAAACCCGGTCTCCAGCTCGAAGAGCGCGAGCAGCGTGAGCCAGGCTGTTGCATCGAGGGCTTGGCTCAACGTGCCGGCGAACAGGTAGATGGCCGTATTGCAGGCCAGCAGCGCGAACACTGCTGCCTTGAATCCGAAATACCACGACAGTGCTGAACCGAAGACGGCCACGGGATTGGCGCGCGCAGACCCGATGTCTCAGCGCGATGCGTGATGGTGCGGGTGCGGTACCTGCGCCGCCTGCTTGCGGCGGATTGCGAGCGGCAGGAGCGAGCCGCCGAGCATGCCGATGAGCGCGGCGAAAAAGCCGGCGAGCTGCGGCGGACATATCGCAGCAGGAGCAAGTATCTCGAGCCAGATCCAGGTCGCCAGCCCGAGCACGATCGCCGCCAGCGCGCCCTGCCGGTTGGCGCGCTTCCAGTACAGCCCGAAGGCAAGCGGCACGAACGCCGAGACCAGCGTCACCTTGTAGGCATTCTCGACCATTTTGTAGATCGACAGCTGCGAGTTGAGCGCAAACAGCGTGACCAGGGTCGTGAAGCACACCACCACGATGCGCATGAGCCGCAGCAACTGCTTGTCGCCCAGGTGCTTGAAAGCCGGGCGCAGGATGTTTTCGGTGAACGTCACCGATGGCGCGAGCAGGGTCGCGCTCGCGCAGCTTTTTATCGCGGAGAGCAGCGCGCCGAAGAACATGACCTGGGCGAAGACCGGGGCGTGATTCAGGATCAAATTGGGCAGAATCAATTGGGACTGCTTGTCGCCGGCGATCAATTTCTGCACCAGTTCGGGGTCGATCAGCGTCGCCGAGTACGCGAGGAACATCGGAATGAACGCAAAACAAAAGTAGAGACAGCCGCCGAGTATCGACGCCCGGCCGGCGGTCCGCTCGTCTTTTGAGGACGCCACGCGCTGGAAAACATCCTGCTGCGGAATCGAGCCGAGCATCATCGTTATGCCCGCTGCGGCAAACCCCAATATTCCGGCGAGCGACGACTCGGGCCAGAACGACGAGAATTTGCCGGCTTCGACCGCGTGCGAGATCACGCTCGTCACGCCGCCCGCGGTTTCACTCACGTTCCAGCCGATGTAGAGCATGCCGGCAACGATGACGATCATCTGGATGAAATCGGTGATTGCAACCGCCCACATGCCGCCCCACACGGTGTATACCAGCACGGTCGACGCGCCGACTATCATGCCGGTCGACTGCGACATCGCGCCTTCGGAAACGACGTTGAACACGAGACCGAGCGCGGAGATCTGAGCGGCCACCCAGCCCAAGTAGGACAGCACGATGCAAAGCGTGGTCATCGCCTCGACCGCGCGGCCGTATTTGTTGCGGTAGAAGTCGCCGATCGTCAGCAACTGCATGCGGTACAAAGGCCGCGCGAAGAAAAGCCCGACCAGGACCAGGCACAGCGATGAGCCGAACGGGTCGGCAATCACGCCGCCCAGGCCCTCGCGCAGGAACGTCGCCGGGATGCCCAGCACGGTTTCCGAGCCGAACCACGTCGCGAACACCGTGGCGGTGACGATGTACAGAGGCAGGCTGCGCCCCGCCACCGCGTAGTCGCCGGTATTCTTGACCCGCATTGCGGCCCACAGACCGATACCGACCGAAATGATCCAATAGATGATCACGAACCAAAGCAGCATGCCGGTGGCTCTCGAACGGGGTTAACGGGTGCGCCAGGGCGAAAGGTTGGCGGCATTATACGATGAGGGATGCCGTGATGAGCAGCCCCCGTTGGTGCGGTTAAAACATGAAGTGGAACAGAAGGCCGGCGAGCGCGGTCAGCGCCACCGCGATGATCGCGAGCAGCGTCGTCTGCTGCCGGTTTTCGTCGATCAGCTGCTGCATCTGCTGGTGCAGGCGCTCGCCGCCGGTGTCGTTCAAATAGCGGTGCACCAGGCGCGGGATTTCCGGCAGGAGCGTGCTCCAATTCGGCGCCTCTGCGCGTATGCGCCTCAGCAAGCCGCGCCAGCCGACCTGCTCCGACATCCAGCGCTCGAGGAAGGGCTTGGCGGTCGTCCACAGGTCGAGCCCGGGGTCGAGCTCGCGCCCGAGCCCCTCGACGTTGAGGAGCGTCTTCTGCAGCAGCACGAGCTGCGGCTGCACCTGGATGTTGAAGCGGCGCGAGGTCTGAAACAGCCGCAGCAGCACGCGGCCGAACGATATCTCCTGCAGCGGCTTGGCGAAAATCGGCTCGCACACCGCGCGGATCGCGGTCTCGAATTCGTCGATGCGGGTTTCCTTCGGCGCCCAGCCGGATTCGACGTGCGTTTCGGCGACGCGCCGGTAATCGCGCCGGAAAAACGCGAGAAAATTCTGCGCCAGATAGTTTTTGTCGACTTCGGTGAGGGTGCCCATGATGCCGAAATCGAGCGCGATGTAATGCCCGCTCGCCGCGACGAAAATGTTGCCCGGGTGCATGTCGGCGTGAAAAAAACCGTCGCGGAACACCTGGGTGAAAAAAATCTCGACGCCGGCGCGCGACAGTTTCTTGAGGTCGACGCCCTGTTCGCGCAGCTTCGCGATGTGCGATATCGGCGTGCCGTGCATGCGCTGCATCACCATGACTTCGGTCGAGCACCAGTCCCAGTGGATTTCGGGCACCAGCAGCAACGGCGAATTCTCGAAGTTGCGGCGCAACTGGCTCGCATTGGCCGCTTCGCGCATCAGGTCGAGCTCGTCTTCGAGGTGCTTGGCGAATTCGGCGACGACTTCGTGCGGCCGCAGCCGCCTGCCGTCCGTCCACAGGAGTTCGATCAGGCTCGCGCCGGCATCCAGCAGCGCGACGTCTTTGTTGATCACCTGCGCTATATCGGGACGCAGGATCTTGACCGCGACTTCGCGGCCGTCAGGCAGCCGCGCGAAATGCACCTGGGCGACCGACGCGCTGGCGATCGCGACGGGATCGAATTCCGCAAACACCTGATCGACCGGCTTGCGGTAGGCGCGCTCGAGCGTCGCGAGCACGACTTCAGGCGCGAACGGCGGCACCTGGTCCTGCAGCTTGGCGAGCTCGTCGGCGATATCCGGCGGCAGCAGGTCGCGCCGCGTCGACAGCACCTGGCCGAATTTGACGAAGATCGGCCCCAGCGCTTCCAGCGTTAGGCGCAGGCGTTCGGCGCGCGGGCGCTCGAGTTGCCGCCAGAACAGCGCGAGCTTGAGCGCCGCGCGCAAGCCGCGCACGCGCTCGTGGCCGAGAAAGAACTCGTCGAGCCCGAAACGCAGGCTGACCGCGATGATTTTGAAAAGACGCAACACGCCGGTATCGCTATCGCGGAAAAAGAGGCAGTTTAACGCAGCACGGACGTGGCCGCGCTGGTACGCTGGTGGCAGGTGTCAGTGGCGGCGCCGCGCGGCGAGGCGGGCGATGCGCTGATCGAGACGCGCGACGTCGTCGCGCAACGCATCGACCTCGCGCAGGTAGCGTTCAATGTCCCGCCGCGCCGCGATCAGCGGCTGCTCTTCGGTCCAGTAGGCGGCCGCCGAGCGCGCGAGGCTGCCGGCGGCCTCGTGTTGCCAGCGCTTGAGTTCGTTGCCGGCCTGCACCATGCGGTGCGCGGCGATGTCGCCGAACACGCGGCTCAAATCCTCTTCGACGTCCCAGCGCAGGTTCTGCGCAATGGCAAGGATTTCGCGCGCGAGCGCGGTATCGCCGCCGATCTCGACTTCCTGCCACGCGTTTCGATCGGCGGCAAGCATGCGCAGTGCAACACCCGGCGTCAGCGTGAAGCTGGCATCGGCGGCGCCGGCCGCCGTCGAGTCCTCGACCTCGCCGGAAACACGTATCGCGAGCGTCACCGTAAACGGCGCGAGATTGAAGCGGGCGATCTTGCCGGCAAACGGCTTGAGACGTTCGCCCGCCCACGACGCGCTCTTGAGCAGATGGTTGATTACAGCGGCGACCGGCGGCTGAAAAATACCGGTAAATCGGGAGCCGGCGCCCGCCGTATCGTGTGCAGGCCCTGGCATGCGGATGATTAATCCTGCTGGATGCCGGCAATCAGCCAGCCGGTGCCGCCGTTGAGCGGCTTCTCGAGGTGCCATACCTCGCTGAACGGCCCGGCCGCGGCGTCGGCCTGCTCGCGCAGCATGCCGCTGAAGCGCACGCTTGCAACGTAGTGATCGCCCTCCGTCACGACTTCGAGCACTTCGGCGTCGAGAGTGACGACATCGGTTTTTTCGTTGCCGTGCACGTCGATGTCAGCGGCGATTGCGGCGTACATTTCGGGCGTCATGAAATCACGCATGGTCGACAGGTCGTGCTGGTCATTGGCTGCCTGCAGCCGCGTGAAATTGAGCTTGGCGTGGCGCGCGAATTGCTCGGCGTCGAAGCCCGGCGGATAGCGATCGGGCGCCGCCGCCACGCTGCCAAAACCGGTCGAGATGTCGGATATTGCGCCCGGTGCGCCGGCGCCCGCGTATTGCAGCGGGCCGGGTTGCGGTTTCGATCGCAGCATGCGCAGCACGAACATCGCCACTGCGGCAATCAGCAGGATCATCAGAATGCCGCCGAACGCGCCGTTGTTCATGAACAGCGAGGCGAGGCCGGCACCGATTGCGAGCCCGGCCAGCGGCCCGAGCCATCTGCTCATTCCGGACGGCTGCGGTTGCTGGGCCGGATTGGCGGGCGCAGCCGACGGCGCCTGCTGCGGCGGGGTGGGCGCCGGTTGCGTAATCGTGCTGCGCTGCCTGCCGATACTCGTGCCACCGCCAAGCCGGCGCGCGTCCACATCTTCGGCCACCAGGCTGCAACTCAACAGCGCAGCAAAAACCATTATCGTTTTATTCATGCTTCCTCCTTGCCGGTCTGGCCGGGCCATCATTCTAGCAATTGCCGCGGCCGCGCTGTAAATGATCGCTTACTCATACGGCAAAACATCGTCGACTCATCGGGTTGCGCCGAACTGTACCGGCTGCGATGGGCGCGGCACCGGCCCCATGCGGCCGGCTGTCGATGACGATGCAGGGGCGATCTAGGGTTTTGCCGTACTGGCTTCGACCAGTTCGATCACGTTCCAGTCGCCGCGTATCGGCTGGCAGGCACTGCGCCCACATCGGCTGGGGTCGAGATAGCCGGAGTCGCTCTCGCTGCGCACCGCCCGGCCGAGCGCAGGCGCATACCATTCGGTCTCGATAATGTTGGTCTCGCGGCGGAAGCTATCCCAGTCCCCCGCATAAACACGGCGCCTGACCTTGATGGTGTCGAACGCGCCGGCCGGCGTGCTGATGCGCTCGCTGCCCAGCACCTCGCCATCGACGCGTACGTTGTGGCGCTGCCCCGTCAACGGATTCGTGGCCGTGACCTGCACCGACCACGACTTGCCGCTGTTCAGCGGGAACTCATAAGCGGGATACCCCGGCGCGAACTCGTATTCGACCGGCTGGCCGTGATTGGTGAGCGGGTGGCGCAGCCAGTTGCTTTCGATGGTGTAAGTCTCGGTGTGTGCGGGTCCCAGCGCTGCGGCATCCGCGCTAACCGATACCGTCACCCGGCCTGCCGCGACTTTGTCTACGCGGTAGGTAACCTGCCCGCGCGTTTCGCTGTTGTAGCCGTTGAAGACGCGGTAGACGTACGTGTCGCCGGCGGCGGGCGCCGCCATGGCCGCGCCGGACAAAGTTGCGGCCGCGAGCACCGTGGCGGCAAGAGACGGCCTTATGCTGCGCGCGGTCGCGCGAAAACCCGGTATGCATGTCATGACAGCCCCCGTGATCGTTGCGCGCCGAGAGTTGTTATATCAAAAGCCGGGCGGCCGCAGTGCGATGTTTGGCGACCCGTCAAAGCGGGCAGCTTCGGTGGAGCGCGGCCCCTCGACATTCCCGCGGCCGGTGAGCTGGGGTTTTTTTAGAGTTGGGCTTTTGCTTCGACCAGTTCGATTACGTTCCAGTCACCGCGTATCGGATCGCAGAACATCCGGCCACACCGGCTCGTGTCCACATAGCCGGAGTTGCTCTCGGTGCGCACCGGACGGCCGAGCGCTGGCGCATACCAATCAATTTCGGTGATGTTGGTCTCGCGGCGGAAGCCATCCCAATCGCCCGCATAAACGCGACGCTTGACCTTGATCGTATCGAACGCCCCGGCCGGCGTGCTGATACGCTCGCTCCCCAACACTTCACCGTCCACGCGCACGCTGTTACGTCGCCCGCTGGCTGGATCAACTGCATCTATGCGAGTCGACCACGACTTGCCGATATCGAGTGGAAACACATAGGCGGGATAGGCGGCAGCGAACTCGTACTCACGAAGCTGATCGTGGTTGACCAGCGGACGCCGCAACCAGTTGCCGTCCTTGGTGTAAATCTCGGTGCGCGCCGTGCCCATGGACGGGGTGTCCGTGGTAACCGCCACTGCAACGCGGTCGGCCTCGATCTTGTCGATGCGGTACTGGATTTGGCCGCGCACCTCGCTGTTGTAACCGTTCAAGACGCGGTAGACATAGGTGTCGCCTGCTGTCGGTGCTGCTGCCACCGGACCACCGGTTGCAACAACGATTGCCGACGCGCCGGCAATCGACGCCAGGACATGTGTCCACCGTGAACGTGCTGTAGCGGTGAAAGTCGAAATGTTCATTGTGATCGCCTCCAAGGTCATGATGGCGCTGAGATGTGGTTATAGCCGGTAACCCCGATGCAGCGCAACGACACCGGCGCTCAGGTTGAAATATTCGACCTGCTCGAAGCCGGCTTGTTGCATCAGTTCTTTCAGCTGTTCCTGATCGGGGTGCACACGGATCGATTCTGCAAGATAGCGGTAACTGTCGCCGTCGTTGGTAACCAGCTTGCCGAGCAGCGGCAGCACCGTGAAGGAATACGCGTCGTAGAGCGGCTGCAGCGGTTTCCACACGCGAGAAAACTCGAGCACGAGCAGCCTGCCGCCGGGCCTGAGCACACGCTGCATCTCGGCAAGCGCGCGCTCCTTGTGGGTCATGTTGCGCAGACCGAACGCGACGCTCACGCAGTCGAAGTAGTTGCTCGCGAACGGCAGGTGCTCGGCATTGCATTGCACCGCAGGCGCCGTGATCCCGGCATCGAGCATGCGGTCGCGGCCGCGCGCGAGCATCGCCGCATTGATGTCGGTGAGCACGACCTGGCCGCGGTCGCCGACGCGGCGCGCAAACTGGATCGCGAGATCGGCGGTGCCGCCGGCCACATCGAGCGCGCGTTGTCCGGGCCTGAGTCCGCTCTGCTCGACCGTGAACCGTTTCCACAGGCGGTGCAGTCCCGCCGACATCAGGTCGTTCATCAGGTCGTAGCGCGCGGCGACCGACTCGAACACGCCGGCAACGCGGCGCGCTTTTTCGTCCTCGGGCACCTCCCGGAAACCGAAATCGGTCGTTTTGGTCATGATGCAACTGTAAACAGGATGGGGCGCATGCGTATTCCGGCTGGCTGCAACATTTGCCGCCGCCGGGCGTTCATTTACTGCCGGGCCGCGGTGCCATGCCGGACTGCGGTCCGGATCCGCCGGCTTCACGCGTACCCTTCGCTTCCTCGAGCCGCTTGAGATAGCGGTTCCACATCTCGTCATGGTGCAGGCCGTAGTCGTAAAGCAGGTCCCACGAATAAATCCCGGTGTCGTGGCCGTCCGAGAAATAAAGCTGCACGGCGTAAGTGCCGACGGGCTCGATTTTCGTGATGTCGACATCTTTTTTGCCGAGCTGCAATACCTCCTGACCCGGGCCGTGGCCGCGCACTTCGGCGGACGGCGAGTAGACGCGCAGGAATTCGCACGGCAGGCTGAATTTCCTGCCGTCCGCATAGGCGATCTCAAGCACGCGCGATTTCTGGTGCAGTTTTATTTCGGTGGGTTGCGGCGTGTTTTTGACGAGTCCGGCCATGGTCACAGCATCTCCGGCAATTCGCGCCCGGCAGCCATCATAACCGAGATACGGTGAAACAAAAACAATGTTTCAGCAGGGGTTTTGCCGCGTGAGCGGCGCGTATTACGGCGCTGCCGCTGCCGCAGCCGGTGCCGCGGCGGCTGCTCGACTAGGCGGTGAGCGTCACCGTGCAGCGGTCGAAATCGCTGCCTTTTTCGAGCAGGTTGACGAGCTTGGCGACCCGTTTCTGGTCGCCGTGGAGTTCGACGAAGCGCCCCGCCTGGTACCAGCCGGTCGGCAGGACCAGCGTCGCCGGTGTCGACGGCGCCGCCGTTTCCGGCATCAGCAGTGCGCGCTCGTAGCCTTTGATGCCGGTAGGCGCGTTGAAATTGGCCGGCCGCACCGCGACCGCGCGGGCGATGCCCTGGAACAGGCGCACGCCGACGAACAATTCGTTGCTCTCCTCGACCCGCAGCCATTGCACGAGCCCGAGATAAAACAGCTTGCTCGTGCCGCGGCGCACCGCGACCAGCTGATTGTGGCCGATGCGCATCTGCGCGTCGGGCTCGCGCAGCATGCACATGAATCCCGAGTTGCTCTGGTTTATGAGCTGCCACGATTCGACCGCGGAGCTCTGGTTGGATGCGAGCGAGCGCTCGGTGCGCTCGCTGATGTGGCCGAACAGCTGCAGGTCGTGCTCTTCCTGCCGCGACATATTGGCGCCGGGGACGCGGAAGGCGCGGCCGCTGATGTAAAAATGCGCGGCGTGTATGCCGAGGCACACCTGCGCTTTTTCTGCGGCGGGATCGCGCTGCTCGCCGCGGCCGGTGCCGGCGCGGCACCACTGGATGTACAGCAGCATCAGCAGGTTCTCGCAGCCGGGCTGACGCGCGTCTTCGCCCAGGCCGAGCTCGGCCGGCGTCTGACCCTGCTTGAGCAGCGTGATCGTCTGGCGCAGCGTGCGGCCGATCGGCTCGAGGTCGAGATAGCGCATGCTCGTCAGTGGCTCGAGCCCTTCGGCGAACACCGGGCGGGCGCTGCCGGCGAGGTCGATCGCGAGCGCCGGAATCGACGATGGCGGCAGCGGCTGCGATGCGAGGCCCGCCAGTCCCGACCACTTTTCGATCCAGCGCGCGAGAAAATCCATTTGCCGCCCGGACAGCGCAAACGGGTTGGCGAGTTGCGCGAGCAGCGCCTGGCAATAGGCGGCGGCACAGCTGGAATCCTCTTCCTGATGATTGAACGCATCGGTCACCGCGGTGCGCGCAAAGCCGCTTTGTTCCGCGAACACGTACAGCTGATGCAATTTTTTCCAGAGTTCGGCGGGAACCTGGCGGTAAATTCGGTAATGCTCGAACATCGCGTACGACATATAACGCAGGCAGCGCAGCACGATCAGCGCGCCGTGGCTCCTGAGTCCCGGATCGCCCCGCACGTGCGCATCGCGGCACACGAGGTAGCCGTCGAAGAGTTCCTGCCACAGGCCGTGCACGCGCGTCCACAACGCGGCCTCGGTGGTTTCGAGCGGCAGCGCCCTGGCGGTATATTTGCGCGCGAGCTCGTTCTGCACGTACGCGACCGGCTCGCGCAGCGCTTCCAGCGCGCGCAGGAATTCGAGCGGCGCGATGCCCGCCTGCCTGGCGAGCGCGATCTGCTGCGTCAGCGCCTGTTGCGCCGACTGCGCATTGGTGAGCGGCAGCGATTCGATCCAGCGCTTGCAGCCTGCGCTGTCGGTGAATTGCAATTGCGCGGAACTCAGCGGCATCGGTTGCACCATTTCGGCCCCGCCTCCAGAAAGGATGAATCCGGCATCTGCTGGCAGGCACGCGCCGCGGCGCAGCGCATTCCGCCAAGTGGACTCATCAGATTTAACGCGAGCTTAAAGCCCCGGTTCACTCACGGCAAGCCCGTCTGACGAGAGGGAGGTTAGCCGATACCGGCGGCGCACGTATGTGATGGAGTTCACGTCTTTACACAATCTTACGAAAAACGGAATTTTTTCACGTTCAGTGGCTTGCGGCGCGATTTCAGAGTGACTTCGAGAGTTCCGATATGAGCATTTTGCACAGTTGCGATGGCGATTTCATGGCTGCCCGGCGATTGTCAGCGCGCTGCCGCTTACCCCAGATCGAGTTCGGAAAATGCGCGTCGTCCGCGAAACGCGGGATCACGTGCCAGTGCAGGTGCGGCGCCAGGTTGCCGAAGCTCGCGAGGTTGATTTTGTGCGGTTTGAGCGCGGTTCGCAGCGCCCGCTCGACGGCGAACACCACGCGCATGCAGTGCTGCCGCTCGGCAGCGGCAAGATCGGTCATTTCCCTGACATGCGCGTTCCATATCACGCGACAGAAGCCGGGATAGTCGGCATCTGCGACCAGCACCACCCGGCATCGGTCGTCACGCCACAACGCGTCGCCGCCGGTTTGGGTGCATAGCTCGCAGACTTCAGCCATCAGCGCTCAGCTTTCAGCGGTCAGCTTAAAACTGGCCGCGGGTGGTTGTGGCTGACTGCTGAATGCTGATAGCTCACAACAACACCCGCTCGATGCCGCCGCGGTTCGCGTTCGCGACGTAATCGGCGAGCCAGTTCTTGCCCAGCCGGCGTTTGGCGATTTCGACGACGATGTAATCGGCGTCGGTCCCGGCGTCGTCGGCGTAGCGCGCGAGCCCCTGCAGGCACGACGGACACGAGGTCAGGATTTTCACTTCGCCGCCGAAACCGTCGGCGCGCAGCTGGCCGGCGCCTTTACGCATTTCCTCTTCCTTGCGAAAGCGCACCTGGGTCGAGATGTCGGGGCGCGTGACGGCGAGCGTGCCCGCTTCGCCGCAGCAGCGCTCGTTGAGATCTACCCGCTGCCCCATCAGCTGATTGACGACTATCAACGGTTGATGGGTCTTCATCGGCGTGTGGCACGGGTCGTGGTACATGTAGCGCACGCCGGCCACGCCCTCCAGTTTTACGCCTTTCTCGAGCAGGTATTCGTGGATGTCGAGCAGCCGGCAGCCGGGAAAAATTTTCGCGAATTCGTATTTCTGCAACTGGTCCATGCAGGTGCCGCACGACACGATCACCGTCTTGATGTCGAGGTAGTTGAGCGTATTCGCGACCCGGTGGAACAGCACGCGGTTGTCGGTGGTGATTTGCCGGCCTTTGTCCTCGTTGCCGGCGGCCGTCTGCGGATAACCGCAGCACAGATAGCCGGGCGGCAGCACGCATTGCGCGCCGATTTCATACAGCATCGCCTGGGTCGCGAGCCCGACCTGGCTGAACAGCCGCTCCGAGCCGCAGCCGGGGAAGTAGAACACCGCATCCGAATCCTCGTTCACTTTCGCCGGATCGCGGATGATGGGCACGATGCGCGGGTCTTCGATGTCGAGCAGCGCGCGTGAAGCCTGCTTCGGCAAGCCGCCCGGCATCGGCTTGTTGATGAAATGAATCACCTGCGCCTTGAGCGCGGGCTTGCCGACGGTGGCAGGGGGGCGCCGTGTTTGCAGTTGCGCCAGCCCCAGCGCCTTCGCCGTGCGGTGCGCGAGGCGCTGCACTTGATAACCCCAGCCGATCATGAGCTTCCGGACGAGCTTGATCGTGTTCGGATCGGTTGCATTGAGAAACAGCATCGACGCCGCAGTGCCGGGGTTGAACTTGTGCTGGCCGTGACGGCGCAGGAAATTGCGCATCGCGACCGACACGTCGCCGAAATCGATGTCGACCGGGCATGGATTGAGGCACTTGTGGCACACGGTGCAGTGGTCGGCGACGTCGCTGAATTCGTCGAAATGCTCGAGCGACACGCCGCGCCGCGTCTGCTCTTCGTAGAGAAACGCTTCGATCAGGAGCGACGCCGCGAGAATCTTGTTGCGCGGGCTGTAGAGCAGATTGGCGCGCGGCACGTGGGTCGCGCATACCGGCTTGCACTTGCCGCAGCGCAGGCAGTCCTTGATCGAGTCCGAAATCTTGCCGATTTCCGATTGCTCGAGGATCAGGCTCTCAGTGCCGAGCAGGCTGAAGCTCGGCGTATAGGCGTTGGTGAGGTCGGCCGCAATGGCGCCGTCACGCAGCAGCTTGCCCTGGTTGAAGTGGCCGTGCGGATCGACTTTCTGCTTGTAGGCGCGAAAGGTCTCGAGCTGGCCGCGGTCGAGAAATTCGAGCTTGGTGATGCCGATGCCGTGCTCGCCCGAGATCACGCCGTCGAGGGCTTGCGCGAGCCGCATGATGCGCGCAACGGTGCGGCTCGCTTCCTGCAGCATTTCGTAATTGTCGGAATTGACCGGTATGTTGGTGTGCACGTTGCCGTCGCCGGCGTGCATGTGCAAGGCGATGAACACGCGGCCGCGCAGCACCGCCTGATGGATCGCATCGCATTGCTCGCGCACTTTATGGAAATGCAGGCCGCTGAAAATATCGGCGAGCGGCGCGCGAACTTCCTCTTTCCACGACACCCGCAGCGTGTGGTCTTGCAGCGCCTGAAATACGGTTGTGGGTTGCGCGTTACGGGTTGCGGGGCTCAACTCGAAATCCGAAACTTGGAACTCGGAACTCAGCGCCGCGAGCGGCGCGTCGAGGTTGTCGGCGAGCCATTGCCAGCGCGCGCGCGTCTCGGCGAGCAGCGCGAGCGCGCGCTCGACGCGGTCGCCGGTGAGTTCCGCCGGGGTCACCGCCGCCTCGGGCTGGTGCAGCGGCAGGTCGCCGCGCAGGAATTCATCGAGCGCGGCGAGCAGCTTCAATTTGTTGCCGATCGACAGCTCGATGTTGAAGCGCTCGATGCCGTCCGAATAATCGCCGAGCCGGCCGAGCGGAATGACGACGTCTTCGTTGATCTTGAACGCGTTGGTGTGCCTGGCGATCGCCGCGGTGCGCGCGCGGTCGAGCCAGAATTTCTTGCGCGCCTCGCTGCTCACCGCGACAAATCCCTCGCCCGAGCGCGCGTTGGCGATGCGCACGACTTGCGATGCCGCGGCGGCAACCGCATTCTCGTCGTCGCCGACGATGTCGCCGATCAGCACCATTTTCGGTCGCCCGGCGCCGCCTTTTCGACGGGATGCCTTGGTC
>JBGPFE010000055.1:0-26205 GCA_041483135.1 Gammaproteobacteria bacterium | reverse complement strand
TGATCTTGCCCACGAATGGTGGACACCTTAATCAAGGGTACATCGCTTCGAATGCCAGCGGGGTTTCATAGTTTAGAGTCGAATGCCGTCGCTGGCGGTTATAGAACACCTCCATGTATTCGAATAAGCTCGAGCGGGCCGCCTCCCGCGTTGGGTAGTCGCAGTGATGTACGAGCTCGGTCTTGAGCGTATGGAAGAAGCTCTCCATCGGTGCATTGTCCCAGCAGTCGGCCTTGCGGCTCATGCTCTGGCGCACGCCGTGCTGTGCAAGCAGTGCCCGATACTCGGCCACCGCGTAGAGCGTTCCCCGATCCGAATGCAGGATATCGGGCGCTGCCCCACGCTGACCGATCGCCATCGTCAACGCATCGATGGCCAGCGCACGGTCCAGGCGCTTGCTCATGGCCCAGCCCACCACCGCGCGGGAATACAGATCCAGGATCACTGCCAGATAGAGCCAGCCCTCGCGGGTCGGGATAAAGGTGATGTCGGTCAACCAGCAGGCGTTCGGCTGTTTCGCGCTAAACACCCGCCCCAGAAGATTGGGCGCGGTCCACCACGTGTGGCGCGAATCGGTGGTCACTCTGAACCGGCGCACCGTCTTGGGCACGATGCCGGCTCTTCGCATGAGCTTGGCCACCGTGTTCTTGCAGCAGGCTTCGCCCTGCTCGATGAGATCGGTATGCACCCGTGGCGCGCCGTAGGTGTTGCGGCTGGCGACATGGATGGCTCGGATGCGCGTCGTGAGCGCGGTTTGCCGTTGCGCGCACGCGCTCTGCAGTCGCGTGCCGGCGGCGTAGTAACCGCTTGCCGCCACCCGCAGCGCGCGGCACAGGCTGCGCACCGGGTGGTGGGCACGTTCAGCATCGATAAACCGATACTTCATTTCGGCTCCCGAGCAAAGTAGATGGCCGCCTTTTTTAAAATGTCGTTCTCCTCCTTCAGGCGCGCCACCTCGCGCCGCAGCCGTGCCACTTCGTCATCGGCCGGACGACCGCGTTTGGCAGGTCCGCCGGCAGCCGCCTCGCGCTCCAGTTGCTGCTTCCACTTCCAGATTTGGTTAACTCGAAGTCCCAGCTCGCGAGCAACCTGGCTCGCCGTCCTGTCACCGACGTCGGCCAAACGGATCGCTTCCAACTTGAACTCGCGGCTATATGGCCTGTAAGCTTTGCGTCTCATGGAACACTCCTGTCAGGGTTAGTATCCCCCCTTTAGGGTGTCCACTAAACGTGGGTAAGATCACACTGACCCTGATTAATTCTTGCTTAGGTAATGAGTAATGTGTAATGGGTAATGGGCTAACGGCCTTTACTCTTCCCTCATCACTCATTACTCATCACCCATCACCGCTCTTAGAGCACGACCTTCTGCCGCTGCCCCGTCTGTGAAGAGCGCACGATAGCGTCCAGCATCCTGTGGCGGCGCACCGCGGAATCGAAGTCGGGCTCGATGCGCGTGTTGGTGCGGATCGCTTCGGCGAACTTGACCCACATCTGTCCCACGTCGTATCCCGGGCCGAGGCCCCGCACTTCTTCCGGCACCCACTTCAAGCGGTCCGGGATGGGCAGTTCCTGCAGCGTCTTGTCGTCCTCGTGCCCGCCCATGATCTTGCGTTTCACTTCCTGCCCGGCGTCGCCGCCGCCCACCAGCGCGAGCGTGCCTTCCGTGCCGTAGATCTCGAGCCGGTAGCCGCTGCCGTGGTACGGATGGACGCCCAGGTTGGCGCTGACCACCGCGCCGCCTTCGAGCTTGCCCGCGAGCATGATGTTGTCGGGCGAGGTCACGTCGACGTGCTTCTTCGTATCGGTCTCGTACCATTGCGGCACCTGGGTGCTGACGACGGCCGCCACTTCGGTGAGTTCTCCGGCGACCATGCACAACGCGTCCATGGAGTGTCCGAAGGTGATGGTCAGCGTGTTCGCGCCCAATGTGACGTCGCGCTGCCACGTGCGGTCCGCCGTGCGGGTCAGCACGCCGCTGCCCATGTGCGTCATGTTGACCGACAGCACCCGACCGACGTATCCCTCCTTGACCAGTTCCCGCAAGCGCATATACGCCGGCGAGGCGCGCCGCTGCAGACCCACCATCGTGTGGACCTTCATCTTGCGGGCCAGCGCCGCCAGCTCTTCGGCCTCTTGCGTGTTCTTCCCCAGGGGCCACTCGCAGTAGACGTGCTTGCCCGCTTCCAGGGCGTTCTTCGTGAGGACGTAGTGCGCCGGCACGCGCACGGCGACGAGGGCCGCCTCGACCGCGGGGTTCGCATCCATGGCCTTGTCGTCGCTGTAGGCGCGCTCAACTCCGTACTTCTCGGCCGCGGCGCGCGCCGTGTCCTCGTGGGCCGTGCAGACGGCGTAGATCTCGGTCTCCGGCAGGCGCTGCAGGGCCGGGGCATGCGCTCGCGGCCCCCATCTGCCGTTCGCACCGATGAAGCCCACACGTAAGCGGTTAGTTGAGTTCATGAGGCTGGCCTTTTTTGGGATTGAGCAATGAATAATGGTAACCCGTCTATCGTCTGTCCTGCGTCGTTTTGACGCCCCCGCTTATGCGAATGGCGAATTATTCCGCGGTATGCGCGCTAGCACACAGACCGGGTTCCGGGAGAGGGCGACAATCGCTTCATTGATGCGGCGCCTGCCAACCCGGTAACGCTTTGCTGTGCCGCCGGGATTGCGGCCGGTGCCGACAGGCAGTCAACTTTAAGGAAATGAAAATGAACCGGAATCGCATCAAAGGCAGCTGGAAGCATTTCAAGGGTAATATCTGCGCGGCGCTGGCGGCTTGCGGCCCAGCTTTTACGACCACATCCACCTGCATTTTTACCAGTTCCATCGCCAGGCCCGGCCGGCGCTCGTCAATGTTGACGTCGAGGCGCCACCCGTCGCGATAGTTGTTGCATCGGCCTTCTCCGGAAATGAATTCGGCGAAATCATGAAGGCGGGAACCTGGCACCAATATGACTACCGTTTGGGAACCTGGCGGGTCAGCACGTCGCGTATGTCGCGCAACTTCGCCTTGATCTTTGCGGCGTTTTCGCCACCAATGCGAAGCAATATTTTCTGGCCCGCCGAACGCGCTTCCAGATCGGGATCCGCGAACAAGTAAAAGACTTTGGGCTGGACGAGCTTGACCGGGGCCTTCGCTTCCGGCGTGGCGAGCAGGTGATCTATCACGTCAACCAGCCGGTCGTTGAAATAACCCTTGGGATACCCAAGTTCCCGATACGCCTGCTGGAAAAGCGGATAGAAGCGAATGTAAAGCGCTGCCAGTTTCCCGGTGTCTGTCGCCTCGGCCAGCCGCACAAAACTTGCGTAGCGTGCAGCGTTGTCCGCGCCGATGACAAGGCTCTCACCTTTGCCGGTGACGGGAAATTTTCCGCCGGCCGGTTTCACCGGCATCAGCCGCAAAGCAATTTTCTCGCGCGGCAGATTGTCGATGGTCGCGACGACGCGGCGCACGAAATCCCGTAACTGGAAGAGGTCAATGAGCGTTTTGTCGGAAAGCAGCCCGCCCAGCGCGTCCGTCATGGTGGAGTCGCTCACCTCGAGCGCGGGCAGCGGCTTCTCCGTAGGCTGCTGCGCGAGCGGATAGCGTATCTGAGGCTCGGCGGGCGCCGGCGGCTGCACGGCGGCGGCGGGCGCCGTTGGCTGGGCTATCGGCTCAGGCTTCGTTTTCGGCAGCGCGTAATAAATGATGAATGCGACGAGGCCGCATCCCAGAATAACGATCAGCCACCAGATGAACTTGCGCATAGGGTGTTCCTACAGTCGTCGAATAAAATCAGGCTCAGCGTCAGATTTCCAACGCGCGCCAAAGCAAAAGCCACACTGATCCGAATTTCTGGAAATACGAATTCAGCGAAATTGGGTATTCCGCGGCCGGCGAACGGTGTTCCGGAGGATCAAGCCGGCCGCGCGGTTACTTGAAGCCGTAGAGCCGCGCGGGATTGTCGACCAGCACCTGCTTGCGCATCGCGGCGTCGGGAATCCAGTCGGCGAGCATGTCGCACAAGTCGCCGTCGTTCGGCATCGCAGATTTGACCATCACGTGCGGCCAGTCCGTGCCCCACGCGACCTGATTCGGTGCGGCGGCGAGCAACGCATGCGCGTACGCGTTGGTGTCCGCGTAAGGCAGGGGTTGCGGTGAAATCCGGTACGGGCCGGTGAGTTTCACCCAGGCGCGGCCGGCCCGCATCAATTTCAGCAGCGCCTGAAACCCCGGGTTCGAAATTCCCTTGTCGGTTTTCATGTACCCAAGATGGCCGTAGACGGTTTCGACCGGAAAATCCGCGAGCAGCCGGTCGAGGTCGGGGAATTCGTCGACGTGCATCAGGAATTCCATGTGCCAGCCGAACGGCTTGACCTTACGCGCAAGTTTTACAAGCGCATCGAGCGGCAGCGTTCCCGCTTTGCGGTTCTTGACATCGACGATGTTGACGCGCACGCCGCGCACGCCGGCTTCGTGCATGCGCTCGAGATCGCGCTCCGATACATCGTCAGCGACGACCGCGACACCGCGGAACTGCGGGCCGGCGGCTTTCATCGCTGCCAGCATCACGGTGTTGTCGGTGCCGTAGACGCTTGGTTGCACCAGCACCGCGCGCTCGACGCCGAGCGTCTCGAGCATGTGCCGGTAGTCGGGCAACAGCGCGTCGGCCGGCGTGTAGATGCGCTCCGGGTAATACGCATAGCGCGCTTTCGGTCCGCAGATGTGGGCGTGGCAGTCGCAGGCGAGCGGCGGCAGCAAGATTTTCGGTTTGCGCGGCTTGCGATCGGGCGCAGCGCACAACGGCGGTTCGGCGGCGGCGGTGCTTGACGTGCCGGATTTCGGATTCATGGTTGTTGGCGGATAGATTGCGACGGCGATATGGCGATTGAAGCGCAAAGTTTAGCAGTTGCATGCGCGACGCGTACCCGGGTGGAAAATCATGCTAAAGTTCCCGTCAAATTCCCGGTGGGTTGCGGGCGAGGAGGTGCAGTTTGAAAGCCGGATTTGTTGGCCTTGGTGCAATGGGCATGGGCATCGTGCCGCGTTTGATCGCGGGCGGGCACACCGTCACGGGCTGGAACCGCACCAGGACGAAAGCGGAGCCACTGCTCAAACTCGGAATGCGCTGGGCGGACAGTCCGCGCCAGGTTGCGCTCGAGTCCGAGATCGTGTTTTCGATTGTGACCGACGCCGCCGCGGTCAGGGCGGTAGCGCTCGGCGACAACGGCATCATCGCCGGCATGCGCAAAGACGGCGTGTACCTGGAGATGAGCACGATTGCGCCGGACGCAAGCCGTGCAATTGCCGCCGAATTTGCGAGGGCGGGCTTGATCATGCTCGATGCGCCGATCTCCGGCAGCACCGCAACGCTCGCGGAAGGCAAGGCCTCGATCATGGTCGGCGGCGATAAGGGCGCATTCGATCGCGTGCAGCCGGTGCTGCTCGCGATCGGGCCGAAAGTTTCGTACATCGGCGGCAGCGGGCTGGCCGTGCAGATGAAGCTCGCCATCAACCTCGTACTGATGGTCGAGGTCATCGCTTTCGGTGAGGGCGTCGCGCTCGCCGAAAAAGGCGGCGTTGCGCGCGAAGTCGCGGTCGATGCGATGCTGAAAAGCGTGGCCGCCTCGCCGGTGCTCGGTTACCGCGGGCCTTTCATACTCGAAGGGAAAATGCCCGCCGTGCCGCTCGCCGACGTGAACCTGCAGCAGAAGGACATGCTGCTCGTGCTCGAGCAGGGCCGCAAGCTCGGCTCGCCGGTTCCGCTCGCGGCGGCCGCGAACGAAATGATGAATGCGTGCCGCGGCCTCGGCATCGATCACCGCGATTTTGTCACCGCGCATGAGGTCTACCGCCGTCTGGGAGGGATGTCGAAATGAAACCCGACTCGCATACCGTGCTGAAGCCGTTCCGCACCAATCTCAAGGACGTGCCGAAGGTCGGCGGACTGAAGGCAAAAGACGGCTGGGTCAACATGCAGGTCCAGTTCCTGATCGACCAGAAGACCGTCAACTCCGACCAACTGCTGGTGGGCTGGACCGTGCTGCCGCCCGGCGCCAAGCACGACCGCCACCGCCATTTCAATTGCGATGAGTTCTGGATCGTCGTCAAGGGGCGCGGCGTGATGTACACCGACGACGGTGAAAAACCTTCGGGTGAAGGCGACGTCGTCTTTACGCCGCGCGGTCACTGGCACGGTTTCAAGAACACCTCCAACGAGGACGTGGTGCTGGTATGGGGCTGGAGCGGCGCGGGCTCGCTGGAGGCCGCGGGCTATGAGTCCATCGAAGGCGGGCGCACGCACTGATAAACATTTTTCAATGAGCTCAACCTTGGGAGATGCGCGCCTCGTGCGCGGGATGGCGGCGCAATTCAACCGCCGGCGCGAGCGCATCAAAGCCGGCGAAAAACCGCTCGGCTGGAAAGTCGGCTTCGGCGCGCCGGCGGCGCTGGAGAAGCTCGGCATTCAGGCGCCGCTCGTCGGTTTTCTCACCGACAAGGCGCTCGTTGCGTCCGGCTCGACGATTTCGCTCGCAGACTGGACGAAACCGGTCGCCGAGCCGGAAATCGCGGTGCACATGGGCAAAGACCTGCGGGCGGGCGCTGACCGCGAGACCGTCAAGGCGGCGATCGCGGGCCTGGGGCCGGCGATCGAGCTCGCCGACGTCGACCGTCCGCCCGACGACGTCGAAGCGATACTCGCCGGCAACATCTACCAGCGCGGCGTTATTCTCGGCGCACGCAATGCCTCCCGCGCCGGCGGCGTGCTGGACGGGCTGTGCGGGCGCATCCTCAGAAACGGGACCGAGTTCGCGCAAACCACCGATCCGCAGGCGTTGACCGGCGAGCTGATCGGCATCGTGCGCCACGTCGCCGATGTGCTCGCGGAGTGGGGCGACAAACTCCGCGCGGGGCAGATCATCATCACGGGTTCAGTCGTGCCGCCGCTGTGGGTCGAGGCCGGCGAAGAAGTCGTGTTCAAGCTCGAGCCGGTCGGCGCCGTTTCAGTCCGGTTCGCAGAGAGATAAGGATTCCAGGCGCATGCGCGAGCCTATCGCACGGTGTCTGAATTTGATACCCAGGTGAGGCGAAAACAAGCCCACGGCGTGTGTTGAGGCTGCATGCGGGGCGCGCCAAAAACTGGTATAACGCCAGCATGGATTTGATCCAGCGTCCGGAGCTTTTAAGTGATACCTGGCCACTTACTGCGAAAAACCGCTTTTCCCAAGCTTCAAATATTTGCCGCCCTGATCCTGGCGTTATTTGGCTACTTGATCGTGGTAACGGCGGACTACCTGACGTCATATGAGCTGACCCTCAGCCCGTTGTATGTGCTTGTGATACTCGCGGTCGGTTGGTTTTGCGGGATGTGGTGGGCTATTTTATTTGCATTCCTGTCCGTATTTGCGCAAATCCAGATCGGACTTTTTCTGGGGCACCAGTTTTCAGAACCAGTCTATTTTTATATCAGTAACGGCAACAAGTTATTCGCCTTCCTGCTGATCGCATTCCTCACCTCGACCGTCAAGACGCTTTATGAAAGGGCAAAAGCCGCCGCGCGGATGGATTACCTGACGGGCATCAGCAACAGCATCGGGTTTTATGAAAAGGTGTCGGTCGAGATGGCAAGGCATCGCCGCAATCGGCATCCTTTTGCGGTTGCCTATATCAACTGCGATCATTTGCGGGTAATCAATGAGGGGCTCGGCCACAGCGAGGGCGATCAAGTGCTGAGGGTCATCGGACAGACGCTGAAGTCGAAATTGCGGGAGACCGATATCGTCGCGCGTCTCGGCGGCGACGAATTTGCCCTGGTATTCCCGGAGACGGGTGAATTTGCGGCCCTGCAGGTAATCAATAAATTGCGTCAGGAATTGGACCTCGCGATGACGGAACACGGATGGCCGATCACGTTCAGCATCGGTGTCGGCATCTTTCCAAGCGTTCCGCGGAGCGTTGATCGCGTGATCGCGTTTTCCGACAAGCTCATGTACCGCGTCAAGGCCCTTGGCAAGAACAAGGTGCTGCACCGCGTTTACAACTCCGAGGAACCCGATACCAATCCGCCGGCACAACTCGGCGTGGGTTGATAAGCCGCATAGTTATTAATCGCGGCGCCCGGTGCCCGCTTCCTATGTGCTGCGCCGCTATTCGAGCTTGATTCCCGCTTCCTTGATACCTTTCGCCATCCTGGCGTAACCGTTGCGCCTATCTTTATGTTGGGGGATCCCGCATGACGGACAAGAAAACAGTGGGGCTGATCGGGCTCGGTCTGGTCGGCACGGCGCTCGCGCGCCGGCTGCTGGGCGCCGGATTTGCGGTGGTGGGCTACGACGTCGACGCCGCGAAGCATGAGGGCCTGACGAAATTAGGCGGACTAGCCGCGAGTTCGATCGCGAAACTCGCGCGTGAATGCCGGCGCATCGTGCTTGCGGTTTTCAATACCGACCAGGTCGAAGACGTGGTGTTGGGAAAAGACGGCGTGCTGGTGGGAATGGCGTCCGTACCCGGACTGCGGGTAGTGTTGAACGTCACGACCAGCGATCCCGACCGGATCGCAGCGCTCGCGGCGCGCGTTGCCCCGCGCGCGCTGACGCTGCTCGAAGTGCCGATGTCGGGAACCAGCGAGCAGATTGCGCGTGGCGACGGCGTGGGCTTGATCGGCGGCGAACGCGCCGCTTTCGATGAAGCCACGGATATCCTCGACGCGATATGCCCGCGCCGGTTTTTCGTCGGCGCCGCCGGCAACGGCGGCAAAACCAAGCTCGCCGTGAATCTGATCCTCGGGCTCAATCGCGCGGCGCTGGCCGAGGGCCTGGTGTTTGCCGAACGCCTGGGGCTGGATCCGGCCGCGTTTCTCGAAGTCGCGCGCGGTTCCGCCGCGTATTCGCAGATCATGGACATCAAGGGCGAAAAAATGGTGCGCGGCGATTTCGCTGCGCACGGCAAGATCACCCAGACTTTGAAGGACGTGCACCTGATGCTCGAGTACGCGCAGCGCGTTAAGCAGACGCTGCCGTTGACGCAGGCGGTCGAAACGTTACTCGATGGATGCGTGAGCCACGGCGAGGGCGAGTGGGACAATTGCGCGGTGATCGAGGAGATCCGCCGGCGGCGAGGATGAATTGCAGGGGCGTTACTCGGAACGCATGCCGCTTTCTTTGACCACCTTCGCCCAACGCGCGAGTTCGGTCCTGATATGCGCGCCGAATTGCTCTGGAGAGCCCGCTATGACGTCCGTGCCGTCGCCGGCAAGACGATCGGCAACGCCCGGCGCACGCATCGCTTTTACGACGTAGCCATTGAGCGCCGCAACAATGTTGGGGGGTGTGGTGGCAGGCGCCAGAATGCCGACCCAGCTGGTGAATGCAAAGCCCGGAAAACCGGATTCGGCGACTGTCGCGAGTTTCGGCAGCAAAGTGGTACGCGTGTTACTGGTGATCGCGAGCGCGCGCAATCTGCCGGCCTTGACGTGCGGCAGCACCGCGCCCAGGGAAGGGAAGCTCAAGTCAGTTTCGCCGCCGAGAACGGAGGCCAAGGCCGGCCCGCCGCCTTTGTACGGCACGTGCACGATTGCGATGCCGGTCTGGTTCTTGAACAGTTCGGCGGCGATATGCAGATTGGTGCCATTGCCGCCTGACGAATAGTTAAGCGTTCCCGGCCTCGCCTTGGCGAGCGCGATCAATTCCTTGACCGATTTCGCCGGCACCGAGGGATGCACGACCAGCACGTACGGCGCGGCGACGATCAGCGACACCGGCACGAGGTCCTTCTCGACATTGAACGGCAGCTTCTCGAACAGGCTGGGGTTGACCACCAACGGCAGCGTATTGCTCAGCAATGTGTAGCCGTCGCCGGGGGCGTGCGCCACGAACTCGGTGCCGATGTTGGTCGAAGCGCCCGGCCGGTTTTCGACCACCACGCTTTGTCCCATGAGTTCGGTCATCTTCTGCCCGAGCAGGCGCGTGACGAGATCGAGAAGGCCGCCCGGCGAAGTCGGAACGATGATCCGCACCGGCTTCGATGGATAAGTTTGAGCGCCGGAAGGCAGCGCGAATAGCAATGCCGCGGCAAGCAGCGCTATTTCAAACCACTGTAGAGCGCGGCGCCATAACCCGGGCGGCTGTGCCCCGTCTCCGCCCCAATAACAACCCCCTCGCCGGGATCCGGTGCACCGCCCTTGCGAAGTCGGAACGATGATCCGCACCGGCTTCGATGGATAAGTTTGAGCGCCGGAAGGCAGCGCGAATACCAATGCCGCGGCAAGTAGCGTGAAATACAGGATATTTATTTTCAAGCATTTCTCCAGGCGCTAGTGTTCAACACTCGCGCGGAGATGGCAAGGCGCCGTGTTAATATTTCAGCGAGGAGGATGAATGCCGTTTCTCGAGAGAGTGGGTCAGCCGCGACTGTATTACGAGTTCGACGATTACACCGATCCGTGGAAGCACGCGCCATGCATCATGCTGCAGCACGGTTACGCCCGGTCGTCGAAGTTCTGGCGCGCGTGGGTGCCGTACCTGAGCCGTTTTTATCGCGTGATCCGCCTCGATTTGCGCGGGCTCGGGCAGTCGAGCAGGAATTTCGATCTTGCAACCGGCATTAATCTTGCCGCTTACCTGGAGGACTTCAACGCTCTGCTCGACCACCTCGGCGTCGAGTCCGCGCACTACTGCGGCGAATCGTCCGCCGGCACGCTCGGCATGGCTTTCGCGGCGGAATGCCCGCGGCGGGTGCGCACTCTGAGCATCATCTCGTCGCCCGTCGCGATGACCGAGGAGGACAAGAAAAGCTCGCTCGCCGGCCATCCCGACCGCATCACCGCGTTGCGCAAGATGGGTTCTCGCGGCTGGCTGGAAGCGTCCAACGCGGGGCGGCGTTTCCCGGCCGATACCGATCCGGCATTGCTGGCGTGGATGCTCGACGAAATGGGCAAGTCCGACGTAGAAGTGCTGATTGCGATGTTCCGTTTCGTGTCCACGGTCGATGCGGCACCGTATCTGCCGAGGATCGCCGCGCCGGTGCTCGGCATCTACCCGGCGGCGGGCGTCATCACCAAGGACGAGCACACCGACCTGCTGCGTGAAAAAGTGCGTGATCTCAGAATGGTGCGCGTCCCCTTGCGCGCCCACAGCCTGCAGATCGTCGCGCCCGCGACGTGCGCGCACGAAGTGCTGTATTTCATTTCCCAGCACGACGGCATCGTCTGCCGCGAGTAAATCGCGCGCCTATGCTAGTGTGCTATGCAATGTTCAACATGGGAGAAGCGGATGAAGATCATCGCGGTTGCAGCCATAGTCGGCGCTAGCGGGGCGGCGAATGTCATGGCGGCGGAAATCAAAGTGCTGAGCGCGGGCGCGGTCGAACCCGGGCTGCACGCGTTCGCCGAGCAGGTGAAGCGCGACCTCGGGCATGAGCTGAAGATCATCTTTAACACGACGCCGCAGATCGCCAAGCGCCTCGCCGCGGGCGAAGTCTACGACATCCTGATATTGCCGCCGGCCGCAATCGAGCAGGCGGTGAAGGACGGCAAGGTTGCCGCCGATACCCGCGTGCCGCTTGGACGCGTCGGCGCCGGGATCGTCGTGCGCAGCGCGGCGGCTGCGCCCAATGTCGCGACCGTCGATGCGCTGAAGCAGGCGCTGCTCAATGCCGATTCGGTCGTCTACAACACCGCGTCCTCCGGGATTTATCTCGACAAGCTCTTTACGAAAATGGGCGTGCTCGATCAGATCAAGCCGAAAACCACGCGCTATCCGGACGCCGGAGCGGTGATGGAGCACGTGATCAAGGGCAAGGGCAACGAAATCGGCTTCGGCCCGATCACCGAGATCAGGCAATACGAAGCGAAGGGACTGAAGTTCATTGGCCCGCTCCCGGCGGAAGTGCAGAACTACACGAGTTACGACGCAGCGGTGATGACCGGTGCCTTGTCTGGCGAAGCGGCGAAAGCGGTGCTGCGCCAGCTCGCTACCCCGGCCGGCAAGGCCGCGTTCGTCTCCGCCGGAGTCGAGTGACGTGCGCCGCGCGCTGGCATTGCTGTTGTTCGCCGGCTGCTGCGCCGGCGCGCAGGCACAGGACTGGCCGGCGAAGCCGATTCGTTTCATCGCGCCGAATCTGCCCGGCGGGCCGACCGACATTCTTGCGCGGTTGATCGGGCAGAAGCTCGCGGAAAGTCTCGGGCAGCCCGTCGTCGTCGAAAACCGCGCGGGCGCCGGCGGCAATATCGGCACCGAAGTCGCCGCGAAAGCACCGCCGGACGGCTACACGCTCGTGACCGGCAATAATGCGACTTTCGGCGCCAACGTGAGTCTGTACAAACGGCTGGGGTTCGATCCGGTCCGGGATTTCACGCCGGTGATTCTGGTCGCGACGCAGCCGAACATTCTGGTCGTGCATCCGTCGCTGCCGGTGTATTCGGTCAAAGAGCTCATCGCGCTCGCGAAAGCGCGCCCCGGACAGTTGAATTACTCGGGCTCGGGCATGGGCGCGGCGGCGCATCTAGCGGCGGAGCTCTTCAAGAGCATGACCGGCACTAGTATCGTGCATATTTCCTACAAGAGCGCAGCACCCGCTTTGACCGATCTCATCGCGGGACAGACGCAGCTAATGTTCGCCACCTCACTGTCGGTTACGCCCTTCATCAAGGCGAACCGCGTGCGTGCGCTTGCAGTGACCACGGCGAAACGCAGCCGCTTCATGCCGGACCTGCCGACCATCGCGGAAGCCGGTGTTCCCGGATTCGAAGCGTCAACCTGGCACGGCGTGCTGGTTCCCGCCGGCACCCCGATTGCGATCGTCGACCGGCTCAATGCCGAAATCAACCGCATGCTGCAGCTCGCGGATGTGCGCGAGCGGCTCGCCGCACTCGGCGCCGAAATCGTCGGCGGCTCGCCGAAGGATTTTACCGATCACATCCAGCGCGAAATCCCGAAGTGGGCGAAAGTCGTCAAGGCCGCGAACGTACAACTTGAATGAAACCGCCGATGAACGCAGTTCATCAGGGTGAACAAGTGAATGAGTGAATGAGTGAATGAGTGAGTGAGTGAGCCCCCTCACCCTAACCCGGCTCCCTCGCTCGCCGCGTTGGCTCTCCCCCGGTGACGGGGGAGAGGGAATTTTTATTTGTTCACCCGTTCACCCTTCACTCGTTCACGGGTTCCTGTCGGCGTACATCGGCATTTATCGGCGGTTCCGTTGGAAGTTCAATTCGGCCGCTTGAATTCGAGGATGTTCAAGCCGGGCCCGCGGTCGACGAGATAGATGATGCCGCGCTTGTCGACGTCCACATCGTTCGTTTGCGGCCCAGGCTGTCCGGGCGCTGGCTCGGGAATGTAGTAGCCGACTTCCCGCGGCGCCGACGGATCGGCAATATCGACGATCCGCAGTCCTCCTGCAAACCACGTGCAATAGACGAGTGTGTCGTCCATGCGCTCGTGGAACTGGTGCGCGCCGAAGCGCCCGGGTGCCGCGCGGCTGAACGGCGAATCGAGCTCGCTCACCTGGAAGATCGCGAGCGGCTGTATCTTCGCAATGTCGGTGATGTCGAACACCCACAGGCAGCCGTGCGGGCGGCCGCGGCGCCGCTCCATTTCCTTGGCGTCGTGCGCATGGTCCTCTTCGTCGATCGCGAGCGCGATGTGCCTGCCGCCGATCGCGAAAGGCACGTCCATGAATGTGTGGCTGGGCTCGGGGAACGGCGGATGGTAGTTGTATTCGCCGATCGTGCGCGGTTTTCGAATGTCCGCGACGTCGATCACGCGCACGCCGCCGTGCCAGCAGCCGGCGAACATACGGTCGCCTGAGCGCAGCGCGTGGTGCAGGCGGTGCTGCCGCCCGGGCCACGCCGGTTTCTCGCCGCCCGCGAGGTGCTGTCCCGGCAGCCACCAGCGCGAGACTTCTCCGGGCTTGGCCGGGTTGCGGATATCGTAGATCACGAGAATGTTGCCTTTGTAGCCCGGCATCTCGGTCGAGATGTAGGCGTAGTCCGCATCCATGTCGAAGCGGTGCACGCCGATGCCGTGCGTTTTGTGGAATGTGATGAGCTTCGGCTTCGCACGATCGGACACGTCGTAGAGCTTGAAGCCGCCTTTGTCGTATGGATTTTTCTCGGCGGCCTCGACCGCCGGAATAGCGGACGCCTTCACGCCGAGTTTTTCCGCCAGTTCGGCGTGGTTCGCGTCGCGTCCCAGTTCCTCGCGCAGGCGCACGCGCAGTCCGGGCAGGTCATCGGCCTTGCGGCCGATCGCGGTCATGTTGCGCTCGCTGTTGACGATCATGATGTCGCCGATCACGCGCGCCTTGTGGCTGTGCGAAGCCGGATCTTCCAGATTGATCTGCGACGCGAGGCGCGGTTTGCGCGGGTCGGAAATATCGACGATGCTGGTGCCGAGGTTCTGCTGGTTGGGCAAGTGGCCGATGTACGCGTAATTACCGTCGACATAGACCTGGCCCGCGCCCGGCAGGTCGAGATGCGACAATCGTTTCACGTTGCGGGCGAGCTGCGGGCTGTGCGTTCCTTCCATCGGGGCTCCTTGAATGCGCAAGCGCGTCGATTCTACCCCGAAGGTGTCATTTTGCGCGGGCTTTTGGCAGAATACCCGGACCACGCGTCGCGGAATTACATAACAACAATTTTTCGCCGCGGCGCGTCGAGTCTCGCGCGTCTCATGAGGGAGGAATCGTGCAAGCATCCGTGTCCAGCGCGCAAGCCAACGGCAACCCGGTCCCCATCGACCGCACGGCGCTCGAGGTGATCTCGCGCGGGGATCAGGCGATCGAGCACAGGATGCTGACCGTTTTCCGTAAAGCCAACGATGCGGATGCCGCAGCGCTCAAGCAGGCCCTGGATAGTCACGACATGATTTCCGTAACGCGCGTGTCACACCGGGTCATGGGTGCGGGCAGGTTGGCCGGCGCCCTTGCGCTCGCCGACATCTGCGGAAAAATTGCGGTCGCAGGACGCGCCGGCGACTGGGATACCATAGCTGCAAGCCGGGACGCGCTTGATCGAGAGTTGGATCGCGTCAATGCCTATCTCGACACACTTCTGATGACCGCTCGATCCGCAATCATCAAGCCGGAGCCATGAAGATCTCCGACATTCGTTTTCTGGTGGTCGAGGATCACGAGTTCCAGCGGGAAGCGCTGGTATGCATGCTCGCCGATCTTGGCGCACGACACATCGCTGCAGCCGTCGACGGCCGCGCAGCGCTCGAGTCCATGCGCACGCAAACCATCGACATCATCATCAGCGATCTCGACATGCCTGGAATGGACGGCATGGAGTTCATCCGTCATATCGGCGAAGCGGGCGTGCCGGTGTCGATGGTACTGTCGAGCGTGCACGATCGCGCGTTGATCGCTTCGGTCGCCACCATGACCGAGGCGTACGGCATCCATTTGCTGGGCACGGTCGAGAAGCCCGCGACGACGCAGAAACTTGACGCGCTGATCAGGCTGTATGAACGGCCCGTGGCGCCTCGGCCCAAGCCGGACCGCGTGTCCTTCAGCGAGGCGGACATTGCCGCGGCGCTGGCAGCCCGGTTGTTCGAGCCGTTATTCCAGCCCAAGGTCGACATCGCGTCCGGCGGCCTGAAAGGCGCCGAAGCGCTCGCGCGCTGGTATCACCCGGAGCAAGGCATAGTCGGTCCCTATGCGTTCATCCCGGCGCTGGAAGCGAACCGGCGCATCGATGAGCTGACCTGGATCATGCTCGAAAAAGCGGCGGCGGCGTGCCGCGACTGGCGCGCAGGCGGACTCGACATGGCGGTCTCAGTCAACCTGTCATTGCGTTCGCTGATCAATGTGGGTTTTGCCGATCGCGTCACCGAACTGGTGCGGGCGCAGGGCCTCGAGCCGAAACACATGACTCTCGAAGTGACGGAAACGACCGCCATGACCGACATGGCGCGCGTGCTGGAGAATCTTGCCCGTCTGCGCATCAAGGGATTCGGCTTGTCGATCGACGATTACGGGACCGGTTACTCGTCGCTGCAGCAATTGTCGCGCATCCCGTTCACCGAACTCAAGATCGATCAGTCATTCGTGATGAGCGCGCTCGAAAAGGATTCATGCCGGGTAATCCTCGAGTCCAGTCTCGACATCGCGAGGAAGCTCGGCTTGAAAGCGGTTGCCGAAGGGGTTGAAAAGCGGGCCGACTGGGAACTGCTCAAGAACCTTGGCTGCGATGTTGCGCAGGGCTACTTCATTGCGCGGCCGATGGAGTCGGCGCGTATCGCCGGGTGGGCGGCCGCGTGGGCTGCGCCCGTATAGGGGGCGGCTACCCGGCCGCGGATGGAATGTCAGCCCTGCTTGCTGTCGAGCCCCGCCAGTTTCCTGAAGTTGGGCTCCGCATGCGGGAACGGCGGCAGCGACCACGTGCCGGTGCCGACAGGGCGGATGTCGCGGTCGACCATCACTTCCACCAGGTACGGCTTGTTGGCCTTGAGCGCGGTTTCGAGCACGCCTTCGAGGTCGCCGGCGCGTTCGACGCGCTTGGCTTCGACGCCGAACGAGCGCGCGAGCATCACGAAGTCCGGGCTGTAGAGTTTCTTGGTCTTGTCGATCTGGAAGCTCGTCGCGAGTTCCTGGCCGAACATGCCGAGCTGCATGTCGCGGATCGAGCAGTAGCCGTAGTTGTTCCACACCACCCACACTGCCGGAATGTCGTATTCCATTGCGGTCGCGAGGATGTGCGGCGTCATCAGGAACGAGCCGTCGCCGACGACCGCGATGGCCGGACTCTCGGGCTGCGCGAGCTTCGCGCCGAGGATGCCGCAGGTGGCGAAACCCATCGAAGCAAAACCCCACGATTGCAGCAGATGACGCGGCCGACGCGCCTTCCACAGCTGCACCACCCAGTTGTGATGCACGCCGACATCGGTCGCGAAGAGCGCGTTTTCCGGCACTACGCGCGACAATCCCTGCATCAGGCGCTCGGGGCGCAGCGGCGACTGATCGGATTGAGTGAACGGTTTCTGGTAGTCGTCCCAGACTTTTTTGCAGCCGCGCAGCTTCGCCATCCAGTCGTCGAAAGTTTTCGGCGTTGACCTGAGTTTTTCCTGCGCGCGTCGCGTGAGCACTTCGAGGCTCGCGCGGATGTCGCCGAGGATGCCCAAGTGCACGGGGTAATTGCGTCCGATCTCGGACGGATCGTTGTCGATTTGTATCAACTTGGTCGGCGGGATCGTGAGCGTATAGCCGCTGATCCACGCGCTGGTAGCGCGGTCGTCGAAACTGCAGCCGAGCGCGAGCAGGACGTCGGCGTTGCGCGCGGCTTCGTTGGCGGCATAAGGGCCGTTTCTGCCGATGGCGCCGAAGGAAAGCTCGTGTGTTTCGTCGAGGGTGCCTTTGCCATTGGGGCTGGTGACGACCGGTATGCGCACGAGCTTGAGAAAGTCGAGTAGCCCGCCGGTTGCCTCGCCGATCAGGCCGCCCTGTCCGACCAGTATCACCGGACGTTTGGCGGCGAGCAGTAGGTCGAGCGCTTGCTCGAGCGCATTGAGATCGCCGGGGGAACGCTGCCTTACCAACGGATCGGGATCGGGAATTTCGACTTCGGCGGACTCCTGGAACACGTTGAGTGGCACATCGATATTCACGGGCCCCGGCCGGCCGGTGCGCAACAGGCCGAACGCCTGCTTGATCGCGAGCGGCAGCATTTCCACCCGCGTCGGCTGAAAACTTTTCTTGACGAGCGGACGGATCACCGACGGAAAATCGCCCTGGAAGTAGCGGCCGGTCTCCTGGAACGGCATGCGGTTGAACTGGGTGGTGGGCACGTTGCCGGTGATGGCAAGGAACGCCGACGAATCCATCATCGCGCCGGCGAGCGCGACCGGCAGGTTGCACGATCCCGGTCCGCACGACGTGTAGGTTGCGACCGGCTCGTGACGCACTTTGTAGTAAGCGTCTGCCATGTAGCCTGCCGCCTGCTCATGGTGAACCGAGATCGTCTTGATGCGGTCGGCGGCGTTGCACGCCGCATCGAGAAAGCCGATGTTGCCGTGCCCGCACACGCCGAACAGGTACGGCACTTTCTCCTTGATCAGGTACTCGACCATGATCTCGGCGCCCTTGCAGGTCTTGCGTTTCGTCGCGCCGCGCGGTGACGTGTCGCTTTTTGCCGCAGGCGGGACGACGGCGGGATTAGGCGTGTCCATGCTGGACCTCCTTGCGAACCGCTGGGATTTCCGGTTATTCAGCCGATTCTAGGGCGCGCTCCGGCTGCGATCAAGTAAATCGACCCAACTGTTTGACATCTATGGCAGAAAACGAGACAATGCCCGGTTTCGTTCGGAGGGGTTCCCGAGCGGTCAAAGGGATCAGACTGTAAATCTGACGGCTCTGCCTTCGAAGGTTCGAATCCTTCCCCCTCCACCAGTACAAAGTGGTGGTAAGCGAGGAAGTTGAGTCTCCATCAGGGTCGCGGGTGTAGCTCAATGGTAGAGCAGAAGCCTTCCAAGCTTACGACGAGGGTTCGATTCCCTTCACCCGCTCCAATCAGGAATGAGGCCTGATGGCGTCATTCCTGATTGTGTGTGGGGCGAGGGGGAAGCGGGTAACAAGCGGCCCTCCGGGTCGACCTCAGCCGGGGCAGAACGAGCGGGCGGAAGTTTCGCCCATGTAGCTCAGTGGTAGAGCACTCCCTTGGTAAGGGAGAGGTCGCGTGTTCAATCCACGCCATGGGCACCAGACAGTAAAGGACGACGAGGAAAAAGCGATATGGCCAAAGGCAAATATGAGCGGACGAAGCCGCACGTGAACGTGGGGACGATCGGGCACGTGGACCATGGCAAGACGACGCTGACGGCGGCGATGACGCTGGTGCTGTCGAAGAAGTATGGGGGCGAGGCGAAGGCCTACGACCAGATCGACAACGCGCCGGAGGAGAAGGCGCGCGGGATCACGATCAACACCGCGCACGTCGAATACGAGACCGCGAAGCGCCACTACGCGCACGTGGACTGTCCCGGGCACGCCGATTACATCAAGAACATGATCACGGGGGCGGCGCAGATGGACGGTGCGATCCTGGTGGTGAGTGCGGCCGACGGGCCGATGCCGCAGACGCGCGAGCACATTCTCTTGGCGCGCCAGGTGGGGGTGCCCTACATCGTGGTTTTCATGAACAAAGCGGACATGGTGGACGACAAGGAGCTCCTGGAGCTCGTCGAGGTTGAGGTGCGCGAGCTCTTGTCGAAATATGAATTTCCGGGGGACAAGACCCCGATCATCATCGGCAGCGCGCTGAAAGCGCTGGAAGGCGACAAGGGCGAGCTGGGCGAAGGGGCGATCTTCAAGCTCGCTGAGGCGCTGGACAGCTACATCCCGGAGCCCAAACGCGCGCTGGACGGGCCGTTCCTGATGCCGGTGGAAGACGTGTTCTCGATCTCGGGCCGGGGCACGGTAGTCACCGGGCGGGTTGAGCGCGGCATCGTCAAGGTGGGGGATGAGATCGAGATTGTGGGGCTGAAGCCCACCGTGAAGACCGTGTGCACGGGGGTGGAGATGTTCCGGAAGCTTTTGGACCAGGGGCAGGCGGGGGACAACGTGGGGGTGCTCTTGCGGGGCACCAAGCGCGAAGAGGTCGAGCGCGGCCAGGTGCTGGCGAAGCCGGCCTCGATCACGCCGCACACCAAGTTTACCGCCGAGATTTACGTGCTCTCCAAGGACGAAGGCGGCCGGCACACGCCGTTTTTCAACGGCTACCGTCCGCAGTTCTACTTTCGCACCACCGATGTGACCGGCAACCTGGAGCTGGCGAAGGGCACCGAGATGGTGATGCCGGGGGACAACGTGTCGATCACGGTGCAGCTGATCCAGCCCATTGCGATGGAAGAGGGCTTGCGCTTCGCGATCCGCGAGGGCGGCAAAACGGTCGGCGCCGGCGTCGTCGCCAAAGTCATTGAATAGCGGTCAGCGATCAGCCGTCAGCCAAACCGATTCAAGCTGACCGCTGAAAGCCGAACGCTGATTGCTGATTCACAGGCCAGTAGCTCAATTGGCAGAGCGTCGGTCTCCAAAACCGAAGGTTGGGGGTTCGAGACCCTCCTGGCCTGCCAGGATTGAGTTACGGGTTACGGGTTGCGGGTTTCGAGTTTTGAGTTAGAGAAGTAAGGCCCGAACCAATTTTTATTGGAAGCAATTAACTAACTCGAAACCTGGAACTCGCGACCCGAAACTGAAAAAATGGCGGACAAGATAAAAATTGCGGTAGCGATGGCGTTGCTGGTGGCGGGTATTGCGGCGTTCTACTACTGGTCGGAAAGTTTGATGATCGTCCGCGTCGCGTCGATCATCGCCGGCGCGGCGGCCGGGGCGGTGGTGTTCTGGACGACGGCGCCGGGCAAAGAGTTTTTTGCGTACGCGCAGGAATCGGTCGAAGAGACCAAGCGAGTCGTGTGGCCGACCCGGAAGGAGACGCTGCAAACCACGCTGGTGGTGTTTGGTTTCGTGTTGGTGATGGCGTTATTTCTATGGGTGGTGGACTGGGGCTTGCTGTCGTTGGTGAAACTTTTGATGGGCCGGGGCGATTCATGAGCAAGAAATGGTATGTGGTGCACGCCTACTCCGGTTTCGAAAAAACCGTGCAACGCACGCTGGTTGATCGTATCGCGCGCGCCGAGATGCAGGACAAGTTCGGCCAGATTCTGGTGCCGGTGGAGGAAGTCGTCGAGATGAAAAGCGGCCAGAAGAATATTTCCGAGCGCAAGTTTTTTCCGGGCTACGTGCTGGTCGAAATGGAAATGACCGACGATACCTGGCATCTGGTGAAGAGCACGCCGAAAGTGACCGGGTTTATCGGCGGCACTTCGACCAAGCCGACGCCGATCTCCGAGAAGGAAGTGCAGAACATCCTGCACCAGATCCAGGAGGGCGTCGAGAAGCCGCGGCCGAAGGTGCTGTTCGAGAATGGCGAGATGGTGCGGGTCAAAGACGGACCGTTCACCGATTTCAACGGCACAGTGGAAGAAGTCAATTACGACAAGAGCAAGATTCGCGTGGCGGTCACGATATTCGGGCGCTCGACGCCGGTCGAACTCGATTTCGGGCAGGTCGAGAAAGCGTGATTTTGGAATTCGGGATTCAGTAAGCAGTAAGCGGCAACAATAGTTGGTTGTTTAACGGGGAGGGCGGCGTTTGAATCGCAGCCCGTTGGCACCCACAAACAGGAGCAGTCATCGTGGCAAAAAAAGTCGTCGGCTTTATCAAACTGCAGGTGCCCGCCGGCAAAGCCAATCCGAGCCCGCCTATCGGCCCGGCGTTGGGCCAGCGCGGCCTCAACATCATGGAGTTCTGCAAGGCGTTCAACGCGCAGACGCAGAAAATGGAGGCCGGCCTGATGCTGCCGGTCGTGATCACGGCGTATGCCGACAAGAGCTTTACCTTCATTCTCAAGACGCCGCCGGCGTCGGTGCTGATCAAGAAGGCGTTGAAGCTCGAGAAAGGCAGCCCGCGCCCGCATACCGACAAGGTCGGCAAGCTGACGCGCGCGCAGGCCGAGGAAATCGCGAAGGCCAAAATGCCCGACCTGACGGCGGCCGATCTCGATGCGGCGGTGAAAACCATCGCCGGCAGCGCGCGCAGCATGGGCGTCGAAGTCGAGGAGGCGTAAACATGGGACACCTCTCGAAACGCTACAAAGCGATGGCGGCCAAGGTCGATCGCACGAAGCTTTATCCGCTCAATGACGCGATCAAGATCGTCAAGGACAACGCGACCGCAAAATTCAATGAGTCGATCGACGTTGCGATCAATCTCGGCATCGATGCCAAGAAGTCCGACCAGACCGTGCGCGGCTCGGTGGTATTGCCTTCCGGTACCGGCAAGACCGTGCGCGTGGCGGTGTTCGCGCAGGGCGACAAGGCGAAGGCCGCCAAGGACGCCGGCGCCGATATCGTCGGCCTCGACGACCTTGCGACGGAGATCAAGGGCGGCAAGATGGATTTCGACGTCGTGATCGCCACCCCAGACACCATGCGCGTGGTCGGCCAATTGGGCCAGATCCTCGGTCCGCGCGGCCTGATGCCGAACCCGAAGGTCGGCACTGTCACGCAGGACGTCACCGGCGCCGTGAAAAACGCGAAAGCGGGCCAGGTGCAGTATCGCGCCGACAAGACCGGCATCGTGCAATGCACGATAGGCCGTGCGTCGTTCAGCGTCGATGCGCTGGTCGAGAATTTGAAGGCGCTGCTCGACGCCATAAACAAATCCAGGCCATCGGGCATCAAAGGCATCTACCTGAAGAAGGTATCGGTGTCGAGCACGATGGGGATCGGCGTGCGCGTCGATCAAGGAAGTATGCAGGGCTGAAGAATTGGTAGTGCAGGCTTTGGGCTGCCGGACGCGAGCGAATATTGTCGTTGCCGGCAGGTTGTCAAAGACCGTAGGGGTTTTTTGGGTGAATGGTGAAACGTGAAACGTGCTTATAGCGTATGCACATCAAGCGTGACGCCGCGATCCCCGATTACTTAATTGCTGAAAGGAAGATTGAAAAGCAGAGGTGAACTCGATTTACGTTTCACCTTTCACTTTTCACGTTTCACTTTCTGGCCCTACGCAGACGGTGTGCCCCTGAGAATCAGGTTGTTGCTAATGCCTGGAGCTAAGGTCGCCGTGTTTTTAGTTGCGAGTTGCGAGTTGCCGGTTTCGAGTTGTGTTCCAAACCCGAAACCCCAAACCCGAAACCCGGAACTGATTTTTTAATTGGAGGTGGACCTTGGGTCTTAATCTGGAAGAGAAACAGGCGGTGGTGGCCGAAATCAGCGCGGAGGTTGCGCAGGCGCAGGCCATCGTAGTCGCCGAGTACCGCGGCCTTGAGGTCGCAGCCATGACCGCTCTGCGCAAAAAAGCGCGCGGGTCGGGCGTTTATCTGCGCGTCCTCAAAAATACGCTCGCGCGCCGCGCCGTCGCTGAAACGCCGTTCGCCGGACTGTCCGAAAAAATGGTCGGTCCCCTCGCGTACGGCATTTCGAGCGATCCGGTGAAGGTCGCGAAGGTATTGCACGAGTTTGCCAGGGACCACGAGAAGTTTGTAATCAAGGCCGGCGCCATGCCGAATTTGGTCATGTCCGCGAAGGACGTGGCTAATCTCGCCAGGATGCCGGGCCGCGAGGAACTGCTCGCCAAGCTGGCGGCAACCATGCAGGCGCCGATTGCGAAGTTCGTGCGGACACTCAACGAAGTGCCCGGCAAGTTCGTGCGCACCGCTGCCGCCGTGCGGGACCAGAAACAACAGGCTGCTTGATTCAACGAAAAATTTAACTGGAGACCATCATGGCATTAGCCAGAGCTGAAATTCTTGAAGCAATTTCCAACATGACGGTGCTCGAACTGTCGAGCCTGATCAAGGACATGGAAGAAAAATTCGGTGTATCCGCCGCAGCGACCGCGGTCGCGGTGGCAGCACCCGCGGCGGGCGGTGCAGCTGCTGCAGCCGAAGAACAGACCGAGTTCACCGTGATGCTGACCAACTGCGGCGCGAGCAAGGTCAACGTGATCAAGGTGGTGCGTGCGGTGACCGGCCTTGGCCTGAAGGAAGCCAAGGACCTGGTCGACGGCGCGCCGAAGGCGGTCAAGGAAGGCGTGTCGAAAGCCGACGCGGATGCAATTCTGAAACAATTGACCGAAGCCGGCGCGCAGGCGGAAGTCAAGTAACTTTGCGGGCGAACTATGGCTGGCGGGCAACCGCCAGCCTGTCCCTTTTGTTGTTACGGCTTACAGGCCACGACCGAGCGCATCGAAGCCGGTGCGCCGGGTCCTGGTTCGTCTTTACTGTTGAGGAGCCTCAATGAGCTACTCGTTCACCGAAAAGAAACGCATTCGTAAAAGTTTCGCCAAGCGCGCGAGCGTGTTGCCGGTGCCATACCTGCTGGCGACCCAGCTCGATTCCTACGCGGCGTTTCTGCAGGAGCATGTAGTGCCCGATGCGCGCAAGAGCGAAGGCCTGCAGGCTGCGTTCAATAGCATTTTCCCGATCGAGAGCCATTCCAAGAATGCGCGCCTCGAGTACGTGAGCTTCGTGCTCGGCGAGCCGCCGTTCGACGTCAAGGAGTGCCAGCAGCGCGGGCTCACGTTCGCAGCACCCTTGCGCGCCAAGGTGCGCCTCACCATCATGGACAAGGAAGCGTCCAAGCCGACGGTGAAAGAGGTCAAGGAGCAGGAAGTCTACATGGGCGAAATCCCGCTCATGACCATGACCGGCTCGTTCGTGATCAACGGCACCGAGCGTGTGATCGTGTCGCAGCTGCACCGCTCGCCCGGCGTGTTCTTCGAGCATGACCGCGGCAAGACCCATTCGTCAGGCAAGCTCCTGTTTTCGGCGCGCATAATTCCGTACCGCGGCTCGTGGCTCGATTTCGAGTACGACCCGAAGGATTTCCTGTATTTCCGCGTCGACCGCCGCCGCAAGATGCCGGTGACGATACTGCTCAAAGCGCTGGGCTACACGCTGGAGCAGATCCTCGCCGAGTTCTTCGTGTTCGACGCGTTCCGCCTGCACAAGAACGAGATCGAATTCGAGCTGGTGCCGGAGCGCCTGCGCGGCGAGATCGCGCGCTTCGACTTCTCGACCAAGTCGGGCAAGCTGATCGTCGCCAAGGACAAGCGCATTACGGTGAAGCACGTGCGCGACATGCAGGAAGCGCATCTCAACAAGGTCAGCGTGCCGCAGGAATTCCTGCTCGGCCGCGTGCTCGCGCACAACGTGATCGACAAGGACAGCGGCGAGGTGATTGCCAACGCCAACGACGAGCTCACCGAAGAACTGCTGAAGAAGCTCGTCGACGCCAGTGTCGGCAAGATACAGACCGTTTACACCAACGACCTCGACCAGGGGCCTTATATCTCGCAGACGTTGAGGATCGACGAGACCGCCGACCAGATGGCGGCGATGGTTGCGATCTACCGCATGATGCGCCCGGGCGAGCCGCCGACCGAGGACGCCGTGAAAACGCTGTTCAACGGGTTGTTCTTCTCGGAAGACCGCTACGATCTGTCGGCGGTCGGCCGCATGAAGTTCAACCGCCGCGTCGGCCGTACAGAGCTGACCGGTGCCGGCACGCTGTCGAAAGAAGACATTGTCGCCGTGATCAAGATCCTGGTCGAGTTGAGGAATGGCAAGGGCGAAATCGACGACATCGACCACCTCGGCAACCGCCGCGTCCGCTCGGTCGGCGAGCTTGCGGAAAACCAGTTTCGCGCGGGACTCGTGCGCGTCGAGCGCGCCGTCAAGGAGCGTTTGAGCCAGGCGGAATCGGAAAACCTGATGCCGCACGATCTGATCAACGCGAAGCCGGTGTCGGCCGCGATCCGCGAATTCTTCGGTTCCTCGCAGCTGTCGCAGTTCATGGACCAGACCAATCCGCTCTCCGAGATCACCCACAAGCGCCGCGTCTCGGCACTCGGACCGGGCGGCCTCACGCGCGAGCGGGCGGGATTCGAAGTGCGCGACGTGCACCCGACACATTATGGCCGCGTATGTCCGATCGAGACGCCGGAAGGCCCGAACATCGGGCTCATCAATTCGCTCGCGCTGTACGCGCGCACCAACGAATATGGTTTTCTCGAGACGCCGTATCGCGTGGTCAAGAACGGGCACGTCACCGACGAAATCCATTACCTGTCGGCGATCGAAGAGGGCCAGTACGTGATCGCGCAGGCGAACGCCGCGCTCGACAAGAAGAACAAGTTTACGGACGAGCTTGTGTCGTGCCGCAACAAGAACGAGTTTACCCTCGCCACGCCCGACCGCATCGAGTACATGGACGTCGCGCCGGCGCAGATCGTGTCGGTCGCGGCTTCCTTGATCCCGTTTCTCGAGCACGATGATGCGAACCGCGCGCTGATGGGATCCAACATGCAGCGTCAGGCGGTGCCCTGTCTGCGCGCGGAAAAACCGCTGGTCGGCACCGGGCTCGAGCGCACCGTCGCGGTCGACTCCGGCACCGCGGTGCAAGCGCGCCGCGGCGGGGCAGTCGACTATATCGACGCGAGCCGTATCGTGGTGCGCGTAAACGACGAGGAGACGACCGCCGGTGAAGTCGGCGTCGACATCTACAACCTCGTCAAGTACACGCGCTCGAACCAGAACACGAACATCAACCAGCGACCGCTGGTCAGGGTCGGCGACGTGATCGCCAAAGGCGACGTGGTTGCCGACGGCGCCTCGACCGATATGGGCGAGCTCGCGCTCGGCCAGAACATGCTGGTCGCGTTCAT
>JBGPFE010000054.1:0-27127 GCA_041483135.1 Gammaproteobacteria bacterium | reverse complement strand
GAAAACCCGCACTTGTGGACGCCCGAATTCCGCGAGGAAATCCGCGCGATCATGCACAAAGCCGTCGACCTCGAGTACCGCTATGCAGAGGACACCATGCCGCGCGGCGTGCTGGGACTCAATGCGCCGATGTTCAAGGAATACCTGCGCTACATCGCCAACCGGCGCTGCCAGCAGATCGGCCTCGACACGATGTACGAGGGCGCGACCAACCCGTTCCCGTGGATGTCGGAGATGATCGACCTCAAGAAGGAACGCAATTTCTTCGAAACACGCGTGATTGAATATCAAACGGGAGGTGCCCTCAGTTGGGATTAAGCTTACTCGCGAAGAGATATCCAAGGAACCGACGCCGCATGCACACCATCACCGAGTGTCGCGCTGAGGACAACTACACGTTGTGGTTGCGCTTTAACGACGGGCTGGAAGGCCACGTCTACCTCGGCGATCTCGTGCACACCAAGTATTTCCGGATGCTCGGCGACATCGACACTTTCAACCGCGTCGCGGTCGATCCGGTCGAAAACACGGTGACGTGGGAAGGCGGCATCAAGCTGGATCCGGAAGTGCTCTATCGCGATCTGGCAAGCAAAGCGCAGTCCGCTTTGCACTAGGAACTGCTGCGGCGCCCGCGGCGGTTCGCGCGGGGGTGGCGCGGTGGTGAACAGCCGGGCAAGAACGCCGGCTGCTGTTGGTAGGTTCACTGCGCGCTTGCGCGTGGTGCCTTTTCAACCTTGAAAGGAGGCTGTTCATGGCCAGGAAGAGAAAAGCGGCGAAGAAAAAGGCAGCGAAAAAGAAAAAGAAGAAGAGGCTAGCTGGCAGGAAATCCAGGCCAGCACGCAGGAAATCAGCTGCCAGGAAAAAGGCAGCCGGAAAAAAGCCCAGGAAAGCTGCTAAGAAAAAGCCTGCTGCCGGGAAAAAGGCGGCACCCGTGAAACCTGCGGCCAGGCCCGCAGCCGCGCCGGCTATGCCGGCACCGGTGGCCCCGAGACCGGTTTCAATACCCGGTGCATGGCCTTTCCCGATGGGCAACAGGCCTTAGCTTGGCATTCACACAATGCCTGCGGTCAGTCTGCATCCGCGAGGATCCCGGCTACATGGCCGCAGGCGTTGGATTTAGGCAGTAAGTTTTAGCGGCTGTCCCGCGCGTCCCGCGCGCAGCGTTGTTTTTCCCGGTTGGAGCTGCATCCCGGCGTTACTCGCGCAGGGGTTTGCGTGCGGTGGGGTCAGCAGGAACCGCGGGCGGCCGCGAGCACCGGATCGTCTTGCTCCTGTTTCAGCATGTCTTCCTTGGTTTTGACGCACTGCGCGACGTAGCGGCCGTGCTCGTCGCCCGCCAGGCCGCGCACCGTCGCATCCTGGCTGCATATCGTGAGCAACGCCTCCCGGCTTGGGCCGTCGGCGGCGGCCAGGGCGGTTGCGGCCGGAATCAAAGCGATTGCCAGTAGCAGGCTTTTCATCAGGATATGTCCTCGGCGCATACCATAGAACCATTGGCGAAACGGATTATACTTTGCAAACCAAACGGGCCGCTGGAATTTCGACCACGGGCCGTGTCCACAGTTTAGTCCAAACCCGCACCTGTACCAAGGAGGCGTTTATGCATAAGGTGTTGATTTACGCGCTGGCGGTGTTTGCCTGGGGGCTCATGGCCGAGGTGGCGCACGCGGCATCTCCCGGTGTAGTCGTGCAGTCGGTCAAAGGCGAATTCGGCGACGTCAAGGAGCGCGTCGTGACGGCGATCGAGAACCGCGGCCTGGTGCTCAACTACACCGCGCTCGTCAGCACCATGCTCGAGCGCACCGGCAAAGACATCGGCCGCGAGCGGCAGATCTATGCCAAAGCCGAAGTGCTCGAATTCTGCAGCGCCGCGGTGTCGCGCTCGACGATGGAGGCCGATCCGCGCAACATCGTGTTCTGCCCCTATGCGATCGCGATATACGCGCTGCCGAAGGAGCCAGGCAAAATCTATGTTTCGTACCGCAAGCCGGTCGCAATCGGATCGGGCGAATCGATGAAATCGCTGCGCGAAGTCGGCAAACTGCTCGACGACATCGTGCGGGACGCGCTCAAATGACGAGTCGCGGCCGGTGCGCGGAGTAATGGAGGAGGTAATGCACGAAAAAATTACAAGATGCCTGGAGCCGGCGACGATGTCACTCGCCTTGCGGGTGGCGCTGGTTGTCGGCACGGTCCTGAATCTGATCAACCATTTTGACCTTTTGTCCGGCGCGCCGCTGACTCCCTCCGTGGCAACGCAAGTGGTGCTGACCTACCTGGTGCCGTACTGCGTCTCTACTCACGGTCAGGTATGGGGCAGGGCGCGCTGACGGGCGGCACGGCATGGAACGCAAACGGGTGAATGCCAGCAACATCCGGTCGGCCGGTTATGATGCGCGCGGCCAGGTGCTCGAAATCGAGTTCGCGAACGGTGGAATTTACCAGTACTCGGGCGTCTCGGACGAGGTCTATCGGCGCCTGATGAATGCGCCGTCGCCCGGCAGCTTTTTCCACGACAACATCGAGGAAAGCTTTGCCGCAAAGCGCATTCGGTAAATGCCGATTTTGCTTGCTTGACCCCCCGCGGGCGGCTCATTAGAGTATTCAAAATTTGCCAATTTGTTACAGTGCGTCCGAGCATGGACGTATCACATATTTCCCGGAGGAAAAAATGAAAACAACCTGCTTATGGGTCCGTATGTGGCTATTCGGACTGCTCACCCTGTTTGCCGGTTTGACACTCGCGCAAAGCGACGGCTGCAAGAACCGCGGCGACCTCGATGTCCAGTTTTGCGACGAAAACAAGGACCTCGTGGCCGATCCGCCGAAGGACCCGAAGAAATTCAAGATCCCGAGCACGCTGGTGTTCACCTACACGCCGGTCGAGGACCCCGCGGTATACGAGCAGGCGTTCCGGCCGTTCACCGATCATCTCGCCGCGTGCACCGGCAAGAAAGTAGTGTTCTACCAGGTGCAGTCGAACGCGGCGGAGATCGAAGCCATGCGCTCCGGGCGTTTGCACGTCGGCGGCTTCTCGACCGGCCCGACCGCATTTGCGGTCAACCTCGCCGGCGCGGTGCCGTTCGCGGTCAAGGGCGATGCCAAGGGATTCCAGGGCTACAACCTGATTCTGATCGTCAAGAAGTCGAGCCCGTTCCAGAAAATCACCGACTTGAAGGGCAAAAAGGTCGCGCACACGTCGGCGTCATCGAACTCCGGCAACCTCGCGCCGCGCGCATTGTTTCCCCCGCTCGGGCTCGCCCCCGACGTCGATTACAAGGTCGTCTACTCCGGCAAGCACGACTCGTCGATACTCGGCGTGAACTCAGGCGACTACGACGCGGCGCCCGTCGCATCCGACGTATTTCACCGGATGGCGGGGCGCGGCGTGATCAAGGAAGACGATTTCCGCATCCTGTATCGCAGCGAGACCTTCCCGACCTCGTCGTTCGCCTACGCGCACGATCTCGAGCCCGCGTTCCGCGACAAGATGCTGAAGTGCTTTTACGACTACCGATTCTCGCCCGAGATGCTGAAGACCTTTGACGGCGCCGACCGTTTTTTCCCGGTGACGTATATCAAGGATTGGGCGGTGGTGCGCAAAGTCGACGAAACCGCGGGCGAGAAGCACGATCGCGCCGCCTACGAGAAGGAAACCGCGAAAGAAGAGGCTGCGCGCAAGAAGGCGGCGGAAGAGAAAGCCAAGAAATAACGACGATGCAGAACGGCGCCGCGCTGAGTATTCGCCATCTCAGCAAGGAATACACGCGCGGCAAGCCGGTGCTGCGCGACATCAGCCTCGAATTCGCCGGCCGCGGGCTCACCGCGATCATCGGCCCGTCGGGCACCGGCAAGAGCACGCTGATCCGCTGCATCAACCGGCTGGTGGAGCCGAGCGCCGGCGCGATCCTGTTTCAGGACCAGGATCTGGTCAAGCTGTCGGGGGGCGCGCTGCGCGAAGCGCGACGCCACATCGGCATGGTGTTCCAGGAGTTCAACCTGGTCGAGCGCCTGACGGTGATGGAAAACCTGCTCACCGGCCGTCTCGGCTACGTCGCGCCGCTCAAGGCGTGGCTGCGCAAGTTTCCCCCGGGTGACATCGACGAGGCGTTCGATCTGCTCGACGTGGTCGGCTTGTCCGGCTTCGCCAACCAGCGCGCCGACAGTCTGTCGGGCGGCCAGCGCCAGCGCGTCGGCATCGCGCGCGCTGTGATGCAGCACCCGGCACTGCTGCTTGCCGACGAGCCGACTTCGTCGCTCGATCCCAAGACCTCGGTCGAGATCATGACTTTGATACGCGATCTCGGCACGGCGAAAAGCATTCCGATCATCGTCAACATGCACGACGTCGAGCTCGCCAAGCGGTTTGCCGACCGCATCGTCGGCATGTCGGAAGGCCGCGTGGTCTATGACGGCGCGCCGGCGGGACTTACCGACGGCCATCTCAAGTCAATTTACGGTGGCGAGGATTGGTTACGGTAAGCGCAACGGCGGATCGCATCGCGTTCAAGCCCAACTGGTGGGCGCGCGCCGGGTGGGTCGCGCTCGTCGTTTACGTCGTCTACGCATGTTCGCTTCTCGACTTTACCTGGGCGCGCTTCATGGTGGGGCTCGACAACGGGGCGCGCTTCATCGGGCGCATGCTGCCGCCGAACTTCTCGCGCTGGGAAATACTGACTAAAGGCCTCGCGGAAAGCCTCGAAATCGCGGTTCTCGCCTCGGCGCTCGGCATCCTGGTGTCGCTGCCGATCGGGCTCGTGGCTTCGCGCAACCTGATGCCGGTGTGGGTGACCTGGCCGGCGCGCATGTTCATCGCGCTATGCCGCTCGTTCCATCCTGTGATCGTCGCGATCGTGTTCGTCAAGGCGATCGGTTTCGGCGCGCTGTCGGGCATTGCCGCGCTGACGGTGGCATCGATCGGCTTCATAGGGAAGCTCTTCGCCGAGGCGATCGAGGAAATTTCGTTGAAGCAGGTCGAAGCGGTGCGCGCGACCGGCGCGCCGTTCATGAACGTGATTGCCTATGGCGTGCTGCCGCAGGTTTTCGGCCGCTTCATGGGCTTTGCGACCTACCAGCTCGATTCCAACCTGCGCAACTCGACCATGGTCGGCATCGTCGGCGCCGGCGGCATCGGCGGCGCGCTGTTCGCGGCGTTCCAGCGCTTTGACTACGACTTTGTGTGCGCGATGCTGTTGTCGATCATCTTCCTGATTTTCCTCGGCGAGGTGCTGGCGACCCAGGTGCGCGCGATATTCCTCGAGCGCGGGAAAGTAGATGAAGAGTGAAACCTTGGAGAGCGTGAAACGTGAAAGGTGAAAAGTGAAACGTAGGATCCCAAGCGGTCGTGACGCTTTGATTTTGTCACGTTTCACGTTTCACATTTCACCCGTATCAAAAGGCGGATTCGCATCAACGACACCATGATCGCTACTGCGCAAACTGTCGAAAACCGGACTTGGCGCCGCTTCTCACCGGCGCAGCGGCTCGCGCGTTTCGCGGTATATCTTGCGATAGTGACGGCCATCGTGGTTTCAATCCAGACGGTCGAGGTGATCCCGGAGTTCCTGCTCGACGCGCCCGAACAGATGGCCGATTTGCTCAAGCGCATGTGGCCGGTCGCGTTCTCTTACTATCCGAAAGGCGTGCATGAGGCGCTGGTGGAAACACTGCACATCGCGACTCTCGGCACCATCATCGCGGTGGTGATGGCGTTTCCGATCGGTCTGATGGCGGCCAACAACATCACGCCCGGTCGCACGCTCAATTACATCGCCAAGCTGCTGCTGGTATCGAGCCGCTCGGTCAATTCGCTGGTATGGGCGTTGCTGTTCGTTGCCGTGTTCGGCCCCGGCGCGCTGGCCGGCACTCTTGCAATCGCATTCCGCTCGGTCGGATTCGTCGGCAAGCTCGTCGGCGAGGCGGTCGAGGAGGCGAACAAGGGCACGATCGAGGCGCTGCAGGGGGTCGGCGCGCCGTGGCTGTCGGTGCTGACCAAGGGCTACTGGCCGCAGATCCAGCCGGCGTTCTGGTCGGTGGTGCTGTTCCGCTGGGACATCAACGTGCGCGAGTCGGCGGTGCTGGGACTCGTCGGCGCCGGCGGTATCGGCATGGCGCTCGACACCGCGATGAACCTGTTTCAGTGGGACCGCGTGGCGATGGTGCTTACGGCGATCTTCGCGGTGGTGATCGTGGCCGAGATCGTCGTCACCGCGATCCGCAAAAGAATTATCTAGCCGCGGGGAACCGCGCCTTACCCGGTTTTCCAGGCCCCCGCGAAAGCGCTGATTGTTTGATCGACTTCGGCATCGCCGATATGGCGGTGGGTGACGAAGCGCAGCTCCCACGCCGCGCACGGGCTTACCAGCACGCCGCGCTGCTTCAACGCCGCCGACCATTCGGCCGCCTTGCGGCCGCTCGCGCGTACCGACGCGCGCACGAGGTTGGTTTCCACCGTCGCCGGGTCGATGATGCTCGCGTCGATCTTGTGCAGTCCCTGTGCAAGCCGTTTTGCGGTGCGGTGGTCCTCGGGCAGCCGCTCGACCATGTTTTCGAGCGCGACGACACCGGCGGCTGCGATCGGGCCGGCCTGGCGCATGTTGCCGCCGACCATGCGGCGGAAACCGCGCGCCCGCTCGATGAAATCGCGCGAACCGCAGATCAAAGACCCGATCGGCGCCGACAGGCCTTTCGATACGCAGAAAGTGATGGTGTCGCCGTGCTGCGCGACGTCCTTCGCGCTGACGCCGAGTGCGGCGGCGGCGTTGAACACGCGCGCGCCGTCGATATGCACCGGCACCTCGTTTTCATGGGCGATCTTCCTGATCTCGGCCATGTGCGCGAGCGGCAGGACCGCGCCGCCGGCCGCATTGTGGGTGGTCTCCATCCACACCAGTGAGGTGCCCTGCTGGTTGCGCGTGATGTGCGGGCGGATGCGCTCGCGCAGCGCGTCGAGATCCATCGCGCCGCGTTTGCCGGGAAGCCCCCGGTAGAACATTGCCGCGATGTTGCCGACGCCGCCCAGCTCGGCGGTGAGGATGTGCGACGTTCCCTCGACCAGCACCTCGCCGCCGCGGTCGGCATGCGCGAGCAGCGACACCAGGTTCGACATCGTGCCGCTCGGCACGTACGCGGCGGCTTCCTTGCCGGTTTTCGCCGCGGCAAGCGCTTCGAGCTTCAGTACCGTCGCGTCGCCGTCGCGCGAATCATCGCCGAACGTCGCGCTGTGCATCGCGTCGAGCATCGCTTCGGTCGGTTTCGTTACCGTGTCGCTTCTCAGATCAATCATTATTTCGTTCCTTCAGTCTTTGACCGCCAAGGACGCCAAGGGCGCAAAGGAAAATCGACAAAGCAGAATCGATCAAACTGCCGCCTTCCGTTTGTATTATACCTTCGCGTCCTTCGCGTCCTTTGCGGTTCAAGGTTGAATCATCGCGCAGCGAGCAGGAAATCCGCCAGCTCGCGGAATCCCGCGCCGCTTTCGGCTTGCGTCACGTAAGAAGGAGTGGCTGACAGCTGATCGCTGAAAGCTTTGATATTCGCGACGCCAACCGCGTGCGGGAAGTAAGCGAACATCGGCACGTCGTTGGGCGAGTCGCCGGCAAACACGAACTCGTCTTTGCGCGCGTCGAGATCGACGCCGAAGCACTCGCGCATCAAGGTTCTGGTCGTCATCAGCTTGTCGTAAGCGCCGAACCAGCCGTTGACGTGAATAGAGCTCGCTTTTGCGGTCAGCCCGGCTTGCTGCATGAGCGCAACGATTTTGTCGACAGCGGCGGGGGGCAGCCGCGGCACGTCCTCGCAGTAGTCGATCGCGAGATCGGTTTCGCGGTAGTGCTGATCGTTAGCTACCGCGCAACCGGGCACGGCGGCGAGTATCCGGTCGCGGACTGCCGCGAGCTTTTCGCGGTTCGCGGCGCGCGTCGCCTCGTCGTCGACAAAATGCCGCTGCATTGCGCGCCCGCCATGATCGTAGCGGAAGTAGAATGCGCCGTTTTCTCCGACCACCGCGTCGACCGGCCACATGCGCGCGATATGATCGCACCAGCCCGCCGGGCGGCCGGTGATCGGGACCACCAGCAGCCCGGCACGCCGCAATTCTTCCATTGCTGCGTAAGCGGGAGCGGTAAGGCGGCCATCAGTGGTCAACGTATCGTCGATGTCGCACAGCACGCCGCGAATGCGCGTGCGCGACGAATGCGGGAACTCGGCGAGCGGCCGCATCAATAGCATTCCTCCTGTCCAGCGGGTTGCATGGGGCGCGGCACGAAACCGAACCTGGCCGGAACATCGCTTGCCGCGATAGCTGATACGGGCACGATGCTATCGCGGCAGTGAAAACATAACTTCGCCGTGCCGCCGTCCTGCATGAGCTCGATGGCTGCGGCGATCGTCTCTTCGGGCAGCGGTTGGCCGCGCTCGTCGGTGAAGCACGCGAGCATGCGGTCGAGATCGCGGTCGTCGATCATGCCGATGCCGTGTTCGGTGGCGATGAGCACGATGCCTGCGCTATCGATCCATGCGCCGTCGATGCGGGTCACCGGACTTCCGGTATGGGCCTCGATACGCAGCGGCGCGCCGGGATCGGGGTCCCAGCCAAGGCGGTAGACGAACGGCGTGTAATCGAGCGCGACGAACACGCGCTGCGGCCCGTTCTGGAAATACCAGCGGCCCGCGGCGTCGTGCTCGTAATTGCGGCTGATGAAGTTGGCGACCACCGGATTCGAGATGCGCTCGCCCTTGATCAGCCATTTGCCGCGGCGGTCGAGGCCGAGCCAGCCGAAGACCGCCGGCACGTTCGGCCATTTCGCCATCGCCTGCTTGACGATATCATCCATATGTTTTCGGTCAGAGGGGATAGCCCGGCGGTCATGCGCCGCTATCCGCAAATGGGCCTGTGGCTAACGAGTCCGCGGCGCCCGCCTCCACGTTCGGCCATTTGGCCATGGCTTGCTTAACAATCGCGTCCATGATTGTCAGGCTTGCAAGGTTAATCCGGCGGTTAAGCGGCGCTGCCCGCAAACGGGCCTGCGGCTAACGAGTCCGCGGCGCCCGCCTCCACGCTCGGCCATTTGGCCATTGCCTGCTTGACGATATCATCCATGCTTGTTCGGCTGGGAAAGGCGAATGCCGAAGTGAACGAGTGAACAAGTGAAGGAGTGAAGGAGTGAAGGAGTGAAAGATTTCCAAGGAGTGAAAGATTCCCTCCCCCTTCCACAAGGGGGAGGGTTAGGGAGGGGGTGTTCACCCATTCACTTATTCACTCCTTCACGGGTCCTTAGTGCAGATGCCGGTTGCGCGGATGCGGCTGCAGCACCGGCGTCGCCACGGTCTGTTCTTCGACCGTAGGGCGGTTTTTCCATTCATCGTCGAACATCCGGTTGACCATGGCGGTCACCTGGTCGACCCGCGCTTTGTCGAAGTGCGGCGACAGCAGGGAGGCCAGGTCTTCCTCGACGCACTGGCGGCGGATTTCGTGGATCGCCTCGGCGCTCGGGCCGATGAAAACCTGCTGAAATTCTTCCTTGCCGTTGTCCTGGTAGTAAGTGACGGTGATCTCGGATGCGTACTCGGTGAGCGGGCCGAGCGCGAGGAACGCTTCCTTGAGCCGGTTGTGAAAGCTCCGGCCGACTTCACCGGTCCAGCAGATGTCGAGCGCCTGCTCCTTGGCATCGAAACGGACGCCGGGCTCCTCGCGTTCGAGACTCTGCGCTTTCGCGATCGCGTCGACTTCGAGGTATTCGAGCCACGGGCGCAGCGCATGCTCGACCTGCGTGAGGTGCACGCCTTTGCACAGGAACGCGGTGCCGTGAACGTGGACTTCCATGCGCATTGCGGACTCCAGCGGCGATTGGGGGCGATAAGAATAGCATACTGCGGCGCGCCAAATCTCGCGCCGCGGCCGCCAGGTCATCTCAGGTGAGCGTCTCGAGCAACGCCTTCGCAGCCTTGAGGTCCGCGGTATCGAAGCCCTCCGTGAACCAGCCGTAAACGCCGGCGAGCGCGGCGTGCGCTTCCTCCCGCCGGCCTTGGCCGTCGAGCAGCCGCGCGAGGCTCGTCGCCGCTCGCAGCTCGAGCGATTTCTCGGCGCGCTGACGCGCGATCCCGATCGCGCTGCGGAAGCGCCGCTCGGCCTCGTCGGGGACCGGCTTGGCCAATTTCAGGAACAGCTCCCCCTCGATCCGGTACAACTCGGGCGCGCAGAAGACCGTGCGAGCTTCCTCGGGGATCGAAGCCAGCATCTGCCGGATTTCCTCGACATATCCGGCGCCGGCGTACAGTTCGGCAAGCACGCAGAGATAAAACATCTTTTGATAGATTGCTAACTGGCCGGACTTCAGCTGCTGGCACAGTCCGGCGAACGTATCCTCGCTCATGCGCTCCCCGTCCCGCGCATGGAGCAGCACGCCAGCGCCATCCATCCAACGCGCAATCCCGAGCGGTTTCGCGAGCGAGATCAACTGCTCCATATTCGTGATGGCGAGGTCGTGCTCGCCGCGCTGGCAGTGGAGCCAGGCGGTGAACCAGAGCGTCATCACTTTCGTCAGCGGATGCTTGAGCTCCTCGGCCAGCCGGCAGGCACCCTGCATCTCGCGCAGCGCGCTGTCCGGGTATCCCATCAACCAGCGATTCATTCCAAGAAACCATCGGCAGCAGGCGCCGGGATCGTGACCGCCGTACACGAACGTCTGCGCGGCGTGCCGCTCGCGGTCGTACAGCGCAAGCCCGCGCTCGATGTGGACGAGGGCTTCCTGCGACCGTCCCATGGCCGAAAGCGTCGGCCAGAACGAATGATGCGCCTCGAGGAGCTGGCCGGTGTCGTCGCCATGCCGCGCGGCTTCGAGCAGCCGCTCGGCCGCCTGCAGGCCCTCCAGATAATTACCTCGCGTGAATTTGACGTACCAAAGACCCCAAAGCGCCGGGAAGCGGTGGGCGCTCGCACCGAGCTGATCGACCAGCTCCAGCGCGCGCAGGTACAGCTGCTCCACTTCCGGCGCTGTTGGTCCTTTCACCGCGATGAACGCTGGCCCGAGCGCCATGCGGATTTCGAGCGCCTCGGTCAGCGTCTGCGTCGTCTGGGGGAGCTGGGCGAGGAGCGCGAGCGCTTCCTCAAAATACGCGACGGCCTCCCGATTCGCTGAACGGTTTACCGCCTTCGCTCCGGCCTCACGGAGGTAATGCACGGCTTTCGGCAGGATTTCGCCTCTCACTGCGTGATGCGCGAGGCGCTCTACCTGCTCCGGGAGGCGATCGGCGTAGAGCCGCTCGATCGCCGCCACGATCGCCGCGTGGAGCGCGCGCCGTCGATCCTGGAGCACACTGCCGTACGCGACCTCGTGCGTCAGCGCGTGCTTGAACGCGTACTCGAGGTCGGGGAACAGCTGCGCTTCGTACACGAACTCGCCGGTCTGGAGCTGTGCAAGGCACCGCCGCAGCGCTTCCTCGTCGACCTCGGCAATCGCCCGTAGTAGGGCGAAGGGAACGTGGGTTCCGATTACCGCGGAGGCCTGGAGCAGGCGCTTTTCCTGCGGATCCAGCCGGTCGATGCGCGCGGCGATGATCGCCTGAACTGTCGCCGGCACTTGCAACGCATCAGGCGCCTGGACGAGCCGGTAGGCGCCACGCTCACCGACCAGCGCGCGAATCTCGATGAGCGTGCGCACGCTTTCCTCAAGGAACAGCGGGCTGCCTTCCGTCCGTTCGATCAGGAGCCGCTTGAGCGATTGAGTGCCCGGATCCGGGCCGAGCAGCGCGTCGAGGAGATCTGCGGCGCTCTCGGGCGGCAAGGGGTCGATGCGGATCTGGCGGTAGTAGGTCTTGTTCGCCCAGCCGTGCCGGTATTCGGGCCGGTAGTTGACCGCAAGCAGGATACTCGAGGCCGGCAGGCTGTCGACGAGACTGTCGAGGAACGCCTGCGTCTCGCTGTCGATCCAGTGCAGATCCTCGAACACCAGCATCAAGGGATGGAGCTGGTTCTCGCGCAGGAGAATTCGTTTGATTGCCGCGAGCGTCTGGCGGCGGCGTTCGGTGGGCTCAAGCGCGAGGAACGGACTGTCTTCCGGCAGCGCGTCGAGGAGCCACAGCGCGACCGGTACCGTGTCCTTGAGAGCTTCGTCTAGCGTGAGCAGCCCGCCCGTCACTTTGACGCGGATACCGCGGGTGTCGTCGCGTGCGTCGATCTTGAAGTAGCTGCGCAGGAGATCGGCGAGCGGCAGGTAGGGTGTGGCTTTGCCGTAGGACACCGATCCCGACTCGAGAATCAGCCAGCCTTGGACATGGTGAGAACGGATAAACTCGTAATACAACCGCGATTTTCCAACTCCCGGCTCGCCTACCACCGCGACGATCTGGCCGTGCCCCCGGCGCGCTTCGTCTGCAGCGCGGCGAAGCTGATCGAGCTCAGTGTCACGCCCGACGAAGCGGGTGAGGCCGCGTATCCGCGCCGCCTGCAGCCGGGTCCTCGCGGCTCCCGCTCCCGTGATCTCATACACCTCAACTGGATCCGCGAGGCCCTTTACCGGGACCGGGCCGAACGACTTCACTTCGACGTAGCCCTCGGCGAGCGCCAGCGTGTTGGCGGTGAGCCGGATGGTTCCCGGGGTGGCGAGCTGCTCCATGCGCGCCGCGAGGTGGGTCGTCTGGCCAACCGCCGTGTAGTCCATCCGCAGGTCGCTGCCGATCGAGCGCACGACGACCTCGCCCGAATTGAGCCCGACGCGAATCTGGACCTCGACGCCGTGGGTGCGGCGGACCTCGTCGGTATAGCGCCGGATCGCATCCTGCATGCGGAGCGCCGCATAGCAGGCGCGGACTGCGTGGTCCTCGTGGGCAAGCGGCGCGCCGAAGAGCGCCATGATCCCGTCGCCCATCACCTGGTTCACGGTTCCTTCGTAGTGATGGACCGCCTCCATCATCCGCTCGAGCACGGGGTCGAGGATTTTGCGCGCATCCTCGGGGTCGCGGTCGGCGATCAATTCCATGGAGCCCTTCAGGTCGGCGAACAGGACGGTGACCTGCTTGCGCTCACCTTCGAGCGCGGAGCGCGAGTCGAGTATCCGCTCGGCGAGGTGCCGCGGCGTATAGGACTGCGGGGAGGCGGGACGACCGGGCTCCGCCGTCAGCGCGGCGCCGCAGGACCGGCAGAACTTCTTCCCCGCGCCGACGGCGGCGCCGCAGGCGGGGCAGAGCTCCTCGAGGCGGGCCCCGCAGTTCTCACAGAACCGCGCGCCTTCCTCGTTCTCGGCCTGACAGCAGTGACATTTCATCACTAGATTCCCATCACGAGCTCACGCTCGACGTGCCCGAGCCGCCGCCGGCTCAATGAGCGATCCTTGAAGAGCGGCGTCCCATTGCGCGGCCTTGAGCGCTGTGCGCTCAGATCAGCCCGCGCTCCTTGAACACTTCCACGCCCAGCCGCACGGCGCCGCTGGCGGCGGGGAAGCCGCAGTAGACGGTCGCGTGGTGGAACACTTCCATGATTTCGTCGGGGGTCGCGCCGTTGTTGAGTGCGCCGCCGATGTGTCCCCTCAGCTCGTCGGGGCGGTCGAGCGCGGCGAGCATCGCGATCGTCACGAGGCTCCGGATCTTCAGCGGCAGTTCGGGCCGCGACCAGAAGCCGCCCCACGCATATTCAGTGGCGAACTCGTTCTGCTGGCGCGTATATTTGTCGTTGCTCGCCTGCCGTTTTGCGATGTGCTTCTCGCCCATCACCTTGCGGCGGGTCGCCATGCCCTTGTCGTAGAGTTCGCTGCTCATCGTAGTCTCCTCAGAAATGCGTTTGGAACCGCCGATAAACGCCGATGAACGCCGATAGAACCTGAAAAATTGCCACGGAGGACACAGAGTTCACAGAGAGAAAATACTAACGCAAGAGAAGATCTGCAAAAACTTGGCTTTTGTTCTTGCTCTCGATCTCTGTGGCTAAGACTTTTTTGATTATGATCTTATCGGCGTTCATCTGCGGCTAATTTGGTTCTGGTTTGAAATGTTTCCCGGTAGCTCAGCCGACAGGGACGGGCTTGACCTCGCGGGCCTTGCCGTTCGGCATGAAGAAAACCAGGAAATTGGCGCAGACGATGGTGCCGGCGAGGAAGTAGAACGCGCGGTAGATGTCATACGCATCCGCGATCATGCCGAAGATCGCCGGCGAAATCGCGGCGCCAAGCGACGTGAATCCGAACTGCACGCCGACGCCGGCGCCGGCCAGGTTCTTCGGCACCGACTCGACGGCCCACGCCTGCAGCACCGAGCGCATCGCGTAGAGGAAGAAGCCGGTGAGCGCGATGAACACGACAAACAGCGCGGTTTTCCCCGCGAGCGCCATGCCGACGATCATCACGGCCGAGAGCAGCATGCTCGACATGATCACCTGCTTGCGCCCCAGCTTGTCCGAGAGATGCCCGCCGATCGGTCCGGCGATGAAGCCCGCGACCTGCATCGTGCCGACGCAGACGCCGACCACAAAATTTGAATAGCCGAGCTCGTTGAGCAGAAACACCGGCAGGAACGTAAGCAGTCCCGCCTGGGTCATGGTGCGGAACGCCGAGCTCGCCCCGACCAGCATCAGCGATTTGTTCTTCAGCAGGCACGCGACGTCCTTGAGATAGTCCTTTGCGTCGCGCTTGTCGGCGCTGGCGTTGATCGCGCCGTCGTCGCTTGCCCGCGCCATCGAGAACGCTCCCAGCATGATGAGGATCAGCACCGACATGGTGAGCCCTGGCACCACGTTGATCACGACCACCGCGCGCCAGCTGAACCACGTGAGCAGCGCGCCGATCACGAACGGCGCGAGCGCCTCGCCCAGGTTGCCGCCCATGCCGTGGAACGAGAGCACCAGCCCCTTGCGCTCGGGGTAGCGGTAGGCGAGCGTCGAGATCGCCGCCGGGTGCCAGATGTTGTTGCCGACGCCGACCAGCGTCACGCACACGAGCAGCATCCAGAAACTGTGCGTGATGCTCATCAGCGCGTACGGGAAGCCGACCCAGAAAAGCGAAGCCGCCATCAGGTAGCCCTTCTTGCCGATGGTGTCGACCACGAAGCCGCCGGGCAGGTTCGAGATCGCGCCCACCAGGTACTGAACCGTCATGATGAGGCCGATCTCGGTGTACGACAGGCCGAACTCCCTGCCGATCAACGGCAGCAGGATGTAGAACGTCGCGGTGTACCAGTGAGTGAGGCCATGGCCGGCGGAGATCAGCCACACGTCCTTGAAGGATTGCGGCGCGGCGGCGGATGCGGTGGCGGTGTTCATGTGTGGGGACAGGATTAAGGCTTGAATCATAGCATCGCGGTCCGCGCCCACCAAGAGCGGCGTATAATCGCAGACTTAAAAAAAACCGCGGAGCCAGTGGAGGATGCGCAAGGATCTGGAACGATTTTTCAACCCGCGCTCGATAGCAATCATCGGCGCATCGCAGGACCTGGTCACCATCAGCGGGCAGCCCCTCAAGCATCTGCAGTCCCACGGGTATCGCGGCAATCTCTACCCGGTCAATCCCAAGTATCAGGAAATCCTCGGCGTCAAATGCTACGCGTCGCTGGAGGTGCTGCCGGAGACGCCGGATCTCGCGTTGGTGCTGATCAACGCCGCGCGCGTGGCGGACACGCTTAGGCAGTGCGGAAAAATCGGCGTGCCGTACGCGATCATCTACAGCTCCGGGTATTCCGAGGTCGGGGGCAAGGGCGTGGACATGCAGCAGGAGCTCGCGGCCATCGCGCGCGAATTCAACATCGGCGTCATCGGCCCCAATTGCCAGGGCATGATCAACGCAGCCGACAAGGTGTACGCGGGCTTCGGCTCCGTTTTCGGCGACGACTACGATGCCGGGGCCGTCAGCATGGTGTCGCAGAGCGGCGGCTTCGGTTTTTCGGTGATGAATCTCGCCGCCAAGGACGGCGGGCTGAATTTCCGCCAGATGGTGACGACCGGCAACGAAATCGGCGTGAGCTCGCTCGATTTCATGGACTATTTCATCGACGACCCGCAGACCGAAATCATCGTCGGCTACATCGAGGGATTGAAAGACGCTCATCGGCTGATCGAAGTCGGTGCGCGTGCGCTGCAGAAAAAGAAACCGATTCTGGCCTGGAAAGTCGGCAACACCGAACAGGGCCAGAGAGCCGCGGTCTCGCACACGGCCAACCTCGGCGGCGCGATGGCGCTCTACAAGACCGCGTTCAGGCAGGCCGGCATCATCCAGGTCGACGACATCCAGGACGTGATCGATTACGGCCGCGCGTTCCGGTGCGGGAAGCTCCCGGCCGGCAACCGGGTCGCGATCATCACCATTTCCGGCGGTGCCGGCATCCTGATGACCGACGAGTGCGTGGGCCGCGGCATGCAGCTGCCGCAGCTTGCGCCCGCCACCACCGAAAAACTGCGCGCTATCGTGCCGTCGTTCGGCTCGCTCATCAATCCGGTCGACGTGACCGCGGCGATCTTCAGCGACATGAGCATGATCAGCCGCACGCTCAACGCGATCCTCGACGATCCGAACGTCGATTCGATCGCCATGATCAACGCCTCGCTGCCGGGCGAGACCGCGGCCAGGATAGCGGCGGAAATCACCGCTGTCGCGAAGCATACCGACAAGCCGATTTTCCTCGCGTGGAGCGCGCGCGACGCGGTCGCGCGCGAAGCGTACGCGAAGCTCGACGAGCTGAAAATCCCGCATTACAAATCGCCGGTGCGCTGCGGCCGCGCGCTCGCGGTGCTGTCGGCGTACGCGGAGGCGCTGCGCCGCGGCGAAGCGCAACACGCGGAAAAAGCTCCGGTGATCGTCAGCAAGGAAGCGCGCAAACTGCTTGCGGGAAAGCGCGATGACGTGTCCGAATACGCGGCCAAGCAGATCCTCGCGCACTACGGCATCAGCGTTACGAAAGAGGAACTCGCGGCGAGCAAAGAGCGGGCGCTCGCGATCGCCGGGCGCATCGGCTATCCGGTTGCGATGAAAGTGCAGTCGCCCGATATCCCGCACAAGACCGAAGCTAAAGCCGTGCGGCTTGGCTTGACGTCGGACGCCGATGCAGCAGCGGCGTATGATGAGATTTTGCGCAACGCCAAGGCGTATAAACCGGCTGCGCGCATCGAAGGCGTGCTCGTACAGGAAATGGTGGCGGGCGGCATCGAGGCGATTCTCGGCGTGACCAACGACAAGCTGTTCGGTCCGGCGGTGATGTTCGGCCTCGGCGGAATTTTCGCGGAAGTACTGAAGGACGTCGCGTTCCGCCTTGCGCCGGTCACGAAATCGGCTGCGCTCGAGATGATCGCCGAGATCAAGGGTTATGCGGTGCTCACCGGCGCGCGGGGCGCGGCGCACGCCGACATCGACGCGCTGGCGGACGCGATCGTCAGGCTGTCGGCGCTCGCGGTCGATCTCAAGGACCATGTCGCCGAGCTCGACATCAATCCGCTGTTCGTGTTCGCCGAGGGCAAGGGCGTCAAGGCGGGCGACGCGCTGATCAAACCACTGCAAAAACATTAGCCACAGAGATCACAGAGATCACAGAGAACACAGAGATATGCTAAGAAGAGAACGAAATACCTTGTCTGGTCTGGGTTGTTTCCCTCTATGAACTCTGTGCCCTCTGTGGCCAGGGTTTAGGAAAACACATGCAGGTTTCCACCGAAGTCAGGCAGTTGTGCGACGAAATCCGGCGCTTCATCCAGAAAGAAGTCGACCCGCGTTCGCGCTGGATTGAGGAGCACGACGAGATTCCCGCCGAGCTGGTGCAGAAAGCGCGCGAGCTGGGGCTTTTCGGCCTCACCATTCCCGAGCAGTACGGCGGCATCGGCCTCGACCTCGCCGGCAAGTGCGCTGTCGAGGAGGAGATGGGCAAGACCAATTACGGCTTCGCGACGCTGATCGGCAACCATACCGGCATCAGCACGACCGGCATCGCCACGCTGGGCAACGAGCAGCAGAAGAAAAAATATCTGCCGCGCATGGCGACCGGCGAATGGATCGGCTGTTTTGCGCTGACCGAGCCGCAGGCCGGCTCCGATCCCGCCGCGATGCGCACCACCGCGGTCAGGAAAGGCGGCAAGTGGGTGCTCAACGGCGAAAAGATTTTCATCACCAACGCGAGCGTCGCGCACGTGTTCACGGTGATGGCGATCAGCGACCGCGCCAAGGGCATCAAGGGAATTTCGACGTTCATACTCGAGCGCGATTTTCCGGGACTGGCGGTCGGCAAAAACGAGCTCAAGATGGGCATGCACGGCTGCAGCACCGCGCCGCTCTCATTCGGCGATTGCGAGGTGCCCGCCGAAAACCTGCTCGGTGCGGAAGGGAGCGGCTACGTGCAGGCGCTGAAAACACTGACCGCCGGGCGCGTCACCGTCTCGGCGCGCTGCGTCGGCATGATGGACAAGCTGATCGCGCGTAGCGTCGAGTACATGAAAATGCGCACGCAGGGCGGGCACAAGCTCGCCGAATACCAGGGCCTGCAGTGGATGCTCGCCGATATGGCGGTCGCGCGCGACGCGGCGCGCGGGCTGACCGAGCGCGCGATCGCAACCCTGATGCGCGGCGAACGCGGCACGCTAGAAGCGTCGGCGGCGAAGCTGTTCTCGACCGAGGCGCTGGGAAAGGTCGTCGATTGCGCGGTGCAGATCCACGGCGGCATGGGCTACATGCGTGAGGCGGGCATCGAGACCACTTTCCGCGACGCGCGGATCACGCGCATCTACGAAGGCACATCGGAGATTCAGCGCAACATCATCGCAGCACTGCTATTGAAAGACGATTAGCCACAGAGGACACAGAGTTCACAGAGAAAAAACGATTGAAGCCGCCGATTAACGCAGATAAGACAAAATCTTCTCCGTTCAAAGTTAAGATCTGCGCTTTTCTATATAGATCCAAGGTTCTGAACTGCTGTTACTCTGTGTTCTCTGTGCCCTCTGTGGCTGAAGGTTTTGATTTTTGAAAAAGGAATCCCTGTGGCTACGGTTAAGCAATTGATGAATCTCGAAGGCCGCGTCAGCGTCGTCACCGGCGGCGCGACTGGACTCGGCCTGCAGATGGCGACCGGGCTTGCGGAAGCGGGGTCGAACATCGTGATCTGCTCGCGCAAGCTCGAAAACTGCGAGCAGGCGGCGCAGCAGATCGGGAAACTCGGCGTCAAGGCGCTCGCGCTTGCGTGCGACGTGACAAAACCGGATCAGATCGAGGCGATGAAGGAGGCGGTCGTCAAGAAATTCGGCCGCGTCGACGTGCTCATCAACAATGCCGGCCGCGCGTGGGTCGCGCCGCCCGAGGACATGCCGCTCGAACGCTGGCAGCAGGTGTTCGATCTCAATATCACCGCGCCATTCCTCTGCGCGCAGGTGCTCGGCCGCGAGATGATCAAGGCTAAGCGCGGCAAGATCATCAACATCGCGTCGATCGCAGGCATCGTCGGGCGCAATCCGAAGGCCTATAACTCGATCGCGTACGGCGCGAGCAAAGGCGCGCTCGTCAATTTCACGCGCGATCTCGCGATCAAGTGGGCGCACCACAACATCCAGGTCAACGCGATCTGCCCCGGATTCTTCGTGACGCCGATCAACGAGAAGATATTCGAGACGGGCAAGGACCAGATCCTGCGGGAGATCCCGCTCGGCCGCACCGGCGGGGCTGACGATCTGAAGGGCATTGCGGTTCTGCTCGCCTCCGATGCATCGAACTTCATGACCGGCGCGATCATCCCCGTCGACGGCGGCGCGCTGGCGTGGTGAGTCTCACATAGTTCGGCGATGCGATTAAAGTGGTAAGTTGAACAGGATCGCTGAGGCAAAGCCCGACTCCCGTCCCAGGCGCCTGCAGGCGGGAATATCTTTTGACTTGTATCAACGCACGAAAATATTGCATAGATTAGATTGAAAAACGATGCCTTATGGAAAGGAGCGCGACTATGAACAACATGCAATTGCGAATTTTTCTGTTGGTTCTGGCGGGGTTCATTTCCGCGGTGATGGGGGCCCAGGGGCAGGCTGCCGAGGAGCAGATTCGGTCCAGCGGGCAGGTCAAATTCGTTTCCGGCGGCGTCGGCGAGGACTCGGACGCGCGCATGCAGTCGCTCGGCAAGGATTTCAACCTGCGGTTGTTGTTCGCAGCCAAGGACGGTCACTATCTTGCCGATATCGCGGTGACGATTACCGACGCGAGCGGCGCCAAGGTCCTTGACGCGGTGTCGGAGGGCCCGTGGCTGCTTGCGAAGCTTGTGCCCGGCGCATATCAGATCACCGCGACTTACGCTGAAAAGTCGTTCACACGCGCAACCACCATAGCGAGTTCCGGACGGCGCGAGATATTTTTCCGCTGGGACGAACCCCAGGAATCCCAGTAACGCCTGGGGTCCGCGTTCTGCGGGGTCTGACCCAAAGGTTTTCCCTGTCGTTTTTTCCTTAGCGTCCTTAGCGTCCTTTGCGGCTAAGCTTTAGTCATTCGGCTTTGAGCCCCGCGGCGCGAATGACCTTGCCCCATTTCGCGATTTCGGACTTGATGAACTCGCCGAACTGCTCGGGCGTGTTGCCGACCGGTTCCGCGCCTTCGAACGACAGCCGGTTGTTTATCTCGGGCAGCTTGAGCATGGCCACGATCTCGTCGTGCAGCTTCATGATGACGGCGCGCGGCGTCGCCTTCGGCGCGAGCACGCCGTACCAGGTGTTCGCTTCGTAGCCGCGCACGCCGGATTCCACCATCGTCGGAATGTCCGGCAGCGCGGGCGAGCGGTGCGCGCCGGTGACCGCGAGCGCGCGCAACCTGCCCGACTTGAGCGGCGGCGTTCCGGAAATGATGCTCGTGAACGTCATCGTCACCTGGCCGCTGATCACGTCCACCATCGCGGGCGTGATGCCCTTGTACGGCACGTGCGTCATGTCGATGTGCGCGAGGATCTTGAGCAGTTCCCCCGAGAGGTGTCCGCCGGCGCCGTTGCCGGCCGAGGCGAAGGTCAGCTGGCCGGGCTTCACCTTCGCGAGCGCGATCAGCTCGGCGACCGACTTCGCGGGAACGCCCGGGTTGACGAGCAGCATGAGTTGCTGGGAAGCGACTTGCGTGACCGGCGCGAAGTCGCGCACCGGGTCGTACGGCACGTTGCGCGAGAGGCTTACGTTCGTCGCCATCGCGGCGATCGTCGCCATGATGAGTGTGTAGCCGTCGGGCGGCGCCTTGGCGGTCAACTCGGCGGCGATCCCGCCGCCGCCGCCCGGCCGGTTGTCCACCACCACCTGCTGGCCCCAGCGCTCACTCAAATGCGAGCCGACGGTGCGCGCGAGCATGTCGACACTGCCGCCGGGAGTACTTGGAACCATTAACCGGATCGGCTTCGAGGGATAGTCCCGCGCCGTTGCAGTGCCGGCGATCAGAAGTGCGGCCACGAACCATTTGCTGGTTGTTCCCATCATCCATCACCCATCACCCAGGACTCCCGGATTCTAATGCAACGGCGGACGCCGGGTTGGCGCTCGCAATTCACGGGGGGTAAAATCGTTCGCAGCCGGCTCTCCGCGCAATGCGGAAACGAGAACGAATGAATCCACATTTTCCGCGCCTGTTCGAGCCGATCCGCATCGGCAAGAAGACGTCGCGCAACCGCGTGATGCGGCTGGCGACTACCACCAACTCCGGAGCGAACGGCGTCGCGAGCGAACGCACGATTGCGATCTACCGGGCGGTGGCGCGCGGCGGCAGCGGCATGCTCGTCACCGAATCGATGCGCGTGCACCCGAGTAACGGCGGGCGCGCGGCGGCGATGCTCGCCTACCGCAAGGAAATCGTGCCGGGCCTCGCGCAACTCGCCGGGGCGGCGCACGCCGAAAACGCTTTGCTCATCGTGCAGATCAACCATGGCGGCCGCCAGCACCACTCCAACCTGATCCCGAATCTGTGGGGACCGTCGGCGATCGCATGCCCGCACAGCGGCGGCATCCCGCATGCGATGACGCGCGAGGAAATTGCCGAAGTGGTGCGCGGATTTGCGACCGCGGCGCGGCACGCGCGCGAGGCCGGCACGGACGGCGTCGAGATCCACGGCGCGCAGGGGCACCTGATCCAGGAATTCATCTCGCCATTCAGCAATCAGCGCAGCGACGAATACGGCGGCAGCCCGGAAAACCGGCTGCGCTTCGCGCGCGAGATCATCGATGCGGTCCGCGCAGCGGTCGGCCCCGACTTCATCGTCGGCTACCGCATGGGCGTCGAGGAGTTCACCGCGGGCGGGATCACGATCGACGACAGCATCGAGATCGCGCAGCAGCTCGTTGCGCTCGGCGAGATCGATTACCTGTCGCTCGCGCAGGGCAATTTCAACACGCTCGACACGCACGTTCCCGACGCGCACTATCCGCCGCTCGCGTACGTCGACCTGCACGCGCGGGTCAAGGCCGTCGCGGGAACGATACCGGTCATCGCCAGCTCGCGCATCCAGACGCCCGAACAGGCGGAGTCCGTGCTGGCGTCCGGCAAGGCCGACGTGATCGGCCTGTGCCGCGCGCTGATTGCCGACCCGGAGTGGCCGCTGAAGGCGCAGAGCGGGCGCGCATCCGACATCCGGCGCTGCATCTCGATCAACCAGTGCTGGGGCTGGACCATCGATAGCCGGCGGCTCGCGTGCTCGATCAATCCGACGGTCGGCAACGAGCTCGAGTTGCCGCCGCTCGCGCGCGTGGCCGCGCCCAAGCGCGTCGTGGTGGTCGGCGGCGGCCCCGGCGGACTGGAAGCGGCGCGCGCCGCCGCCGAATGCGGCCACGACGTGATTTTGTTCGAAACGCAGGATGCGCTGGGCGGCAAGCTGCGCTGGTCCAAGCATCTGCTGCCGCAGCACGAAACGGTTTACGCGGTCGAATATCTGATTGCGCAGGTTACGAAACTCGGCGTCAAGGTGCGGCTCGGCAAGCCGGCGACGGTGCAAACGGTCGCCGCGGAAAAACCCGACGCGGTGATCGTCGCAACCGGCGCATCCATAATCGCGCCCGAAGTTCGCGGCGACGGCTCGGTGCCGGTACTCGCCGCGACCGGCAAGCTTCCGGACGGTGCGCCGTCGAGCGCGATCGTGCTGATGGACGAGGACGGCTATTACTGGGCGGCGTCGATCGCCGGCATGGTCGCGCGGCGCGGCCGCAAGCTCATCTATGTGACGCGCTTTTTCGAGGCGCTGCGCGAAGTGCCGGAAGTCTCGCGCATCCCGGCGCTGCGCGATCTCGACCAGCTCGGCGTCGCGATCCATGCGACGATGTTCGTCGACCGCATCGAGAAGGGCGGGGTGGTGTTGAAGCACTACTACAACAACGCGCACGAAGTCCGCATCGACGGCGTCAGCGCGGTGCTGTGGGCCGGTCTGCAACGCGTTAACGACGACCTCGTTGCGGAACTGCGCCAGAGCGGCCTGGCCAACGTGCGGGTGGTCGGCGACGCCGTGTCGCCGCGGCGTCTTGCCAACGCGATTGCCGAAGGGCACCGCGCCGCGCGAGCGGTGTAAGGCCTGCGAGTAGCGAGAAAAAAGGAGGAAGCGTGACATATTCATGCAAAGTCGTTGCCGTCGTGCTGGCCGCACTGGCCAGCGCGGCCGGCGCCCAGAACTACCCGAACAAGCCGGTGCGCTTCATCGTGCCGTTCGCCGCGGGCGGCGGGTCGGATTTCGTGGCGCGCGTGGTCGCGCAGAAATTCAATGAGGCGTTCGGCCAGCCGCTCGTCGTCGACAACCGCGGCGGCGCGGGCGGCGCAATCGGCACCGAGCTCGCGGCGAAATCGGCCCCGGACGGTTACACACTGCTGCTCGGCAGCGCCGGCCCGCTCGCGATCCAGCCCGGGCTGACCGCGCGCCTGCCGTACGATCCTCTCAAGGATTTCGCGCCGATCACGCTGGTCACGAGCATTCCTTACGTCCTCGTCGTGCATCCGTCGCTGCCGGTGAAAAGCGTGCGCGAGTTGATCGCGCTCGCCAAGGCGAAACCGGGGCAGCTCAATTTTGCCTCGCCCGGCAACGGCACGACCACGCATCTCGCAACGGAGCTGCTCAAGATGCTCGCCAAAATCGACGTCGTGAACGTGCCGTACAAGGGCGTCGCACCGGCGGTCACCGATCTCCTCGCGGGGCAGGTGCAGTTCATGTCGGGCGATCTGAGCACGGTGATGCCGCAGGTCAAGGCTGGCAGGCTCCGCGCGCTCGCGGTGACGGGCGCGAACCGCTCGCCGCAGGCGCCCGAGCTGCCGACCGTCGCGGAGGCCGGGGTCCCCGGTTACGAAGCGATCGGCTGGTTCGCCGTGCTCGCGCCCGCTGCCACGCCACGCGATCTCGTCACGCGGCTCAACGCGGTGATCGTCAAAGGCGTGACGGAGGCCGACGCGCGCGAACGCCTCGCCGCGCTCGGCGGCGATGTCGTCGCCAATACGCCCGCGGAATTCGCCGCGCGGATACGCGACGATCTGGCGAAGTGGAGCGCGCTCATCAAGACGATAGGGCTGAAGCCCGAGTAGGCGGGTAGCGCGCTGCGACCGTGCAATAATCCGATAAACGCAGATCAACTCAAAACCGAAAAACGTTAGCCACAGAGAACACAGAGAACTGCGAAAAACAGAATCAGTTGCTGTTGTTTGGATTTGTCCTGCTCTGTGAACTCTGTGGCTGCATCTCAGCTTTAAGGAGAAATTCATGGCTAGCAAAGGCCGCCAGTTCAAGGATTTGATGAACGCGCCCGAAATCCTCGTCCAGCCCGGCATCTACGACGGCTATACGGCCCGGCTCGTCGAGCGCGCGGGTTTCAAGGTGGCGTCGATTTCCGGCGCGGGCGTTTCCGAAAGCCGCATGGGCTGGGTGGATCGCGGCGTCATGACGTTCGACGAAAATCTCGCGAACGCGCGGCGGCTCGCTGACTGCACCGACAAAATTTTGCTGCGCGCCGACGCCGACACCGGCTACGGCAACGCGATGACCGTCCATTTCGTGGTGCGCGCGTTCGAGAAGGCCGGCATGGCGGCGCTCATGTTCGAAGATCAGGTCTGGCCCAAGCGTTGCGGCCACATGGCGGGCAAGTCGTGCATACCCGCCGAGGAAATGGTGCAGAAGGTCAAGGCCGCGGTGGATGCGCGGCGTGACCCTGATTTCGTCATCGTCTCGCGCACCGACGCTGCGGGTCCGCTTGGCGTGGACGAGGCGATCCGGCGACTCAACTTGTACGCGGAGGCGGGCGCCGACGTCATGTACGCCGATGCGCTGCTGTCCAAGGAGGATATCGCGAAGGTCGCGAAGGGCGTGCCCAAGCCGCTCATCGTCAATATGGGACTCGGCATGCGCTCGCGCAAAACCACGCCGCTCATGTCGCCGAAGGAGTTGCAGGACCTGGGTGTCGCCGGCGTGAGCTACCCGCGGCTGCTGTCGACGGCGGCATTGAAGGGCATGATGAACGCCATGGCGGTGTTCAAAGAGGAGGTCGTGAAGGACAACCGCGTGGTGGACCGTCCCGATCTGCTGGTGTCCTTCGACGAGTTGAACGACCTGATGGGCATGAAACAGCTCGACGAGCTCGAGAAAAAATTCGCGAGTTGATTGATTGCCGATGCATGCGGGTTTTTTGTGTAAAGGAGTGAAGGAGTGAAATCCCCTCTCCCCCGTGACCGGGGGAGAGGGCAGAGTGAGGGGGCTCACGCATTCACCCCTTCACTCCTTCACGTGTTCGGATGCGGACCTTTGTTTTTTACAGTGAGTTTCAGGAGTCCACGCAATGGGAATGACCATCGCGGAAAAAATCCTCGCGAAGAAAGGCGGTCTGAAAAAAGTCGCGCCGGGCGATCTGGTCACGGTCAAGGTCGACACCGTGATCCTGTTCGACAACAATTTCATGACCAACCGCTGGCGCGAAATCCTGAAGGTCAAGGACCCTGACAGCCTGATCGTCGTGTTCGATCACCGCGTGCCGGCTGCCACGCAGGCGAGCGCGGTCGCGCAGAAGATCGGCCGCGAGTTCGTCGCGAAGTTCGGCATCAAGCGCTTTCACGACGTCGGCTACTCCCAAGGCATCTCGCACCAGCTCGTCGCCGACCACGGCTACGGATTGCCCGGCAGCGTGCTCTTGTGCAGCGATTCGCACACATGCAGCGCGGGCGTTTTCAACTGCGTCGCACGCGGCGTCGGCCAGCCGGACATCGTCTATGCGGCGATCAAGAACGAAACGTGGTTCCGCGTCGGCGAGACGGTGCGCTACGAGCTCGAAGGCAAGCTGCCGCGCGCGGTGACGACGAAGGACGCGTTCCTGCAGATCGCGGGCAAGCACGGCGATCACGCGACGATGAACGTCGAATACGGCGGGCCGGGGATCAAGGACCTCAGCATCAATGCGAGGAAGACCCTGACCACGATGTCGGCCGAGCTGTCGGCGGAATTCGCGACCTTCGAGCCCGACGAGGTCATGCTCGAATGGGTGCGTGCGCGCAATCCGGCGCCGTTCGAGCCCGTTTATCCCGATCGCGACGCAAAGTATGCGGCAGTGCGCAAGGTGAACTTGAGCGAACTGGAACCGCTGGTCGCGTTTCCCGACAGCGTGATCGAGAACTCGTATCCGGTCGCCAAGGCGGCGGGCACGGCCATCGACCAGGCGTTCGTCGGCTCGTGCGCGAACGGCACGCTCGACGACCTCGAGCTCGCGGCGCAGGTGGTCGCAGGCCGGCGGGTTTCGCCGAAGGTGCGTTTCATCGTGACCCCGGGCTCGCAGACGATCTACCGCGAGGCGGTCAAGCTCGGTGTGATCGCAACGCTCCTCGACGCCGGCGCCGTCGTCACGTCCCCGACCTGCGGCGCGTGCGGCGGCGGACACATGGGTATCCTCGGGCCGGACGAGACGTGCATCACCTCGACGACGCGCAACTTCAAGGGCCGCATGGGCGACCCGAGCGCGAAGATCTACAGGGGTTCGTCCGCGACCGTCGCGGCCTCCGCGCTCACCGGCGTGATCACCGATCCGCGCGAATTCCTGCACTGAATTTTCAAATTACGGCAAATGCAGAATCGATAGCCACAGAGCAACTGCGTTGACTGTCAAGCATTCTGTGATTGTTTCCAAGGCTGATTAGACCTGATCATGGCGTTGAGGATGACCAGCATTTTTCGCATACAAGCGGTGATGGCCACATAGTGATGTTTACCCGCTTGG
>JBGPFE010000053.1:0-27523 GCA_041483135.1 Gammaproteobacteria bacterium | reverse complement strand
GTTCGGAATCGACCGTTTTGCCGACGAACGCGATGATTTCAGAGTGTTCGCCGCGCCCGATCATGCCGAGCTCCATGATGCCGGCAATCTCCTGGCCGAAGCGCACGCAGCGCGTGCAATGGATGCAGCGCGTCATGTCGGTCGAGATCAGCGGCCCCAGGTTCTTGTTGTTGACCACGCGTTTCAACTCGGTGTAACGCGAGCCGCTCGCGCCATAGCCGACCGCGAGATCCTGCAACTGGCATTCGCCGCCCTGGTCGCAGATCGGGCAGTCGAGCGGGTGATTGATCAGCAGAAATTCCATCACGCCCTTCTGCGCGGCGACTGCCTGGTCGGAGTGCGTGAAGACTTGCATGCCGTTGGTCACGGGCGTCGCGCAAGCCGGCAGCGGCTTGGGCGCCTTCTCGACCTGCACCAGGCACATGCGGCAGTTGGCCGCGATCGACAGTTTGTGGTGATAGCAGAAGTGCGGCACGTAAATGCCGGCCTGATTGGCGGCGTCCATGATCGTGCTGCCGTCAGCGACCTCGAGATGCTTGCCGTCGATATCGATTTCTAGCATTGCGCCGCTCGCTCAGACATAGGCCGGAACCAGGCACCGCTGGTGGTCGATATGGTGCTGAAACTCGTCGCGATAGTGCTTGATGAACGCGCGCACCGGCATCGCCGCCGCATCGCCGAGCGCGCAGATGGTGCGGCCCTGGATGTTGTCGGCAACGTTGTTCAGGAGGTCGAGGTCCTCGGTCTTGCCGCGGCCAGTTTCGATGCGGTCGACCATGCGGTACAGCCAGCCGGTGCCTTCGCGGCACGGCGTGCACTGGCCGCACGATTCCTCGTAGTAGAAGTAGGCGAGCCGCAGCAGGCATTTGACCATGCAGCGCGTCTCGTCCATCACGATCACCGCACCCGAGCCGAGCATCGACCCCGCCTTGGCAATCGAGTCGTAGTCCATGTCGGTCGCCATCATGATGTCGGCCGGCAGTACCGGCATTGACGAGCCGCCGGGAATCACGGCTTTCAGTTTTTTGCCGCCGCGCATGCCGCCCGCCATTTCCAGAAGCTTGGCAAACGGGGTGCCGAGCCTGACTTCGTAGTTGCCGGGACGCGCGACGTCGCCCGACACCGAGAAAATCTTGGTGCCGCCGTTGTTCGGCCTGCCGAGATTGAGGAACGCGTCGGCGCCGTTATTGATGATCCACGGCACCGCCGCGAAAGTCTCGGTGTTGTTGATGGTGGTCGGCTTGCCGTACAGGCCGTAGCTCGCCGGAAACGGCGGCTTGAAGCGCGGCTGGCCTTTCTTGCCTTCGAGCGATTCCAGGAGCGCGGTTTCCTCGCCGCAAATATAGGCGCCCCAGCCGTGATGGTTGTAGAGCTGGAAGCTGAAATCCGAGCCCATGATGCCGGTACCGAGGTAGCCGGCGGCGCGCGCCTCATCGAGGGCTTCTTCCATGCGCTCGAACACTTCCCAGATTTCGCCGTGGACGTAGTTGTAGCCGACCGCGGTGCCCGTCGCGTAAGCCGCGATCGCCATGCCTTCGATCATGCTGTGCGGGTTATAGCGCATGATGTCGCGGTCTTTGAACGTGCCCGGCTCGCCTTCGTCCGAATTGCACACCAGGTATTTCGCGCCCGCGTACTGGCGTGGCATGAAACTCCACTTGAGCCCCGTCGGAAATCCCGCGCCGCCGCGGCCGCGCAGCGCGGACTTTTTGACCTCTGCGACCACCTGCTCGGGCGGGACTTTTTCGGTCAGGATTTTCCTGAGCGCCGAGTAGCCGCCGCGCGCTTCATAATCCTGCAAACGCCAGTTGAGGCCGTTGATGCCTTTCATGATCACGGCATCGGGCCCGAACAGGTCGGTTGCGAACGGCGGAACGGGCAGGCCCATTATTTCAATTCCCCGAGGAGCTGATCGAGTTTGTCGGGCGTCATCGCGCATGCCATGCGCTTGTTGTTGACGAGCAGCACCGGCGCATCGCCGCACGCACCCATGCATTCCGCTTCCCTGAGCGTGAACGCGCCATCCGCGGTGGTTTCCCCGAATCCGATGCCGAGCTTCTTCTTCAGATGTTCCGCGGCGACGGTCGCGCCCTGCAGCGCGCACGGCAGGTTGGTGCAGATCGCGAGCTTGCACTTGCCGACCGGCTCGAGGTCGTACATGGTGTAGAAGCTCGCGACTTCGTAGACCGCGATCGGCGGCATGTCGAGATACTTGGCGACGAAATCCATCGTCTCGGTCGCGAGCCACCCCTTCTCGCCCTGCGCAATGGTGAGCGCCGCCATCACCGCCGACTGCTTCTGGCCGGCCGGATATTTGGCGACCGCCCGGTCGATTTTTGCCAGCGCATCGGGGCTCAACACCATCGGCGCGTTCACCGGTCGATCTCCCCGAAGACGATCTCGATGGTACCGATGATCGCCACCGCGTCCGCGATCATGTGGCCGCGCGCCATCTCGTCCATGGCCGACAGATGGGTGAAGCTCGGGGAGCGGATCTTCATCCGGTAAGGCTTGTTGGCGCCGTCGGAGATGAGGTAGATCCCGAACTCGCCCTTGGGGTGCTCGATCGCGGCATACGCCTCGCCCGCCGGTACGTGCATGCCCTCGGTGAACAGCTTGAAGTGATGAATCAGCTCTTCCATGTTTTGCTTCATGGCGATGCGCGAAGGTGGCGCGATTTTGTGGTCGTCCGTGATCACCGGGCCCGGGTTCTTGCGCAGCCAGTCCACGCACTGCCTGATGATCCGGTTTGACTGCCGCATTTCCTCGATGCGCACGAGGTACCGATCGTAGCAATCGCCGTTCACCCCAACCGGGATATCGAAGTCGAGCCGGTCATAGACTTCGTACGGCTGCTTCTTGCGCAAATCCCATTCGACGCCCGAGCCGCGCAGCATCGGCCCGGTGAATCCGAGCGCCATTGCACGCTCCGGCGAAACCACGCCGACGCCGACCGTGCGCTGCTTCCAGATGCGGTTCTCCGTGAGCAGGGTCTCGTAATCGTCCACGCACTTGGGAAAGCGCTCGGTGAAGTCTTCGATGAAATCGAGGACTGAACCCTGACGGTTCCGGTTCATCTCGCCGATTGCCTGCTCGTTGTGGATTTTCGAGGCCCGGTACTGCGGCATCACATCGGGCAAGTCCCTGTACACGCCGCCCGGCCGGTAGTACGCCGCGTGCATGCGCGCGCCGGATACCGCTTCGTAAACATCGAACAGGTCCTCGCGCTCGCGGAAGCAATACAGGAAGACGGTCATCGCCCCGAGGTCGAGGCCGTGGCAGCCGAGACCCAGCAGGTGTGCGAGGACGCGGGTGATCTCGTCGAACATCACGCGGATGTACTGGGCACGGACCGGCACCTCGATGCCGAGCAGCTTCTCGATCGCCAATACGTAAGCGTGCTCGTTGCACATCATTGTGCAATAGTCGAGGCGGTCCATGTACGGCACCGTCTGCACGAAGGTGCGGTGCTCGGCGAGCTTCTCGGTCGCGCGATGCAGCAGCCCGATGTGCGGGTCGGCGCGCTCGATCACCTCGCCGTCGAGCTCGAGCACCAGCCGCAGCACGCCGTGGGCTGCCGGGTGCTGGGGGCCGAAGTTCATCGTGTAATTGCGGATTTCAGCCATGCGAAACCCGATCAGCCACAGAGGTCCAAGAGGACACCGAAAAAAAGACGGGACAAAAGCTCTGTGCTCTCTGTGTTCTCTGTGGCAAATGCTGTTTGTCGTTCATAGCGGCTGCTAACCCTTGCGGAACCCTTCACTATCGGCGTAGTTTTCTACGCGCACGATGCGCGGCGTGATCTCGCGCGGCTCGATCGTGACCGGCTGGTAGATCACGCGCTGCTGGTCGGGGTCGTAGCGCATCTCGACATTGCCCGAGATCGGAAAGTCCTTGCGGAACGGATGTCCGATGAACCCGTAATCGGTGAGGATGCGGCGCAAATCCGGATGGCCGCCGAAGACGATCCCGAAAAGATCGAACGCCTCGCGCTCGAACCAGTTGGCCGACGGCCAGATGTTGATGACCGAATCGACGACCGGAAATTCGTCGTCGGCAGCAAACGCGCGCACCCGCAAACGCCAATTGTTGGTGAGTGACAGCAGGTGGTAGACGGCAGCGAAGCGCGTGCCTGCGCCGCCCTCCGACGGCGCGCCATCCCACGCTTCTTTGCCATAGCTGCCGTAGTCCACGCCGCACAAATCGATCAACTGCTCGAAGCGCAACTCGGAGCGGTCACGCAATGCGGTCATTGTTTCGATCAGGTCAACGGACTTGATGACCAACGTGACCTCGCCCAGCGCGTCGGTGATGCTGACAACTTTATCGCCGAGTGCGGCCTTGACGCTCTCGGCGAGAGCTGCAGTACGTGACGTCATTTAGCGTGCAATCGTATTGGTGCGCTTGATTTTGTTCTGCAGCTGGATGATGCCGTAAAGCAGCGCTTCCGCGGTCGGCGGGCATCCCGGCACGTAGATATCGACGGGAACGATGCGATCGCAGCCCCGCACCACCGAATATGAATAGTGATAATAGCCGCCGCCGTTCGCGCACGAACCCATCGAGATCACCCAGCGCGGCTCGGCCATCTGGTCGTAGACCTTGCGCAGCGCCGGCGCCATCTTGTTGCACAGCGTGCCGGCCACGATCATCACATCCGACTGGCGCGGGCTCGGGCGGAACACGATGCCAAAACGGTCGAGGTCGTAGCGCGCCGCGCCGGCGTGCATCATTTCGATCGCGCAGCATGCGAGCCCGAACGTCAGCGGCCACATCGACCCGGTCCGCGTCCAGTTGATGACGGTATCGAGCGTGGTGGTAACGAAGCCTTGCTGGGTCAGACCCTGGTCGTTCGCGCCCATAATGTTCCTTGGTGGCTCATGCCGGTACCATTCGGACCTTCACTCCCGCCCCCGCGTTCACGCCCATCTCGGCAAGGTTGAGGAGAAAAATCGTCAACGCCGCTCCGCGTTGCGGCCCGCGAAAAGCGAACCGCGATGTCCACACTGAACAGTTTGAAGAGGATCGCCACGAGGTAGTAACGCACGTCGAGCCTGCGGCTTGCCTGCGCGAAATCCTTGCCCACAAAACTGTTTGATTTTACCCTCGCCGGCATCCGGGGTCAACGAAAAACCTTGCGTTGGATCAATCGCTTGCATGGATTCTGCGCCGCAGCATGCAAGCGCTCTGAACGCGTGGACAGCGGGCCCATTCCGGTGGCCACCGTGAGCGACACCGACGTCAGATACACGGCGTGGCCAACGCGTGGTGTGAACTCGGCGAGAAACCATACACCGCGCGAACTCCGCGGCGAGCGCAGTGGGCAACGGATCGAGTGAGCCCCGTGTATTTTTCGAAGCGTCTGCCGGTTACGGCAGCAATGCGCGCAGCCTCTGAGAACCGGTCACGGGAACCATCAGGCGCGCGAAGCGCGCCGCCTCAATCGCGCCGTGGCTTCGCCGCGCGGTGACAGCCGATCATGCCGGCGAGCACGGTCTTGGCCGCAACGTCGCAGTAACCCAGCTCACGCAGCACTTCCGACAATTCGTCGGCCGAATAGAACATTTCGAGCGCGTTTATGAAGTACTTCTTGCAGTTCAGCGCGGCGGTGCTGCTGCGGAACACCAGGCCCGTAAATGCGAGACAGAAGCGCAGATACGCGTAGTACAGCTTTTCCACGACCGGATTGTCCGGCCGCAGCATGTCGCAGTTATGAAAATGCCCGCCGGGCTTGAGCACTCGGTAGATTTCCCCGAACACCCACCTGACGCGCAGATGGCGCGAGGCAAACTGCAGCGTGACTACATCGAAGTGGTTGTCGGGAAACGGCAAGCTATGCACGTCGCCGATCACGCTATGAATATCGAATCCGAGTTCCTGGGCACGCTGCCGTCCCACTTCCTGCATTTCCGCGCTGCGGTCGATCGCGTGCACTTCGAGGGTCGGCTCGCGCCTGAGCAGCGCGATCCCGATGGCATTGGTTCCGGCGCAGACATCGAGAACCCGCTGCCCGGGCCGGACCTCGATCGTCGACATGAAGTTGCTGAGGAACCAGTTCCACAGGCCGAGGCTGGCGACGTGATTTGCGCGGTCGTAATACGGCGCGACGTCGGCGAATACGTCGTTCAAGTCCCGCGTCCAGACGGTATTGAAGAGTAGCTCGCGTGTCTGTTCACGTAAGGCAAGTGGCGGTGGCGGCCCCATGATAATCGCGGAGGTCTTCTCAGTCGGAATAGGAGGCGAGCATACGAGCCCGATTAGGCCATGTCAATCCGGCCGCTCAGATGCGTGCGAGATAGGCAATGGCTGCGATGCCGGCAGCGCCGGTAATCGCGTAGAGCACGGTTGCGACCAGCACGTCGGCGCGCACGCCAAAGTCGTATAACGTGATACGCAGCCGGTGCGCCGCGCTCCACAACGACAGGAAAATCACGAAGAACGCCACGATCTTCGCGAACCAATGACCGAGCAGCGCATGCAGATTTCCGTAGCCGAGCAGGTCGGGCGCGTGCCCGAAAGCAACCAGCAGGGTCAGCAGGATCAGGACCGGCGTCAGGAATGCGGTGAGCGTGCCACCCGCTGCAAACGGGCCCCATACCAGCGGTTTATTCGACTTGGCCATGGTCAGAACACTCCCGCGAAAAACAGCACGACTAGCGACACCAGCACCCAGACCGCATAGTGGGCCCCGGTGATTATCCAGTCGGGCACGAAAACCTCGCCGATCTGAACGGGCAGCGCCTTTGGCGTCAAGTTGAACCAGGTAATCGTGTGGTAGAGCGCGAAGCCCAGCGCGAGGACGTGGAAGGCGATGCTGGACGGGCTCTGCAGACGCTCGAGAAACGCCCCCCATGCGGCCGGACCATCCGCCAGTTGCTTCGATCCCCACACCATCATCAACGCATAGGCGCCGATGAACAGACAGCTCAACTCCCGCGCCATGTAGCGCAGGTAGCGCGGCTGGCGGAAAAACCAGCGGAACTTCGGAATCTCTCGTACGTAGGGCATGCGGCTCATTTCTTCACCCAGGGCATCAGGTGCTCCTTGTACCAGTCCACCATGCTCTTGATCTTGACTTGCTGTATCGCGCCCGCCGGATCGACGTGCTCCGGACAGACTTCGGAACAGGCGCCGACGAACGAGCAGTCCCATGCGCCTTCGGTCGCCGCGATCTCCTCCTGCCGCTCGTCGCGGCCGCCGTCGCGCGAATCCTGGTTGTAGCGGTGCGCGAGCGCGATGGCCGCGGGCCCGATGTACTTCGGGATCAGGCCGTACTCCGGGCAGGCCGCGTAACAAAGCATGCAATTGATGCACAGGGTGTACTGCTTGTACTTCTTCAGCTCCGCAGGCGTCTGACGATACTCGCCTTCACTGAGCGGCTTCTCCTCTTTCGGGATCAGGTACGGTTTGACGCGCTTGAGTTTGTTGACGAAATCGTCAATCACCGTCACCAGGTCGCGCTCGATCGGGAAATGGGCGAGCGCTTCGACGCGTATCACACCGCGATAATTTCGCAGGAACGATTTGCATGCGAGTTTCGGCTCGCCGTTGATCATCATGCCGCAACTTCCGCACACCGCCATATGGCACGACCAGCGGTAACTCAGCGTCGGATCGATCGTTTCCTTGATGCGGTTCAAGGCATCAAGCACCACCCACTCTTCCTCGCAGCTCACCGAGTAGCGCTGAAAATGCGGCGCGCTGTCGGTCTCCGGGTTGTAGCGCAGCACCTCCAGCTCGAACAGGCGCTCGCTCATTTGTGGTCTCCCGAGTAATCGCGCACGCCGGGCTGCGATTTCGTGATGACCACGTCGCGGTAATCGATTCGGGGCCGGTCGCTCGAGTGAAAGTTTGCGAGCGAATGGCGCAGAAAATTCTTGTCGTCGCGCTCGACGAAGTCGAGCCGCTGGTGGGCGCCCCGCGATTCCGTGCGCGCCAGCGCGCTTGCCGTGACTGCCTCGGCGCAATCGAGCATCGATCCGAGCTCGAGCGCCTGCAGAAAATCGGTGTTGTAGACGTTCGTCTTGTCGGTCAGCTCGACTTCAGTATAGCGACGGCGAAGCTCGCCAAGCTTCTTGCAGGCCTCCGACAACCCCTCCTTGCTGCGATAGATTCCCGCGTTTTCCTCCATCGTCGTCATCATTTCCCTGCGCAACCCGTTGACTGATTCCTTGCCGCCGGTTTTCTCGAACAGCGCGCGAATGCGCGCCTGCGCCGCCGCGGCCTTTGCCGCCAGCGCCGCATCGTTTGCCGGACGAGCGCCGGACCGGACGTACTCCGCCGCGCTCAGCCCGGCCCGCCGCCCGAACACTAAAATCTCGGTGAGGGAGTTCGAGCCGAGCCGGTTGGCGCCGTTGATGCTCACGCAGGCGCACTCACCCGCCGCGAACAGTCCGGCGAGCGGCGTCGCTGCCCTGATGTTCGTATCGATGCCGCCCATCATGTAATGCACGACCGGGCGCACGGGCACCGGGTCGGTGACCGGATCGACACCGAGGTAGCTCGTTGTCACATCCCGCACGAGGGGCAGGCGTTCGTTGATCGTCTTCTCGCCCAGGTGCCGCATGTCGAGCAACATGCAGTCGCCCCACTTGGTGGGCAGCATGTTGCCCTTTTTCTGCTCGTGCCAGAACGCCTGGCTGACCCGGTCGCGCGGGCCGAGTTCCATGGTCTTGAGCTGCGGCTTGCCGACCGGCGTTTCCGGTCCCATGCCGTAGTCCTGCAGAAAGCGACGGCCGTTCTTGTTGAGCAGGATTCCGCCTTCGCCCCGGCAGGCCTCGGTAAGCAGGGTGCCTGTGTTGGGCAGCCCGGTCGGATGGTACTGGACGAATTCCATGTCCTTGAGCGGCACCCCGGCACGATAAGCGAGTGCCATGCCGTCGCCGGTCTTGATCGCGCCGTTGGTGGTGAACGGGAACATGCGGCCGGCCCCGCCGCCGGCGATGATCACCGCGCGCGCCTGGAACTGCCGCAGCTGGCCGCTGCGCATCTCGATCGCCGTGAATCCCTGGCAGCGTCCGTCATCCACGATCAGCTCGGTCGCGTAATACTCGTCAAAGCGTTGGATCGAGGGGAATCTGAGCGAAGTCTGGAACAGCGTGTGCAGGATGTGAAATCCCGACTTGTCGGCCGCAAACCAGGTGCGCTGCTTCTTCATGCCGCCGAATGGGCGCACCGCGACTGAGCCATCAGGCTCGCGGCTCCACGGACATCCCCAGTGCTCCAGCTGAATGAGTTCCCTGGGCGCTTCCTGGACCAGGTAGTCGACAGCGTCCTGGTCGCACAGCCAGTCGCCCCCGCCTACGGTATCGTTGAAGTGGTGCTCGAGACTGTCGTCGGGTTTGATCACCCCGGCCGCGCCGCCCTCCGCCGCACAGGTATGGCTGCGCATCGGGTAGACCTTCGAGATCAGGGCGATGCGGAGTTTTGGATCGCTCTCGGCAAGCGCGATGGCGGCGCGCAGTCCCGCTCCACCGGCCCCAATAATCGCAACGTCTGCGTGTACCGTTTCCATCGTTTCAGGCCGGCTCCGCGGTCGCCTGCCCGCAATCGGGTCCCCAGCTTCGCGCTTCGCCGATTGCTGCTCGATCGTTCACTGCGCTAATCCCACTCCAGCGCGCCTTTTTTCCACTCGTATATGAAGCCGACGACCAGGATGGCCAGGAATACCAGCATCGCCATGAACCCGAACAACCCGATTTCCTGCAGCACGATCGCCCACGGAAACAGAAACGCGATTTCAAGATCGAACAGAATGAACAGGATCGCCACCAGGTAATAGCGCACGTCGAACTTCATGCGCGCGTCCTCGAACGCCTCGAACCCGCATTCGTAAGGCGACAGCTTCTCGCTGTCGGGACGGTGCACGCCGAGCAGCCGGCTGATGCCGCTGCCCATCACAATCGGCGCCAGCCCGACCGCGGCGCCGATGATGATGAAAAGGAGGATCGGAAAGTAGTTTGCGAGCATGGCGAACCCGGGATCAGTAGCTGAAAATTAAGAGTTTAGCGGTCACGCTTGAAATCAGGCAGGTCAATATTAAGTTACCTGGCATCCGCCAACGTTGATATAGGTCAATCCTGACTTCTGTATGCTCAATCCTGCTTAATGGTGCCGACGGAGAGACTCGAACTCTCACGGCTTGCGCCACCGCCCCCTCAAGACGGCGTGTCTACCAATTCCACCACGTCGGCATGTGATAGCTGTCAGCATTCAGCGGTCAGCACTCAGCCAAAATTCCTATCAGCTCGATGGGTGTCCGCTGATAGCTGAAAGCTGATCGCAGTCATTTCGGTATGTCTTTCACTTTCGAGTCTGCGTCGTCCGCCGGCTTGTCCGGCGTCGGCACTGGAGGCTGCGTGGCAGCCGGCGCTGTCGCCGGAGCTGACGACACCGGCTGGGTCGCCATCACGCCTGTGGCTTCGGTTTTATGCGACGAAAACCAGGTCAGCCCCAGGCTCGTTGCAAAAAATATCGTCGCCAGCACCGACGTGGTGCGGCTCAGAAAGTTGGCGGAACCGGTGGAACCGAACAGGCTGCCCGACGCACCGCCGCCGAACGCGGCGCCCATGTCGGCGCCCTTGCCGTGCTGCAGCAGCACCAGGCCGATGAGGGCAAGCGCCGACAACACGTGAACCACCAATACCAGAGTTTCCATATGCCTCTCGCTAAACCGTTACTGTCCCGGCGGCGCGGCAGATCGCCATGAATTCTTCCGCCACCAGCGACGCGCCGCCGATCAACCCGCCATCGATGTCGGGCTGCGCAAACAACTGTGCCGCATTCGCGGCCTTGACGCTGCCGCCATACAAAATTCTTAATTCCGCCGCCACCGCGGCGTCACTTGCCGCAATTCGTTTGCGGATATAAGCATGCACTGCCTGCGCCTGCTCCGGCGTCGCGGTCTTGCCGGTGCCGATCGCCCATACCGGCTCGTAGGCAACGACCGCTTTTGCCAGCGCGGCGCTGCCCGCTGCGCCGATCACCGCATCGAGCTGCCTGCCGACAACCTGCTCCGTCACCCCCGCTTCGCGCTCCTGCAGCGTTTCGCCGACGCATAATATCGGCGTCAGTCCGGCTTGCATTGCCGCGTCGAACTTGGCGGCGACCACTGCATCGCTCTCGCCGAAAATATGGCGGCGTTCGGAATGCCCGACGATTGCATAACGACAGCCGAACTCGAGCAGCATTGCCGCGGCGACCGCGCCGGTAAAAGCGCCGGCGCCGAATTGGCTCACGTCCTGTCCGCCCCACGCCACCCCCGTGCCAGCCAGCAACTGCTGCGTTTGGAACAGGTAGGGATAAGGCACGCAAACCGCGCATTCGACGCCGCGCAAACGCGGCGCTTCGGCTCGCAGATGGTCGAGCAGCCGCTGGTTTGCAGCCAGGTTACCGTTGGATTTCCAGTTGCCCGCTACCAGCCTGCCGCGCATTGCCAATCCAGCCACTTAAAGCCTGCAGATTTTACCGGTGTCGCCACTCAGGGTCAACGTAAATCCGGTTTGGGGCAGCGCTCAAGCGCCTTGATTCATGAGGAAAAAGCGTCAATCTCATGACGCGGTAGATGATGCCATCGTCGGCGCGAAAAACACGGCGCGACTGCCCTGCCTGGCACTTGCGCCGGCGCGCCGAAGGCGACATTCATCTCGACGGCGATAACATACTCGACAAGAAGCAGGACCTCACGCTGCTGCGCGCCAAGGTCGACATGGTGTTCCAGAAACCGACGCCGTTCCCGATGTCGATCTACGACAACATCGCATTCGGCGTGCGCCTTTACGAGGACCTGAACCGCAGCCAGATGGACGACCGCGTCGAGTGGGCGTTGACCAAAGCCGCACTATGGAAAGAGGTCAAGGACAAGCTCAACCAGAGCGGCAACAGCCTCTCAGGCGGCCAGCAGCAGCGGCTGTGCATCGCGCGCGGGATCGCGATCAAGCCCGAAGTGCTGCTGCTCGACGAGCCGTGCTCGGCGCTCGATCCGATCTCGACCGCGCACATCGAAGAATTGATCCACGAGTTGAAGCTCGACTATACGGTGGTGATCGTGACCCACAACATGCAGCAGGCGGCGCGCGTGTCCGATTACACCGCCTACATGTACCTCGGGGAAATGATAGAGTTCGGCGCCACTGACAAGCTCTTCACGACGCCCAGGCAAAAGGCGACTGAAGACTACATCACCGGCAAGTTCGGCTGATCGCCGCGCGGCGCTTATACAACGTTAGCGTCGGTAAGCAGCTCTTCGAGCAGCGCGCGGTCCGCCGGGACGACATCCAGCATAAGCGTTGCTACGCCGCGAAAGAAGGCGTGCCGCGCTTGCGTGTTGACCAAATTCAAGTAGCCCGGGACCCATGGCAACACGTGATCATCAAGAAAATCACGCTGTCGGCCAAGCGACTCTGCGGCTTTCTCGGCATCGTCGTCCTGCCACGCCTGCATCTCCGCGTGACAAAGCAGCGCCATAAAACGCAATTCGACACCAAGATGATCGGGTGGAACTGCCTGATCGACCGCCGTGAAGCCGGCATCGGAATAACAGGCGGCAACTGTTGCGGCGACTTCAGCGCAATTGGCTGCTTCATGCTGCACCGACTCGTACGGCGCGGGCAATCCGTAACTGGGGCTGATGGCGCCGAATAGGCGCGTATGCTCGACTGCAAGTTGATCGATGCCGGCCGCGTCGTCTTGACCCGGCAGCTCATCCCGCAAATCCGCCAGCCTCGCAGCGAGCGAGTCGACATCCATGTCGCCAGTCAAGCCGGCGAGATCGGTGCGCAGGCGCTCGACCACCGACTGGCTGGGACAGGTCAAAAAGAATTCGGCCAGCAGCCAATACATGGCGCTGCGCCGCGCGGCAACGCTGGTCAGCGTTGCTGCATTCATCAGTGCGCGGCGGCGCCGTACCAGGCGGGCTTCGCTGGCGCCTTATGGCACGTCAGACAGACCTCGCGGTTGACCTGCCCCGGCATGCCCGGCGCCGGAACGTCGTCCTTGCGCAGGAACAGGATATCGGTCTGCGCGCCCGAGTGGCAAGTGTCACACACCATCTTGAGCTTCTGGTTGTGCTGCCGGTGAAACCGCCCCTTGATCGGGTCAAGGGATTTATTGCCCGCCGCAGCCTTGACGGCCGCCGGTTTCTTTGCCGCATCGTCGGCCGCAACCGCGGGCAGCGCCAGCATGGCGACCCCCATGACCATCAATGCAATCACGCGCTTCATGACTTGGCCCCTTCCTCGAGCACGTAGTAGACCTGCGGCCCGGTGCCGAACTGCTTCTTGAGCTGGGTCGCCTTGGTCGCCGCGATCCGCTTCGAAATATCTGAATTCGGATCGTCGATGTCGCCGAACATGCGCGCCTGCGTCGGGCAGACTATGTCGCAGGCCGGCGTGTAGTCCTGGTCCTTGCCGATGCGGTCCATTTTGTTGTCGGCGATCGCTTTTTCGAGCTTGTGCCAGCAGAACGTGCACTTTTCGACCACCTTCGCTTTCTTGCGGTGCGTCGGGTGGCGATTCTGCGCGGCAATCGTCTCGGACCCGGTCTTGCCCTTGCCTGGATAAAGGTCCCGCACCTCGCGATTATATTGCGGCACGCCATACGGACAGACCGCGACGCAGTGGCCGCAACCGATGCACTTGTTATAATCGATCAACACCACGCCGTACTGGTTTTTGCTGATTGCCTTGGCGCCGACCGCGTCGCATGCGGCCTTGCACGGCGGATTTTCGCAGTGCATGCAATTCATCGTGTTGTAGATCTTCTTGACCGACGGGTAGGTTCCCACCTCGTACTCGATCATCACGTTCCATGGCGCGTCAGGCGTGAAGTAGTTTTCAGTTGCGCATGCCGCAACGCACGCGCGGCAGCCCATGCAGCGCTTCTGATCGATGAGTCTCGCGAACTTGGTCATGGTCGCCGTCTCCCGTTACGCCCTGTAGACTTTGCACTTGGTGTCATTAAATGAATTGTGGCCGGAGATCAGATCCGGGTGATATTCCAGCACCTGGTTGATCCAGGTGCCGTTGCGCGCCGCGGGTGATAGCCCCGGGCTGAACGTCCCGTAGTGGTATGAAACCGCAATGGTGTCAGGCCGGATCCCCTGCACCACCTGCGCCGCGCCTTTGACCTTGCCGACGCGCGTTTCGATGGTCACCTGGTCGCCATCATTGATACCGAGATCTTTCGCGGTTACGACGTTCATCTGCACGTAATTAGTCGCCGCGTCGGGCCCGAGCGCCTGGTTGAGAATCGCGTTGTTCGCGGTAAAACCCGACTGGTTGCGGAACATCCGCTTGTGGGTAATCAGGTAGAGCGGATAGCCCGTCGCCTCGCGATGCGGTGTCGGGAATGCGTGGTCCTTGTTGGGCAGCGGCGAGTACGCGGTCTTGTACTTGGCGAGATCGATTTTCGCGAGATTGTTCTTCTTCGCGATGCCCTCAACCTTGTAATAGCTGTCGATCAGCTGGTCGGCGTAGAACTTGATCTTTGGCTTGCCGGGCCCCTTGAACTTGTCCTCGGCGCCGCCGAGATACTTGCTCTTGACATTCTTCTTGCTGCCGACGAAGCCCTGCTCGATCGCAACCGCGAAGTCCTTCTTCGTCTTGTCGGCCCACAGCACCTCGACACCCTCGCGCGTCGTGTAATCGCGGCCGGGCTTGAAGGTGACTTCCTTCAGGCCCCAGGCCTTGTTGCATTCCTCGGCAAACTTGTCGCGCAGGCCGAGCCGTTTCATCAGCTGCGACATGATCGAGAAAGCATCGTGCTCGAGGTTATACGGATTTACGATCGGCTGACGGATCGCATTGTGACCGGTGTCCGGGGTGCCGCGCGTGGGCGCGTAATGCCACGACTCGAGATAGGTCTTGTCCGGCAGCACGATGTCGGCGTACCAGCAGGTCTCCGTCATGATCACATCGATCACGACGTTGAAGGTCTTCTTGAGGCCCTCGAACTGCTGCCAGGCGTTCGGGATTGAGACCGCGCGATTCGTGCCATAGAAAATCTGCATCTCCGGCGTGTACTGCAGCCCGTACGCGGTCGGGTCCTGCACCGTCAGGCACGGCGTCTGCGCGATGTGGTGGTTCGCGTACGGGAAAAATACGCTCTGCGCGAGATCCGCGCGCTTCGGCGGGTACTCGCATATGCTGACGTCGAAATATTGCGGCCTCGCGTAAGCGCCACCCAGGATCAGCCCCCCGACCGCGTCGATCGAGCCCACCAGCATGTTTAGAATCAACCCTGTGCGCCAGCCCTGGACGCCATACTCCTTGGCGGTAAGCCCGCGGAACGTATAGAGCACGGCCGGCCGGTAGCGGAGCGTCTGACCGTCAATCACAATGGTCTCGCCAATCCGCGCTTCCTTCGCGAATGTCTGCGCAAGCCGCACGATGGTCGCCGCCGGAACCCCCGCGATTTCTTCCGCATACTGCGGCGTCATGTCCTTGATGCTGTCCGACAACACCTGGAACGCGGTTCGCACCGGCTTGCCGTCGACAGTGTGCGAGCCCTTCAGCGCCGGCTTCACACCCGCCACATAAGCCTTCGCCGAACCCGACACCGTATCCCATACCAGCGGCGTCTTGCCATCCTTGTCCTTGAGGATGATGCCCGCTCCGTCCACCAGTTGCGGCGCATTCGTGTACTCGGCGAGGAACGGCTCGTCGATGGTGTTGGCGTCGATCAGCACCTTGGCCATCGCCAGCAGCATCACGACGTCCTTGCCGGGACGCACGGGCACCCATTCATCGGCCTTGGCCGCGCAACCCGAGAGCCGCGGCTCGATGACTACAGTCCTCAAGCCCTGCTCGCGGCTCATCGCGGTCTGCCAGTCAAGCCAGCGTGAAGCCTGTTCGCCTTCGTGATAGTTGGCGCCAAAGTTGAGCAGGTACTTCGAGTACTTGAGGTCGGGCAATATGCCGGCGCTGGCCCAAGTCAGTTCATCGGCCACGTGGCGCGCTGCCTCGCAGGCAGTGGTCCGGTGCGTCATATTCGGTGTCCCGAAAGCTCTGGTGAACGCCACGGCGAATTCTTCCCCGATCAGGTACTTGCCCTGCCCGTGCTGCCACAAGAGCTTGGATGGATTATCAGCCTTGATTTTGGCAAGCCGATCAACGATCGCGGAAAACGCTTCTTCCCAACTCATTTCAACCCACTTAGGATCCTGGTCCGGTCCTTTGTTCGGGTTGGTGCGCCTGAGCGGCTTCTTCAGGCGATACGGGTCGTAGGTGTTGAACATTCCCGAGGCACCCTTGGGGCAGATGCCGTGGTTGTAGTAGTCAGCCCGCGCCGCATCCGGATATATGGTCCGGATTACGCCGCCGACAACCGAAACGTCGATACCGCAGAAGTTCGGACAGATCGCGCAGCCCGATTTCACGCGCTTTATTTCAAGCGCTTTTGCCGCCCCTGGTGCTTTCTTTTTCGCAGCCTCTGCGGCAGCCGCAATCATCGGCATCTGGCTGTCGAGCGCGGCATACCCGCCCGCCGCACCCATCCCCTTGAGGAACTTTCTTCGGCTTAGCTCCACGGCACTCTCCTGTCCACGAGGCAACGAACCCAAGAGAATATTGCCGTTCATCCGGTTGCGACCGGTTGACAAGGGTCAAGCCAAGATCATTTCAATTCCGACTAATTTTATCGGGATTACGACAGAACCCGGGATGCGAATGGCTGACGAAACTAGATCAGCTGCGGTGCGCGGTGGCACCTGACCGGTACCAGTCCTGTGTGCGGCTTACTATGCGCACCACCGACAACATCACCGGCACCTCGATCAGCACCCCGACCACGGTCGCGAGCGCCGCGCCCGATTCGAAGCCGAACAGACTGATGGCTGCGGCAACCGCAAGCTCGAAGAAGTTGCTCGCGCCAATCAACGCCGACGGACACGCGACGTTGTGCGCGACGCCGAGCCTGCGGTTGAGCCAGTAGGCGAGCGCCGAATTAAAATAAACCTGGATCAGGATCGGTACCGCGAGCATCGCGATCACTAGTGGCTGCCGGATGATGGCATCGCCCTGAAAGCCAAACAGCAGCACGAGGGTCGCGAGCAGCGCCAGCAGTGAAAACGGATGCAACGCGGCAAGCGTGCGGTCGAGCGCGGGCTGCCCGCCGCTCGCAAGCGACGCGCGCCGCCATATCTGCGACACGATCACGGGCACGACGATATAAAGCACCACCGAGATCAGCAGCGTGTCCCACGGCACGGTGATCGACGCGAGACCGAGCAGCAATGCAACGATCGGGCCGAACGCGAAAACCATAATCAGATCGTTGAGCGCCACCTGGCTCAACGTGAAATACGGATCGCCGTCGGAGAGCCGGCTCCATACGAACACCATCGCCGTGCACGGCGCCGCCGCGAGCAGGATGAGCCCCGCAAAGTAGCTGTCGACCTGAGCGCCCGGCAGGTACGGCGCAAACACGTGGCGGATGAATATCCAGCCCAGGAGCGCCATCGAGAATGGCTTCACGGCCCAATTGACGAACACCGTGACTGCAATGCCCCGCCACTGCGAGCGCACCTGCGTGATCGCGCTGAAGTCGATCCTGAGCAGCATCGGCACGATCATTACCCAGATCAACATGCCAACCGGCAGATTGACGCGGGCGATTTCGATCGCGCCGATCGCCTGGAACAAGCGGGGTAGCAATTGCCCCAGCAGGACTCCGGAGACGATGCACAGAAACACCCACAGGGTGAGCCAGCGCTCGAACGCGCCCAGTGCCGGGCGCGCCGCGCTTTCCGCGCTTGTGCTCATGCCCGCGGGACTTCGCTTGCGGTTTTGCCGATGGCGTCGAGCTTCTTCTGCAGACTCAATTTATCGAGCTTGTCCATCGGCAAACTCGTAAAAAGATTAATGCGATTGGACAAATGACGAAACGCTTCGGCAAATGCGCGGCGCTTCTGCTCGTCGTTGCCTTCCACCGCCGCGGGGTCAGGCAGGCCCCAGTGCGCGGTCATCGGCTGGCCGGGCCACACCGGACACACTTCATTCGCCGCGTTGTCGCACACGGTGAAAACAAAATCCATTCTCGGCGCATCCGGTTTAGCAAACTCATCCCAATCCTTGCTGCGCAATCCCTCGATCGGCAATCCGACGTGCTGAATTCGTTCCAGTGCAAATGAATTGGGCTTGCCCGATGGATGGCTGCCGGCGCTGTAAGCTTTGAACCGCCCTCGGCTCACCGCGAGGTTGTTGAGTATCGCCTCGGCCATGATGCTGCGCGCCGAATTGTGCGTGCATAGAAACAACACGTTGTAGATCTTGCCAGCCATGTTTCGTATCATCTCGAAACATTGTTACAAATCGATGTCAACGCACCGCGCGGCGCACGGCGTCAGCGATAGTTTTGGCCCAGCGCTCGACCACGGGGCGTGATTTGCCTTCAACCATGACGCGGATCACCGGCTCGGTGCCGGAGGCGCGCAGCAACACGCGCCCGCTGCCGTCGAGCGCAGCTTCGGCCTCGGCCACCGCCTGCTTAACGTTGCGGTCGGCTTTGAAATCGAAGCTTCGTTTGGTACGCACATTGATCAGTATTTGCGGGTAAAGCTTGACCGCGGCCGCCGCTTTGGCAAGCGTTGTTTTATCTCCGCGCAGCGCACCCAGCACCTGCAGTGCCGACACGATGCCATCGCCGGTGGTGTGCTGGTCGAGACAAACGATGTGCCCCGAATTCTCGCCGCCAAGCTTCCAGCTTTTCGCCAGCAGCATTTCAAGCACGTAACGATCGCCGACCCTGGCGCGCGCGAACGGAATTTTCAGCCGCGCCAGCGCATGCTCCATGCCGAGATTCGTCATCAGCGTGCCGACCACGCCGCCCTTGAGCTGATTGCGCTTTTTGCGGTGGCTGGCAATTACATACAGCAATTGGTCGCCATCGTAAATCGCGCCACTGCCATCGACCATCACCAGGCGGTCGCCATCACCGTCAAGCGCGATGCCGAGGTCGGCGCGTTGTTTTTTGACGGCCTCCTGCAGCGCTTGCGGGTGCGTCGCGCCGCATGCCGCGTTGATGTTGTAGCCGTCCGGCTTGTTCCCGATCTCCGCCACGTCGGCGCCAAGCTCGTGAAATACGTGTGCCGCGATGTGATAAGTCGCACCGTGCGCGCTGTCGACAACCAGGTTCAGGCCGCGCAGGTCGAGATGCGCCGGGAAAGTGCTCTTGCAGAACTCGATGTAGCGTCCGGCTGCATCATCGATACGGCGCACCTTGCCGAGCTGCGCCGATTTCCTGCATTGCAACGGCCGCGCGAGTTCGGTTTCGATCGCGGTCTCGACCTTGTCCGGGAGCTTGGCGCCGTCGCTGGAAAAGAATTTGATGCCGTTGTCGTCGTACGGATTGTGCGAAGCGCTGATGACGATGCCGGCGGTAAGCCTCAACGCGCGCGTCAGATAGGCAACCGCCGGCGTCGGCATCGGGCCGACCAGCAGCACGTCGACACCGGCCGCGGAAAGCCCCGCTTCGAGCGCCGATTCGAGCATATAGCCCGAAATGCGCGTGTCCTTGCCGATCAACACCGCCGGCCGCTCGCCGCTTTTGCCCGCGCGCGCCAGCACCTTGCCTGCGGCATAGCCAAGCCGGAGCACGAAATCGGGCGTGATCGGCGCATCTCCAACCTTGCCGCGCACGCCGTCGGTGCCGAAATATTTACGTGTCATGAGCTATGGGAGATGAGAAATGAGCCGCGATTCACCAAAGGCATTTAATCTTACAGAAGTCCCGCTCCCATTGCCCATCACTCATTACCCATCACCGCCGCCAGCACCGCAAGCGCGTCGCGCGTCGCCGCCACGTCGTGTACTCGCACTATGCGCGCGCCCTTCTCAACCGCGATCAGCGCTGCCGCGACGCTCGCAAAAACCCGTTCGCCAACGTCGCGGCCGGTAATTCGGCCGAGCATCGACTTGCGCGAAATGCCGGCCAGCACTACTGCGCCGGTCGCACTGAAGCGATCAAGCCGCCGCAGCAGCTCGAGATTATGCGCCAGCGTCTTGCCGAAGCCAAAACCGGGATCGACGACTATGCGCTCGGCAGCGACCCCGGCGGCACGCACCGCCTGCACGCGCTCGGCGAGAAATGCGAGCACTTCGGCGACGGCATCGTCATAGCGCGGATCGACCTGCATATCGGCGGGCGCGCCCTTTTTGTGCATCAGGCATACCGCGACGTTGCTCGCCGCAATCGCCGCGAGCGCCCCCGGCGCGAGCAGCGCGTTGATGTCATTTATCATAGACGCACCGGCGGCAATCGCCTCGCGCATCAGTTCTGGTTTCTGGGTGTCGACCGATACCGGCACCGCCCCGGCCGCAAGCTGTTCCAGTACCGGCAGCACGCGCCGTCGTTCCTCATCGAGCGTGACGCCGCCCGCTCCCGGTCGCGTCGACTCGCCGCCGATATCGATGATGTCGGCGCCCTCTGCGATCAGTTGCCGCGCGCGCCCGACCGCTGCCTGAACAGTTGAAAATTCGCCGCCATCGGAAAACGAGTCGGGCGTGATGTTGACGACCCCCATGAGCAAGGGGCGTGAGAGCGGAAGCCGGAATTTACCGCACTGCAGGTGCATCAGTGAAAAGTGAAACGTGAAATGTGAAACGAAAAACCCTCTCCCTCATCACTGGGGGAGAGGCGCGCCGGAGCGCGGAACAGGGACCCTGCTTGTAGGGATGTGACCGCGGAGGCGCGCACTAGCACGCGGGGATCCGGTACGCTGCATCCCACTGCGGGGTCGCATCAATCGGCCAAGGCCGACGGAGCCTGCTCCACCCTCCGCGGGCTTCGGAGAGGGGGATCACCTTTCACTTTTCACCCTTCACTGCGCGCCGTTGGCGCGCTCACGTTCCCTGCGCCGGTGCGGCGGTCGCGACGGTACTGGGGGGAGTGTCTTTGGGCGGCACGCTGGTCGTCGCCGCCGCGGGCTTGGGCGGACGCGGCTCGCGGCCTTCCATGATGTCCTTCAACTGCTCGGCATCGAGCGTTTCCCATTCGAGCAGCGTCTTCGCGATTTTCTCGACCTTGTAGCGATTGTCCTCGATTATCTTCCGCGCCACCGCATACTGCTGATCGATGATGCGGCGGATCTCGGCATCGACCTTCTGCATGGTCGCTTCCGACACATTCTTGTGGGTCGTGATCGAGCGGCCGAGGAACACCTCGCCATCGTTCTCGCCGTAGATCATGGGTCCCAGCGCGTCGGACATGCCCCATTCGGTGACCATGCGGCGCGCCAGCGTGGTGGCGTTCTGGAAGTCGCTGCTGGCGCCGGTCGTCATCTGGCCGAGGAAAACCTCCTCCGCAATGCGGCCGCCCATGGATACCGAGATGTCCTGGAACAGGCGCTCGCGGTCCTTGCCATAGCGGTCGTGCTCGGGCAGCATCCACGTAATGCCCAGCGCGCGGCCGCGCGGAATGATCGTGACCTTATGCACCGGGTCGGCTTTGGGCAGCGTATACGCGACCACCGCATGCCCCGCCTCGTGGTAGGCCGTCGTGATGCGCTCGTCTTCCGGCATCACCATCGAACGGCGCTCCGCGCCCATGTATATCTTGTCCTTGGCCAGCTCGAAGTCGTCCATATCGACCAGGCGCTTGTTCTTGCGCGCCGCAAACAACGCCGCTTCGTTGACGAGGTTGGCGAGATCGGCGCCCGAGGAGCCGGGCGTGCCGCGCGCGATAATGTCGGCCTTGACGTCGGGCGCGACCGGCACCTTGCGCATGTGCACGAGCAGGATCTGCTCGCGGCCGCGGATATCGGGCAGCGGCACCACGACCTGGCGGTCGAAGCGGCCCGGACGCATCAGCGCGGGGTCGAGCACATCGGGACGGTTGGTCGCGGCGACCACGATCACGCCGGCCGCGCCTTCGAAGCCGTCCATTTCCACCAGCAGTGCGTTCAGCGTCTGCTCACGCTCGTCGTTGCCGCCGCCCAAGCCAGCGCCGCGCTGGCGGCCGACCGCGTCGATTTCGTCGATGAATACTATGCATGGCGCGTGCTTCTTCGCCTGCTCGAACATGTCGCGCACGCGCGCGGCACCGACACCGACGAACATCTCGACGAAGTCGGAACCGGAAATGCTGAAGAACGGCACTTTGGCTTCGCCGGCAATTGCGCGTGCGAGCAACGTCTTGCCGGTGCCGGGATTGCCGACCATCAGCACGCCGCGCGGGATGCGACCGCCGAGCTTCTGGAACTTGCCGGGATCGCGCAGGAATTCGACCAGCTCGGCGACTTCCTCTTTCGCTTCTTCGCAGCCGGCGACGTCGGCGAACGTGACGCTGTTGCTGCTTTCATCCATCATGCGCGCGCGGCTCTTGCCGAATGAGAACGCGCCGCCGCGTCCGCCGCCCTGCATCTGGCGCATGAAGAAAATCCAGATGCCGATCAGCAGCAGCATCGGGAACCATGAGATGAAGATGTTCATCAGGTACGACGGCTCTTCTTCGGGCTTGGCATCGACCTTGACCCCGTACTTGAGCAGGTCGCTCACCATCCACAGGTCGCCGAGCGTGCCCGGGCTGTAGGTCACGTACTTGCGCTCGTCGATCGACTGCCAGCGCACGGTGCGGCCTTCGACCATCGCCGATTTGACGCGGCCCTGCTTCACTTCGTCCATGAACTGAGAGTACGGAATGATGCTCTGCGCGGCCTGGCGGTTGCTGAACTGATTGAATACCGTCATCAGCACCAGCGCAATGACCAGCCAGATTGCTACATTTTTGACCAGATTGTTCAATTTCGCTCCTCGTGACTTGCGACCCGACTAAGGCACGTATCTGCCTCAATTCTAAACTCTTTCCGGTCCCAGCGTTAGTTTCCGACACAACCCGTCTGCGCTCTGCTCAACCGCCGCCGGAAAAACCCCTTCCCAACAGGTAAAGCTCGCTGCTGCGGCCACGCGAGGCCTCTGGCTTGCGCGTTACCACTTTGCCGAACCGGGCCCGCATGGCGCGTAAAAACTCTTCAAATCCAGAGCCCTGGAACACTTTGACCAGCAGGTTGCCGCCCGGTTTCAGGTGCCGTGCCGCAAATTCGAGCGCGAGCTCCGCAAGATGCATGGCGCGGGCCTGATCGCTCATGCTGATGCCGCTGATATTGGGCGACATATCGCATAAAACAAGGTCAATCCGGCGGCCGGCGAGTGCCTGTTCGAGCGCATCGACCACCGCGTCTTCGCTGAAATCCCCTTGCAGGAATGTGACCCCGCGTAACGGCGCCATTGCGAGCACGTCGAGCGCGACGACGAGGCCGCGTGCGCCGACCTGTGCTTGCGCCACCTGCGACCAGCCGCCCGGCGCCGCGCCGAGATCGACCACCGCCATGCCCGGCGTAAGCAGTTTGTCGCGGGCGGCGATCTCGAGCAGCTTGTACGCAGCGCGCGAGCGGTAGCCTTCGCTTTTCGCGCGCCGCACGAACACGTCGTTGACATGTTCCTTCACCCACTGCTTGCTGGTTTTGGAACGTTTCATCGGCTAGTGCCGTTCCAACTTGTTGTCCCGAATACACGACAGCCACGTACTGAGTCTTTGCTTGAGGTATCTGCCGCCCCTGCCCGATTTTAGGTATCGCTCCCGCCGATAGGCATCATCAAGACTGTGACACGCTTCGTAATCCGCCAGACGAAGCGGCCGTCGATACGCCGTGGAAGTCACGCGACCCTGCGTGTGCTGCTTGAGCCCGTTTCGCAGATCACTCGTCGTGCCGATGTAGAATCGTTTATCCTTCTCGCTCGAAAGCACGTAGGTGCAATGCATCCACGATCCTCCATTTGTCGGCAAAAGTTGGAACGGCGCTAGACTGCAAAGCGAACATGCTGCTCGAACTCACTTCAACCCAACGCCGCGCGTTGCGCGCCCGCGCTCACGGCCTCAACCCGGTCGTGATGATCGGCGATGCCGGCCTGAGCACTGCCGTGCTCAACGAGATCAACAAAAACCTCAATAGTCACGAATTGATCAAAATCCGCGTGTTTGCGGACGAGCACGCGACACGCGATCAATGGCTCGACGAGATTTGCACGACACTGCACGCCGCACCGGTGCAGCATATCGGCAAAATCCTGGTCGTATACCGTCCCATGCCCGAAAACGTTAAAGCGCACAAGACCAAGACCGCGGCCAGGCGCAAGCCGGTGCGCCGCACCAAGCGCAGTTTTCAACGCTGAGCGCCGCGCGCTTCAGCGCCGATCTCGTCCATGCAGCCACACCAGCAGCACGCCGAGCACGCTCTGAATCAAATAAAGCACGCTGGCGACGCCGTGCCACGCCATGAAGCGGTCGCGAAACACGCTTTCCATCACTTCCTTCGGCAGCGCCTGTGACTTGAGGCTGGCGAGTATCGGCTGCACGCTAAATTCGCCCGCGACAGTCAGCAGCAGCAGGCTCAGAACGATCCAGAATATGCCGGATTTGAAACACGCGCCGCCAAAGCGCACGACGCGAAACAGCATCAGGTAGATCGCGCAGCCGATGCCGACGTACGCAATCAGCGTGAACAGCTTGCCGGCGACGGTGCCGGCCAGCACTCGATCGGGAAGGGTGTAAAACAGCGTCGGCGCTACGATATACCCGATCGCCCATAGACCGCCGATCCACAGCGTCAGCGCAATCGCGTAAATGCCTTCGGTGAGGGATTTCATAAGATGGTGAATGAGTGAATGGGTGAACGAGTGAACACCCCCTCCCTAGCCCTCCCCCTTGTCGAAGGGAGAGGGAACTTTTCACTCCTTCACTCCTTCACTCAAATGTACTTGACGTCGAGAATCTCGTACTCGCGCACGCCGCCCGGCGCTTTCACCTCGGCGACGTCGCCCGCATACTTGCCGATCAGCGCGCGCGCGATCGGCGAGCTGATCGAAATCTTGCCCTGCTTGATGTCGGCCTCGTCGTCGCCGACGATCTGGTAGGTCACGACCTCGCTGTTGGCCATGTCCTCGAGCTCTATCGTCGCGCCGAATACGCAGCGGCCGTCGGCGTCGATCAGCGCCGGATTGATGATCTGGGCGTTGGCGAGCTTGCTTTCGAGTTCGGCTATGCGGCCCTCGATGAAGCTCTGGCGTTCCTTGGCCGCGGCATATTCGGCGTTTTCCGAGAGGTCGCCGTGCGCGCGCGCCTCGGCGATTGCCGTAATGATCACCGGCCGCCGCACGGTCTTCAGCTCGTGCAATTCGGTGCGCAGCTTGTCTGCGCCGATGATCGTCAATGGAATCTTGCCCATGGCCGCGCGTGAGCTTTAGTGGACCGCCTCGAGGATACGCGAATGCAGCCCCTGTACGTCGTAGGCCCTGAGTTCGCGCGACTGCCGCATGCCCGTGCAGGCGGCGCGCGCGCCGGCGAGCGTCGTATACACCGTAATGTGGCCTTGCAAAGCAACACGGCGGATCGCGTAGGAATCGCGCACCGCGGTGCGCTTCTCCTCGACCGTGTTGAGGATCAGCTGAATGTCGCCGTTCTTGATCATGTCGACGACGTGCGGCCGGCCCTCGGCGACCTTGTAGATCGGCGTGACGGCTAGGCCCGCCGCCGCCAGTGCGGCCGCAGTACCGCGCGTAGCGACCAGCTGGAAACCGAGCGCCGCAAGATCGCGCGCGATTTCGACCGCCGCCGGCTTGTCGGCATCGCGCACGCTGACGAAAACGCGGCCCGCCTCCGGCAGGCGATCGCCCGCGGCGAGCTGTGATTTGAAGAACGCCTCGCCGAAGCTGGTGCCGACGCCCATCACCTCGCCGGTCGATTTCATTTCCGGCCCGAGGATGGTGTCGGCGCCCGGGAACTTGATGAACGGGAATACTGCTTCCTTGACCGAATAGTAGGGCGGCACCACTTCGCCCGGGATTTTCTGCTCGGCAAGCGTCCTGCCGACCATGCAGCGCGCGGCGATTTTGGCGAGCGGCAAGCCGGTCGCTTTCGACACGAACGGCACAGTGCGTGACGCGCGCGGATTTACCTCCAGCACGTAGATGGTGTTGTTCTGGATCGCAAACTGCACGTTCATGAGGCCCACGACCTTGAGCGCGTGCGCCATCGCTACCGTCTGGCGGCGCAATTCGTCCTGGATCTCCGGCGACAGGCTGAACGGCGGCAGCGAGCACGCCGAATCGCCCGAGTGCACGCCCGCCTGCTCGATGTGCTCCATGATGCCGCCGATCAGCACCTGCTTGCCATCGCAAATTGCGTCGACGTCGACCTCGGTCGCGTCGTTGAGAAAACGGTCGAGCAGCACCGGTGAGTCGTTGGAAACTTTCACCGCCTCGCGCATGTAGCGCTCGAGATCGCCCTGCTCGTGCACGATTTCCATCGCGCGCCCGCCGAGCACGTAGGAGGGCCGCACCACCAGCGGATAGCCGATCTCGTCGGCGAGCGCGAGCGCTTTTTGCGCGCTGCGCGCGGTGCGGTTCGGCGGCTGCTTGAGCTTAAGCCGGGTGAGCAGCTTCTGGAAGCGCTCGCGGTCTTCCGCGATGTCGATCGAATCGGGTGAAGTACCGATGATCGGCACGCCGTTCGCTTCGAGATCGCGCGCGAGCTTGAGCGGCGTCTGCCCGCCGTACTGCACGATCACGCCGTACGGTTTTTCGACATGCACGATCTCGAGCACGTCCTCGAGCGTCAGCGGCTCGAAATACAGCCGGTCCGAGGTGTCGTAATCGGTCGACACCGTCTCCGGGTTGCAGTTGATCATGATGGTCTCGAACCCGTCCTCGCGCAGCGCGAGCGCCGCGTGCACGCAGCAATAGTCGAACTCGATGCCCTGGCCGATGCGGTTGGGCCCGCCGCCGAGCACGATCACTTTCTTGCGGCCGGTGGGCGCGGCCTCGCACTCTTCCTCGTAGGTCGAATACAGGTAGGCGGTGTTGGTCGAGAATTCGGCGGCGCAGGTGTCAACCCGCTTGTAGACCGGCCGCAGCCCAAGCGCGTGCCGGTGCGCGCGGACCTCGGTTTCCGTCGATTTCAACAGGTACGCAAGCCGCCGGTCGGAGAAACCCTTGCGCTTGAGCGTGCGCAGCGTCGCCGCGTCGATATCGGGAAGCTTGCGGTCGTCGAGGTCCATCTCGAAATCGACGATCTCCTTGATCTGCGCGAGAAACCACGGATCGATCCGGGTGAGCTGGTAGACCTCCTCGAGCGTGAAGCCGTTTTCAAAAGCGTCGCCGACGTACCAGATGCGCTCCGGCCCCGGCTCGCCGAGCTCGTCCTCGATCGCTTCGCGGTCGGTCGTCTTCTGGTTGAGGCCGTCGGCGCCGACTTCGAGCCCGCGCAGCGCTTTCTGGAACGACTCCTGGAACGTGCGGCCGATCGCCATCACCTCGCCGACCGATTTCATCTGCGTCGTCAGGCGGTCGTTCGCCTGCGGGAATTTTTCGAACGCGAAACGCGGCACCTTGGTCACGACATAGTCGATGGTCGGTTCGAACGATGCCGGCGTGGCGCCCCCGGTGATCTCGTTGCGCAGCTCATCGAGCGTATAGCCGACCGCGAGCTTGGCCGCGACCTTGGCGATCGGGAAGCCGGTCGCCTTCGACGCCAG
>JBGPFE010000052.1:0-28331 GCA_041483135.1 Gammaproteobacteria bacterium | reverse complement strand
GTCGGCCAAACGGATCGCTTCCAACTTGAACTCGCGGCTATATGGCCTGTAAGCTTTGCGTCTCATGGAACACTCCTGTCAGGGTTAGTATCCCCCCTTTAGGGTGTCCACTAAACGTGGGTAAGATCACACTGACCCTATTTATTTATTCACATGGCTTGGCCGGAATAAAATATCCTGACAGGCACGTACGGAGGCGACCATGAACTACGAAAAAGTTTCGCTTACTGTCACGCTGTTCGCGGCGTGCACAATGTTGACTTTGGCTACGCACGGCTTAGCGCAAACCGCTGCGACAGGCTCAGGACAGGCCTATCCCACCAAGCCCGTGCGCATCGTCGTGCCCTTTGCCGCCGGCGGCGGAACGGATGTGCAGGCGCGGGTACTCGGCAAGCACCTGCAAGACCTGACTACGCAGCCATTTATTGTGGACAATCGCGCGGGCGCGAGCGGCCTTATCGGAGCGGAAATCGTGGTCGGTGCGCCGCCGGATGGTTACACCGTGCTCATGAGTACTGCTACGCTGGCGATTGTGCCGACGTTTCTCGGCAGCGCCATGAAATTCCAGCCCATGAAGGATCTGGCGCCGGTTATTCAGGTCAGCACCACGCCAATGGTGCTGATCGTGCATCCGAGCGTGCCGGCGCGATCGGCGCGCGAGTTTATTGCGCTCGCCAAAAGCAAGCCGGGCATTTTTAATGCCGCGATTAACGTTCCCGGCAGCACCAGTCATTTGTCAGCTGAAATGCTGAAACAATTCACCGGGGTCAAGTTCACGGGCATTCCGTACAAAGGCGGCGGGCTGTCGATGGTAGCAACGATGGGCGGCGAAGTGGATTTCCAGTTCGCGGAAGGGCTGCTTGCGATGCCGCAGATCAATGCGGGCAAGGTGCGTGCGCTGGCGGTGACGACGCCAGAGCCGGTTGCATTTTTCCCGACGCTGCCGACGATGCATTCGATATTGCCGGGATTTATTTCCGACAACTGGTTTGCATTTTATCTTCCGGCGGCAACGCCGAAGGAGATCGTAACGGCGCTGAATGCCGCGATCAGAAAAACACTTGAAACCAAGGAAGTGCGCGCTTTATTCGACCGCGATGCGCTGGTAGCCAGAGGCGGGACACCCGAGGATCTCGCCGCGCATTTGAAAAGCGAGACGGCGCGCTTTGCCGACATCATCCACAAGGGCAATATCACGCTTCAGTAGCGCGCCGTATTCTTGACCAGCAATTAATCAGGGTAAGTGTAACTTTTGCTTTGGCGCACGCTGGAAATCTGACACTGACCCTATTTATTCAGGTGTGGGTGAAGAGATTTGAGTGAATGCGTGAAGGGTGAATGTGTGAACACCCCCACCCTATCCCTCCCCCTTGTCAAAGGGGGAGGGAATCTTTCACTCCTTCACTCCTTCACTCCTTCACCATAACCTATAACCGTTCTTGAGCAACCACCATGGCAAGCGCAGAATAAGGCCTCGCAAACACGATGGATTTGTCAACTAATTAATGTTACATGGCCCTGTTGTGAGCATCGACAAACGCATCGCCGAGAAGTTCAAGGCCCTCTTAGCTGAAGGCAAGGCGATTCTTCAGCGATCAGGTTGGAACGGGCACGAGTATCAAAGCGACATTGATGATGTCGCCTATATGCGATTCAGGACGGAAGCACTGAATCTCATAAAACGCTCCTGCGGTGAAGACAGTGATCACTATCAACAGCTGAAGACTTTGGCGGAAGACAAGAACACGACCCTCAATAGCTACTACTTTAAGGATTGCTACGGCGTGCTAGAAGCTGCCTCGAACGACTATGAGGGGGGCATGATCTTTCAAGTGCGCGCGATAGTTGCGGCCGAGGTTCTTGATGATTTCCTTGAGCAAGCCGAACACCTTTTTAATCAGGGATTTCACGTGCCAGCAGCATCTCTTGCGGGCGCCGTGTTGGAAGACACGCTGCGAAAATTATCGGAGGCAAAAGGTATTGCGGTTCCTGACAAGACCTCGATCGATAAACTGAACACGGAACTTGCCAAGGTCGGCGTTTACGACAAACTGGTGTTCAAGAGGATGACTGCAATCGCAGACGTTCGGAATAACGCTGACCATGGACACTTCGACAAATTTACGAAAGAGGATGTCGAGGACATGCTCAAATGGGTACGCCGCTTCTCGGCGGACTTTCTCGGCTAAAGTGCAGCAGTTGGTGCCGGGTCGGACCTGCGCAACACGTTGATCCGGAAAAGTAAGACCATAAAATGAGAGGGTGTCAGAGCCTTAGACGGGCGCTTTTAGCAGCAAAACGTGCATTCTAAGGAGAGTAGCAATACTACCGGTCTAATTGAAGGCGGCTTACGCGCGTAATCTCGGCAGTAAAAATGACACTCTAAGACTGGATAAGCGATTAGGTGATTGTGTTACTCAATCGCTCAATCACTCCAGCAAGCATCATCTGCGGCTGATCATCTTTAGTTTTTCCTGCATGCGCTCATCGAAGCGCTCGAGGTTGATGATGATGCGCTCATGCACGCCTTCGCCGATGCGCTCTTTCTCGTCTTCGGCGTGCACTTTGAAAGTCAGCGTGCGTTTCTCGACTTTGGTCAGTTCAGCATAAGCGCGCACGCGCATGCCGACCGGGGTCGCGGCAACATGCGTTATATCGAGATGCGTGCCGACCGTCTGATGTCCCGCGGGCAGCAGACCTTCGACGGCCTGCAGCGCTGCCGCTTCCATCAGGTTCACCATCACCGGCGTCGCGAGCACATGCACGCGGCCGCTGCCGACGTGCGGCGCAGTGTGCTGCTCGCCGACCACGATCTCGGCTGTACCTTTAAGGCCGGGTTTAAGCATATTGGCTGGCCCCATATCGCTAGAGTTTCGAACTGCGGACCGTGGTCAAATAAATTCCCGCGACGATCAGAACGGCTCCAACCAGATGGTAAAGGTGCAGTTCTTCCCCGAGGAAAATAATCGAGAGGATCGGCGTGAACACCAGCATCAGGTACATGAATGGCCCGGCGCGCGCCGGCCCCACCTGCTGGACCGCGCCGTTCCAGAAAATGTAACCCACAACTGTCGCAACGACCCCGATGTAGGCGATGCCGAGCAGCGACGCCGCGTTTGGCGTGAGCACCTGCCCGCTGGCAATTTCTAGAGCATAGAGAGGTCCGGTGGCGATAACCCCGAACGCCGCGAGCAGCGTGAGCAAAGACCTGTGATCCAGTTCAGCCGGCCGCCAGCGCAGACAAACCGTATAGGCCGCCCACGACAGCGTTCCCACGAGCACCCACAGGTCGCCCGCGTTCAGGCTGAGCGCGCGCAGCGCCTCCGGGTCCCCGCGGCTGATCACGGCCAGCACGCCGCCCAGCGAAATGACGATGCCGATCATGCCTCTTGCGCTCAATTTTTCCCCCACCAGGGCCATGGAGAGAAAAATGATGAAAATCGGCGATGCCGCATTCAGCAGCGCGCCGTTGGTGGCGGTCGTGTGGCGCAGTCCTGCATAGATCGGGATGTGCTGGAAAACAGTGGCGAGCAGTCCGAGCACGCATAGAATCTTCCAGGAACGCAGAATGATGCCCCAGCGGTCGCGCAAAGATTGGTAAGTGAATGGCGCGAGCAGCGTGAGCGCAATAGCCCACCGCCAGAACGTGATTGCGACCGGGGGCGCATCGAATCGCAAGGCCCGGCCGATCACCCAGTTGCCGGCCCAGCCCAGCACCGCGAGCGTAAGCAGCAAATAGGGCACAAAGTGCGACTGCGGTTGCTGGGATTGCATCTCCTCCCGGTGCCCCTCAGGTCCTGAGAAAACCGCCGTCCACCGCGATCGTCTCCCCGGTAATGAAGGCCGCCGCGTCGGAGGCGAGGAAAACCGCGAGCCGCGCGACGTCGTCGGGCCCGGCGAACCGCCCCAGCGGAAAGCGCGCGAGGATCTTTTCGCGCATCGCCGGCGTGAGATGCGCGCGTACCATATCGGTCTCCATCATGCCGGGCGCGATCGCGTTGACGCGGATGCCCTCCGGTCCGAGCTCACGTCCGAGGCCCTTCGCGATCGCGATGACGCCCGCCTTGGTCGTGCCGTACCAGACGTTGCCGATCGCGCCGCCGCCTTTTTCGGCGGAAACCGAAGCGATGTTGACGATCGAAGCGCCGGCGCGGCCGCGCATCGCGGGCACCGCGGCCTGCACGCAGTTGAACACGCCCGTGAGGTTGACCGCCACCAGATCGTCCCACGCCGCGCCGGTGGTCTGGTCGAAAGGCCCGACCGTGAGCAGGCCGGCGTTGTTCACCAGCACGTCGATGCCGCCGCGCTCGCTCACGATGCGCTCGACCGCTGCGCGCAGTCCGGCGCGGTCGCGCACGTCCACGCGCACGCCCACCGCGTGCGGGCCGAGCTCCGCGGCGCAAGCGCTCGCGCCCGCTTCGTCGATGTCGGCGACGTACACGAAGCACTCGTGCTCGACAAAGCGCGCGGCGATGCGCGCACCGATGCCGCGCGCCGCACCCGTGATCAAAGCGGTTTTTCCTTGCAGCGTCAGGTCCATCTCGCTTTCTCTCCGGGAACGCGAATCAGGGATGCCTTCAACAGGAAATACATTTCGCGCCACGCCTGACAATGCAACGATAGCGCCGGGACGCAGGCCGGCCGCGCGCGGCCGGTGGTCAGCCGTCCCCTCTCCCCGGACCGGCGCCGGGCAAGAGGGGACGTGCGCAGACTGCTACTGCGGATAAGTCATGGCAGGGTAATTCTTAGCCTTGTCCCACCAGCCCAGTTCGACAAAAGCCTTCTTGGCGCCCGGATGGACGTTCTCGTCCGACAGGCCGGCCACCATCAGCTCGGGCGACCAGATCTTCCACAGCACGTGCAGGTCGCGCAGCTTCGGCGCGAGCTTCGCCACGCTCATCACGATCTGGTAGGCGGTTTCGTCGGAGAAATCCGGATGGACCGCCTTGTAGCCGCGCACGAGGCCGACCGACAGCGGCTCGGTCTGCTTGGGCAGCGTCCCGGCCGGGAGAACGATGTGGATGAAGGTTGTGCCGTACTTCTTGTTGATGCGATCGATGACCTCCTTCTCCATTCCCAGGTAGTGCAGCGGCTTGCCGGACGCCTCGAGCTGGCGCAGCGGCCCGCCGATCAGCCACTCCTTCTGGTTGGGCTCCATGCCGAACACGCTTACCGCGACGTCGGTCGAGCCGTCGATCAGTTGCTGGGTGAGCGCGGCGGGCGTGAGGTGGCGGATATCCGAGTTCTGCGGGGTAACCCCGTACGCTTCAAGAGCCAGCCGCGAGAACACGCCCCAGTCGCTCTGGCTGCGCAGGCCCAGCGAAATCCGCTTGCCCTTGCTGTCGGCAATCTTTTTGATATTGGGATCGAACGTCACGAAGAATTTCCCCTGCCCCCACCAGGTCTCGCCGTAGAGCAGCTTGAATTTGATCGGCACGCGCTCGGGCAGGAACTCCTTCAGCTCCGGCGTGCCGCCCCATTTCATCGCCAGCTGGATCAGCACGTCTTCCGTGCTGAAAACAACGCGCTTCCAGTTACTGCTCTGCGCCATCTCCCGGATGTTGTACATGTAACCGGGAGTTTCCTGCGGCAGCAGCGTGACCGGCGAGCCTTCCTTGATCATCTGGACCATGAGGATGGTGTCGCTCTCGGTCGGCCCGCAGCCTGACGGACAGAGCAGCAGCGGCACCGATACCTTGCCCTGGGCCGCGGCAGGCGGCGCCGCCAGTACGGCCGCCAACGCCAGCACCCCACTCATCACAACGGAATTGAACAGACGCTTTAACATTGTGAGCTCCTCTCCTTTGGTTGGTTGTTTATGTGGTCGTTTATATTAAGCCTATGGCGGCCCATCCGCCATGCCGGCCCTCTACCCCGGAAACGTGACGGATACCGGCGCGGGACGCGCCCGAACCCATGCCATGAGACCAATGGTAAGTCCCAATGCCAGGTAGGTGTAGATAGCCTCAGGCCGCATGATGGCCGTATATCCAAGCAGCACTGCGGCGAGGAACCCATAACGCTCGATCGTCGTGAGCTTGCGTCTGAAATACCCGTACAGGAAGATCGAACTCGTCCATTGCACGATCAGGACTTCCACGACCGCCCAGATCATTTTCCATGAGATGTGGGGAAACTCCATGAGCTCATGATTGAATACAAAAGCAAACGGGATGATGAAGGTCGTGGCAGCCAGCTTCATCGCATGCATTCCCGTGTCCCAGAATCCCGCGCCCGAGATTTTCGCCGCGGCGAGCACCGATTCCGCCACCGGTGGCGACAGAGTCGCGTACACCGCAAAATAGAACGCGAAGTAATGCGCCTGCAGGGGGGCGATGCCGATCTGTATCATGAACGGCACCACCGCGAGCGCGGCGATGATATAAGCCACCGGAGTGGGCAGCCCGATGCCGAGAATAATGGAAAGGACCGCCGCCCCGATCAGCAGGATGATCTGGCTGTCGGGCAAGACGGTGATCAGCCAGATGCCGAGCTTGCCAGACAGATTGGTCGTCTGGAACGCCTGGCCCAGCGGCCCGATTGCGATCAGCAGCAGGGACAGCAGGGAGACCAGCATCAGGCCTTCCTGGAATGCCGCCTTGAGTTCCTTGAACTTCGGGCGATAACGGCCCTGGAACACCGAAAGGCTGAGCGCGACAACCACGCCCGCCATGCCCGCAACGGCGGACGAATAATAATGCACCAGCAAGATGATGACGGTGAGGAAGGAGATACCGAACGTCGGCAGGAGCCGCCAGATGATCTGCATGTTCACCGGCTCGGTCAGCCTGGGCAGCTTGTGGTACATCGCATAGACCGCAACGCCGATTGCGACGCCGGTGATGTACAGAATGCCGGGCAGCACGGCGGCCTTGACGACTTCCACGTAAGCGATGCCCAGGGTGCTCGCGATAAGGAAGGCCGCCAGGCCGAGCACCGGCGGCATGATTTGTCCGCAGGTCGACGCCGTTGCCTCGATCGCACCGGCCATCGCCGGGCTGTAGCCGTAACGGGTCATCAGGGGGATCGTGAAACGGCCGCACAGCACGACGTTCGATACCGCCGTTCCCATGACGGCGCCGACCGCGCCGCTGCCGAGGACCGCGGGCGCCGCTGCCCCTCCCGGCAGGCGGCCGCCCACCAGCCGGCCGGCTTCGACGATCATCGGCATCATGCCCAGACCGAAGAGCGTGGTGGCAAAGATGACCAGAAAGAAAATGTCATCGGCCGCAGTCTGGGCGTACAGGAACAGTCCCTGCGTCACGCCCAGCCCGAGGTAATTCATCACGAATGAAGGGTCGTACCCCTGATGCCCGAATATCGGGTGGTTTATGTGCTGGCCCAGGAAAAAATACGCGATCGCCATGACGACGAGGGAGGCGAGCGTCAGCCCCCAATGAATCAGCGTGAGCAGCACGACGCCGGCGGTCAGGGCGGCGCCCATGACCATGTCGAATCCCTGGAAAAAAGGCGATGCCCTCTCGAGACGGTCGGCATGGACCAGAATATAGACGGCGCCTGTGATCGCCAGCACCGACCCCGCCAGCGCCAGCGCCCCCCTCACCCATACCATCAAGGGAGTTTTCGCCGGCACGTCGCTGACCTGTTCCGCGTACCCTTCCTCGATCATCTTGAGCCCAAGGCGTTCGCTGATGATCACCTTGACCGACGCGATGCTGGACATGACCATCACGAACAGCATGAACGCGGAATAGTGTCTGGCGGAGCTCGGCACCAGCCCGAAGACTGCGATGCCGACGTAGAGAATCATCAGCATGCCCACTGCCAGCATGAGGTTGTCGCAGATATGCGCCCCTTTTTGCAGGCGTATGAGCGTATCTGGATTCATTCCGTCATGCGTTCAACGTCATTTCAGTTCCGGCAAACCGGACATGCACATGCTCAAGATCCTGGCGGTTGTTCAGGTACCGAACCAGCTCGGATAGCGGAGAAGTACGGTACTGGTAGACCGGTGCGGATTTTTTCAGCGGCTTGAGCAATTCCCGGTCGTAAAACGCCGCCAGCAACAGGTCTTCGTCATCGGCGCCTGCGCCAAGCTCGGCGCGCAGCCGCGGAATCCACGGCGGGATGTGGACGGCTGGCCGCTCGCTCACTATCTCGCCGGGTTTGAGCTTGGCGCGCTCGGCAAACTCGGGCGCGAGCGGCGCGGCGAGCCTGCCGTAGCAGCCGGTCGCATACTTGCGCACTTCATCGGGTATCGTCTTGTAGCGCTCGCCCTGCACGACGTTGAGCACCGCCTGCGTCACCACATACTGGGCGAACGGGCTCACTACGATGGGATAACCGAGGTCGGCGCGCACGCGCGCCGCTTCCTCGAGAATTTCCGGCAACCGGTTCTCGATGTGCAGCGTCTCAAGCTGCGACTTGAGATTCGAAATCATGCCGCCCGGTATCTGATGCTCGTAAAGCGCTGCGTCGTACTGCGCGACCTGGCCCATGGGCTTGCCCTCGCGCCGGCACAACCAGGTGAAATAACCGGCCACGGCTGCAAGCTCGTCCTCGTCCAGCCCGCTCCGCACATTGAGTTCGCGCGCGCGCTCGTTGACTTCTTCGGTGGCCGGCAGCGAGGCGCCGTTGGCGAGCGGACGCGACGCCGTCTGCATGAAACTGAAGCCGGCCTTGATCGCCTCGCTGTAGACTTCCGGGCCAAGCCCCGACTGGCAATGCGAATGGAGCTGTATTGGAACGTCGCCGGCCGCCCGCTTCACCGCGGGAAACAGCGTGCGCGCGCGCTGCGGCGTCAACAATCCGGTGGCGTCCTTGACGCCGATGTGATCGGCCCCGAGCGCAACCAGTTCCTTGGCGCGCTCCTGGTAGTAGGCATCGGTATGCACCGGGCTCAGCGTGTAGACCATCCAGGCGTTGATTTTCATACCGGCATCCCGCCCCGCTTTGGCGGACGATTCAAGATTGCGGTTGTCGTTCAAGGCGTCGTATATCGTGAACATCTTGATGCCGTTCGCGGCCAGGCGTTGCGCGTTCAGCGTCACGATGTCGTCGGGGAAAAGTTCGAACGTGTAGAGGCTCTGCCCGCGCGTCAAACCGTCAGTGGGCGTTTCCAGATGCTCGGAGAGAACCTTGATGCGCCGCCAGGGATTTTCGTGCAGATATCTCACGCAGACGTCGAATACCGCGCCGCCCAGGATATTGATGTACGCATACCCGACCTTGTCGATGCGCGACAGGATCGGCGTCATCATCTCAGTGGTCATGCGCGTCGCCCACAAACATTGGTGGGCATCACGCAAAGTAACGTCAATGAAGCTGAGTTTCCTGGCCATTTTCTGTGTCATGCGGCGCACCCGAAGTCAGGCTTCAGGGTCGATTACCATCAACACCTGCTCCGCATCGACGAGCCGGGCGTCTTCCACCAGAATGTGCGTGATCACGCCGCTGCGTTCCGCGGGAATGGAGCTCATCAGTTTCATCACCTCGATGATGCATACCGTGGTATCCGGTTTCACGCGGCCCCCCACCTCGACAAACGGCTGCGCCCCGGGCTCCGGCGCGCGATAAAACGTGCCGACCGTCGGCGACCTGATCAAAACCGATCCTGCTGCAAACTGCTGCGCCGGCGCAGTGCCTCGTGCGTTTTCGGCGAGAGCGATCGGAACATAGTTGGAAACTTCGCCGCCTTGCACGGCAACCTGCGCGGCAACCTCGTCGCGGCCCGCCTGCGGATGATCCACAACGCCCTTCGCGCGCAAATCGATCTCGACGTCTCCCACCTTGAGATGGAGCTCGCCGAACCGGGATGAAGACTCGATCAATTGCACGATCTGGATCAGCTCTTCGTAGCTGAATTTGTCTTTGCTCATGCCGGCATCACGTGACAGCGGCATCCGCCCCTGAAAATCATTTTGCCGCTCCTGGCCGGTGATCAGCGCCAGTAGGCAAGTATCATCGCGATGATTTGAAGGTTCACGAAGTGGTACGACGCATTCAGCCCGAACAGGCTCCAGCTCCTGCCCTCCCAGGCGACGGCTCCCAGCAGCATCGGCACGTAAAAACCGAGCCAGGTGAAAAAGCCGCTGCAGAATCCGTAGAGGTAGGCCGGCGCGTCGGTCCCGGCGCGCCACAGCGACGGGCGCCAGACTTCGGCCGAGTAAGCCAGCACGTAGGCCGTCAGAAACGTCCCGAGCACCATCAGCCCCATTCCGCGCAGCATGACTTTGGGATCGGGCTTGCCGTCCGTCGGCATGTTCATGAGGCCCGCCCATTTTTTGCCGAACAGCGGCCCGTACCAGAGCCAGCCGAAAAAGAAACTCACGACGACGGCTGCGGCGACTGCCATGAAATTGACATGGATTTGCGGGTACATGACTCCTCCTCGGTTATTTAATTCCGCCTGCGCTTTCGTTGCGGTTCGCCTTGCCGCGCATGACCGCGCACCGAATCATATCGGGCCGCGGCCGCTTTAGCAGCATGGCGAGGGAAATGTTATCAGAAACGGCGGCCGCCCTGCTTCGATTCGGCCGTCGCGCATGGCAGCGAGCGCAGGCGCCCGCCGGTCACGGGGAAGGCGTGCGGTTCCCCGGCTCGGCCGGCACCAGCCGATAGCCTCGTTGCCGCATGCACGAGTTCATGTAATCCTGTTCGCGCATGAAGCGTTCCGAATCGGGCCAGTACCGGTAGTCCATAAACGCCCGGCCGCGCATGTCGCGTCCGAAATAGGCGCGCGGGAACGTGTTGAAATACCCATGCGAGGCGTCCAGATAGGCCCGTTGCCGGCACTCGCCCATGTCTTCGTTTCCGGAGTCCACGGCGAGGCCTTGCTTCTCCCAGCGCATTGCCGTGCATGCGCCGAGGGATACGGCGCAACCCAGGATGAGCGCAGCGAGGATGATCCGCCACATATCCGATATCGTCCGCAACAGACCGGCAATAAGCAAGCGGGATCGCGAAAATATTCCCGCGTTCATGTAAGCTCGGCGTAAGTTTTGCGGCCTAATGTATCCGGGATAATCGTGTCATCTGTCGGGCACGGAGGACAGACTCGTGCGGCTGCTCAAAACGGCATTGCTTGCGGTCTTCATTCTTGCCATGACTGGCGGACCGGCATTGGCTCGCGGTCACGGCGGCAGCCATGGTCACAGCCATTGTCACGTTCACAGCCGTGGCATTTTCACATTTGTGAACCCATCGGTGCCGCCGCGCATGAAAGCATACAGACCCTGCACCGGGAACTCCGAACTCAAGGACTGTCCGCGGGACGAGGAGCAGCAGCCCGTCATTCAAACGAACCGGGCCGACGGTTGACGGTGTTGTTCAGCGCGTTGCGGGCCTGGCAAGCCCTGCCTTCAAATCGGACCTGATTTTCCGTTTCATTTCATCGTCAATGCAATTCGATGCGTTGACGAACTCGTCGATCAGCTTGATGGAGTCTTCCGGCGCAATGCCTGCCATCCCGGTTTCGCGCAGCCGGCCCAGCTCGTCGGTAATTTGCGCCCGTTTCTCGAGCAGGTAATTGAAATCCTGGTCGCAGGCGGGGATCGGCGGCGGGTATTTCCTGATCTCGTCGTGCACCCGCCTCCTTTCGTTTTCCAGGTGGGCCTCGATTCTCTCCCACGCGGATCTCACCGGATCCGGCTGCCCGTTCAGCGCATGCCGGGTTTCGACGGATGGCATTGTGCGTTCTCCTGTTGCGGCGGCCAACTTCTAATGGGGCTATTGTGACACCGCTGTCGCGACGATAACAACTCACTGCAACGTTCGCGGCCTCGATGAGCCTCGCCCGCCGGGCGATCCTGGTCCCGATTTCAGACTAGCCCCGTGCAAGACACAACAGTGCGGCAAGCGCTATCGTCAGGCCGGCGCCCTTGCGAGGCGTGAATGATTCTTGCAGGAACATGATGCCGAGCGCGGCGGTGACGACGAATCCCATCTGCGCAATCGGCACCAGGACGCTCGCCTGCCCGCGGGTAAGGCTCTCGAGCAGAAAGACAAAGCCGAACACGAACAGGATTGCCGCCGTCGCCGCATGGGACCAGGTTGACTTGGGCGGCCTGATCCCGCCGTCGATAACGCAGGAAAACCCCGTCGCGAGCGAAATAAACACGCCCGCCTGTGCAACGAGCAAAGTGGCAGGAGTCGTCCCGTCGTGCACGCCGATCTTGTAGATGAAGTTGGCGATACCCATCGCCAGGGTCGCGATCAGGACCTGCATCAGCGACGACCGGGTCGTGCGCGACGCCGGTGTCCCACTGGTGCTGGCGCCGCCCAGCAGCAGCCATACGGCGGCCAGCGCAAGCGCGAGACCGCCAAACTTGAAAGCAGTCAGCGGCTCGCCGAGCAACAGCATCGCCAGCGCCGCGGTAATCGTGAAGTTGAGACGGAAGATAGGCGCGTTCACGCTCACCGCGCCGCCTTTCAGGCTGCGCGCGAAATTGTAGAGCCCGGTAAACACGAGGAGGCCGGCCGCCGCGCCCCACAGCGCGGACGTTGTGAACGCCAGCGTGTGGGTAAACAATCCGTACAAAACGACGGTCGGCGCGTAGAACCAGGCCTGTACCATCATGAAGTGGTGCGCCTGCACGCCCGCTCCGGCGGCGCGCTTGTAGATGAAATCCGCCAACCCGAAGCAGATCATCGCGGCGAGCGCGTATTCGATTCCCTGAGCCATCGTCTTAACCGCGGCGCGCGCCGGCTTTGAAACACCTTATTTCGGTTTGCGCCTGACTTTGCGCGCAGGCGGATCATCGAGTTCCGGATAATGACGGAAGATGCCCTGCTGGTTGAACGGCAGCCGCCGTTTCGAGGCGAGATACGCGGAAATACGGGGCAGCGCCGCGACCCGGCCGGTCAACGCATCGAGCAAAGGGTGCGCGCGCTTTGACCGCGCCATTGCCCGCGGAAACGCATAGCGCAGCCCGGTCATTACCTGGAACATCGAAAGATCGACGTAGGTCAGCATGTTCCCGACCAAGTGGTCACTGCCGTGCGGGTTGCGTTCGAGAATGCGTTCAAAGTAACCGAGAAACGCCGGCAAGCGTTCCTTCCGGAAATCCGCCGCGCAGCGCAGTGCCTCCGGTTTCTGGTCTTCATAATAAAGGCCGGACGCAAGCGGATGATGGGTGTCGTGAATTTCGACGACGAAGTCGGCGAGCGTCAATTGCAGTTGATGCGTCCATAACCGGCCCGCTTCGTCTGCGGGCGCCAGATCATGGTGCGCGCCGAGATATAAAAGAATGTTGGCAGTCTGTCCGATCACCAGGCCGCCCGCCTTCAGGAACGGCGGCGCAAACGGCGGGCATTCGATCTTCGCGTCGTCCAGCCACCGCATGAGCGCGGCTACGCCCATCCCGGCAGCTTCGGACTCGCGCGCCACGTCGACATATTCGGCGCCCGCCTGCTCGAGAGCGAGGCGGACGAACTCGCCGCGTCCCTGTATCGACGGCCAGTAGAAAAGCTCGTATCGCATGCGAGTGCTCCAGATCAGCGGGCGGCAGCAGGGAAAAGATCAGCCGGCCTGAATTTTAAAAACCGCGCCGCAGCGAAGATGCTACTCGGGCTTCGCGCCCGACGCCTTGATGACCTTGCCCCAGGTTGCAATTTCCGCCCGCAATTTTTTCCCGAACGCCTCCGGCGACGAAGAATCGGGCTCCAGGCCCAGCGCGCCGAACTGTTCCTTGATCGCGGCGGAGCTCATGATTTTTGCGACCGCCCCGTTCAGCGTGACGATGATGGATTGCGGCGTTCCCGCGGGAACCAGCAAACCGTACCAGCCGGTGGTTTCGTAACCGGGAACTCCCGCCTCGTTCACCGTCGGCGTATCCGGAAACATCGGAATTCGCCTGGCCGTGGTGACGGCGAGCATCCGCAACCGGCCGCCCTTGATGTGGGGCAACGCCGTGGACACATTCGAGATCGCGAGCTGCAGCTGCCCGCCGATCAGGTCGGTGATTGCAAGCCCCAGGCCCTTGTACGGAACGTGCAGCAGGTCCACTTTGGCCATCGTCACGAACAGCACGGTGGCCAGATGCGACGTGCTGCCGACACCGCCGGAACCGTAAGTCAGCTGGCCCGGCCTGGCCCGTGCCAGCGCGAGCAGCTCGCCGAGCGATTTCGCGGGCACGGACGGGTTCACGACCACGATATTGGGTTGCGCGCCCATCGAAGTGACCGGGGCGAAATCCTTGAGCGTGTCGTACGGGAGTTTCGGATAGAGCGCCACATTGACCGCCATGCCCACGCTCGCAATCAGCAGCGTGTGGCCGTCGGGCGGCGCTTTCGCCACGATATCGGTCCCGATCGTGCCGCCTCCGCCGCCGCGGTTGTCGACCACCACCGGTTCGCCGAGCGCGTCGCCCAGCTTCAGCGCCACGATGCGGGCGATGACATCGTTGGCGCCGCCGGGAGCGAACGGCACCACGAAGCGGATCGGGCGCGCCGGATAGCGCTGAGTTTCCGCCGCACCGCACGACGAAGATCCGATCAGGCCGCCGGCGATCGCGGCGAAAACAATATGGCTGCGACGCATAGTCACCTCAGGCGGTGAGCTGGCGCACCATTTGTTCGACGAATTTCAGCGTGACCGCGCGCATTTCCTCGCGCGTGAGATTGCTGACCGGGTGCGGCAGCTCGATCAGCGGGTGCCCGTCCATGCCTTTGCTGCGAAACGTATGCACCGCCGCGTTCCTGAACACCTGGGTCAGGAACACCGCGGCGGGAATGCCGCGTTTTTCGAATTCGACCGTGTCGTGCACACTGCACAACGTGCAGGATCCTCACCCGCCGAGCGCGGCGGCGGCGACCTGCACTTCCTGCGCCATTTCGTTGATCATCTCCGCGGTCGCGGGCCTGGAGAAGTGCTCCTTGCGCCGGATGACGACCCTGGCGACCCCGTAGCGCTCGCGCAGGACGTCGGCGACGGTTTCGAGAATGACGTCGGCCTGCTCCTTGGTGTTGTCGAGCAGCCCCACGACTTTGCCGGCAAGGTCCATCGGGCGCGCAGCCAGCGCGATTTTCGCCTTGCTGCCGCCCGCGGTGGGATCGATGAAACCGAGATCGTTCGCCATGACTGTTTCCTTCGTCGCTCAGAACCGGGTAAAGGGTAACGGGAAATGGGTAATGGGGGAATAAGGATTTTTACTCATCGCGCATCGCTCATTACCCGTCACCGGTTTTGCCTGCTGCTTTTCGCTATATCTCATACGCGCCATGCACCGAATGGCTGGTTTCGTTCCAGCCGTGGCACACGGCGGTAATCGGCCCCAGGCCGCCGGCCACGATCAGGTGCAGGCGCCGCGGGTCTTTCACGGCCTTGATCAGGCAATCATCATCGTCGGGGTCGGCACCCATCGCGCGCGCGCGCTCGGGACGCCAGTTGCCGCCGCGCTTGAGAGCGCCCTGCTTGCGCACGGCGAGTTCGCACAGGCGCTCTTGCACGGCGGCGCGGCTCATTCCCGCGCCGGCGCACAGCGCCGCGTGCTGCGGGCTCATCGCGACGACCATGTCTGAGCGGAACCACATGTTCCACGAACCCGGCGCGGTCATCGCGTCACCGATGCCGGTCAGCAGCCGCTCGGGCTCCGTGCTCGCGTCGTCGAAATGCAGGCGCGGGCTTTCGGCCATCGCGCACGTGATTACGTTGTCCTCGGGCGAGTAACCGCGCGACACAGCGAGGCTTGCCCACGGGGTGTGCGCCATGTTCTCGGTGAGGCACGCGGTGTAGCGAATCGGCGAACCGAACACCGTGGCCGAAGCGAGTCCCGCGATGCCGCCGCCCAGATTGAGCAGCATCAGCCGGATCGCGCGGCCGATCGTGGCGTTGGCGCGGAATCCCGGGCCGAAGCAGCCGTTGCCACCGTGCAATCCTATCTTCTGCGCGTAAGGGCCGTTGACGATCATGAGCGGCGCGACACCGTGCATCGTGCACTGCACGCCGCCCATGTTGAACTCTTCGCGCAGAATGAGCGCGAGGCCGCCGAGCACCACCGGTAGATACTCGGGCTTGCATCCCGCCATCAGCGCGTGGATCGCGACCGTGCGCACGGTGGCGGCTTCCAGCGCGGGCGGGACGTGGCCGACCACTTCTTCGGGATCGCGGCGCGTGCCTTCGAGCATCCGCTGCACGCGCTGCTCGGTCGGGGTGACGACCGGGAAGCCGTCCGACCACTCTTTCCCGAGAAAGAACTCAAACTCGTCTACAGCAGCAGCCAATTCGACTTCTCCGCAGGGTGGGGCTTTGCTATTTTACCGGTATCCGCCCGCCTGACCCGCATGGCAGGCGTCAGCATGGGAAAGATTATCCGGCTAAAATACGGGCTGGTCCGGGGAATCAAGTAATCCGGGCCCATCGTTTCTGTCACCGGTCATTCAAGCCAGCGGGAAAGCGGAGGTTCATATGAGGCAGATATTCGATTCCGTAACAGACCTTTCCCTATGGCTTGCATCGCAGGGTTTCTTCGTTGCCCTGGCCATCGCCTTGATTCCCTACGTGCTGCTCACCTTTCCCGTTCAATACTGGATAAGGAAACTGCTCAGGAAACATGAATTTGAACACAACGATTTCGCTTTCCCGATGGTCGCCGGCGTACTCAACGGAGTGACCGGATTAACCATCGCCTTCGTGGTCGTTACCCTGTGGAACCATCATCGGGAACAGGATGCCATACTCAAAAATGAAGCCCAGGTCATCGAGACCCTGCATATGGATTTAAGGCACGACTCCGGAATGATGAGGGCGGCCGAGCGCGCGCTGGTTTTATATGTCCAAACGGTTGCGACAACGGAATTCAATGAAGCGACGCGCCAGCAAGGCTCGGAGGATGCGGTCAAACATCTGGATGCGATATACAAAATTTGCCAGAACATCAAAGACCCTTTGACCCGCGCCCACGCGATGAGCGAACTTGGAAAGCTCAGCAGCCTCAGGCATCAGAGGCTGTCCGGCACGTTTCAGAGCCCCATCCACCCCGCGCTTTGGTTGACGGTGGTGCTGCTGACTTTTCTATCGTTGATCAATCTTATTATGTTCAATCCCAAGAAAAGCGGATACATCGCAGTGTCGGTAGCTTCGCTCGCTTATGCGTTGATCCTGACGCTGGCGAATCAGCTGGAATATCCCTACCTGGGGCCGCTGTCGGTTTCGATGGATCCGCTTTACCTGCTGCTGCAGAAATATGAAAATCCGTAGCCATTGCAGGACGGCAGCCGGCAGATCGGTTGGGCATCCGGTGCTGCGCAAAACAGTAGATAATGCGCGCTGGTATCATCGACACTGAGGCCGGGAGCGGTAAGGAAATGCATCGCGTCCCGACCAAAGAACGGGGCTATTGACCCCTGCTATCACTTTACAGAGGAGTTTCCATGGACCAACACACCATCATTCGTTCCGCCCTGATGGGACTGCTCGCCGTCGGCGTCGCCGGCGCCGCTACCGCCCCGGAGCAGTCGAAGGAAAAGGAAAAATGCTACGGCGTCTCCAAAGCCGGCCAGAATGATTGCGCCTCCGGCAAACACTCATGCGCGGGCACAGCCAGGACAGATAACGATCCGGACTACTGGAAGCTCGTCGCCAAAGGCACTTGCGTGAAAATGGGCGGCAAGATGGCCCCGCCCAAGAAATCCTGAAACGGGCGGCCGGCAGGGCTGCGCCCCTGTTTATTTACCGGTAAGCATCCCGATTGCGGACTCGACTGCGTCGTCGGCAATCTTCTTCAGTTCGTCCGCGGTGCGGTTCTGGATCGGGTGCGGCACGAACAGCACGGCCGGATCGAATCCGAGCGCCCTGGATTGCGCTGCTACCGCGTCGGTGAAACCGGTGGTGACCACCGAAATGCCGGGGATACCGCGCGCATCGAGGTTCATGAGGTCGTGCAGACTGCACGACGTGCATGACCCTCAATCGGAGAGCGCGATCAGCACGACGTCGGCTTCGTCCGCGACCTTCTGCAGTATCTCGGGGGTGGCGACTTTCGAGTTGGTCGGCTTGCCCAGGCGCCGGGTCTCGATCTTGCGCTCATGGAGCCGCAGCTCGACCTGGTCGAGAAACTCGCTGGTGCGGGTCTTGCCGATATCGAACAGCCCGACAGTGAGTCCTTCCAGCGACTTGGGCGGCGCGTGGCGCGGCCGCTTGAGCGGTGAAGTCTCCGCGGTGGGGTCGCGCATCCATTGCATGCTCGTCATGGCTTGATCTCCTTGGTTACGGGTTGCAGCTCCATACGGTTGCGGCCGGCGAGCCAGCCGGGCAGGATCGCCGAAAACAATCCGGCGGGTCCGCCGGCGCGCACGATCATCAATCCGTCTTCGTAGAATTTCGGCACCGCCTCGTTCGCGCGCGCGGCGGGTATGCCCTCGCCGACGCCGTGCGCGCCGGCGACCAGGTCCTTGCCCGGCCGCACGGTCGCGGCGTTGACTTCGCGCTCGATGCGCTGGCGGTCCCAGCCCGCGTCGCGAAAGATCGCGTAATGCTCGGGCGAGAGAACGAGAATCGCGCGCTGCGTCTGCACGATCTTCGGATGCCCGGTTGCGTTCAGGCCCATCGCGAGCGAACGCGCGAGGTCTGCGGGCGTGCGCGACTTCTGATCGACGAAGCCTTGCACGCCCTCGCCCTGGAACAGCGTCACGGTCGAAGCGCCGCGCGGAAAACCGCGCGCGACGGATAACGGCTCCCACGCCGGATCGGACTCGTCTTCGGCGAAGCAGAACGTGTACTTGCCGGGCCCGCCGAGCGTCGCGCGATCGGCCTCGCCCGGCCGGCCGCCGCCGACGTTGCGCACGATGAGCTGCAGCGCGCGCCCGATGGTTGCGTTCGCGCGGTTGCCCTGCCCCAGCGCGTTGATCCCGCAGTTCATGCCGATCCGCTTCGCGACCGGCCCGTTGACGATGATGATGGGCCCCGAAAAATAAGTCGTCGCAAGGAGCCCGTGGAGCGTAAATACGGGCTCCAGCGCGGCCTCGACCGCCGCCAGCACGACCGGCAAGTACTCGGGCTTGCAGCCGGCCATCACCGCATTGAGAGCGACTTTCTCCACCGTGCACTCAGCGAGATTCGGCGGGATGCGGCCGACCACTTCATCGGGCCTGTGCGTGGTTCCACGCAGCATGCGCAGCACGCGCACGTCGGTCGGCGGCACGACCGGCAGCCCGTCGCTCCATCCGCGCTCGAAACAGAGCTCGACCGGATCGTCGTAATCGCCGAACTCGATCTTGCGCGATCTGATCCCGGCATCTCCGTACTTGACCAGCAGATGCTCGGCGACGCCAGGCTCGACGCTTTTCGAGCCGCAACCCGGTCGAAACTCCGGCAGGTCTTTGCCCAGGTCCGCGACGCCGGTGATTTTGCGCCATTTCTTGACGTCCCAGCCCTCGGTGCGCGCGACCTCGCGGCCGTTCTCGAACCGGATCAACGTGGGAACCGTCTCGATGTTGTGGCGGAACGACTGCTCCAGTTCACGGTCGTCCACCACGCCTTTGACCTCGCTGGGGAAACCGGGATCGTCCTGCGAGTAGACCCTGAAGCCCTGCTCGCGCGCCGCCAACGCATGCATCACCGGCTCGACGAGCTGGCAGGTCGGACAATCGCGCTTGGCAAACACAGCTAAAGAACATTCGCGTATCACGGAGGTGCCTTTACGGGCGATTCGAGACTGCCTGCCTCGGTTGCCGGGTCAGAAATTTGAAGAGTAGCACTTGTTACGTTCACGGTGAAATGTCGCCTGGAAAAATGGGCCGAAGCCGGGACCGGCGCCGGGGATAACGCACGTCTGCCATGCACCGGCGATCTGCATTCTCTGCGCCGCACCGGCCCCGCCGCCTGACCCGGATTCCGGCGTTTATACGCCTTCATCCTTCATCTATCCGGACGCGGGCCGCGTTCCTGTTTACTTGCAGGAAATTCAAGTTACCTTGACCTATCTCAAACGCGCGGCCTGGCCTGTCTGTAGCATGCGTTGTTCCCATGCGGTTTTCCGCGTGCGTGGATTGATTTTCATTACCGTGTGACTGGAGGTCTGACATGGCCCGCACCATCAGAAGGATTATCGAGGACCAGGAACCCCTTACGTGTCCGGCCCAAACGACCGTCAGGGAAGCCGCCCACCTGATGAAAAAGAACTACGTCGGCGCCGTGATGGTCGTGGAAAACGGCAAGCTCGTCGGCATTTTCACCGAGCGCGATGCATTATTCAGCGTGACGGCGGAAGGCCGCGATGCAAATACCGCCCGGATCGCAGAAGTCATGACCCGCAACCCCCAGACAATCCACCCGGATAGTCCGTTAGGGGACGCGCTTCAACTTATGCATAAAAGCGGTTTTCGGCATGTGCCGGTAGTCGAGCACGATCGTCCCGTCGGCATGGTCTCAGCGCGCGACGCTCTGGGCCCGGAACTGGAAAACTTCATATACGAGTTGCTTCGCCAACAGCGGGTCGGGCTGGCCGGCACTTTGATCAACGAAGATACCAATATTCCAGGATGAGTATCAGACGTTGAAAGGTCAGGCCCGCGCATGGCGCTCTAACTGCCAGGCTGACGGGCGCGTGCCGCAATCCGCTTCGGCTCCTGCGCGCGTTTTGCCTTGATCGCGGCGAGCACCTTTTCGGCGGTGGCCGGCAGCGAGGTGATGCGCACACCGACCGCATTGTGAATCGCGTTCAGGATCGCCGCCGCCGTCGGGACCGCCGTCGGCTCGCCGACGCCCTTGGCGCCGAACGGCCCGGTCGGATCGAAGCTCTTGACGATGTCGACCTCGATTGCCGGCATGTCGAGGCTGGTCGGCATGATGTAATTGGTGAAGCTGGGGTTGATCTGCCGGCCGGCGTCGTCGAACAGGATTTCTTCCTGCAACGCGAAACCGACGCCCATCGAGATGCCGCCCTCGATCTGGCCTTCCACCAGCATCGGGTTGATGGCGGTGCCGCAGTCATGCGCAGCGACGATGCGCAGCACTTCCACTTCGCCGGTCTCGTCGTCCACGTCCACCTCGGCGATCTGGGTGGCATACACATAAGTGCTGAACGGCTTGCCCTGTCCGGTTTCCGGATCCAGCGCGACAGTCGCCGGATTGAAAGATGCGGCTCCGATCGGCGGCTGGCCCATGACTACCTGCGCATGGTTGGCCACTTCGCCGAGGGCGAGATTGCGCTGCGGGTAGTCCTTGACCTGGATCTTGCGGTCCCTGGCTTCGAGCTGATCGGGCTTCACGCCCAGCATCGGCGCCGCCACTTCAAACAGGATCGCCTTGGCCTTCCCGGCCGCAAGCCTGACCGCGTTGCCGGTCACGTAGGTGGTGCGGCTGGCGATTGCACCGGTGTCCATGGGCGTCGCATCGGTGTCGGCCGAGACCACGTGCACGTCGTCGGTGGCGATGCCGAGCTCTTCCGCCGCGATCTGCCCGAGCACGGTCAGCGAGCCCTGGCCGGTTTCCACCGTGCCGGTGAGCACGGTCGCGGTGCCGTCCTCGTTGATTTTGACGACCGCAGCGCTCGGGTTCGCCGCGACCGTGAAGCCGATCGGGTACCACATGCAGGCGATGCCGCGTCCGCGCCGTTTCATGACCGCGCCTCCTTCCAGCCGAAGCGCTGCGCTGCCTGCAGCAGCGAGTCCTTGACCACCACGCTCTGCAGTACCTGGCCGGTCGGGCTGGACGAGCCTTCCTCAAACGCGTTGAGCAGGCGGATGTCGAGCGGATCGATATTGAGCGCGCAGGCGATGTCATCCATGTGCGATTCGTAGGCGAAGCACACCTGCGGCGCGCCGAATCCCCGCATCGCGCCGGTCATCGTCTTGTTGGTATAGACGACGAACGCTTCCGCCAGGAGGTTATCGATGTTGTACGGGCCGGCCGCCAGGATGCACGCTTTGCCCAGCGTCGTCTCGCTCCACGAGCAGTAGGCGCCGCCATCAAGCACGAGACGCACCTTGCGCGCGAGAATTTTGCCCGCTTTCGACACGCCGGTCTTGTAATCCATGATGATCGGGTGACGCGTCGTCGTCGCGATGAATTCCTCGGTGCGCGTGAACGTGCCCTTGACGGGCCGGCCGGTTTTTTTCGACAGGAGCGCCAGCACTGGTTCTTGTGTAATCTCGTTCTTGCCGCCGAAATTGCCGCCGACGATGGTGGCGATGATGCGAATGCGATTGATCGGCATCTTGAGCGTGCGTGCGACATCGGCACGGCCGAGCGTGATTCGCCCCAGGGTCGAATAAATGGTGACGCGGCCGTTGGGGTCCCACACGGCGATCGTCGCGTGCGGTTCCAGCGGCACGTGCTCGACCATCTGGGTGCGGAAGCGGCCCTCGAAGATGCGGTCGGAGGCGGCGAACCCCTTGTCGATATCGCCTTTCTTGATGATCTTCGTGGCGTAAACGTTGCTGTTCGGCGCATGCACTTTGTGCGCATCGTCCTTGAGCGCTTCGAGCGGATCGAAGACCGCCGGCAGCGGTTCATACTCCACTTTGATCTTGTCGAGAGCTTCGAGCGCAATCTGCTCGGTCACGGCCGCCACGGCCGCCACTCCGTCGCCGGCGTGAAACACGCGGTCGTCAGCGAGCACCGGTTGGTCCTTCAATGATGGCCCGAACGAGTTGACGGGAATTTCGCGGCCGGTCAGCACCGCCATCACGCCCGGCATCGCTTCGGCTTCCCGCGTATCGATGCGCTTGATGCGCGCCGAGGCGATGCCGGCCCGCTTGATCTTTGCGTACAGCATGCCGGGAAACGCAAGATCGTCGATGTATCTGGTCTGGCCGAGTCCGTGCATGCGGCCGTCGGACCGCGTCGCGCGCTGGCCGACTGCCGGCGTTTGCTGGCGTACCTGCGGCACGAGGGTTTCGATCGGGTACGTCACGGGCGGCGTTACCGCCGGCAGGCGCAAAGTTTCGTCGACGCTATGCAGTGTCTTCTGCGTGACCCGTTGCTCCCGTTCGCCGATATCTGTTTTGCGCGCCATGGCTCAGTCCCTGGTCTCGCGTGCTACGCGTCCCGCTCCGCGGGCTCTTCGCGCAGGACGCGCGCGGCGGCCTGAATTGCCTCGATCATCTTCGTGTAGCCGGTGCACCGGCACAGATTTCCGGAGAGCGCATCCCGGATCTCCGGCACCGTGGGATTCGGCGTCTCGTCGAGCAACGCCTTGGCCGACAGAATGATGCCGGGCCCGCAGAATCCGCACTGCAACGACGCATGGTCCTCGAAGGCCTTCTGGAGCGGATGCAGTTGGTCGCTGGTCGCGAGCCCCTCGATGGTCAGCACCTCGCGGCCGTCGGCCTGGCTGGCCAGCATCAGGCAGGCGTTGACCGGCATGCCGTCCACGATGACCGTGCACGCACCGCAATCGCCGACGTCGCACCCGAGCTTGGCGCCCGTCAAATTGTAATGGTCGCGCAACAGCTTGAGCAGCGTCGTTTCTGGCGGCACGGAAGCGGTCCGCAGCTTGCCGTTGACGTTGAGCGTCACGTTCGCCATTTCATGTCTCCCTGTCGCGCTTCGACTTGCCCAGCGCGTAAGCGCCCTCCAAAGCGCGCCTGGTAAGCACCGCGATCAGATCGCGCCGGTACGCGGCCGAGGCGCGAAAATCGCTGATCGGCTTCGCCTCGCCGGCGGCGATGCGGCCGGCTTCCGCCATCGCCTCGGGCGTAACCGCGCGGCCCTCGAGGTACGCTTCCGCTTGCTGCGCGCGGATAACGGTCGGCGCGACCGCGCCGAGCGCGATGCGCGTTCCGCGGAAGACGTGCTTGTCGCTATCGACACGCAGACTCGCCGCGACGTTGACCAACGCGAGCGCCTGCCCTTTGCGCAGGCCGAACTTCACGAAAGCGGCCGGTTTGCCGAGATTCTTTTTCGGGATGACGATCGCCACGAGCAATTCGTCGGGTTTGAGGATGCTTTTGCGCGGCCCGACGAAAAACCCGTCAAGCGGCATGTCTTGGTAGCCGGCAGGTCCGGCGATTGCGACCAGCGCGTCCAGCGCGATCAACGTCGGGCCGCTGTCCATCGACGGCACGCATGTCACCAGATTGCCGCCGAGCGTGCCGAGATTGCGGGTCTGCACGGCGCCGATGGTGTGCGCCGCGTCGACCAGCGCCGGGCACATCTCCCGGATCAGCGGCGAACGCATGATCTCGGTATGCGTGACCGCGGCGCCGATGCTCAAACCCTGCGCCGTGAGCGCGATGTTCTTCAGATCCTCCGCGCGCGAGATGTCGATGACCATTTGCGGGACGCGGGGCGCGGCCTTGAATTCGACCAGCAGATCGGTGCCGCCCGCAAGCACCTTGGCGGACGGGCCGTACTCGGCCAGCAACGCCACGGCATGCCGGGAATCCTTGGCGGCGACGTATTCGAACGCTCTCATGTTCCCTCGCGGAAATTCCAGCCCGCGCCGCATCACCGGCGGCCGGGTACGGCTCGTGACGGCGGGCACGCGCAGCTGGTCGCACAGGTACGGCGACGTCTATTACACCACGGTCGAGGACTTCGCACGGCTGCCGCTCAACATGAGCGGGCACCTACCGGCGGCTCACAACCTGAGGCGCCCAGCATGACTCAACAAGCCGGGCAGGAGCAATTCCTACCGGATGATTTATTGAGATAGATCAATACAGGGCCTGCGCGCGTTCTGCATCCTTCGATTAGGCAATAACGGCCATGGCCCCTGCGTGATTCATAGTGGGGGAAAGTCCGCGGAGTCATAGGCCGGGGATATCGGCTCTCGGCCGCTGCGCCGCGCGTCATGCGGATCCAGGCCGCAGACGTCGATACCCGGAGGCGGACCGTTCGTGTGACCTTGAGACTAGCCGTTGATTGAGGATTTGTATCCACCATACCCAAACAGAAGGAGGCAACAATGAAAAAGCTCTTGACCCTGCTGTCGATATTCCTGTTTTGCAATGTACTTGGTTTTGGCACCACCATCGCCGCCGAACCCACCAAGATAAAGGTGGGCATCCTGCTGCCGCTGACCGGGACTTTTGCGGCGGTGGCTGAAACGCAAAGAGACGGCGCGCTGCTGGCGGTGGATGTCATCAACAAACGGGGCGGGCTCAACATGCCCGGCGGCCGGGTCATGGTGGAGGGCGTAGTTGCCGATGATGAGGCCAAGCTGGACGTCGGAGTCCGGCGCTACCGTTACATGGTTTCCGAAGGCGTCAAAGGCGTGGGCGGCCAGACCTGGGCGCCGCTCGCACGCGCCATCAATGCCGTCGTTACGAAGGAACCCATGCCATATTTCCCCGTATGCGTGCAGGCGCTGGAAGCTTTCAAGAAGGGTGAGCGGGCCGATTCGACCTTCGCCACCGCATACAGCCCCTGGACCGTGGGCTACATGGCGGGCCAGGCAGCCGTCAAAACGCTGGGCAAGAAGCGCATTTTCTTTTTAGCCCGCTCGGACAGCTGGGGCTGGGACATGCGCGACGGCGCGACTGCCGCCGCCAAGGAATACGGCGCCGAGATGGTCGGCTATGACGAGGTTTCGCTGGGAACCAGCGACTACACGACCGTCCTGCAGAAAGTCCGCGCGGCCAAGCCGGATGTTTTCATCGCCGCGCAATTCGCTGCTGACGCCGTGGCGCTGCTCAAACAGGTGCACCAGATGGGGCTCGGCAAGGAGATGACGATATTCAACGCGTTCACCACGAACGTGGTCGCCAAAGGGCTACCGCCTGAAGCTCTGGAGGGCGTCTACGCGATGCATTATTTTTACTATGACCTCGCCAACTTCCCCGACAAGGAAGTGGCAAAAAGCGCCCAGGAGTTCACCGAGCTGTATCGTGCGAAATACAAAGCGCCGCCGGATGCCTATGCGACGATCGCGTATATCGCGTACATGGAGATGTTCAGGGGCTTCGAGGCCGCCAAATCCCTTGATCCGCAAAAGGTGTCCGCAGCCCTGATGGCCAATAAAGGACAATTCAACACCGTCAAGGGCCCCGCCAACTGGCGCGAAGATCATGCCGCCGCCTACAAGCACGCTGCCTTCCTCGTAAAAGGCAAAGGTCCCGCTGAGCGGAAGCACGAATGGGATCTCTTTACGGTGATGGGTTCGGTGGGCGGCGAGTCGGTGATGCCGACGCTGAAGTCTCTCGGTTACTAAGCACGGCCTTGCCCTGGTAAAGCTCCTCTCTGCCCCGGTGTAGATGACTTCGCTTCACCGCGGCGGAAGGGAGTAAAGCGGCCGGCAGCGAGCACGGAATTGAGTCCGGAAATCATCAAGGCCCAAGGCGTCACCAAGCGCTTCGGTGCATTGGTCGCCGTTGACCGGGTTGATTATTCGCTGCGCGAGCACGAAGTTGCCGGCATCATCGGCTCCAACGGGGCCGGGAAAACCACCTTCTTCAACCTGCTGACGGGGTATTACGTCCCCGAAGAGGGAACCATCCTGCACAAAGGCGTGAACGTCACCCGCATGACGCCGCAGGAACGGGTGGCGCGGGGGTTGATGCGCACTTTCCAGCTCACCTCCACTTTCGACAATCTCAGCGTGCTCGACAACCTGGTGCTCGCGTTTTTCCGGGCGCACCGGAAAGCGTCGCTGCTGCATCTGCTCTTCAACACCTGCAAGAAATACCGGAACGAAGACAAAATCGTCGCGATCCTGGAAACCTTCGATCTCCAGCATGTGCGCGAGCGGCAGGTCAAGAATCTCAGCCTGGGTGAAAAGCGGCGCCTGGAAATCGCCATGGCGGTCCTGGCCGAGCCCGAGGTGTTGCTGCTCGATGAACCGCTGGCGGGGCTCGCCGAGTCCGAAATCAGGGGCGTTCTGGAGGTCTTGGGCAGGCACGTCGGCAAGCAGACCATCCTGATCGTGGAACACAAGATTTCACACGTGAAAGACTTCGTGCAGCGGCTCACCGTCATGCACGAGGGCAGGATCATCGCGGACGGCGGATATGACGAATGCATGCGCCATCCGGAAGTGCGAAGAAGCTATTGGCAAATCGACGTCTCCGCCGACGGGAGCGAGCATGCCAGCGCATGACGCGGCGAATAACGGCGAACTGCTGGCCGTCAGAGGCCTGAGCGTCTCCTACGGCGAGTCGAAGGTGCTGTTCGACATGGACCTCGCCGTGGGACCGGGGCAGATCGTGGCCTGCGTCGGGCGCAACGGCGCCGGCAAGACCACGCTGCTCAGGAGCATCGCCGGATTTCTGACGCCGCTCGCCGGATCCATCACTTCCGGACACGCGAATCTGGTCGGCCGCAAGGTCTACGATATCGCGAAGATGGGGATCAAGTACGTGCCGCAGGACAAGAAAGTGTTCTCCGATCTGACGGTCAGGGAAAACCTGGAGCTCGGCAGTTACGCGACCAAGGATTACAACTGGGATCCGGTCACCGGCTATTTCCCGAAGCTGAAAGCGCTCATGGGCCGCAAGGCGGGCTTCCTGAGCGGCGGCGAACGCCAGATGCTGATGATCGGCAGGGCCCTGTTGGGCAGCCCGAAAGTGCTGCTGATCGACGAGCCCACGGAGGGACTGGCTCCCAGCATCGTTACGCATCTGAAAGGCGTTTTTGCGGAATTGAGCAAGAACACGGCGCTGGTGCTCGTGGAGCAGAACCTGCCTCTGGTTTGCGCGATCTCCAGCAAGGTCTACGCTATAAAGGAGGGGCGCGTCGTGGCCGAGCTTACAGACCGGGAATCGATCAAGGCGGATGTGTGTGAACGCTACCTCTAGCGATTTAAGGACGCCAGCATGGTGAATGCACTTCGATGGTGGTGGGGCATATTGCTGGCGTTCGCGCTGCTGGCCGGAGCCCGGCTGTTTCTGCCCCTGCCGTTCCTCAATGAGGTCGTCATCTTCTCGATCTACACCATTGGATGCAGCTTCCTGCTCGGGCGAGTCGGATTCATATCTTTCGGGCAGCCGGCATACCTGGCGGTAGGCGCTTACGGCACCGCGTTTTATATGTTCTACTTCGGCGCCAATCCTTACATCGGCATCCTGCTGGGCGTGCTGGCGGGGCTCATCGTGTCTTTCATCGTCGGTCCTCTTTTCGTGCGCCTGCGCAGCGACTACTTCGCGCTGGTGAATCTCGCGCTGGCGGTGATCGTGTTCTATCTCATGCAGAAGGTCCTGGTGGACATCACCAAAGGTGATAACGGGCTGTGGTTTCTGACCAACATAGCCTCCACCCCGGTGCTGAACCTGGGGAAGCCCAGCCATTTCTTTATCTTCGCGCTGCTGGTCGGGCTGGCGGTGTGGGCGTTCTACAAGTATCTCGACGATTCGATTTACGGCGCCTGCTGTCTCGCCACCAAGATCAACGAGGACAAGCTCAAGTTCCTGGGCTACAGCAATTTCAGCATCCGGCTGCTCGCTTTTGTCATTGCCAATACAACGACCGCTTTGGCCGGCGCGATGTATGCGAT